>JANYCY010000094.1 GCA_025360045.1 Janthinobacterium sp. | reverse complement strand
TTGGGCTCGGGTCCTGCTGGCTATTCAGCAGCAGTATATGCAGCTCGCGCTAACCTCAACCCAGTGCTCATTACTGGTATCGCCCAAGGCGGCCAACTCATGACCACGACTGAGGTTGATAACTGGCCAGCAGATGCAGATGGCGTGCAAGGCCCAGAGCTGATGGCACGATTCCAGAAGCACGCGGAGCGTTTTGGTACAGAAATGATCTTTGATCAGATTCACACCACACATTTAACTGAAAAACCAATTCGTCTCGTGGGTGACTCTGGTGAATACACCTGCGATGCCCTGATTATTGCGACTGGCGCATCTGCTCAATATATTGGTCTTCCCAGCGAAGAAACTTTTGCAGGCCGTGGCGTTTCAGCCTGCGCAACATGCGATGGTTTCTTTTATCGCAACCAACAAGTCGCTGTTGTTGGCGGCGGCAATACGGCGGTTGAAGAAGCACTCTACCTCTCTAATATTGCAGCCCATGTCACTTTAGTTCACCGCCGCGATACTTTCCGCTCAGAAAAAATCCTGATTAATCATTTAATGGAAAAAGTGGGCGCGGGCAAAATCACCCTCGCCATCAATAGCACCTTGGATGAAGTTTTAGGCGATGCAACCGGCGTAACCGGCGCGCGTCTCAAATCTACAGTTGATGGCAGCACGCGTGATATCGAGCTAACCGGCGTATTTATTGCGATTGGTCACAAGCCAAATACCGATATTTTCAAAGGCCAGCTTGATATGGATGCAACGGGCTACATCAAAACCAAGGGTGGGCGTGATGGCGGCGCAACAGGCACCAACATCGCTGGCGTGTTTGCTGCGGGCGATGTACAGGACCATATTTATCGCCAAGCAGTGACTTCTGCAGCGTCTGGCTGCCAAGCCGCACTCGACGCAGATAAATATTTAGATTCTTTACGTTAAAATCATACTTTAGCTTGACTCAAGGGGCGCTCAGCGCCCCTTTTTGCATTGGACTCAAATGGACAGCCCAAAGCTACGCCAACTCAGAAAAGCATTACGCATCAAGCCGCAGATTGCGAGCAAGACGCCGTATAAGCCGATTGAAACACTGGATGATCACGCCCTTTTTATGCGCTCGGTGCAAGGCGTTAAGCCACTTCAAAACAAGCAATATAGCCACCCCAAGCCAGAAGTTAGCCCATGGCCGCGCAAGCAACATGCCGAACACCTTAGCCCCCTCGACGACATGACTGATTTCTGGCCTTGGGACGAATTAGCGCCCGGCGAAGAGCTGCTATATAGCAAGCCTGGCCAAAAACTCGACACGCTTAAACGCTTGCGCAAAGGGCAATGGCCCACTACGGCTCATTTGGATTTACACGGCTTAAGTAGCGATGAGGCCAGAATGAGCGTGACGCGTTTTCTACAAAGCGCCAATGCCGCAGGCCTACGCTGTGTGTGCATCGTGCACGGCAAGGGAATGGGGTCCAAAAATGGCGAACCGATTTTGAAACAAAAGCTTAAAAACTGGCTGGCGCAAAGAGATGAAGTGCTGGCTTTTTGCCAAGCCCCACAACGGGTAGGTGGTGGTGGTGCAGTATTGGTTTTAATTCGGACGCGTAGAGAGTAAAGCAAACCCGTTTTTAGCCTACAAATTCTATACACCACAGCGTTTCACTCATTCATGCGGCTTAAGGTACAATGCCGCACCGCTCAACCCCAATGAAAACACATGAATAGTCTGATTAATCGCCCCGCCGCCAAGTGGTTGGTGCTTCTTCTATTGGCCGTACTCTGGTTCGGTACACTTGGCTATCGCAAGCTTATTACACCAGACGAAGGCCGCTATGCAGAAATTGCGCGCGAAATGGTCGTCAGTGGCGATTGGAATACCCCCCGCCTCAATGGCATTAAATACTTTGAAAAACCCGCTTTGCAATACTGGGCAACCGCGGCCAGCTTTGAAGTGCTGGGCGAATCAGACTTTGCAGCAAGGTTATGGCCTGCGCTGACTGGTTTTTTAGGCTTACTGGCGGTGTTTTTTACTAGCCGAAAACTCTGGGGTGAAGCCACAGCCTGGCTCGCCAGCGGTATTTTAGCCAGCAGCGCTTGGTGGATAGGTAATGGCCACTTTTTAACGCTCGATATGGGCGTCAGTGCCTTCCTCACCTTTAGCCTCTGCGGCTTTTTACTCGCACAAAGAGATGGCGCCAGCGCCAAAGAAAACCGCAACGGCATGCTCATGGCTTGGGCTGCGATTGGCTTGGCCGTTTTATCTAAGGGCTTGATCGGATTGGTACTACCCGGCATCGCGATTGTGGCGTATTCCATTATCTGCCGAGATCTTAAGCTCTGGACCAAGCTCCATCTCATCAAAGGTCTAGCACTAGCCTTGCTCATTACCGTGCCTTGGTTTTTAACCGTATCTAAAGCCAATCCTGAATTTGCGCAGTTTTTCTTTATTCACGAGCACTTCGAACGCTTTTTAAGTACAGAGCATCGCCGCGAAGGCCCACTTTGGTATTTCTTCCCGATTCTTGCCGTAGGTCTTTTGCCTTGGACTAGCCTATTGCCACTGGCCATTAAAAAAAGCTGGATCAGCAGTGAGCAGTTTAAATCCAATCGCTTTCTATTGATTTGGTCGGTGTTTATTTTTGCTTTCTTCTCCAAATCAGGCTCCAAACTGCCTTCATATATTCTGCCGATTTTCCCTGCACTTGCCATGCTGATGGCGCAAACGCTAATGGACATCAGCGGTAAAGCCCTAAGCTGGCATTTTGTGTGGATTGCCGTGCCGGGTCTTGTGCTCATTGGCGCTTACCCCTATGTCAGCACTATGGTGAGCGATAACACGCCGCAGGTTTACAACGCGGCTTACGCTGCTTGGCTCGTTGCCGCAGGCTTGGTCTTGACGATTGGGGCAATTGCCAGCTTTATTTTGGCGGGCAAAGGCAAAAAAGAAGCCGCGATTGCCACGATAGCCTTGGCTGGATTAGTCGGCGGGCAGTTGCCGATGGTTGGGCATGAGTCTTACGCCTATACCAACTCTAGCTACCATCTGGTTGAAGCCATCAAGCCTCAGCTTACCCCACAAAGCACACTGTACGCCGTACGTTATTACGATCAATCGCTACCCTTTTATTTAAAAAGAACCTTACAGTTTGTTGATTATATTGACGAATTTGAAATGGGCCAGAAATCAGAGCCAGATAAGCGCATCACCTTGGATGATTTTATTGCCCGTTGGAATAGCGACACTCAACCGATTGCCATTTTGCAAACAGATACCTTTAACGAATTAGCAAAACGTGGATTAAAAATGAAAACAATTGCAACGGATGCACGTCGACTCGTGATTGCCAAACCATGAAAGCCCTTGAATTTGGATTGATTTTATTTGGCGTATTGCTCAACGCCGGTGCGCAACTTTTATTAAAAGCGGGCACACGCACCATTGGGCAATTCGATTTTTCCATGACAAATGCATGGCCAATCGGGCTAAAAGTCGCTAGTAATCCGCATATTATTGGCGGGCTATCTTGCTATGTAATTAGCGTGGTGGTCTGGATTTTGGCGCTGTCCCGCGTAGAGGTCAGCATCGCCTACCCTATGTTATCCATTGGCTATGTCGTGAATGCAGGCTTAGCTTGGTGGTTATTTGGTGAAGCGGTTACCCCCATGCGTCTTTTAGGCATTGCCATTATTATGCTGGGTGTATTGCTGGTGGCAAAAAGCTAATGGCAAGGATGATCTTTGCACGACTCGCTTGGGCTTATGTGGCATTTATTTGGGTGATGTCTTTGATTCCGCTCACCATGCCAGCCATGCCAAACAGCGATAAAATTGGCCATTTTCTTGCCTATGGCCTGCTGGCGCTTTGGTTTGGCCTTGTTCGCCAGAGAAAGCTGCCCCTTATCTGGCTGCTGGCCAGCTTAATGGGCGTTGCCATTGAATTTGCACAAGCACTCACGCCCTATCGAAGCTTTGACACCCACGACATGCTCGCCAACGCCTGTGGTGCGCTGATCGGCATTGCCATCGCCGCAATCTTGCTTCAATTATTGCCGCATCCTTTAAAAATACAAACGGATCATTCATGAGCGATTTTCTCCCCTTTACCCGCCCAAGCATAGCCGAAGAAACTATCAATGATGTGGCCGAAGTACTTCGCTCTGGCTGGATCACCAGCGGCCCCAAAGTAAAAGCCTTTGAAGCGGCACTTTCCACCTATTTTGGCGGCCGCCCAGTGCGCGTGGTGAATTCCGCAACCGGCGGGCAAGAGATCGCGCTGCGACTCATTGATCTGCAGCCTGGCGATGAAGTCATCACCACGCCTATGACCTGGGTATCCACCACCAATGTGATTTTAAATACGGGTGGCAAGCTAGTGATGGTGGATGTTGATCCTGTCACCCGTAATATTGATTTAGATTTAGTCGAAGCCGCAATTACACCGCGCACCAAGGCGATTATCCCGATTGATTTGGCAGGCTTACCGGTGGATCGCGATCGCCTCTATGCCATCGCTAAAAAACACGGCTTACGCGTAATTGAAGACGCAGCACAGGCACAGGGTGCAACTTGGAATGGGCAAAAAGTCGGCAGCTTTGGCGATCTATGCTCGATTTCATTTCACGCCAATAAAAATATGACCACCACCGAAGGTGGCGCCTTGGTGATGAATAATGAAGCCGAAGCCGCGCTATTTGAAAAATGGCGTCTGCAAGGTGTAACCCGCTTCCCCGATGGCAGCATGGATGTGGATTTACCCGGTGGTAAATTCAATATGACCGATGTGGCCGCGGCCATTGGCTTGGGGCAGCTCAAGCAGCTTGATGGTTTTAATGCCAAGCGAAAAGAGCTTGCTCACGCTTATTTTGATTTGCTGGATGCTGATTTAGGCTTAGAATTGCCGCCCGCTGATTTTACAAACAGCAACTGGCATATGTTTCAGCCACTCTTACCGCTTTCTAAAATGAAAATCAGCCGTGGTGAATTTATCGCGCAAATGAAAGAAAAAGGCATTGGCATTGGCGTGCACTACCCCGCGCTGCATTTGTTTAGCTACTACCGCAATCTGGGCTACACCGAAGGCATGTACCCGCACGCAGAGCATATTGGCGCAAGCACCATTACTCTGCCGCTGTTCCCTGCCATGGAAGTGGCTGATGTAGAGCGCGTTTGTACTGCTTTACGCGAAGTGATTTCCGCTAGCTTGAATTAGCACCATAAATTACGTAGGGCGGGTGAAACCCGCCGCGTATTTATTTTGAGATATAAATCTGGCGGGTTTCACCCGCCCTACAAGTGATGCAATGCATCCCTTTTTTGCAGCACTTATGTATCAGGTTTTAAAAAGAGATATCAATGAAGCCCATCGTTTCTGTTGTCGTACCGGTTTACAACGAAGAAGACGGCCTACAAGCCCTGTTTGATCGCCTTTATCCTGCGCTTGACGCTCTGAATACGCCGTATGAAATTTTATTTATCAATGACGGCAGCCGTGACCGCTCGGCAGGCTTATTAAGCGCCCAGTACGAAAAACGCCCAGATGTGACGCGGGTGATTTTATTCAACGGCAACTTTGGGCAACACCGCGCCATTTTGGCAGGATTTGAGCACTCCAAAGGCTCACGCATCGTGACGCTTGATGCGGATTTACAAAACCCACCCGAAGACATCGGCACGCTGCTGGCAGAAATGGATAAGGGCCATGACTATGTTGGCTCGATTCGTCGTCAGCGCAATGACAGCTGGTGGCGACATGTAGCCAGCCGCAGCATGAACAATCTGCGCGAAAAACTCACCAAGATCAAAATGACCGATCAAGGCTGCATGCTGCGCGCCTATAGCCGCCGCATTATCGACACCATTAATCAGTGTCAGGAAATGCACACCTTTATCCCTGCACTGGCTTACTCTTTCTCGCAAAATCCGACCGAAGTTGTGGTTGGCCACGAAGAGCGTTTTGCCGGTGAATCCAAGTATTCGCTCTACAGTCTGATTCGCCTTAATTTTGATTTAATGACCGGTTTTTCGATTTTGCCTTTGCAATTGTTTTCTATGCTAGGGATTTTTGTCTCCTTAGGCTCAGGCGCTTTATTCTTATTGCTGGTCTTGCGTCGTATCTTTATGGGGCCAGAAGTCGGCGGACTGTTTACCTTATTCGCCATCGTCTTCTTCCTAATTGGCATTGCACTATTTGGTATTGGCTTGCTCGGGGAATATATTGGCCGTATTTATCATGAAGTACGTCAGCGCCCACGCTATTTAATTGCCAATATTTTACAGGCCGACCCAGATCAACATAAAAAGGATGGCGCGTGAAATCAGCCGTTGTTTTTGCCTACCATAATGTAGGCGTGCGCTGCATTAAAGCGCTGCTGGCTGCGGGCATTGAAATCAAGCTGGTTGTGACGCACGAAGACAATCCAAATGAGAACATCTGGTTTGGCTCGGTTGCTCAATTAGCCGCTGATTATGAAATCCCCTGCATCACGCCGGACAATCCAAATACGCCAGAAGTAGAAGCGCAAATTACCGCGCTGAATGTGGATTTTCTATTTTCGTTTTATTATCGCAATATGCTGAAAGCGCCTTTATTAAGTGCAGCTAAGCAGGGTGCGTTTAATATGCATGGCTCTTTATTGCCGCAATACCGTGGCCGCGTGCCGATTAATTGGGCGATTATTAAAGGTGAAACCGAAACCGGTGCCACCTTGCATGTCATGAATATTAAGCCGGATAATGGCCCGATTGTGGCGCAGCAAGCTGTGCCTATTTTTCCTGATGACACCGCGCAAGAAGTATTTGAAAAAGTCACCGTAGCGGCCGAATTATGCTTAAGCGCAGCTTTACCGCGATTAATTGCAGGGAAAACTGATTTTACGCAGCAAGACTTAAGCCAAGGCGCTTATTATGGCGGCCGTACAGCCAAAGATGGCCAGATAAATTGGCAACAAAACGCTAAAGACATCCATAATTTGGTACGCGCTGTAACCGTGCCTTATCCAGGCGCATTTAGTGACATCGATGGCAAGCGTTTAATTATCTGGCGCACACGGCAAATATTCACAGCAGTTACAACAGCCATCGAACCCATTACACCGCTGATGTATGCTGATGGCAACCGAATCATCTTGCTTTGCAGTGATGGCGCAGCACTTTTAGTACTGCACGCAGAATTCGATGGGGAAACACTGAATGGCAACGATTTTGTTCGCCATTTTGGTGCGTCCTCAATAGATTTACATTAATTAGTACCTTCGGGAAAACACAATGAAAAAAGTCTTAATCCTTGGCGTCAATGGCTTTATTGGCCATCACCTATCCAAACACATCCTCGAAAATACCGATTGGGAAATTTTCGGCATGGATATGTATAGCGATAAAGTTTCTGAGTTTATGGAGAACAAACGCTTTCACTTCTTTGAAGGCGATATCACCATTAATCAAGAGTGGATTGAGTATCACGTTAAAAAATGTGATGTGGTATTGCCACTGGTTGCGATCGCCACACCGGCGACTTATGTACAAGCGCCATTGCGTGTATTTGAGCTGGATTTTGAAGCCAATCTGCCGATTATCAAATGGTGCGTTAAATACAAAAAACGCGTAATTTTCCCTTCAACATCCGAAGTGTATGGCATGTGTGAAGACGAAGCATTTGATCCAGAAAACTCCAATATGGTTTACGGCCCCATCAACAAGCCACGCTGGATCTACGCCTGCTCTAAGCAGCTGATGGATCGCGTAATTGCCGCTTACGGCCAGCAAGAAGGCTTGGATTACACTCTATTCCGTCCATTTAACTGGATTGGTGCGGGTCTAGATAGCATCCACACCCCAAAAGAAGGCTCTAGCCGTGTAATTACCCAATTCTTGGGGCATATCGTTCGTGGCGAGCCGATTAAATTGGTGGACGGCGGCGCGCAAAAACGTGCGTTTACTTACATCACTGACGGCATCGAAGCACTGGTTAAGATTATCGACAATAAAGACGGCAAAGCCACTCGCCAGATTTATAACATCGGCAATCCAGTGAATAACTACTCGGTGCGTGAGCTTTCAACCATGATGCTGGATCTGGCTAAAACCTATCCTGAATACGCAGAAATGGCCGCTAAAGTCACCGTTCTGGAAACCACTTCCGGCGAATACTATGGCAAGGGCTACCAAGACGTACAAAACCGCGTGCCAAAAATCGACAACACCAAGGCTGACCTGAACTGGGCACCAAGCACCACGATGGAAGACTCCTTACGCGGTATTTTTGATGCTTATAAAGATCAAGTTGCTGCAGCGCGTGAATTGGTTAATTAATAAATCAAGCTAATAACGCATCGCAAAAAACCACGCCTAGCGTGGTTTTTTTACATCAAAACACCGGCATAGAAGGCTGCAAAGCCTCAGCATACTGTCACTTCTAATAAATAATTCAATCAAGCCACGCAAACCATTCGTCATAAATAAGTAAGCTGATAGAATCGACACCCGTCCCTACACCACTCTGACCATGCCCCCTTCTTTCAGCCAAAAATGGCAAGGCTTAGGCCCCGCTTTTCCCTTACTCCTCTTATGTGATGTATTGGCCGTGCTATCGCTCACTACAGGCAGTGTGGCGATTAGTTGGTGGATTGTGACTGAAGGCGGCGCAGCTGATTTATCAATTTTTGGCATTGCGGCAGCGCTCACCATGCTGATCGCCCTACCACTGCTCTCTGCTCACGGGGATCGTCTACCTAAATCCCGCATTATGGCTTGGGGCTTACTTGCGGCCGTGATTACCGCGCTTGGGTTAGCCTTGATGGCGAGTTTTGACTTCTATCATATTGGGCTCATTATCTTTATTTATTCATTTGATGTAATTGCTTTCTCGATGGTGCTTCCTGCTGTATCCAGCATCGCGGCTGATCTAGTCTCTGCCGATCGCCTTGCTGATGGATTGAGCTTACAAAAAAGCGCGCAATCCCTTGGGCGACTTGCTGGGCCGGTAGTAGGTGGGGGCGTCGTTGCATTGAGTAGTATTTCTTTTGCCCTATGGGTTTATACCGCCACGCTTTTGATCGCGGTTTGCTCTGCCTTTGCCATCCCAGCGATTAAACCACCAAGCAAAACTACGCAAAGCCATTGGAGCAGCGAAGTTCGCGCAGGTTTGCACGCCAAATGGAAGATCCCTATTGATCGCAATTGGACGGTTTTTGGCTTTTTCATTATGATTTTTTTCTCTCCCGCCATTGGCATGCTACTGCCATTGAAAGTCTATTCTTTGCATTTAGGGGCGAACTGGCTAGGCGCAACGGAAGCGGCATTGGGTCTGGGGATGTTGATCGGCGCCTTTTGGGGAGCCACCAAGGTCATTAAATGGCAGGGGCGATTTCGAGCGGCCCTTGCCGCCTCCCTCACCCTGTCCGTCGGCATCTGTGCCACGGCATTTAGCCATCAAGGCTGGATGCTGGTTTTAAGCTTTGGTATTACGGGTTTTGCTTTATCGATCAGTCAACTCGTCGGCCAAACCCATCGCCAATTGGCCGTGCCCGATCATTTTCGCGCTCGGTTTTCTTCGGTTAATTTTATGGTGATGAACTTAGCCAGCATGTTGGGGCCAGCGATAGCAGGGGTGGCATTAGGTATGGTGGAGATCGATGTGGTTTACACGGCTTTTGGCCTAGGCCTCTTTTTAGTGGCGATCACTTTTCCCTTGCTCCCCAATATCCGCGCCTTTTTAGCACTCGATCACCATGAAGTCAAAAACTGGTACGCCAAGCAACACCCAGAGCTTTTTTCGTAAGGCGCGAATAGAGCCAAGCGCTTTTTGCTTGGCGGCATTACGCCGCACGGTGGTTTGCACGCATACGGCGCAATGCGTCTGGATAAAGTTTCAGACTTATTGCGCCCTACGATAACGTGATGTTTGTAAATGCAATGGACCACGAAGAGCCCACCCACTACTCCATCTAAACGAGACCACAATGCCCACTTCCTTTAGCCATAAATGGCAAGGCCTAGGCCATGCATTCCCTTTTTTGCTTTTAAACGATGTACTGGCCGTGTTGTCCCTTAGCGCTGGCAGCGTAGCAATTAGTTGGTGGATTGTGACTCGAGGTGGCGCGGCTGATTTGTCCATTTTTGGTATTTCATCAGCACTCACTATGCTGATCGCCCTGCCACTCCTTTCTGCGCTGGGGGACCGTCATCCAAAATCACGCATAATGGCTTGGGGCCTACTAGCCGCCGTAATGACGGCCATTGGCTTAGCGTTAATGGCTAGTTTTGGCTTCTATCATATTCTGCCCATCGTGCTCATTTACACGGTACAAACGATTGCTTTTTCCGTGGTACTGCCTGCGGTATCGAGCATAGCCGCCGATTTAGTGCCACTCGATCGTTTGGCCGACGCATTGAGCTTACAAAAAAGCGCCCAATCACTCGGGCGCTTAGCGGGGCCTGTGGTGGGCGGTGCGGTGGTTGCCTTAAGTAGTATTCCCTTTGCGCTATGGGTTTACACCGCCATCCTATTTATTGCCGCGCTCTCTGCTTTTGCGATTCCGCCCATCAAACCCGCCGCCAAAGCCCGTGGCCAATGGCATGCGGAAGTGCGCGCAGGTTTACGCGCCAAGTGGAAAATCCCCATTGATCGTAGTTGGACGATTTACGCTTTTTTTAGCATGATGTTTTTCTCTCCGGCACTGGGCATGCTGCTGCCTTTGAAAGTTCATTCGCTCAAACTCAACGCCAGCTGGCTGGGCGCTACCGAAGCGGCATTAGGACTAGGCATGTTGATTGGCGCGTTTTGGGGAGCGCAGAAAGTCATTCTAGCCTTCGGGCGTTTTCGAGCCTGCATGGGGGCCGTTATGGCATCGGCGCTGATTATTATTGGCGTGGCGCTCAGCATGCAAGGCTGGCTATTGGTCATCGGCTTTGGCTTGGCGGGTTTTTCGATCTCGATTAGCCAGCTGGTTGGGCAAACACACCGCCAACTGGCCGTGCCCGATCATTTTCGTGGCCGCTTTTCTTCGGTCAATATTATGGTAATGCAAATTTCTGGCATGTTAGGGCCAGCCATTGCAGGGATTGCCTTGGGGGTGCTGGATATCAGTGCAGTCTATGCTGGCTTTGGAGCGAGCTTACTCCTTATCGCAATGCTTTTCCCGCTCGTACCCGGCATCCAACACTTTTTGGCGCTAGACCACTTTGAAGTAAAAGGCTGGTATGGCAAACAACATCCAGAATTATTTGCTTTAAACACTGAGACTTGTAAGGCATAAACCCCGTCGACCAGAGCGCCATACGGCCAAATCCATCGGCACAAATACAAGAACAGTAAGCTTTTCTACTTTGCTGATTGGCGTTATCCCTGAGGAAGCGGATAATGCCCAGTCTACCCATTTTTGCTGTCTTGGATTTGTAAAAACATGTCAATTCGATTCATTTCCCGAATCAACCGCCGTTTGCAAACGGCTCGCCTCGTTTGGCTTTGCCCTGCTTTTATCCTTATCGTCTTGCTAGGGTTCAATCAATATATTGGCTTGGCGGCTTGGCTCTGCGCTTTTTTTGCTTTTGAGCGGGTTTGGAAGCAGCAAAAATTATCCAGCATTGAATACCTCGGTTTTGCTATCACGCTCATCACCTTAGCGGCAGGGCAATCCTTATTGGGATATTCAGGTATTTTATCTGCACTGCTTTTTTCGATTGGCTTAGGCTTTGGCCTTCCACTCTGGCGGCAAAAACCGTGGAGTGACATTCTGGAACACACTGGCCTCGCCATTGAAAATGGCTGGCATGCGCTAAAAACCAGCATTAAGGCGCAGTTCGACCCAAATCACCCCGACCATCAGGACGAGGAATGGGAAGACGATATTGAGCCATCCCCTGCGCCGCAGCCCGTAGCCCAAGCGACGATCCGCCCTGCCCCCGACCAAACGACGCAGGCGGCAGGCCAAGCAACACAAGCAACCCGCACACCTCTACAACGCCAAACTGTACTAAGCACCGCAGCAACACCTAAAACGCCCATCGCCGAGGCGCAAGCACCAGCGCGCCCAGTGCCAGTGACACCGATCGAAACAATGGCATTCAATAGCCAGCCACCGATTCACCGTACCGAATTGTTTCAACATTTTAAAGCTCCCGCTGCGCCTACCACCCCCACAGCCTCCAGCTTACCTTTAATTGATTTATCCCAAATTCGCCAGCATTTACAAAATGATCATCGGGTTAAGAACCATAATGAGCGACCTCGCCCTAGCGAGCCAGCGAGCTTACCCTTAATTGCCAGCGAAGAAATTCGCCAGCGTTTATCGGCCATTCATCATAAAACGCCTGATCCAACGCCCCTTCCTAGCCGCAGCCCTGCTAAAAAAGCGACCCCGAACACACCGATTAACGCCAGTCCACGGCTGTTTCAGCTTGAGCCCAAAACCAGCCCAGCCGCTGCACGCATCGAGCCCACGCTCAATACGCTGCTTATTAAAGAAGACCACACTGAGCCCCCCTTCGCCGAGCTTCTTACTCAAGAAAATAAGATTGAGTCAGCAACATCCGCACAAGCCATTAGAAACGACAATATTGAGCCTGCCTCCACGGAGCACTTTATTAAAGTGGATGATGTGCCGGCCATCATCCCTCTCAATGCAATTGAGCCAACCATCGCACCTGAGCCAGCTCTTCGCAGCGAGACCGTTGCGCCAGCGTGGCCAACGGCAAACAACGAGATCACCGCATTAGCAAGCATCGAAGCAATGTCTGCCGATTGGGAGCCTAGTGAGACCATTACCTTACAGGCTGTAACGGAACCTGCGCCCATCAGCGAAGCTTTTGCGGCTGATGCTGTTTTACTACCTGAAATAGACTTACTTCCGCCCGCGCTCGCCGCCAGCTTTATTAATATTTACCCTCAATCTATCAGTACGAACAGCGCCGAGATCGCTATCGAGCCCGCGTCCGTTCCGCCTGCACCTCCCATCACGCCAGCAACGCCAGCCCCTGCGCTCACTTGGTCTAAGCCGCCCACCCCTGCACCGCTACCGCCTGCCGAGCCGATTCATTACAGCGATGACTTTATGCCAGCGCTGAGCCTGCTGCACCCGCCAGACCCTGCGATCGAAACCATTAGCCAAGATGATCTTTTAGACCGTGGTATTTTGATCGAAGAAAAGCTGGCCGAGTTTCGGGTGAAAGCCTCGATACTGGATGCTTACGCTGGCCCCGTGATTACCCGCTACGAGATCGAGCCTGCCGTTGGGGTGCGTGGCGCGCAGATCGTCAACCTAATGAAAGACTTGGCGCGTGCCTTGGGCCTCGTTTCCATCCGTGTGGTCGAAACCATTCCTGGTAAAACCTGCATGGGGCTGGAGTTACCCAATCCCACACGGCAAATGATTCGCTTGGCCGAGATTTTATCGTCCGATGTTTATCTGCAAAATCAAAGCAAGCTGACCATTGCACTGGGCAAAGATATTACTGGCGCACCCGTGGTCACTGATCTTGCCAAAGCGCCGCATATGTTAGTGGCAGGGACGACTGGCTCGGGCAAATCGGTGGGTGTGAACGCGATGATTTTATCCCTCCTGTATAAAGCCACACCCGAAGAAGTGCGCTTTATTATGGTCGACCCGAAGATGCTGGAATTATCGGTTTACGATGGGATTCCTCACCTGCTTGCGCCGGTGGTTACCGATATGAAGCTGGCCGCCAATGCATTGAACTGGTGCGTAGCTGAAATGGAAAAACGCTATCGCTTACTCAGCACTTTTGGAGTCAGGAATATTGCAGGCTTCAACCAAAAGATTCGTGAAGCCGAGCAGCGTGGTGAGCGCTTGACTAATCCATTCTCATTAACGCCAGACGAGCCAGAAGCGCTCGAGCATCTGCCATTTATTGTGGTGGTGGTCGATGAATTTGCTGACCTGATGATGGTGGCAGGCAAAAAAATTGAAGAGCTGATTGCGCGCTTGGCACAGAAAGCGCGGGCAGCGGGGATACATCTGATCTTGGCGACGCAACGCCCCTCGGTGGATGTGATTACCGGCCTGATTAAAGCCAATATCCCAACGCGCTTAGCGTTTCAAGTCTCTAGTAAAATCGACAGCCGCACCATTCTCGATCAAATGGGCGCAGAAGCGCTGCTTGGGCAGGGCGATATGCTGTTCTTGCCGCCCGGCTCTGGCTACCCGCAGCGCATTCACGGCGCTTTTGTCGATGACGACGAAGTGCACCGCGTAGTGGAGCACCTCAAGCAATTTGGCGAACCTAACTACATCGATGGCGTATTAAATGGTGGCTTTGATGCGGAAGCCAGCGCATCCAATATCAATAACAATAATGAAGGCAGCGAGAGTGACCCGCTCTACGACGAAGCCGTGGCCTTGGTGCTAAAAAGCCGCCGCGCATCGATATCAGCCGTGCAGCGCCAGCTTAGAATCGGCTATAACCGCGCAGCAAGGCTGATCGATCAAATGGAAAATTCCGGCATCGTCAGCCAAATGGAAAGCAATGGCAACCGCACGGTATTGGCGCCACCAGCGATGGAATCATAATGCTCACCATACGTTTTAACATTCCCGAAACCGAGATGGAGTTCACCGCCATCCGCGCTCAAGGCTCGGGCGGGCAGAACGTGAACAAGGTATCGAGTGCGGTGCATTTGCGCTTTGATATCACCGCCTCGTCCCTGCCCTTGCCACTAAAAGAGCGGCTTTTGGCACTTGGGGACCAGCGGATTAATAAAGAAGGTGTGGTGGTCATTAAGGCGCAGCAATACCGCAGCCAAGAGCAAAACCGCGCCGATGGTATTTTGCGTTTATTTGAATTAGTCGAAAGCGTCGCCACCGTCGCCGCGCCGCGCAAAGCCACCCGCCCCACCAAGGGCTCGCAAACAAGGCGGCTAGATAGTAAAAATAAGCGCGGGAGCATTAAGGCCTTGCGGGGCAAGGTGAGCGACTAAGCGGGCTAGTCGAAACAATATCTACCGTCATCCTCGATGGCTTTTATCGGGGATCCCGCTTTAGTCAAGGCAATGAGAGCGCAATATGAAATCGAAACCATCCACGCAGACGACAGCAAGACACTTTTATTTTTGATGTCTGCAACCATTGCAACATTAGATTTTTCGCAAGAGATGCAGCAAGAATTCATCAGCAATGTTGCAGACAATTTGCACTGGTGGTGCACCAACTCGGATCAGGGCTGCCACTTAAAGTGCACCCTTGATGGCAACATTGTTGGCGTCATTCTGGTCAAAAAATTCTGGAATCTATGCAGCCTGTTTGTCGCTCCCGGGCACCAGGGCCAGGGCTTGGGCCGGGCTTTAATGCTGGCAGCTATCGATCAATGCAAAGGTAAAAGTGAAAAGCAGGCGATCTGGCTTAATGCGGCCCCGAATGCAATTCCCTTTTATCAGGCGATGGGCTGCATCAGCCGCAGCAGCAAGCAAGCACTGCCTCAGGGATTCAGTGCGATGCAATTTTTACTCTGAAGACTCTGGCAACAAGACCCGTGCAGAACCTTGCCAAAAAGTGTCATCCAGCAACCATTGCTTCTGCACGATTGCCTGCTCAGGGTTTGCCATGCGAACAGACAATTGTGCCGGGCCAGCCACTGGCGTGGCTATTTGCCAGCTGGACAATGTATGTACTTTGCCACTGCGCCACAAACTGAGATCCGGCCCGGCCTGTTGATCCTGGCTAAATACGGCAAAATCGCTCAGGCTATATGGGCCACTCGCCAGCAGGGTTCGGATTCTGTCCAGCCTTGCCGGGCTACTTTTTCCAATTTTTTGATTACAAGCGGCTAATTCATCACTCAGATAGTGATTGGTATGCGCCAGCACGCCCTCTTTTTGCTTTTGCAGCGTATAGCGGCCATCCTTGCCAATTTCCACCTCTAAAAGCTGCTGATGATCACTAATCAGCAAGAACATGGGTGAGCTGTGGCTAAAGCGTTGCGCAGCTTTGGCCACAACATCGTCAATACTGTGATCCTCGCGCAGAATAAGTAACATTGACCCATGTACGTCGGGCGAATCCCAATACTGCCTTGCCAAACTGCTTGCCGATGCACTCACCACCGACAAGCCATATTCATTCACCCCAGCCTTTAAACCGGGTGCAGAGCCGTTATCTGCGAAGAGCCCCACATAAGATGCGCCCCGCTTGGGGTGAATCAGGCGGATTGATTGCACATGATCTGGCCGCCAATCACGATTTTTAGCCAGCAAAGTGCCTCCGCCAGCAGCCATACCTACTGCTCCCCATAGTGTGCAGGCTCCGGCAGGCACGCTCAGCATCAAGGAAAAAAAAGCAATCAGGCGTATACGCATCACCCACCTCATAATTTAATCGATATAAACCGATCACTCCGCGCAGGGAGCAGAGAGCGCGGCAGCAGGCTTGGCCAAGTGTTTTAACACCTGCGCCGCCGCTACAAAACCAAAGCAGCCCGTTACCACCACGGATGCTCCAAAGCCCCCTTCACACCCTAAACCCAGTATTGCTTCACTACTATCGGGTTTTTGCCCACACACGCTGCCATCTGGCTGGGGATAGACCAGCTGCTCGGTGGAATACACGCATTCCACGCCCATTTTTTTGCCCTGCTGAGCAAAGCCATATTCACGGCGCAAGATCGAGCGCACTTTAGATGCCAGCGGGTCATTAATAGTTTTGGATAAATCGACGACGGCAATTTGTGTCGGATCCGTTTGCCCGCCCGCGCCACCGGTAGTCACTAGGCGAATTTTGCGACGTTTGCACCAAGCAATCATCGCCGCTTTGGTTTTAACCGAATCAATCGCGTCAATAATCGCATCAAAGCCTCGGCCTAGTGTTTCGTCAAAATTATCAATACTGACAAAATCTTCAACCATTTCGACAATACATTCTGGATTGATCTGACGAATCCGCTCAGCCAATGCGGCCACTTTCATTCGCCCATAATTGCCTTCCAAAGCAGGCAATTGGCGATTGGTGTTGGATACGCAGATATCATCCAAATCAATCAGCGTGATATGGCCAACACCTGAGCGCGCCAAGGCCTCGGCAGCCCAAGAACCCACACCACCGACACCAACCACACAAACATGAGCCTGCCGGAAGCGCTCTAATGCGGGCAATCCATACAAACGGGCAATACCGCCAAAACGACGTTCAAAAGAAGTATCCAAAATTCAGCCTTTTACAAAACAGCAGCCATTTTACCTCAGCCCGCATCACTAGATCTTGTGCTTCTTAATATAAAACTTCTTTTAATGCGCTCAAGCGCAAGAGCCACTCAAGGGGCTTTTATACTTAGTCGCGGCAATAAACGAAGGCTGTTAAAATGTGCACCTTACAATATATTAAAAATCAGGACAGGAATCATGTTTGGCATTCACGATTTAGGCTTGTTTGTTATTTCTGGCCTCTTACTCAATATGGCACCAGGGCCGGATTCTTTACTGATTGTTTCCCGCAGTGCCGCGCAAGGCTGGCGCTCAGGCTCGGCAGCCGCACTGGGTATTGGCAGTGGCACTTTGGTGCATATTTTTGCTGCCGCTTTAGGCTTATCAACCATCCTAGCCACCTCGGCAATGGCGTTTATGATTGTTAAATACATTGGTGCAGCCTATTTACTTTATATGGGCTGCAAGCTGGTATTTAGCCGAGCGGCTGCCCCCACCATCAACACGCCAGTGCAAGAACTCGCTTACAAAATAATTTTTTTGCAAGGTTTCTTCTGTAATTTACTCAACCCTAAAGTCGCAGTTTTTTTCCTCGCCTTTGTGCCGCAATTTATTTCCAACGATTCTCCTTCCAAAGCTCTTGCATTTATCTTACTTGGCTGCATATTCAATGCTAACGGCATGTTGTGGTGTCACTTTTTAGCCATCTCATCGGCAAAAATCAGCCATCGCATTCAAGTCAGCAATATGTTTGCTAGCTGGATTGATAGAACAATAGGGGCGATCTTTATTTCTTTTGGGATCAAACTCGCCTTATATAGCCGCAATTAAAAACTCAAACAGGATGGAGAAAGCAATGGACCTTTGGGCCCTCTGGACAAATGTATTCACCGTAAGTATCAGCATGCTGACATCCCATCTGGGCATTTCTGAAGCGCTCTCCATTATGCTGCTGACGCTCTGCGTTCGCGCCGCCATGATGCCGCTAGCACTCGCCTCTGCGCATCAAATGCATAAAAACAAGCTAGCTATGGCTGCACTCAAACCCATGCAGACCAAACTTAGCGAGCGGCACAAGAGCAATCCTGCCGAACTTATGAAACAAACCATGGCGCTGTATCGCGAGCATGGCATTTCATTTTTCACTAAGGCGATGCTGGGTAATATGGCCTCACGCAGCGTATTTGGCATAGGGTTTTTCCACGCTTTAAGCAGCATGAGCTTTACATCAAAGTTTCTATGGCTCGCCAGCCTAGCCAAGCCGAATTTTGTTTTGAATATATTGGTCGGCGTATTGATGTTCCTAGGCTTAATTCTTATGCCTGGCGCAACGAGCGACACCAGCAGCATGCTCATACTCATGATCCCGGTGATTGTTTCTGTCATCGCACTGAGCACCTTACCCGCCGCAATCGGGGTTTATTGGGCCAGCTCAAATGCAGCGACGATAGTGCAGGCGCTTTTGCTCAGAGGCATAATCAAACGTACCGAGCAGCGTGGATTGTCAATTTAATCATGCCTACCGCTTAAAACAGGCGAAGCAAGCCAATCGCAAGCTTCGCCTTTTACACGAGAGGCCCCCCTCACCGCCCCATCGATAACTCGGCAAAAATCTTACAACTCTGTTAATATTCGCCCCCATCATGCTTCTCGTTTTAGCTCGTCATCTTTGCACTCTGGAATCAAAGTCTTATGCTTAACGCCGTACCGCTTTCTGAACAACTTCAACACTACTTTGGCTTTAGCCAGTTTCGTAATGGTCAGCGTGAAGTCCTTGAAGCACTGGTGGACGGGCATTCGGCGATGGCTATTTTTCCGACTGGATCAGGAAAATCGCTCTGTTATCAGCTTGCTGCCTTACAGATGCCGCATCTTACGCTGGTTATTTCCCCACTTTTGGCTTTAATCCGCGATCAGCTGGCTTTTCTGCAAAGTAAGGGCATCGCGTCAGCCGCCATTGATTCCAGCCAAAGCCGCGAAGAAACACAGCAGGTGATGAAAGATGCACAGGAAGGCAAGCTTAAGATTTTGATGGTGTCAGTAGAGCGTTTAAAAAATGAGCGATTCCGGCGCTTTATTGCGCAAATCCCCGTCTCGCTGTTGGTAATCGACGAGGCGCACTGTATTTCCGAATGGGGCCATAACTTCCGTCCCGATTACCTGAAGCTACCTGATTACAAACGCGAATTAAACATCCCGCAGGCGCTATTGCTGACGGCAACGGCCACCCCAGCGGTGATTAAAGATATGGCGGCCAAATTTGCGATTCAGGACAAGCACATTACCGTTACCGGCTTTTATCGCTCTAATTTGCATCTGCATATTCGCCCCACCGAAAGCGCCCATAAAGACGCCACGCTGATTCATGTGCTTGGCAAAACGCCCAATGCCGCCTGTGTGGTGTATGTAACCCAGCAAAATACCGCCGAAGCAGTTGCCGCGATGTTGCAGGGCAAGGGCATTCACGCCACCGCCTACCATGCGGGGCTGGATAATGTGGTGCGCCAGCAGATTCAAGACGATTTTATGCAAGGTAAATCGCAAGTGATTGTGGCTACCATTGCCTTTGGCATGGGTATCGATAAAAGCGATATTCGCCAAGTAATTCATTACGACTTACCTAAATCAGTGGAAAACTACAGCCAAGAAATTGGCCGCGCTGGGCGTGATGGCGAAAAATCACTCTGTACTTTACTGGGCAGCCAGGATGGCCTGAATCTGCTGCAAAACTTTGTGTATGGCGATACGCCAGAGCAAGCCTCCATTGTCAAAGTATTGCAAAACATTGTCGCCAATACAGAAAACGGCCAGTGGGAAATGACACTGTACGATTTGTCTTCGCAAAGCAATATTCGCCAATTGCCATTAAAAACGCTGTTGGTTTATTTAAATATGCAGGGCGTGCTTCAACCCCTGTATAGCTATTACAGCGAATACCGTTTTGTATTACAAATGAGCGAAGCCGATCTTTTAGGCCATTTCAAAGAAGAGCGCCGCGAATTTATTAGCTCTTTGCTCAAGCATTCCAAACTTGCCCGCACATGGTATAGCTTTGATTTTGATTCTTTCCTCGGCGAATTCCCCGACCAGCGCCAACGTGCTGTTGCAGCCTTAGAGTATCTCGATGAAAGCGGCCATTTGCGCCTAGAAACCAAGCAAATGACCGATGTTTATCAAGTATTAGCGCCGATTGATATCGAGGTATTATCCGCACAGCTCTATCGTCAATTTAGTGACAAGGAACAAAAAGAAATTGGCCGCCTTGCACAAATGCTGGCGCTATTTGAAAGCAAGCAATGCCTAAGCCACACCCTCGCCACTTATTTTGGCGACGAAGAAGCGCCTGAAAGCTGTGGCCATTGCAATGTCTGCCACGGCAAACCGGCCACACTCCCCGCTCCACCCGCGCTTGTGCCGGTTGACGACTTAGACTTAGAAGCCATGTGTGCCGAGCTGCTTATCAAAGCAGGCAAGCCGCTTAGCCCCCATCTACTCAGCTGCTTTCTATGCGGTATCACCCTGCCGCTACTCACCAAATACCGCGCTAGCAAAATGGCCTATTTTGGCAAACTAGCGGATTATCCTTTTGCTGACGTCAGAGCGGCGTTTATGACGGTGACTGTTTGAAGGTATTGTGCGCATAAACCCACTCGCAAGCCCCCACTTTACGGCGTAGAATGCGTCGTTTTTTGAGGACGACTCGCCATGGCCAAGCTCTATTTTCGCTACTCCGCAATGAATGCGGGTAAATCCACCGCCATGCTGCAAGTTGCCCATAATTACGAAGAGCGCGATATGCAAATCGCGCTTTTTACCGCCGCAATCGATGATAGGCATAGCGTTGGCACGGTGGCATCCCGCCTTGGGGTGACTCGGCAAGCAGAAATATTTAACGCGGCCACCGATTTCAGCCAATTATTTGTCCATAGAAAAGTCGCTTGTTTATTAATTGATGAAGCGCAATTCCTCAGCCCCGAGCAAGTGAAGCAATTACATATTTTGGCTCACCAAAATAATCTACCGGTGATTTGCTATGGCCTACGTGCAGACTTTTTAGGTACGCCTTTTCCAGGTTCTTCCTATTTATTGGCATTGGCCGATGATTTAGAAGAAATGAAAACAATTTGCCTCTGCGGTAAAAAAGCCACGATGAATGCGCGGATTAATGAACAAGGCTTTAGAGAGGTATCTGGAGAGCAGATAGTGATTGGCGGTAATTCAAGATATTTAGCCATGTGTGCTAAATGCTATTACGCTGCAAAAATTGCTTAATAATGGCACCCCCTATTTACCCCCTCTTTGCCTGCCTACGGGAATAGGGGCCGGGAATTAATCCCAATCCTATTGACTTATAGATTTCATTGCGTTTTTTGCACAATAATAAATATTGAATATTGAATCATTGTAGGGCGGGTACAACACGCCCTACAAATAACGTTTTGCTTAAACTAATAGGATCGGAATTAATCTCGCTTATTTTGTATATTTCAATGATTGCCCCCGAAAAACAAAAGCCTCACGAGCAATCTTTCAATAGACAAATAAAAGTGAAAGACTAAAGAAAGAACAAAGCAAACATCAAGAAATAAAACGTCTAAGTCATCAATGTGGCATTCACCTATTTCAATCGCGCCCCTACATTAAAATACCTATAAGAATCATATTAATAACGATTATCAGTACGATTTATATGCCATTTTTATTCGTAAGCGCTTATCATTCGCCCTCTCGTTTGGCATAAAATACAAAAGAACACGATATGACGATTTCAAAACGGCTCATTATTCTTATTGCACTAGCACTAAGGAACCTCTGCTCAAATCACCTGCTAAAATAACATCACATCAAGGGCGCGAGATTAAAAATGAAAAAATCTGGGCAGCTAAGTTTTTCAGATGCGGAGCACGCATTAAAGAAAAAACAAACGCGTCGTGAGCGATTT
>JANYCY010000089.1 GCA_025360045.1 Janthinobacterium sp. | reverse complement strand
GCGGGTGCAACCCGCGTATTTTTTAGCATTGCTCGCGGGTTGCACCCGCCCTACAAATACAAGCTGCTTTATTCTGTAATGTTATTTCGAGCCATATCCTTAGAGATTTGCTTATCTCTGTGTAACTCCGTGTTTCAAGATCTGGGTTTGGTTTGGGTTTTAACGCGCTTTATCAATCGCTTCGCAGAGTTTTTCTGTGCCTTCTACCAATCTTGGTCCCATGCGGCTGAGCAGGTCTTTGGGCAGGATGTAGAGGTGTTTATTGGCTTTTAGATTGGGCCAGCGTTTCCAGCGGTTTAGCCAGCTGTCTTTGACTCCTGGCTCGCCGCTGGTGATGATCACATCCGGATTAGCAGCGAGTACGGCTTCATCGTCGATGGTCGGCACCAGTGCAGGCAAGGCGGCGAAAACGTTGACGCCACCGCAGAGACGCATCGCATCGGAGATGATTTGCTCGCGGTTAATCGTCATCAAGGGCCTGTCCCATACCTGATAAAAAACACGGATTGGCTTTCTGCCCGCGTATTTTTTCTCTAGTGCGGCAAGGCTGCTGCGGTATTTGCTGGCGGCGGCCTGAGCTTCGCCCTCTTTGGCCGTTAACACGCCTAAACGTTCCATAACCGTGGGCACATCTTCCAGTTTTTTAGAAAAAGTATAAAAAACCGGCAGGCCGAGGGTTTCGATTTGCGCCAGCTGTTTGGCGGGGTTGCCACTTTGCCATGCCACGATCAGATCGGGTTTAAGGGCGCGGATGCGTTCCAAATCAAAGCCGTTATAGCCGCCAATGCGCTCAATTTTATTCGCTTCTGGTGGGTAATCGCTGTAATTCACCGCGCCCACAATCAGCTTGCCTGCGCCGATGGCAAACAAGTCTTCGGTGGCGTGTGGGGCGAGGCTGATGATGCGCTGGGCGGGCTTGGCTAAGGTGATTTCTTGGCCACGATCGTCTTTTACGCTGACGCTGGCCGCTGCATTAAGGGCCAGCAGTAGGCTAGCGGCAAGGGCGATGGTTTTCATAAAGAATGTCCAAAAAGAGCCGCGCTGGCAGCGGGATTGCTCATCATCCATGCATGCACATAGCTGGCAGTGAGGCTGTCTTGGCGATAGATCGCTTCACCTTGGCTGCCTAAACGGCAAGGCGTGGCATGGCGTAATGGCTGTAGCGTGCTTTGTAATGTTGAGTAGTGAAAAGTGTGGCCACGTAGCTCGCCCGCGCCTAAGTCAAAAGCCTGCATACCCAGCGCTGAAAGGCGTTTTTGCATAGTGGCTGCAGCGTCTAAAATTCCCCACATTTTATGTGAAGTACCATCTGCGAGTGTTAACGATGCGCAAAGCGTCAGCATACCGCCGCATTCGGCAAACACCGGCTTATCTGCGGCGAGCCAGTGGCGTAAATCGGCGGCGATGCTTGGATGAGCCGCGAGTGTTGCCGCGTGTAGCTCTGGATAACCGCCTGGCAGGTAGAGCGCGTCGGCATCCGGCAGGGCTTCATGGGCGAGCGGGGAGAAAAACACCAGCTCTGCGCCCATTTCGCTCAGGCAAGTTAAATTGGCTGGGTAAATAAAACAAAACGCCGCATCGCGGGCGATGGCGATGCGTTTGCCTGCGAGCAGCGGGGCTAAAGCCGGGCGTGCAGAGCTGCTGTAATCGATGGCTGGCGGCAAAGCTGCAATAGGCTGGCTGGCTAAGGCATCGGCCAGTGCATCCAGTTTTTGTGTCAGATCAGGGATTTCATTCGGCAGCACCAGGCCTAAATGGCGCTCGGGCAGCGCTTCGTGCTTGCCTAGCCAGCCTTGCCAATGCTCAGTTTTGGCCGATTCTTGCAACATTTGTGCGTGGCGATCGCCTGCTACTTTATTCGCCAGCACGCCATAAAACGGAAGATCGCTTTTATAGTGAGCCAGCCCGAAAGCCAGTGCGCCAAAGGTTTGCGCCATGGCGCTGGCGTCGATAATTGCCAGTACGGGCAGACCTAATCGGGTGGCCAGCTCGGCTGCGGAAGGCTCGCCATCAAACAGGCCCATCACCGCTTCGATGAGGATCACATCAGCTTCTTGCGCCGCATCGGCCAGCATCTGGCGGCATAAATCTTCGCCCACCATCCACAAATCCAGATTATCCACCGGTGCGCCACTGGCGTAGCCCAGCAGCAGCGGGTCGAGAAAATCCGGCCCGCATTTAAAGACGCGTACTTTGCGGCCCAGGCGGCGATGATGCCAGGCCAGGGCGGCCGTGATGGTGGTTTTGCCGCTGCCCGAAGAAGGGGCAGCGATCAGTAGGGTGGCCGCGCTTACCATTCCAAACCCTTTTGCGCCTTGATGCCTGCTTTATAAGCGTGTTTTTCGTCGTTGAGCACGGTTACGGTATCGGCAATCTCGTGCAATTCTTTGACTGCGGCGCGGCCGGTGACTACTACATGCTGCATTTCTGGGCGGGATTCGATGTCTTTAATAATGATGTCTTTATTCAGATAGTTGTAGCTGAGGCAGTAAGTCAGCTCATCTAAAATCACCACATCATAGCTGGCGTCGTTCAGCATGCGCGCGGCCACGGCCCAGGCTTGTTCAGATTTGAGTTTGTCGGCTTCAAAATTCTGTGTTTCCCAAGTAAAGCCATCGCCCATCACATGCCATTCGCAATGTTTGCCGAGCAGGGCTTCTTCGCCGGTATCGGTGCGGTTTTTAATAAACTGCACCACGCCTACTTTTAGCCCGTGGCCGATGGCGCGCGCCACCATGCCAAAGGCGGAGGATGATTTACCTTTGCCATTGCCGGTGAGCAAAATCATGATGCCGGTGTCGATATTGGCTTCGGCGATATGGGCGTCGATAACGGCTTTTTTGCGTGCCATACGGGCGGCGTGGCGGGCATTGCGTTCGGTGTTGATGGTCATGGTGATGCTCCAGTGATTCGCTAACTTAAAGTCAGAAATATTATTTTAAATAGTGCCTGCGGCACGGTGTTTTGGTGCGGGAGTCCCCCGCGCGGGACTCACTTTCTTGAACGGCCAAGAAAGTAAGCAAAGAAGGCCGCCCCGACCAGCACGAAGGCCCCTCACTGCGGATAATCGGCTCGGCGAAAAAGGCAGCTCGGGAGCAAGCCCGCTACCCCTTTTCCGAAACCCCGCTCCGCTTATTCCTCGTTTCGGCGTGCTTCAAGGGGATTTTTAAGCCCCGCGCAATGAGTTGCGATCTGAATCTGGGTAACGCTGGGTTTAAAAGTATTAAAACCTTGGTTTTCTCCGTGAAACTCCGTGTTCTCTGTGGTCTCCGTGTTTCAAGATTTGGGTTTTGTGTCCAACTGCCAATCAGCAATAATTTTTTGGATTTGCCCTAAGCCATCCCGAATCGCGGCGATGCCGGGGACGAGGAGGTCGTGGCTGGCTATTTCGAATAGTTGATTATTAGCAATGGCGGGTATGGACTGCCAGTTTGGTCTTGCTCGAACAGCATCAGCATCGAAGGGCTGGCCGCACCAGCTGCCGATGATGATATCAGGCTGAGCGGCAATGATTTGTTCCGGGCTAACGGTGCGATCTTTGGCGCGCGTTGCGTGAGATAGCTCGTTAAAAATATCGTCGCCACCGGCAATCTCGATGAGCTCAGAAACCCAGCGGATGCCGGTGTAGAGTGGGTCGTGCCATTCTTCAAAATAGACTTTTGGTCGTGTTTTGAATTGTGCCGCTTGGGCGCGGGCGGCGTCGATTTGGGTTTGTAAATCGGCAATGAGCGCCGTGGCGGCTGGCTGGCAATCGAGCAAGCGGCCCAGCGTGGAGATCATATTGAAGATGCCTGCCAGATTTTTTTGGTTGAAAAAGTGCACTTCCAAACCGGCCAATACGCATTCTTTCACCATCTCGCCTTGCAGGCTGGAATAAGCCAGCACCAAATCGGGCTTTACCGCGAGGATTTTCTCGACTTTGGCGCTGGAGAAGCCACAAATAATCGGGTGCTGCTTGGTCACGCCCTCTGGATGGCGCGAAAAAGCGCTAATGCCCGCGATGCGATGCTGCTGGCCGAGTGCGTATAAAACATCCACGGTTTCGCTGGAAAGACAGGCGATTTTTGTGGGGGTGTTCATATTCAAATCCTTTTTTGCATGCCGTTTGAGTGGTGGAGTAAGCACCCCAATCCCATCAATTCAAGCGAAATGTTTTTCGTAGGGCGGGTGAAACCCGCGAGTGATGCTGATAAATACGCGGGTTTCACCCGCCCTACAAAACCATCGTTGGATTGCTTAGCGCCGCCCATAGCCGAGTTTTAAACAGTGCTTGTTGATGCTCTGCCACCGGCCCAAAGCGTAGGCCTTGGTGATTCTTTTGAACAAACAGGCGACACCATATTTTGTGTTTGGCGAGTTGGCCATGCAGCACTTTTGCATTGGGTGTTGGGCACCAGTGCAGCAGGGGCAGGCTGCCGCTAGGGGCTAATCCTGCCTCGCTGAGTGTGGTGATCATCCACTCTTGATTTGCCAGCAAACGCTGTTGCTGCGCGGCTTGCCAAGCTTTATCACTTAAAGCGATTTGCCCTGCCCATTGGGCTGGACCGCTGATATGCCAAGGGCCGAGTGCTTGTTTTATCTCTTCTAAAAGCAGTTTTTCGCAGGCGATAAAGCCCAGACGAATGCCCGCTAAGCCAAAGAATTTACCGATAGAGCGCAGAATAATTAGCCCCGTTTTGCCTGCGTGTGGCAGCAGACTGGCTGTGGGGGCGCAATCGGCAAAGGCTTCGTCCACAATCAAGCAGCCACCGCGAGTGGCTAGTTTCTTATGCCAATCGAGTAAGGTGGCGGCGCTTATTTGTTGGCCACTGGGGTTGTTGGGATTGACCACGATCAGTACATTAATGCGGCCGTAGGGCGGGTGAAACCCGCCGTTTAAGTATTCATCAACTTGCTCTGCAGCAATGGCGCTGACCTCATGCCCAGCCTGCTGCCACTGCCAATGATGCTCAGCATAGCTGGGGCTGATGATTGCCACGCGGCAAGCGGGGCGTAGTTTGGGCAGCAGGGCGATGCCGACTTGGCTGCCAGCAAGGGCTAGCAGGTGGTCGCAGCCGTAATAGTTTTGCGCCGCAATTAGCAGGGCGTGATCCTGGTCGGGCAGGCGCTGCCAGATGTGATCGGGCACGGCAGGCAGGGGATAGGCCCATGGGGCAATGCCGCTGGAGCAGTCGATCCAGTCGGCTAAATCTCCGCCATATGCAGCAACTGCGCGTTGCAGATCACCGCCGTGCTGGGGCTGATTTACAGCATCCACAATGAGCCTCCTAATAAAAGAGCGATCCACAGGGTCAGTGTTTTTTGCACCAGCGCAATCCCGCGCTGTAAATCATGGGCTATTGGTGCAGGGCCGCAGCCCAGTTGTGGGCGGGAATGAATTTCGCCGTGATACGTCGCCTCGCCACCCAAAGAAACTTGCAAAGCACCCGCGCCGCTTGCCATCACCGGGCCTGCATTGGGGCTGTCCCAAAGTGGCGCTTGGCTTTGCCAGCAGAAAAACGCACTGCGGCTATGGCCGAGCAGGGCGTAGCTGAGTGCCGTGAGGCGGGCAGGGATCAAGTTGAGCACATCATCGGCCCTTGCTGCGATGCGGCCAAAGTGAAGTAAACGCGCGGTTTTATAGCCCCACATGGCATCCAGCGTATTGGCCAGCCGGTGCAGCAGCACCCCGTAGCCACCAAACAGAGCAAAGAAAAACAGGCTGGCAAAAATCGCATCTGCGCCGTTTTCTAAAGTGGATTCAAGGCCCGCTTTGGCAATGCCCGTTTCGTCTAGTTCTGTGCAATTGCGGCTAACAATGCGGCTAACCGCTAGCCTTGCCGCCGGCAAATCACCTGTGCTTAATGGTTGGGCGATGGCCCGCACATGCTCAAACAGGCTGCGCGCACCAAGGGCAAACCACAGCGCCAAAGCGTCGGCCCACCAGCCTATAACCTGTTTTAGTAAGGCAAAGGCGGCCAGCGATGAGCCTATCAGTAAGAGCCACGCCAGCGCGCCGCGCAAGATATTGAAGGCCCCCCAAAACTTCGTCATTCCCGCGAAGGCGGGAATCCAGCGGTGGTTCTGGCTCCCCGATAAAAACATTCGGGGATGACGGTTTTCTGGGGTATTTCGGCAAGTTGTTGCATGTGATTTTTCTGTCAAATTAAAGCGCCGCTCCAGTTTGGACGCCAGCCAGCCAAAGCCCACCAGCGGGTGAAAGCGCTTAGGCTCGCCCAAGCAAAGCTCTAGCAGCAGGCCAAGGGCGAAGGCTGATAGCCAGTGAGTTGGGTTCAGATTCAACATCCGCTGCGCTTCACTGGCATAGGGATTCCGGCGACCACTAGCGTAACGTTTGCTGCTTGCCTGGCGATATCCTGATGCAAGCGGCCAGCCTCATCGCGGAATAATCTGGCTAAGGCATTATCAGGAACGATGCCAAAGCCCACCTCATTGCTCACCAATAACAGCGTGCCGCGATGTGCGGCAGCGGCAGCGATAAAGGCCTGTTTTTCTTGCGCCCAACCGCTCAGATCATCCTTGCAAAGCCAGTTAGAAACCCAGAGCGTCAGGCAGTCAATCACACAAAATTGATCCTGGCTTTGCGTGAGCGCCGCAGCCAGCTGCAATGGGGCTTCCAGCGTTTGCCAATGCGCTGGGCGCTCGGCCTTGTGGCGGATAATGCGCTCCTGCATTTCCTCGTCAAAAGCCTGAGCCGTCGCCAGCCAAAACACCGGCCCATCATGGGTCAGTGCTTGGGCCAGCGCGTAACTGCTTTTGCCGCTACGCGCCCCGCCTAGAATAAGCTCGGTGCCTGGCCTGCCTGCGTCATGCGCCCCGACTAAATTAGGCTCGGTGCTCAATGTTGCCAGCGTAGATTCAGCATGGCATTACGGCCCAGCGTGCTGTAATCCTTTGCTAGCTCGTATTGAGTGTCGAATACATTGTTGACGCGGGCGCTGGCTTGCCAGTCTTTAGCAAACTGCCAGTTCACGCTCAGATTAGCGAGAGCGTAGCCTGCCAGACGGGCACGTGGACCACCGTAAATATCTTCTTCACGATGCGCTTGTGCTTGTACTTCACCGCGAGCAGTCCATTGCCCCTGTGTTACACCTACATAGGCTGAACCAAATTGTTTGGCGCGACGTGTGAGTTGCTTGCCATCTGTTGATCCGCTAGAGGTATCTTTGGCATCCAGTAAATCAAAGCTACCACCCGCTTGAAATACTTCGCCTTGCCAGTCTGCGGTGAAGGTGATCCCTTTTAGCTTGGCATTACCAATCACGATGGTGCTGGTTTTGCCCGTTTCTAGCATGCCATCAATTTCGTTGTGGTAAGCCGTTGCGCTAAGCTGGACATTGTTTGTTTCAAAGCGAACAAAAACTTCCGTGTTTTTTGATGTTTCTGGCTGCAATGTTGGCGTGCCATAGTTTGGGTAATAGAGCTGGTTAAATGTGGGGGCTCGGTAACCAGTACCAAAACTACCGCCAATTTTCCAAGCATCTGCAATTTGCCAAGAGGCGCCGAGATTACCCGTGGTTTTTTCACCAAACTGGCTATTGTTGTCATTGCGCAGGTTCACCTGCAATGCAATATCGTCAAAATGAGCAAGATAACCTGCCAGCAGGCTGTTAATGCGGCGCTGGTCGACATCAAATTTGGTGGTGCTGCTAACGGCTTGCTCTAGTGTTTCTGCGCCTACAGTCATAATGCCTGGGCCAACTTTAATTTCATTGAGCCAAGATAATTGAGTCTGTTTGGTTTTAAAGCGGCTTTCACCGGCACGCGTGTAGTTTGTGCTGTCATCGATGCTGACGCCCGCTTGTAATTTGCTGGTCCAGTTCTTTGTAAAGCGATTGTTCATCCAGAATGTAGCGCTGCCATTTGTGCCATCATCCCTATCGTCATAGTTGCTTGAAATGGATGAGTCATAATGGTTTTCTACTTTGGCTTGTAACAGACTTGCGCCAAATTCATGGGCTTCATTGATGCGATGGCTGGCATTGATCGATAAGCTGGTGTTTTCATAACCATCAGTATCGGTGCTCAATGTGCCTGCTTTAGGATTGGATCGTGCGCTAATTCCATCTGTTTTACTGTGCGCTAAACCGATGGAATAGCGAGTGCCATCCGCGCCGCCAGAAAGATGAGCGCTGGTAGTTTGGGTGTTTTCTGTACCAAAGCCCACTTCTACAGATGGATGAAATCCTTTATCACCTTGGCGGGTAAAGATTTGAATTACGCCACCAATCGCATCTGAGCCATAAAGACTGGCCGCTGGGCCGCGCAGAATTTCGATACGTTCAATTTGTGCCAGCGGAATATGCTGTAAGGCAGCAGCCCCTGCCGTTGCGGAACCAAATCGTATGCCATCAATTAGATAAACCGCTTGTTGGCTGCTGGAGCCACGAATAAAAATGCCACCGCTTTTACCTGCGCCACCATTGCTGGTGATCTGTACACCGGGCTGGCGAGCGAGTAATTCTGGCAGGCTGATTGCACCTGCTGTTTCAATGGCTTTTTGATCAATGACGGTTACATCGCCGATGACTTCTTTGGCGGCTTGCGGCAAGCGGGCTGCGGTGGTGACAACGGCGGGTAGCTGAATAGTCTCAGCCTGCGCACAGATGCTGGCGATTAGAATGGTTAAAGGGGCGATACGAAATAACATTTACTCTCTCCTGATTGCTACACCCGCTGTGTAGCAAATGATGACGACAGGGGGAGCAGGAGATGATGCACGGCCAAAGCGCGATGAATCTCACCCGCTTCGTGCACCCTGCCGCGCGTTGGTTGCCTTTGCCGGAGGCAAAGGTTTAAGGCCGGTCTCCGGGCTTGCAAGTGTTTCTATCCCTTGAGGATGGATCCAGACTCCCCTTAGTGGCTTGGGGTGTGTTCTTGCTTACCGTTGCAGGGGCAGCACAGGATTTGAACCTGTTTCCCGTTTCACTCGTGTTGAGCACCTTATAAGGGGCGGATTGTATACTGCCTTGGGATTTCTTGCCTTTCGGCTTTAAGACATATTTATGTTGGCTTTGGTAAGTATTTGGAATATAGCAGGGCATTGGGTAAAAAAAACGCCACGCAAAGGGCGTGGCGTTGATTGGAGCAAGCTGCGCTTAGTGTTGCAAAATCTTGGATAAGAATTGCTGCGCGCGCTCGGAACGAGTTTTGTTAAAGAATTCGTCCTTGCTGGCGTCTTCTACAATATGGCCTTGATCCATAAAGATCACGCGGGTGGCCACTTTACGGGCAAAGCCCATTTCGTGGGTTACGCACATCATGGTCATGCCTTCTTGAGCTAGCTCAACCATCACATCCAGCACTTCATTGACCATTTCAGGATCGAGCGCGGAGGTTGGCTCGTCAAACAGCATGGCGATCGGGTCCATCGCGAGTGCTCGTGCAATGGCTACGCGCTGTTGCTGACCACCGGACAATTGGCCTGGATATTTATTGGCATGGGCTTTGAGGCCAACTCGATCGAGCAGTTTTAGACCTTTTTCCATCGCTTCATCGGTGCTGCGGCCGAGGACGCGCTGCTGAGCTAGGCACAGATTATCGGTGATCGACAGGTGAGGGAATAGCTCAAAATTCTGGAATACCATGCCGACTTTGGAACGTAGTTTAGGCAGATCGGTTTTAGGATCACCCACTGACGTATCACCAATCAGGATTTTGCCTTGCTGAAAAGGCTCCAGACCATTCACGCATTTGATTAGGGTGGATTTGCCTGAGCCGGATGGCCCGCACACTACGATTACTTCACCCTTTTTTACTTCGGTGCTGCAGTCGGTCAGAACTTGAAAGCTGCCATACCATTTATTGACATTCTGGATCGAAATCATACTGCTAACCTCTTTTGCAAACAGCGTTGAAGCAGTGCTTCTGCGCGATATTGTTTGGTTAAAGCTGCCGTGTAAGTGTTTTTACACAGCCAGTTTTTTTTGTAAATGCTTCACCAGCATGGAAGCACTAAAGCTAATCAGGAAATATACCGCGCCCGCCAGCAGTAAGAATTCATGGGGCTGGCCAACAATATCGCCTTTTGAGCGAGCTGTATTAAGAAAATCCATCAGACCAACGGCATAGACCAAGGATGTATCTTGAAACAAGATAATGCTTTGCATTAACAGCAAAGGCATCATTTTTCTAAAGGCTTGCGGCAAAATAATTAAACGCATGGCTTGGCTGTAGTTCATGCCTAAGGCATAGGCTGCATTCACTTGGCCTTTAGAAATCGCCTGAATACCGGCGCGTACAATCTCACAGTAATAAGCCGCTTCAAACATCATAAAAGCGATTAAACAGGAGGTGAATGCACCAATTGGAGTAGGCCGCCCTGTAATCCAACCAATAATAAAGGGCACCATAAAGTAAAACCAAGTGATGACCAAGAGTAATGGAATGGATCGGAAATAGTTAACATAAAAACCGGCTAATTTGGATAAGAGTGGATTACTCGACATCCGCGCTAGCGCTAGTAATGTACCTAGGGTTACACCGCCCAATACTGCAAAAAATAGCAATTTAAGCGTGAGTACCATGCCTTCGATAAGCCCCGGCAGAGCAGGGCCAATATTTGATAAATCCATCTTATTTCCCTCCCAGCGACATCAGGCCAGGCACGCTGGTTTTCTTTTCTACCCAACGCATAATCATCATTAAACTCATATTGAGTACAAAATAAATAATGGTAGCGAGGGTAAAGGCTTCAAACAAATTAGCCGTGAATTCGGCTGTTTGTTTGGTTTGTGCCAAGAGCTCCATCAAGCCAATTAAGGATGCGACGGATGAATTTTTAAATACATTTAGAAATTCAGAAGTGAGCGGTGGAATAATAATTCGGAAAGCCTGTGGCAATAGCACATGGCGGTAAGTTTGGGCGATATTAAGTCCCAAAGCGTAGCCTGCATTGATTTGCCCTTTAGGTAGCGCTTGAATACCGGTGCGTACTTGTTCGCAAACACGGGCCGAAGTAAACAAACCAAGGCAAATCACGACGCTAATAAACGCGGATGTCGATGGTTTGATATCTTGTTTAAACCAAATTTGCAGCGATTCTGGCAAGAAATCTGGCACTAAGAAATACCAAATAAATAATTGTACTAAGAGCGGAATATTACGAAATAGCTCTACATAGGCGCTAGCAACTCCAGAAACCCAGCGATTAGGCAGCGTGCGTGCAACCCCCATAATCGTGCCTAAAATAAGCGCAATAATCCATGCAGATAAAGCCAGTGCAAGTGTCCAGCCTAGCCCAGAAATAAACCAGTCTAAATAGACTTCACTACCAATACCGGTGGACTTAAAAAAAACGCCCCAATCCCAGTTGTAATTCATATCTTCTCCCCGAAGGTAATAGGGAGGCCCTAAAGCCTCCCTGATGTTTTTGGCTAAATAAAATCGGCCTTTACATCTGTTCTGCGGATTTATCTGTTGGGCTAGCAATTAGCTTTTTCAGATCTTCGCTCATAGGGAAATTAAGGTTTAAGCCTTTTGGTGGAATAGGCTGAGTAAACCAGCGTGCATATACGGCCTTGATGCGGCCACTCTTGTAAAGATCAGCGATGGAATCATCGACCAGTTTTTTGAACTGAGGGTCTTCTTTACGCAGCATGCAGCCGTAAATTTCATTCGATTGTGGTGTGCCAACAATGGCCCAGTCTGCTGGTGATTTGGCTTTAGCAATTTCACCGGCTAATAAAGCATCGTCCATCATAAATGCTGCTGCACGATTTGATTCCAGCATCAGGAAGGATTCGCCGTGATCCTTAGCACTGATGATATTCATATTCATTTTCTTTTCTTCGTTCATCTTTTTAATCAGACGTTCCGAAGTCGTGCCTGCTGTGGTCACAACGTTTTTACCGGCTAAATCTGCAAAGTCTTTAATACCAGATTTTTTGTTGGTGAGTAAACGGGTGCCAATTTCAAAAATGCCGTTTGAAAATGCGACTTGTTTTTGGCGCTCTACATTATTGGTGGTCGAGCCACATTCCAAATCAACCGTACCATTTTGTACGAGTGGAATACGTGTTTGTGAAGTCACTAAGTTATAGCGAACCTCAATAAAGGGCATATTGAGTTTTTTCTTGATGGCTTCTGCAATGTGATTCGCCACTTCTACAGAGTAACCAATTGGGCGTTGGCTATTATCTAGATAGGAGAAGGGAATGGAAGAATCTCGGTGGCCTAATACCAAGGTTTTTGTTTCTTTAATCTTTTTGAGCGTACCGCTTAATTCTTCCGCTTGTGCGGTTGCGGTAAAAAGAGTGGATACAGCCAAAACAAGCAATAATTTCTTCATCGGGTGTTCTCCTAAAATAGCGGGGGATCTGTATTGGTTTCAGTATAGACTGACTGAAAAAATATGACTTTGGGGATACTCCTTAGTATTTAAAACAATTTAAAACAAAAAAGACCTGAGTAAGGTCTTTTTTGTATTCGTTTTTGTTTATTGCTGCATAGGAGCAAGAATCTGCCGCAAAAATTGCTTTGCTCTATCGTGCTGCGGATTAGTAAAGAAAGCTTCTGGATGAGCATCTTCTAAAATCACGCCTTGATCGAGGAATAACACACGGTCTGCCACTTCACGGGCAAAGCCCATTTCATGCGTCACCACAACCATGGTACGGCCCTCCAGCGTTAAATCACGCATTACCTTTAGTACCTCACCCACCAATTCAGGATCGAGTGCGGACGTGGGCTCATCAAATAGCATCACTTCTGGCTCCATCGCCAAGGCACGCGCAATCGCCACGCGCTGCTGTTCGCCCCCGGACAAGTGCGCGGGATACATGCCCTTGCGGTGCGCCACACCAACGCGCGCCAGATAATTTTCGGCTACCGCCACCGCTTCGCGCTTATTCAAACCCAGCACATGCATCGGCGCTTCGATCACATTCTCAAGCGCAGTCATGTGCGCCCACAAATTAAAATGCTGGAACACCATCGCCAGTTTGGCGCGCATGCGTTGCAACTGCTTTGGGTCGCGCGCTTTTA
>JANYCY010000081.1 GCA_025360045.1 Janthinobacterium sp. | reverse complement strand
CCTCTGGCGAGCAAATTTTTATTTTTTTAATTTTATTTTATTTATTTGGCACTCATGAAAACAAAAGTATTTCGCCTTAAAAAACAGGTAATCACCTTGCTATTGTCTGGGCTGGCAACACCATTCATGGCAAGCGCAGCTGAAAGAATCGATCTTGCTAACCAAGATATCGCCAATGTAGAAATTACCAGCTCTAAGACTGTCAAATCTGCAGACACCACGCCAGCCATGATTGCCGTCATCACTGCGAAGGATTTAATCGACCGCAACGCAAGAGATTTACGCACTGCTTTAAGTCTAGTCGCAGGTGTCGATATCGCACCGGGTGGCGACGGTGGGCCAGCCAGCGCGGCACCAGGTATGTGGGGCTTGCGCGAATTTGATGCCTTTTTGCTGGTGGTAGACGGTGTACCTTGGGGCGGCGCATTTAATCCAGCATTGACAACGCTCAGCATGGCCAATGTCGAGCGAATTGAAGTGCAGCGCGGCTCTGCACCCGTGATGTACGGCGCGACCAGTTTTGTCGGCGTGATTCACGTTATCCATGCGGCCGCTGGCGACGCGCATAGCTTAGCGAGTATTGGGATCGGTACGCATCAATCTATCGATGTCGGTGTTGCCACCAATCTGCCGACTGTTGGCGCTTTTGCGCAATCTATTTACATCGATGCGAGCAAGCAAGCATTTAGCCAGAAAGATGCCAATCTCCATCGCGCGCATATGCTGTACCGCGCTGCTGCCGATCTTGATATAGGCAAATTGCATATCGATCTGGATGCTACCTCGTTAAAACAAAAGCCGTACAGCCCGCATCCACGTGAAGGAAAAATATTGAGCACGCGTTTTCCGCTCGATGCAAATATCAATCCGCGCGATGGCAAAGCCAATGAAGACAGAGTGCAAATGAATCTTGGCTTGGATACCAATGTTGGATTTGCTACTTGGTCGACTTTACTGTCGCTAGCGCATTCGCGCAACGCCAACGTTAAGGGATTTTTACGTGGTGATTTTGCAGACGATGGCGTCTCACCCAATGCCGATGGTTTCCGCCAAGACGTGTCAACGAACACCAGCTACTTCGATACCCATCTTAATCTGCGCGCAAGCCAAGATCTGTCTGCCATTATTGGGATGGATTGGCTATATGGAAAAGGTACACAAAATAGCGATAATTTTGAATACGGCATTTTTCCGAATGGATCGAATGCACCGTTCTCAGGTGCGCTGCCGGTGGACGAATCCACCCACTTAAGCGACACTAGAAATTTCGTTGGCTTGTATGCGCAAGTCGATTGGAAAGCCAGCGATCGCTTAAACCTGATCGCGGGTCTACGCTACAACAATACCAAGGAAAGCAGAGAGGGCAAAGCCATCGACCATCACGCTCCGGCCGGCGAAGCGCCGTTCGCTGCGATGGATACACAAAGCCATGCCAAACTGTCTGGCTCGGTTGCCGCCAATTATAAGATCTGGTCGAAAGACGCCGATCAGCTAAGTGGCTTCATTAATTATCGCTCCACCTTCAAACCATCGGCAATTGATTTTGGGCCCGAGGCAGAGGGCACTATTTTGCAACCAGAAACGGCAAAGAGTGTCGAGGCTGGCTTCAAAGGAAAATTATTTAACGGCAAACTCGAATGGGAGTTTTCCACTTTCAGTATGGATTTCACTAACCTCGTCATTCGGGAAAATATTGGCGGCTTGCCAGCGTTAGCGAATGCCGGTAGCGAGAAATTTAAAGGGTACGAAATCGAGGCAACTTTCCGCCTGAGCAATGAGTTGCGTGTATCCGCATCGTATGCGCATCACGATGCGCGTTTTGTTGATTATTCGCGCGAACACGATGGTGGTATGCAGCAGTTGGGCGGCAAACGTCTAGAATTGTCACCGCAAAATCTCGGCGCCATTGGCTTGGTATATGCGGCGCCTCGTGGTCTGCAAGGATCTCTGGTGCTAAGCCGGGTCGGCGAGCGTTTCCTCAATAAAGGTAACACCGCGGTGGCAGATGCTTACACCATGATCGATGCTGGAATTGGCTACCGGTTTGATCGCTGGACCTTGCGCTTGAATGGCACCAACCTAGGCAACTCAC
>JANYCY010000077.1 GCA_025360045.1 Janthinobacterium sp. | reverse complement strand
AAGAGTCACGCCAACACCACCACATTTTGTTTGAAGTTTTATGATGTTGCTGGATGTAGATGAAGGGATCTTTCTGAATTAACCCACGGTCATTATTGAATGTTTTAATTGGAAGTTCAAAGCGATAAGTCATATTTTTTTGGGGGGCGCAAGCTCAGGAGTGTAGCGCTTATAAGTAGCTATGCAAAAAATTATTTTATATTTTTTACCAAATAAACTGATAATATTTTTTACGGATGATGTCAATGAACCATACGTTTTGTAAGCAGACATGGGCATCCATTCATATTTTATTTTTCACCATAAAATTTCAATTAGGTTCAGTTCTGGACGATATGTTGGCAGGTAATGTAAGCATACTCCCTGAGCCATCCAGCGTAAGCGCCTAGCCTGTCAAGTCGCTACATTCCGCCCATGGAAATGTAGCAACTTTTAAATTTATCACTCAAACAGGAAACCGCGCCCCTTGCAGGGCAAGTGTGCCGCTGCGCCCTTCTAGCTCGCCCATTTCTACGCTGTGATAAGGCAAGCTGCCGGTATCTAGCGCATTGAATAGCTCGAGGGTTGAGACCAGCTTATAGCCTTGGTCTATCCATCCCTGTAGCAGGCGCTCAAAGGTGGGCAGTAATTTCATACCTTCCAGCTCAGCGTGCAGGGTGTAGACATGGCCGAATTCTGGCTCGGCGGCGGTGAGCTTGAGCAGATGTTCGTGCACATTATCTGGCGTTAAATCACCCACGCCTATCAATTCATCCAGCGTTGGCAAGGTGGTAGGCAGCTGCACGCAGCGTACTGGCTCGCCCTTTACCACCGGCCAGAATGGATGGGTGCCGCGAGTATCCGAGGCGTAAGTTAAAGCCATGCGCTGCTGGTGGCGATAGGCTTCTGGGTTCATTTGCCAGCCCGCTGCGCCGTGTGTTTTAGCGGGGGTGCCAAAGACTTCAGCAAAGCGATCAGCCGCCAGATCAATTTGCTCGCGCGTCCATGCGGCCGACTCGCCAGCCACATAATCCTGCCACTTGATGTGATCCCAAGTATGAATGCCGACTTCAAAACCACCAGCAGCCACACTGCGCAGGATATCGGCACAGCGGCGGCCAATATCTGGGCCTGGTAAGAGCGTGCCGTAGAGCAGGGTTTGAATACCGTAGTGCTCTACTACCGAGGTGCGGGATACTTTTTTCATAAAGCCGGGGCGGAACACACGTTTAATGGCGCGGCCAGTGTGATCTGGCCCTAGGCTAAATAAGAAAGTGGCATCAGCACCCAAGCGCTGTAGCAATTCAACAAGGCGGGGCACGCCTTCACGAGTGCCGCGATAAGTGTCGACATCAATTTTTAAAGCGAGAAGTTTCATTCAGATGTTTTTTTTAATGAGTTTGTGGGGTAGAGGCAGCAGCGTGTTGATCATGCCGTTTAAGCATTTCTTGCTGCATCGCGGTGAACTGCTGGCGAATTTGATGACGCATGGTATCAAGGGCAAACCCTGCCAGCAGGCTTGATTCTGGATGCCATTCTGCGTGGTAGCTTATCACGGTCTGCCCTAGGGCTGGTTTCAAGAGTGCGACACTTTTATAAAGCTCGCTCCCACCCACTGATACGGCACGAATTTCGCTAAAAGGTTTTAAATCGATATCACGCACCGATTCATAATGATAATTAAACAGGCTTAAAGGCACACTCAGCTCTTGCCTTACCCGCAAGTGATCCCCTGTTTGGCTAAGAATATGGCTGCTAATCAGCTGCGGTAAAAACTGCGGCATATGCTCAAAATCGACCATCACTTGCCAGGCCTGCTCCTTGCTGACCGCCACACTGAATTCGGCATCAATTTTGACTAAATCTGCCTCTTTATGCGCATCTACCCGCAGCTCGCTTGCGGCGGCAAAAGATGAGAAAAACAGAGCCATAAAAATAAATTTCACCGCAGTACCTTTAAGATTAACAAGCCCAACTCATAGCTTTGCTCACGCTCGATCTGATGGCAACGCACGACCCGCACCCGCACCGCCAATGGCTCTCTTGGGCCTGCCCCATCTAATGGCGGCATGACAAATAGATCAAATTCTTCTTCAATCCTCGGCACATAACTGCTTTCTACCGTTAAACCAGTAACGCTTAAATCAGTGCAGTCACCGTAATACGCAGGACCATAGTTTAGCGGGCGGATTTTCACCTTACACTTCACAGGGATGCGTAAGGAGGCGCGTTGATTGTGATCACTCATGCCGGCTTTCATGCAGAAAATCCTGTTGGATGGTGATCGAAAAAAATTATTTTTCAGCTAAACTATACAAATAAGCATTTATCATAATCTTAGATCGAGAACGCCCCAAGGAGGAAACATCATGTCAGATATTTCTGGAATAAAATCCTATGTGGTTAGCATGAGCCAAGCCCTTAAACAAACCTCAACGCAAACCACGCAACAATTAGAGCAAATTGCCGATAGAATCGCTAAAAAATCAGACGCCGCCACAGACGTTGGCTTAGCCAGTATTCAGCGCTCTAATTCAATGAACGAAGTGCTAGGTGAGTATCGTAATAAAATCGATACTTTTGCTTAAAAAAGCAGATGGGCAAATGATTGCTAACCGTGCAATACGTGCCAATCATCGATCAGGTACAAAACTCTTTGACACTATAAAAAAGCGCACTACGATAAGCATCGTGTGCGCTTTTTTGATGATCTAAACATCCCGAGTGACACGTAGCACTTCTTCCAACGTGGTTTCCCCATCTAATACTCTGCGCACACCATATTGGCGCAGGCTAAGCATGCCTTGGCCGCTGGCGTAAAGCTTGATTGCCTGCTCGGTAGCGCGCTCGTGCATCATGCTGCGGATATTTTCATCGATCACCAGTAATTCATACAAGCCACTACGGCCACGATAGCCACTTTGCTTGCATTCAGAGCAACCTACGGCGCGATAAACGGGTTTATCGCTACCTAATTGCTCCGTGGTTAACGCATCTGGCACATGAAACTGGCGGCAAGCTGGGCAGAGGCGACGGGCTAGGCGCTGAGCCAATACGCCTAATAAAGACGATGCCAGCAAGAAGGGCTCGATACCCATATCCACCAAACGCGTCACCGCACTGGCCGCATCGTTGGTGTGCAAGGTGGCCAAAACCAAGTGCCCGGTTAAGGAAGCTTGCACGGCAATTTGCGCGGTTTCTAAATCGCGAATTTCACCGATCATCACCACATCTGGGTCTTGGCGCAAGATAGCGCGCAGTGCGCGAGCAAAAGTCATGTCAATCCGCGTGCTGACTTGGGTTTGCCCTACGCCATCCAGATCGTATTCGATCGGATCTTCTACCGTCATAATATTGCTGGAGCTGGCATCCATACCGCTCATCGCGGCATACAGCGTGGTGGTCTTCCCCGAGCCGGTTGGCCCCGTCACCAAGATAATGCCGTGCGGCTGCGCGAGCAATTTTTCTAAAGTGGCCAGCGTATCAGCTGCCATGCCCAGCTTGGCCAAATTCAAACGCCCTGCTGATTTATCCAAGAGCCGTAATACCACCCGTTCGCCATGACCAGTCGGCAGGGTTGAAACCCGCACATCAACGGGGCGGCCCGCAATTCTTAGGGTAATCCGCCCATCTTGCGGCAGGCGTTTTTCGGCAATATCGAGGCCCGCCATCACCTTGATCCGCGAAACCAGCGCCGCATGCAAGGCGCGTTTAGGCTCGATCACATCGGCTAAGCGGCCATCAATCCGAAAACGCACCACAGAGCGCGTCTCGAATGGCTCGATATGCACATCAGAGGCGTTTTCACGCAGCGCTTCGGTGAGCAAGGCGTTAATTAAGCGAATAATTGGCGCGTCGTCTTCGGTTTCGAGCAAGTCTTCGATTTCAGGCAGTTCTTGGGCTAAGCGCGACAGATCGAGGTTTTCTTCCAGATCATCCACCACCATCGCCGCACCATTACCTTGGCCGAATAATTGGGACAGCTGCGATTCAAACTCCGCCGCATCCACCACCGAAATATTCAGCGGCTTGGCGGCTACCCGGCGTAATTCGTTCAGCGCAGAAAAATCACCGCCTTTGCGAAACAACACCGTCACCGAATCGGCCTCATGGTGAGCATCCACCACGCCGCGATCACGGGCAAAATGATAGGGTACTAAACGGCTCATGGTTTAATGGCCGGTTCAGTTGGAGTCAGCGGTGTGGCTTTACGGGCATCGATCACTTCAGGCAAGACCACCGCAGGCATCTCTGGCAGGAGCGCGCTTGATGGGCGCTCGAAGCGATTTTGCTCCGCACGTAAATACTGATAGCGATCAGAAGATAAATTACGCGTCGCATCCGCATCCCTTAGTACCACAGGGCGCAAGAACACCATCAGATTTACTTTCTCTGATTTACGGTCTTCATAGCGGAAAAAAGCGCCCAAATAGGGGATATCGCCCAATAAAGGCACTTGGCTACGCTTTACCGTGACTCGATCTTCGATCAGGCCGCCCAGCACAATAATCTGGCCGTCATCGACCAAGACTTTAGAATCAATCGAGCGTGTTTTAGTCGCCAAGCCCGCGCCATCGGTCAATACCGATTTATCGATGCTTGAGACTTCCTGATACACCGTCAGCGTAATACTGCCGCCTTCTGAGACTTGCGGGCGAACACGCAGCTTAATACCGACATCTTTACGCTCGATCGACACAAAAGGATTGGCATTCGCACCTGATGAGGCCTGGCTCCCAGTAATGATCGGGATATTCTGCCCGACCATAATCTTGGCTTCTTCATTATCTAAGGTCATTAAATTAGGTGTGGAAAGTACATTGCCATCGCCACTATCTTGTAGCGCCGAGGCCAGCACGCCCAGTGTAGGCATACGCCCGTTCACTGGGTTGCCATTTAAAATACCGAGACTTAAACCGCCGGGAATCACCGATGGATCTTTTGTTGCAATCCCTTTCAGCAGGGAGCCCAAACCATTTAATGATGCAGCCCCTACCGCAGAAACATTATCATTCCCCCCAGCCAGCAACCACTGCACACCAAACGCACCCGCTTTAGAGACGTTCACTTCGGCAATCATCGCTTCGACATACACCTGAGCGCGGCGCACATCCAGCTTATCGATCACGGTTCGCAAGTTGTTATAGATATTATCCGGTGCGGTAATCACCAAGGAATTGGTCATATTATCGGCTTGGATCATCACATTCACGCCGCCCACTTGCACATTGGCAGCGGCAGAAGTCGGCGCGGCAGGGGCACTAGCAGGCATCGCCCCCGCTGGGCTGGCCGACATGCTGCTCGAAGGCGCGGCAGCGGAAGAACCGGAATCTTGCCCGGTCATAATCCCCTTCAGGGTATTAGCCAACTTGGCCGCTTCGGCATTTTTTAAATACACCACATGGATATTGCCGCCAGACGAACCTTGGCTATCCATCGTTGCTGCCAGCTTTTTAATTTGCTGAGCATGCAAGATGTTTTCGCTGCGCACCAATAAGCTATTGCTGCGTAAATCCGGCACCACCACACTACGCTTTACGCCTTCGGCCAAAGGCATCCCTTGATTAATGCCCTGCACCATGATTTCTGGCATCAAACGACCTAGGTTTTGTGCCACATCGATGGCCGATGCGTATTTAAGCGTCACCGAAAAGATATCTGAGCTAGCAGGCTGATCGATACGCTCAATAATTTCATTTAAGCGGCGAATATTGTCGGCGTAATCGGTAATCACCAGCGTATTGCCACCTGGGTAAGCCGCAATCGTATTATTCGGGCTAATCAAAGGGCGCAGAATCGGCACCATTTGCACGGCAGATTCATATTTCAGCGGGTAAACCTGCGTCACCATCCGGTCCCCTGCCAGCTTCATGCTGCGGTTACCGGTGTTGCTGTAATGCTGCTTAGCATCGGCCTCTGGTAACACTTTCACTACGCCACTAGATTCAACAGCGGTAAAACCTTGCTGGCGCAGCGCCGATAATAAAATCGGAAACACCATTTCTTTGCTCACCGCTTGGCTAGACACAATATTGAGCGTGCCTTTTACCCTTGGATCAATGACAAAGTTTTTACCTGAAATCAAACCAATGGCTTTAATAGTGGATTCGATATCAGCATTAACAAAATTAAGCGTGACCTTATCGTCGGCAGCAATCGATAACTGGGACGCTAAAAGGCAGGCGAGTAAGAAGGGGCGCAGAATCATGGGATTTAACAACTCAAGGCTGAATAAGATATTGCAAATTGACCGAGCTGCCGTTGCGAAGCACAACGAGCAACACTTGGGGCTGCTGGCTAAAAACAGTGTAAATCAGAGAAATATCGGCGACTTGGGCCAGATTCTGGCCATTAATCGATTTAATTACATCGCCATTTTGCAATTGCAAAAGCCTTGAGAAAGGCTGAGCAGCGATATTATCAATTTGGATACCGCCTTCGCGGTAAGTAGAAAGACCTTTGGCCCAATCCGCCACATTAGCGCCTTGCATGGCACCGGCAAGCTGGCCACGAGAAAGAGTGGCTTGCGTAGCCACAGCGGCGGCAGGTGCGCTATTGGGGGCGGCAGCCTGTGTAGAGCCTACCGTTGCCACCGGCGCATTATGACCTTCCAACATTAAAGTTTGGCGACGACCATTGTCATCTAGCACCACATGATCACTCGCAATTTCTACAAGCTTTATATTACCTTGCAGCGTTTGCCCAACTTGAGCGGCAACCGCGCTGGCCTCTAGGCCGGTAAAAATCGCCGCACCATACCCATTTTTTCCAGCGATCACCGCCAAAAGCTTAGCTTGAATCGTTGAAACAACCACGGCAGCACTCTTATCACTGCCAAACCAATCTTGCGCCGCAGAAAAATCTTGAGCTTTTTGAGCAGAAATTTCGGCTGGTAAAATCAAACGTAAAGCCTGCGGACTTGGCTCAAAAACGCGCCAGAATAAGCCAGCTAAAAGCCATAACAAGATGCAAAGTAAGACTGGCTGTACTTTTGCTATAAGGATAGTGAGATGAGACACGCGGAAAGCTTTCACGAAGGCAAGGTACTTTGCACAAATGGGAAGCTCATTTATACCGCAAAGCCCTCTTACTGACTACCGTATAGATATTTCAATCAAAAGGTGTTGACACGTATTTAGCCGCATGATCTAATGCGCACCTCTTTCGAGACAGGGTAAGCAGCTCAGTAAGCAGAGCCGCTATTCGGTAGCAAAAGATTTGTTCTAAATGTTGTACAGATGGGTGATTAGCTCAGTTGGTAGAGCGTCTGCCTTACACGCAGAATGTCGGCGGTTCGACCCCGTCATCACCCACCACTTAGCGATAAGTGAGAAGTAAAGATTAGTTATGCAGCTGAGGAGTGGTAGTTCAGTTGGTTAGAATACCGGCCTGTCACGCCGGGGGTCGCGGGTTCGAGTCCCGTCCGCTCCGCCAACTCAT
>JANYCY010000062.1 GCA_025360045.1 Janthinobacterium sp. | reverse complement strand
GCTCTCCCGCCACTGTGTCACGCGCAGTAGCCACTCCCCGCGCCGAGCCTGCAAATCCCCCATAAATCCTCCTGCTTGATAAAAACCTCAGCATGACGAAAAAAGGGAGTGGCGTTTAGATGGGAGGGCTGGGCGCTTACGGTGCATTGCAGCAATTGAGTATTGCATTAAAGAACGAACGTTCTATGTTTGTAAGTCCGATTAAATATTACTTGGCCGCGTTACCTAAGCAAAACTGGCTCCATCGAATATAGAGCAAGCCATAGAAGAGTAATCAAACATGAACTCAGATAAGCAGAGTGAGGAATCGCCTGAAGTCCCTGATGATCCAAGTGACAGCATGGCGCATTTTTTTAATTTAGTCCGCCAAACGAAACAAGCACAAGTGATTGTGAGTCTGGTTCTTGATCAACATCATCTAGCAGAATTTAACAAGGAAAGCTTTGATCAAGCGTTGCGAAATATTCTGACGCCCCACTACCAGCCACTCAAAACTAATGAGCCACAAGGATCAGTACAGTATTTACGTGGTAGTACTCTGTTACTTCCTCATTTTACCGAGCCACGAGAGCTTTCTCACGAACGTGCCAAAATCATCCAGCAGGCATGGGGAAAGGATGGCTCGCCGCCGCCGGTAGTGAAGTGGGCGGATGTTAATGTACTGGCTAACACGGGTTACCAGTCCTTTATTGATCTATTTCGTAGCGAGCTGAATGATTTTTTTATCAGGGTAGCTTACGGAAAATACCAACTTCGGCGAAAAACATAAGTGATCGAAAAATCCATAAGTTTTTAGTGGATAAACGTAAAAAAACCATAAGTTCGCGGTTTGCAATTTATAACTTCGGTGAAAAACTCATAAAAAAAGAAAAATACAGTTAACTACAAAAATAAAAACCATAAGTTCAAGCTCAAAATTCATAACTTCCTCCATACCTACTCCATAACTTCATCCGGACAATGAGATGTGCCCTTTCTAAGGAGGCACATCAAAATGCAAGTTCAAGCTCAATCTGTAAGTTCCTCTCGGAACACCACCCCGCTCATCAATCTCACAACACAGCAGCTCGCTAACCGCTGGGGGCTTGCTGAAGCCACGCTTATTGGCTGGCGGCATCGCGGTATAGGACCTGTGTATCTAAAGCTGGCTAGTCGCGTGATGTATCGCTTAGAAGATGTAGAAGATTTTGAGGCCAATAATCTGCGGCAAAGCCCTGCTCAGCGCTTGCAAGCACAGGGAGCCAGTCATGAATAAGATCCCTTCTGCCGCCGCCTTTACCGTTTTCCCATCCGACCTTGCTGAGATGTCGGTCTGCCAATTGGCCAGCCTGCTACCCGAGCAAAAACACCAGATCGCCCTCAACCTCGCTGAACTGAGCAACTGGTTCAAGCAAGCCAATAGCAAATTCGATACAGCCTTGGAATACAGCTACGGAGAACGAGCCCGAATTGCACTGCGTGATTCTGACCGCGATTTTGGTACCACCCACCTCACCGATGGCCCGCTCAAAATTGCTTTTGTGCTGCCTAAAAAAGTCACATGGGATCAAGTGCAACTAGCCGCCATCGCCGCTCGCATCTCAGAGTCTGGTGAGAAAGTGTCTGACTACATCGACTTTAAATTCTCCGTCAGCGAATCACATTACACCAATTGGCCTCCGACATTACAGGCGCAATTTACCGAGGCCCGCAGCATAGAACCCGGCAAGCCGTCATTCACACTGACTTTCGATGCAGGGGGTACGCCATGAGCTTACCTATTATTTCTGCCGAGCAGCGCATGAAAGAGCATCGCTGCGCCAAGATTGTCCTCGTCGGTATTCCAGGTGTGGGCAAGACCTCTCAGCTTAAAACTCTGCCTGAATCGGAAACCATGTTTGTTGATTTGGAGGCCGGTGATATCGCGGTGCAGGATTGGCACGGCGATACCATCCGCCCTCGGTCATGGCCAGAGTTTAGAGATCTGGTGGTGTTTTTGGCGGGGGCCAATCCAGCGGCAGCACCGGATCAATCCTTCTCACAAGCCCATTTTGATGCGGTGTGTCAGCACTATGGCGACCCCGCTCAGCTGGCCAAATATCGCTATTACTTTGTCGACAGCATCACGGTGTTGTCCCGCCTGTGCCTCGCTTGGGCCAAAACCCAGCCCCAAGCCTTTTCTGAAAAAACCAATAAACCCGACACCCGTGGTGCCTATGGGCTGCTTGGCTCAGAGATGATTGCTGCTCTGACGCATTTGCAGCATGTGCGCGATAAACACGTGGTGTTTGTGGCCATCCTCGAAGAAAAAACCGACGACTACAACCGGCGCTATTTCGCCCTTCAGCTGGAGGGGGCGAAGACGGCGCTCGAATTACCCGGTGTGATCGATGAGGTGATTACGCTGGCGTTTCTGCCTGCGGCCGCGAGTGAGGAGGAAGCACTGCCTGCCTTACCTTATCGCGCTTTTATCACCCACACCGACAATCCATGGAGCTATCCGGCCAAAGATAGAAGCGGCCGTTTGGACATGGTCGAAGAGCCGCATCTGGGCAAGTTGATCGATAAGTGTGCGGCTCGACTCGTTGCCAATGCTGAATACATCCCAGCAAAGGCCACCCGCAAGACAGCCACTAAGGAGCAAACATCATGAGTGATCACGCATGGAATGATTTTAATGACGCCGATGCTCAGCAATCTGGCTTCGATCTGATCCCAAAAGGCACGATCGTGCCACTACGCATGAGCATCAAGCCCGGCGGCCACGACGACGCTGAGCAAGGCTGGACGGGCGGCTATGCCAGCGAGTCATTTGATACTGGTTCGATCTATTTGATGTGCGAATTTGTGGTGACGGCGGGTCCCTACGACAAACGCAAGCTATGGAGCCTAATCGGCCTGTATTCACCTAAAGGCCCAACTTGGGGACAAATGGGGCGCAGTTTTATCCGCGCAGCGCTCAATAGTGCTCGCAATATCCATCCCGACGACAACAACCCGGAAGCGTGTGCGGCACGGCGTATTAGCGGTTTCGACGAGTTAGATGGACTGGAGTTTCTGGCTCGCGTTGATATCGAAAAAGACCAAAAAGGTGAAGACCGCAATGTGGTCAAGATCGCAGTTGAACCCGATCACGCCGACTACGCCGAGCGGATGGGTTTGGGCATTTCAGCGCCTGCACAAGGAGCATCAGCGGCGGCAAGCGCTGCTGCCAAACCCGAAAAAGCCGCCAAAGCAAAGCCCGCTGCACCCGGTAAACCGTCTTGGGCGCAATGAGGCCCACCCATGAAATGCTGGGTTTGTAAGCACCAAGCAAGAGGCGCGAGGTATCGCAATGATACTCAGCGCCAGCTTGACCATGTGTTTTGCTCGCAACGCTGTCAGGACGTGTTTTACAAGATGTATGGCGAGCCTACGGAGATTCCGATGATGAATGCAATCGATTTTGAAATGGCCGCCATGCGCTCTTGCCTGAAGGCCTTCGGCCAAGTAGCAAGTGAAATCGGCTTTAAAAAAGCGCTTGGGAATTACAGCGAGGCGGAGGCACTACGGGTCATCGACGCGATTGTGCTGTGTTACACCCGCGCCATGTATGAGTTTAAAGATACGCAAATTCGAGCGGAGAGCGAGGCGGTGGAGGTCGTGGTTAAGCCAGCAACTGCGCCTACGGCTAAGGCAGAAAAAGACCTGTTTACGATGGGCGACGACTTACCGTGGGAGCCAAGGAAGTAAGCCACTCATGGTAAGGAAAGGCATGGTGTAACACGGATCGGTCCGGTGCGGATTGGTTAGGCAAGCATCGGCGCGGCTTGGACGGGTAAGGCATGGATTTCCCACCGCACGATTGAGGAGAAAAATTGTGATCGATTTTAATTCAACTAATAGCATTTCTGCCCGGCTCACTGCCCTCATCGATATTGGTTTACAGCGAGCGCACGAACGAGAACCCAAACGCGAATACCTCGGAGCATCAAGGTTGGGGGCCACTTGTGAGCGTCAATTGCAATTTGAATACGTCGGTGCAGCCATCGACTATGGGGAACAAATTGAAGGCCGTATCTTGCGAATATTCCGTCGAGGGCATGTGCTGGAGGAGGTCATGGCCCAATGGCTGCACGATGCCGGTTTCGACTTACGCACCCATCAACGGAATGGCGAGCAGTTCGGTTTCATCACCCTCGATGGCCGAGTGCAAGGCCATATCGACGGCAAGTTCGTCGATGGTCCAGAAGGCTTTGCCTATCCGGCACTGTGGGAGTGCAAAGCTTTAGGCGCGAAGTCGTGGAACGCACTCCTTAAGCAAGGTTTAGCCGTCTCCAAACCCATCTATGCGGCACAGGTGGCGATCTATCAAGCCTACCTGGAGTTGCATGAAAACCCAGCCATTTTTACCGCGCTCAATGCCGATACGATGGAAATCTATACCGAGCTGGTGCCATTTAATGCGGCACTGGCGCAGCGTATATCAGACCGCGCCGTAAGGGTTATCAGCGCCACGGCCGCAGGCGAATTACTGCCCCGTGCCTTTGTCGATCCAAGCCATTTTGAATGCAAGATGTGCGCTTGGCAGGATCGCTGCTGGATGGAACGGCCATGAAAACCGCCCGCAAGACTCCGCTACGGGTATCGGCCCAGATCAGCGCCAAATCTATCGAAAAAATACTTCTGCGCCACAGCATCGGCAACTTCCCCGAAGTGAGATTGGTCGTGGCCATGCTGACTCGCACCATCCTCGATGCGAGCAATCAGCAGCGCGATGCCTGTGATTTTATGCGTAGCAAACGCCTTGATGACTGGGCCAATCATGTGGGCCTTGAGCCAGATTTTATACGCGAAGTCGCCAGTAAAGCCTTTGTCCTCACCACAATCTTGTGCCCCTTGCCGATCAATCCACGCCCAATGCCCATGATCCGGAGGTCTTATGATGGACTTTAATGCGGATCAGCCCCGCCCATTACCCCAACATGATCGGGACAAGATTCTTGCTGAGCTACTGATACGGCTGGAGTCGGTGCTCTTTGCTCTTTTCCCCGCAGGCAAGGTTCGCAATGGCACTTTTTATATTGGCGATCTTTCAGGCGCTGAAGGGGAAAGTTTGAATGTGGCACTCCATGGCGAGAAACCTGGACTCTGGCGTGACCATGCCACGGGAGAAGGGGGTGATCTATTTAAGCTGATCGCAGCCTGCATCGGCGTCAATACCCAGACCGATTTCCCCAAAGTATTAGATAAAGGAGCAGACCTGCTGGGGCGGCTCCCTCAGCACGCTTTATCCCCTTCACCAACTCGCAAAGCACAGCCAATTGACGAACTTGGCCCCGTGACAGCGAAATGGAATTACCTCAATGCACAGAGCAAGCTCATCGCCGTGATGTACCGCTACGATCCACCCGGCGGTAAAAAGGAATTTCGGCCACTGGATGTGCTGCGGCACAAAAAAACAGCGCCCAACCCACGCCCTTTATATAACCAGCCCAATTTAATCAATGCTTGGCAGGTCGTCTTAGCTGAAGGTGAAAAGTGTGCTCAGGCGCTGATCGATGTGGGCGTTGTCGCCACCACAGCCATGTTTGGCGCAAATGCCCCGATCGATAAAACAGACTGGTCACCACTGAGGGGCAAAGCCGTCTTGATCTGGCCAGATAAAGATCAGGTCGGCATGGATTACGCCCGTAACGCTGCGCAGGCCATTTTGCAAGCAGGCGCAATCTCCTGCGCCATTTTGACGCCCCCCGCCGATAAACCCGATAGCTGGGATGCGGCAGATGCCTTTTTCGAAGGCTTTGATATTACCGGTTTCTTAGCCGCAGGTGAGCGAACACCGGTACTGCGGAGTGCTGAGTTAAACGATGATCTATTCCAAGCGCTTGATCCAAGTACCGAAGATGGTTTGGCCACAGCCTTTACCCGCCATTATGGTGAGGACTGGCGCTATTGCACGCAGTGGGGCAAATGGCTGGTGTGGAATGGCCAGCGCTGGAATCAAGATCATTTGCATTTCATCGGCCATCTGATCCGTGAAATTTGCTGCCAAGGCGCCTTGCTCAGCAGCAATGCCAAACTCAAACCTCGTTTGACCAGTGCCTCGACCACCTCTGGCGTAGAGAAATTCGTGCGTGCCGACCCAGTCCATGCGATCAGCACCTCAGCATGGGATGCCGCACCTTGGCTACTGAATACACCCAGTGGCGTGGTTGATTTACGCAGCGGCACCCTACGCGAGCATCGGCGCAGCGATCAAATCACCCGCATGACCACCGCGTCTCCACAGCAGGAATGCCCAACCTGGCGACAATTTCTACTGGATATCACCGGCGGTGATACCGAGCTAATGGCTTATTTACAAGTGATGGCGGGCTATTGCCTGACTGGGATTACCAGTGAGCATGCGCTGTTTTTTTTGTATGGCACAGGTGCGAATGGCAAGTCGGTGTTTGTGAATGTGCTAGCCACCATCATGGGCGACTATGCGGCCACCGCGCCCATGGATGCATTTATGGAATCGGTCGGTGATCGACACCCAACAGAAATGGCGGGTCTGCAAGGCGCTCGATTAGTAACGGCCACCGAAACCGAACAGGGTCGGCGCTGGAATGAGGCCCGCATTAAAACCATCACCGGCGGCGATAAAATCAGCGCCCGTTTTATGCGTCAAGACTTCTTTGAATACAGCCCACAATTCAAACTCATGATCACCGGTAATCATAAACCGACCCTCAGAAATGTCGATGATGCGATGAAGCGGCGGCTGCACCTCATCCCTTTTACCGTGACCATTCCATTGGAAAAACGCGATCAGCAGCTCACTGAGAAGCTGCTTAAAGAGCGCAACGGGATCTTATATTGGGCCGTCCAAGGGGCATTGCTTTGGCAGCAAAACGGCCTGCAATTACCCGATAAAGTGATCTCTGCGACCGCTGATTATTTCGCCGAAGAGGACGTGGTCGGTAACTATTTAGAGGAAGAAACACAGCAACATCATCAAGCCAGAACGGCTATTTCCGACCTCTATCAGCGCTGGCAAGAGTACAGCAACAAACGCGGCGAGTTCGTTGGCACCATTCGCTGGTTCACTCAGCAACTCATTAATCGGGGATTTGAGCGGATTGTGATGGCGGGTGGTGCAAGAGGCATACGTGGGCTGATGCTCAAAGCACGCGATTATGGTGAGCGACTTCCTTACAAAGATAACTAGCGCTGAATGGATGATTACAAAACACGTATGACTTACATCATCTGTTTTAACTGACGAAGTGGCTCAATGTTGCTGAAATTTCGATTCAATTGAGCTGACAGAGTGGCCGAATGTTGCTGTAGTTTTATTCATGTTTTGCATTAACAAAGCCATCGGAAGATACATGTCTGCTTACTTTGAAAAAAATAGCCGCCTCTTACTCAGTTCAATGCTTGCCATATTGAGGCCATTAAAGTTTACACAAAAGATAAGTGTTGCTGAAAGAGTTGTATTTATTCCAAAAGACAAAGCTTACATAGTTGCTGAATGTTGCCGAAGTTCTGTATCAATTTATAGGCCCGCGCGTGAGGGGATAATAGTTATATTCGGCAACCTTCAGCAACTATCGCCCCGCATCCCGCATGTTTACTAGGTTTTAGATCGATTGAAACGCTTGTTTATAGGTGATAACCATTATGATCATTTTGACCGTTGATCTGGGAACACAGACAGGTTGGGCCTTACAGACCCGTGAAGGCCACATTTTAAGCGGCTCAGAATCGTTTAAACCACATCGCTTTGAAGGCGGCGGCATGCGATTCCTGCGCTTCAAACGTTGGCTCACCGAGATTAAAGGCGCTGATGGCCTCGATACCGTGTTCTTCGAAGAAGTGCGTGCCCATGCCGGTGTTGATGCGGCACACGTTTATGGTGGCTTTATGGGACAACTCACCGCTTGGTGCGAGCACCACCAGATTCCCTACCAAGGTGTGCCGGTGGGCACGATCAAAAAACATGCTACCGGCAAAGGCAATGCCAGCAAAGCCGACATGCCCGAAGCCGCTCGCCAACGTGGCTTTACGCCAGTCGACGACAACGAAGCCGATGCGTTGGCCTTGCTGCAATGGGCGATTTCTCAGGAGCAAGAATCATGACTCACCCCGTCTGGGACACTGATGCCGTGGCACTATGTTTACGCAGGGCCGCACGCACTGCTGAGTACATGCCCGATCACAGTCCTCGTGGTTGTAAATGCTCATGGCCAAACATTATTCGTCAACCTTGGGAGGTGATGGGAAAAGAGAATGGCTATCGTCCAACCATCAACGATAGTTTGATTGAGGAAATGCTAGAGGTTAACCGCTGGATGCAATTAATCGAAGTCGAACAACGCCACTTACTGTGGATACGAGCTAAGCGCTATCGTTGGGATGAAATTGCAAAGCAGTATGGTTGTTGTGAAAGGACGATACAGCAACGCTGGAAACGTGATTTGCAAGCGCTGACTGATCGCTTAAACATGCAAAAAGCTGACCGTTTATCATAAAAATGAATTCACGGATTGAGCTATAGCTAGATTCTTGAAGATCGATCCATAAAAAATTGTATTTTTATGAAAATAAGCATTCGATCTTTTGACGGAAAAGGGAGATATTATTTCTAGTTGTTTTTTATTTCGAACGCGGTAGCAGACCGTTTTTAACACCTGTAACAAGTAGCTCGTTAGATGGCTCGGTAACATGGGAGCAGGACAGCTAAGTGACTAGGCAAGAGCAAGGCACAGGGCAACACAGCAGCACGATAGCAGTCTCGTCTTGGTTAAGCGGTTTGAGCATTAACCTGTTGATGTCAGTGCGAACAATGGCAAGGTAGTCTGGGCGGTGAGTGACCCCATGATGAGATGGCTATTTCGGAGTTGAAGTGGAATACAGGCGATACGACTGCGAGGACACACGGACTGACAAAGCCTATTACGACCACCTGTCTTTTTATGGGTCCTCCCTGTCTAAAAATGTAATACGGGGGGCGTCAGCGCAAGGCTTCGCTACACACAGAACTAAAAAATGGGTTTGCACCTAGGTTTGCACTAGCCCACTGAAGGTCCAAACCTATCAAGCAGCCAAGCCAATCAATACGCGGCTTGGGCCCATTAGACCGAGTGGGTACTTTTATCGTAAAGCACTGCAAACCCTAACATGAGGTTTGCAGCTAGGTTTGCACTTCGTAGGGTTGCAGTTTTCACCCATTAGCCCCCATAACATTCGCATCAGTTTTTAAATTTCAAGTGAATTTAATCATCTTTGTGGCAAGCTCCGTGGTGAGTTAATCCACCGGTTTCCACTCTTTGCTTCTAAGCAAAGGCCCAACACCCTCCCCGCTCCAGGCATCAGCCTCAGCGGGTTTTTTTATGGGCGCTGGCTTTGGCTGCACAGAACAACAGGATTCATCATGCGAGTTTCTTTATTGGGTGTTCCGCTGATGGTCGATTTTTACTTTCAGCCCGCCGAACGCCCAAGTGAATTTTATCCGGGCTGCGAAAAAGAGCTGGTGTTAACGAAGGCACGATTGAGTGAGCCGGAGGATTTGATTGAATTGCTGATTAAGCTGGATCTAGTGGCACAGGTGGAAGCAGCCATGCTGGCGCTATTGGCTAATTCAAACAGAGAAGAGGAATCTTCCCATGCTTGAAAACAAACTAGCCGTTGAATATCGACCGCTGGCTGGCTTGATTCCTTATTGCAATAACGCTCGCACTCATTCGGAAGCTCAGGTGGCACAGATTGCCGCCAGTATGGTTGAGTTTGGATTTACAAACCCAGTTTTAGTGGATGGAAATAATGGTGTAGTGGCTGGCCACGGCAGGGTTTTAGCCGCCAGAAAACTAGGGCTGTACGAAGTACCGGTCATCGAGCTGGCTCACCTATCGCCAACACAAAAACGCGCATACATTTTGGCCGACAATCGCTTGGCGCTCAGTGCGGGTTGGGATGAAGAAATATTGGCTCTAGAGTTGGCCACCTTGCAAGACGATGCTTTCGATCTATCGCTCACTGGCTTCGATCCAGACGAGCTGGCCGAGCTCTTGGCCGCAGAGGAAAGCGAAGGGCTAAGCGAAGACGACGCGGTACCCGAAACTCAAGAAGTAGCCATTTCACAGCTGGGCGATATCTGGTTGCTGGGCGAGCACCGGTTGCTGTGTGGCGATGCGACGGATGAGGATGATTTTACGGCGCTGATGGCGGGAGACTTGGCCGACATGAGCTTTGTCGATCCGCCTTACAACGTAAATTACGCCACCACACCTAAAGACAGGCTACGCGGTAGCTACCGGCCTATTCTCAACGACAATTTAGGCGGTGAATTTGCAGGCTTTTTGACGGCCGCCTGCACACACATTTTGCAATACACTAAAGGTGCGATCTATATCGCTATGTCGTCAAGCGAGCTGGACACCCTGCAAGCCGCCTTTCGTGCTGCCGGTGGCAAATGGTCAACCTTTATCATCTGGGCTAAAAATCACTTCACGCTGGGACGTGCCGATTACCAGCGCCAATACGAACCTATCCTTTACGGCTGGAAAGAAGGCATTGATCACTTCTGGTGCGGCGACCGCAATCAAGGTGACGTGTGGCAAATCAACAAGCCCAATAAAAATGACCTTCATCCTTGCCTATGCACGGGCACAGAGGTGTTAACGGAGAACGGTTGGCGAATCATCGAATCGTTGGTCGCCGGTGATTGCGTCCTGACGGCAGATGGTGTGTTTCGCTCAGTCGAGTTGGTGTCGTCTCATTTTATTGAAAAGTGCATATTCCGGATCGCTGTTTCGGGTGTTGAGCGTGCAGTCGATGCCACCCATAACCACCCATTCCTCGTTTTACGTGACGGCGAATTGGCGTGGGTCGAGGCATCACAAATCATTGTAGGAGACGAGATATGCTCACCAACAAAGGCTACATTCGAATCCAATACGGAAAACATCTCAGAATGGAACATGACGTCGTCTGGGAACGAAACTGCGGGGCAATCCCAGACGGACACTGCATCCATCACATTAATGGCAACAAGCAAAACAATCAAATTTCAAACCTACAACTTGTCACCTACCTTGAGCACAAGCGGATTCACTCCGGTTGTGTCCTCCACGATGGCGTTTGGTGGAAGCCTTGCCACGCTTGCGGATCGCTTAAACCTGTATCCCCAGAACACTGGTATTTCAGCGCGGATGGGTTTCCCTATGGATGGGGATGCCGTCCGTGTCATATCAGAAAAGTGGTACAACTTCGTTCTGCGAAGCGTAAGCGCCGTCGAGAAAATAAATTACTCGGGACTGGTGTGGAATTTGTCGGTGAAGGACAGCCCTACGTTTGAAACGCGCATTGGCATGTCTCACAACACGATGAAGCCCGTGGAGCTGGTCGAGCGAGCCATTCGCAACAGCAGCCGCTCCCGTCAGATCGTGCTCGATTGCTTTGCAGGCTCAGGCACCACCCTCATCGCCTGCGAAAAATTAGGTCGCTACGCAAGGCTGATGGAACTGGACCCGAAGTATTGCGATGTGATCATTTGTAGGTGGCAAAATTGGACGGGCAAGCAAGCGAGCCGTCAATCTGATGGGCTGCTATTTGCTGATTTACAAAATAAGCAGAGCCTAATCAGCAGTACGAATTCTTAACATCAAAATCAACGGGTCAATAGCAGATTCACCAAATCCATGATGCAGGTAAAAATCTCTCGCCTTCTGGTGCAGCGCATGCACGAGCAACGCTCTAATACCGACTTCCTGAGCCAATCGGGTGGTTCGCAAAATCGCATCACGCAGCAAATCAGCCCCTAAGCCTTTGCCATGAAAGGGTTGGTCTACCGCCAGCCTTCCCAAGACCATCACCGGAATAGGATCAGGCATATTGCGGCGAAGGGCGCTCGCAGCCAAGGCATGATCCACTGCTCCGGCGGCCAAGGCATAGTAGGCACGCACGATACGGCGCTCATCGACCACAACAAAACAGCGTGAAGCACCGGAGGCTTGATTGGCTAATGCACGACGTTTCAGCCAGTCATCCATGATTGGCTCGCCACAATAAAATGGGCTGAGATCATGGTCTGAATTTAAGAGTTCTGGGGCAGATAACAACTTACTGCTCCCACAATGGGCGCTTAGACAATAAGCGATCCAACGATGGATTGGCCTCAACAGGCGCATCCAGCACAGCGGCGAAACGGGAGAATGCCTCTTGATCTAAGGCAAAAAAAGTCCGTTCAAGCACGATGTTCTGCGCTTTCTCGCAAGCCGCTTCCAACATAAAATCAGAACGATTTTTACCGGTGACGCGAGCAGCACGATCAATTAGGTCACGTTGCTCAGACAGAGCACGCAGATTTATTGAAATATTACGCATGATGATGTCCACACAATGAATACACAACCATCAGCTTAGATGCGACGTATACACATTGTCAATACAAGCTTAAAGGCGCTGCTATTTGCTGATTTACAAGCGGCCAAGCAAGCCAAAAATCAGCCCAACCCTGCACCCGCAAGGCCTTGAGCAGGCTTCGGATTGGCGAGTGTAATAATGCTGCTGGATGAGCTTCAACGACGCTACCAAGCCCAGTGTGGGCTTGTTGGCTAGGCTTGCTGCTCCTCAACAATGTGATAGACACGCTTACCGCCAATGGCCTTGTCAGATGCAATGGTAAGACCAAGCTTTTTACTCAGCGTACCGTAAAAAACACTACGCACAGTATGAGGAAGCCAACCGGTGGCCACTTGCAGTTGCTCAACGGTTGCGCCCTCTGGGCGCTGCAACATACAGATCACCATGGCTTGTTTGCTGTTTTCTCGGCGGTGGGTTTCAGTGCTAATTTGGGGTAACTTGGCCGCTGCTAAGCGAACCAAACCAAGCGCTTGGTAGGCTGCATCGGTAGCCAAGCCATCAGCGCTTATTAAGCCGCGATTGAGCAGCCCATTCACCACGCGCTGGCGAATGATGCCTTGGACCTTGGCTGGGAACCACTCCAGTTTGTCGGCGGTATTTTGAATGGCGTGGCTTAAAACGGCGTGTTGGGTAGCGGTCAGCGTCATCATGATGGTCATCCTTAGGTATCTCTAGCGGCTTAATCCGGCGGTGGCGATGGGGCCGAAGCCCCGTTGCTTAAGCCATCCCAACGTAGCGAGCGTAGTTGCTACCTGATGGGTCAACAAACAAGGTGGCCCGCTTAGGTGCGCTGACCGCGATGACGTTGCGCTGGTTGTTCGTGTGGCCACCAAGGCCAGCCATCCAGTCGTAGTCGGCCAACATGTTGTTTGTAAAAGAGTCGTACTCTTGGCTGCTTAATTCTTTTTGCCATTTAATCGTGGCCGTTTCAGCTTCGCCGTGTTTTTTCTCATGGCTGATTTGCTCGCGCATTTCATTCAAATCTAAAGGCTTGCGAGCAAAAAAGAGGTTTGAGGCTGTGGCGGTTTTCATGGTGTGGCTCCGTGTATTGCGTTGGGGTGACACCACATTCGCTCTTATCCGCAACTACATCAAGTCTTATATCGATGAGTTTTAATCTATTTTTTAGCTATAAATGACAAGCCCAAACGGCCCCACGAGCGCCCACTGAAACGATGACAATTCATCGGACTGCGAGGCGCACAAACGGCTTCAGTGGGCTTTGAAATGGCGGCTCGCGTAGTAATGCCCATGGGGTTGGCGAGCTTGGCACGGGTCGGTTTTTTTGATGACATAGGCGAATATCGAGAGAGGCGTTTTCCATGGGAATGTCGATTCGTGCCTACGCTCGCTACCGAGGGATCTCTGATACGGCAGTGCATAAAGCAATCAAAGTGGGGCGTATCAGCACGGAAGCAGACGGCAGTATTGACGCGCAGCGGGCCGATATTGAGTGGGCCAAGAATACCGTGACGTCCAACGAGACTCAGCCCATTGCCCACGGATTAAAACGGGCAACTACGCCAACCCCAACAACACCTATCGCTGCCCCAGCCGCAACAAACAATGACCGCGATACCACAACAGCTCCCCTTTCTGCCGGTGGCACTTCCCTGCTGCAGGCTCGTACTGTCAACGAGGTGGTGAAGGCACAAACCAATAAGGTGAAACTGGCCCAGCTCAAGGGTGAGTTGGTGGACCGTTCGCAATCCATCGCCCGTATTTATCAGCTGTCTAGAATCGAGCGTGATGCTTGGCTGAATTGGCCCGCCCGCATTTCAGCCCAAATGGCGGTCCGCTTAGGGGTCAATGCCCACTTGATGCATGTGACGCTAGAAACCGCTGTTCGTGAACATTTGCAGGAGTTAGGCGAGCATAAAATAGAGTTGAATTAATGATGCCACGCGGCGAAGGTGAAGACAGCTTACTGGATATTGAGCAGGCTTGGTATGACGGTCTACTCCCTGACCCACTGCTATCGGTGTCTGAGTGGGCAGATCAGCATCGGATGTTATCCAGCAAAGCCTCTGCCGAGCCGGGGCGTTGGCGAACCAATCGCACGCCTTACTTAAAAGCGATCATGAATTGCTTATCGCCGATGTCATCCATCGAGCGTGTGGTATTCATCAAAGGCTCACAACTGGGTGCGACGGAATGCATCAATAACGCAATTGGTTATGTGATTCATCAAGCACCGGGGCCGATGATGTTTGTCTCGCCAACGGTAGAAATGGCCAAGCGCAATTCTAAGCAGCGTATCGATTCATTAATTGAAGAGTCTCCCGCACTGGCCGAGTTGATTTCACCGGCCAGATCGAGAGATTCTGGCAATACCATTCTGACCAAGGAATTCAGGGGCGGTGTATTGGTGATGACCGGAGCCAATAGTGCGGTCGGCTTGCGCTCCATGCCGGTGCGGTATTTGTTTTTAGATGAAGTCGATGCCTATCCACACGATGTGGATGGAGAAGGCGATGCGATTGCTTTGGCCGAAGCCCGTACCCGTACCTTTGCCCGGCGTAAAATTTTTATCGTGTCGACCCCGACCATTGCCGGAGCCAGTGCGATTGAGAGGGAATATGCAGCCTCAGATCAAGGACGTTATTTTCTTCCATGCCCTCATTGCCAACACCGCCAGCACTTGCGTTTTGAGCAATTACGTTGGCAAAAAGGCGATCCCGCCAGCGCCGCCTATTATTGCGAAGCCTGTGAGCAAGCCATTAACGAGCAACACAAAACATGGATGCTGGAGCACGGCGAATGGCAGGCAATGGCTCCAGAACAGGCAGGCAAGACGGCAGGCTTTCACCTCTCATCCCTATATAGCCCGGTGGGCTGGCGCAGTTGGTGCGATATTGCTGCCAGTTGGGAGGCTGCGCTAGAGAAGGAAACGGGCTCAGCGGCGGTGATTAAAACTTTTAAAAATACTGATCTGGGCGAAACGTGGGTTGAGGAAGGCGAAGCACCTGATTGGCAACGATTACTGGAGCGGCGCGAAGATTACCCGATGGGCATCGTGCCACTGGGTGGCCTGCTGTTGGTGGGTGGAGCCGATATTCAAAAAGATCGTATCGAAGCCTCAATCTGGGCCTTTGGCCGAGGCAAAGAAAGCTGGCTAATTGAACATCGCGTCATAATGGGCGATACCGCCCGCGATACGGTTTGGAAAAATCTAGCCAGCCTGATCGCTGAAACATGGAGCCACAGCTGCGGCGCACAGATGCCCTTAGTACGCTTTGCCATCGACACTGGCTATGCCACGCAAGAAGCCTACGCCTTTGTACGAGCTTGCCACGATCCACGCATCATGGCGGTGAAAGGTGTTGCACGCGGCGCAGCACTGATCGGGATTCCCACGGCAGTGGATGTGAATAAGGGAGGCAAACGCTTACGGCGAGGCATCAAGCTTTACGCCGTCACTGTCAGCATCGCCAAACTCGAGTTGTACAATAATCTGCGTAAAAACGTCGATGTCACCGATGATGGCAGCCTCTGCTATCCAGCGGGCTATGTGCATCTCCCCAAGATTGACGCGGAATATATCCAGCAACTATGCGCCGAGCAACTGGTGACCCATCCTAACCGTAACGGCTTCCAAGTCAGGGAATGGCAGAAGATGCGCGAAAGAAACGAAGCCTTGGATATTTTTTGCTATAGCCGAGCCGCTGCCATGAACGCTGGGCTGGACCGCTTTGAAGAGCGACATTGGCGGGAATTGGAACGACAACTAGGCATCAGCTTCGATCCTGCTTCTCAAACAGCCCTCAATAAGGCCACCAAACGCGGTGGCCTTGCTGTTTCTGGAGAACAGAAAGCAGCAAGGCGAGTGATTAAGAGTCGGTGGATAACATCTTAAAAACTTGACCACTGATAATTAAATCAACACTAGGGAGCCATTCCTAACTAGATTAGCATTACATATTCAGCAAGAATGAACAGGTAGTAATATTTGTGCGGACTAGCGCTTTTCTTACATGTAAAGACATTAAAATATAGTCAAGCGCGACTGCTTAGCATCCTTTTATAAGCCTATAATTTTAGTACGCAATGTAATACTAAATTTTAATCATCTAAAAAATATATTACTTATAAATAGAGTTTTTCTAATAGCAGAAATAGCACTCCTATCCACTGAGTAAAAGAGTGAAAAACCCTATATTGGCTAGGCTCTTTACATGAAGGAACTTAGAACTTAAGTGGTTGAAGTGGAAGTTCAATACTTAATGTTGAATTCCCTTGTACCAAGCTGTAATTTTCATCTAGATTCAATTGCTTTGTCATATCCGCATTATGCTGGCTAATTGCGACTGGAGCAGACTTTGATGCAGCAGTGGCTCCAAACAGCCCCATGATCCTAAAAGCAGCTCGATTACCATTTAGCAGCATACCAAAACCTACGATATTGCCACTAGCATTGATTGCAGTGGCTTCTTCTAGGTAAGAAAAACCTGCACTCGCCAAAATTGGTGCGAAATTCTGACTTATGTCATAGAGACCATACTGTCCATTTAGCTGCTTAACATAGAGTACTGCATGCTTCTGTCCTGCCGGTGTTGTCGACGTCCCCACCGCATGACCAGCTACATTTATTGCATTTGCTGTATTGTAAGTGCCACCCAACGAAGGGAGTACTATAGGTAGTGCATCTTTATCTGGCCAATACATCGCCATAGTTGTTCTATAGGTGTGAGTGGCATCTCCTGTATCTTTGTAAGTGTACCCCACGATATTATCCACGCCATTAACTACCTTAATCGCTTTTGCCTCACCACCAGTATAAGTTCCACGTAAATTAATGCCCTTTTCAGCACCGACTGCATTCCAGTAGGCTGGTTGCATGTATATACTTAATGGAGGGCGAGTCCACCCCACGATTCGACCCGTATCGCTAATACCATTAAAAGTTGAGTCCCATAATATATTAAGATCGCCGATTACTTGGCCATCCATATAGGCTCGCCATTTTGGTGTTGAGTCATTAGAAGTTGCACGATATGTCCATGCAACACCACGTGGACGATAAGCTGGTGCTTCCATAATGGTTCGATATCCAACAATTATGCCACTATTGTTAATAGCCAATGCTTCTGCAAGATCGTTGAGTTCTTCAGGGAAACCGGCGTATTCACCTTGTTGCCCAGGAGCCAATAACCCTTGATAACCGCCTTGCTGAGGTGTTCCATTACCTCCCCAAACAATACCACGTCGCTTGCCAAGTTGATTATTGCTAAGACCTACAGCCTGCCCAGCACCATTAATTGCATTAAATTGGGCAAAATTATTGTTGCCAGGCCCCGTGGAAGGCATAAATTCATACGTAAATTGGTTCGTTCCATCAGTTCCCCACATCAAAGCATGAAGAGTTTGTCCGGGGACTGCGGTACGAGAATAACCGACTGCTTGATTAGCATCATTAATGCCGGTAGGGCGAGTATCTGTGCTACTCGGGTAATCACCAAGTCGATTAAATGTAGCCGCGTTGATTAATCCAGAAGATAAGAATGTTAAAAAAACTAATATTTTCAGGGTGGAAATCCACATCTAGCTTGCCTTATCAACGGGTTAAAAAAGTTGTTCATATGCTCAGCACTATTTATCAATTTTTACATCAAGCATATGTATTTACATTGCTTGATGTTTGTAAGCTCGGATCCAGCCCATGCGCTACACGACGAAACACTCCAGCTTTTTCCGCATTATTTGCTGATTGATAATTGCGTCCATCTCGACCTGCTTCTTGCAAATTGAGATTTTCACTGTCCATCAGCAACTGTTTAAGCAGCAAGCCCGGAGCATTAGCAACATCCGACTGACTACCCTGTATACCATTAAGTAAGTTTTGAACACCCTGCATTAATTCTTTACTACTGTTTAGTGATTTCTGAATTACGTCCATTTGTTCTTTGCTTACCGCCTGTACCATGGTGTGGTCACTGCTATTCTCACCTTTAGTAACCCAATCAAGCTGGCTGCGTTCCATCCATTTGCTATACACCCGGAACTGGCCATTTTCCACAGTAAAATCCCATGCGGAACTAGTTGCAGAATCATATTTTTGCGGGGAATCGTTATCGACATAAGGTTTGGACTTATCAATACTACCGTCCTCTTTATATGTATTTTGAAATGATTCTGTGGCCAATTTATGACCACCATGGTGAAATCCGATATCGTCCACAATATCTGGACGTTGCTTAGCAACATCGTAATTCACTTTACTAAGCGCGTGCTTAACTGTATTCACGCCATCCACAAGCTGTTGATTAGCTTGACGCACATCTGGCGTGCTATCTGGTTCTGGAGCGACGGGGCCAGAGCCAGAACTTATCGAGCCATCTTTCAGACCTGAGTAAAACCATGCTGAACCGTTCGCTGCCGCGTTAACAGAAGGGTCAAAATCAATGGATACAGTAGGTCGTGCTAAAGCAGATATAGATGACATAGTGGACACCCCTTGTCTATCACAGGTCAAAATCTTACAAATTCTTAAAATAACAAGCTAAGTACTTACTATATAACAACAATTTAAAACTATCAATTTGCAAGTAAATGAAATTTAAAATATAGAAAAAAGAAAGCAAGCACTCAAAAAACAAAAACGAAAAGAAAGGCTAGCAATGAAAGCCTCTGAAGAATTTTTTAGTACTCTCGACACCGGCAAATCCCATGGCAATAGCACGATGAAGCTACAAAAGGCTGACAACGTACTCACCCATATTCAAAGTAAGGCGGCGTAATGACCTATTCAAGCACCCGCTCTTGGCTAGCAGAAGGCAACATCATGTCGCTCTACCTTAAAATTTACAGCCTGATTGATCAAGTGACCGAGCGATTGTTAGTGATCGATCAGCGAATAGGCGTCCTCAGTTATTTACAGACTTCGGCCAAGAGCAATTTGGTCAGTGCGATTAATGAGCTGACGACACACAGTGCCAGTGGTGTGGCCTATACCCATCAACAGTTTGTGCCCGCAGCGCTTTGGACCATTAACCATAACCTCGGCATCTGGCCCGCCGTGTCTATTTTTGATACGGGTGGTAATGAAATCGAAGCCGATGTTGCACATCAAAATCGCAATCAACTGCTGATTCGCTTTGCCATTCCAATCGCGGGCTTGGCTCGTCTGACCTGATCACTTAAAGAGCGCTTATACCATGTCACGCAAACAACTTTCTGATCTGGATTTTGGCGGCGTTGCCCGTCTGCGTAATCTGCCTGCCCCTGTGAATCCAGATGAGCCGGTACGCCAACAAGATCTGAACTCAGCGATTGAGGGTTTGGCATGGAAGGATGGCTGCCGGGTGGTCAGTCAGGCCAATCTGAATTTATCGTCTCCGGGGGCGGCCATCGACGGTATCAGTCTGCAAGCTGGGGATCGTGTGTTGATCAAGGCCCAAACCGCTGCCAGCGAAAACGGTATTTATATCTGGAATGGTGCGGCCGTGGCGATGACCCGCAGCTTAGATGCCTCGACCAGTGCCGAGCTGGAACAAGCCATTACGACCATCGAAGAAGGCACCTCGGTAGGCACCAGTTGGCGGCAGTCGGTGGTTAATTTTACGCTCGAGACCAGTGCCGTCACATGGTTGCAGTTTGGTGGCTCTATCGGTACCGCATCCGAAACCAGCTCAGGCATTGCCGAGATTGCCACGCAGGCTGAAACCGATGGCGGTACCGATGATCTGCGTTTTATTACCGCCTTGAAACTGAATACTTGGACCAATAAAACGCGCCGTGCACAGGCCACCATTGGTGATGGCAGCAGCACCCAGTTCGACGTAAATCATAACTTTGCCAGCCGGGATGTGCTGGTACAGGTCTATCAAACCTCGGGCAATTATGAGCAGGTAAATTGCGATATCAGCCTGCCAACCACGAACACCGCAAGGCTTAATTTTGCAGGTGCACCCGCGAGTAATGCTTACCGTGTCGTGCTAATGGGCTAAATACACACTAAGGGCTGATTGTGAAAGATTTATCCTATCGCACAGCGCCATTACTCAACACTCTGCCCGCTGCCTCGGCTGCATTAGCTGGGGTCACCGTGCGACTCGCCTCCGATAATAAGCCCTATTGGTGCGATGGCAGTACTTGGATTGATTTAACCACCACCTATTTATTAGCGCCGCTGGTCGCTTCTTTACCTGCCCCCTCCTCAACCTTTGCTGGAGGCATTGCGCGGCTTGCCGCCGATAACAAGCCCTATTGGTGCGATAGCAATACATGGATTGATCTCTCCGCCACAACGGACAGCCGCTTGACCACGGCTCGGATGAGCACCGATGTGAGTAATAGTAGCGTGACGCTCAGCAATGCAACCGGCCTGCTGATCGCACTCGCCGCCAATAGCCACTACGCGCTGGAGGCGAAGGTAATCTTCCAAACGGCCGCGCTCACCACCGGCATGACGTTAACCCAAGCCGTTCCTGCTGGGGCAACTGTTGCGGCGCAATGGAACATTCCGACTTCGCCCACCGCCAGCGCTCTCAGCAATCAACGGACTGCCGATACGGGAACGGCCAGCACGGCCATTGATATGATTAACGCAAACACGCTGGCGACCGCGTCGATCTTGGTCATCACTGGCGCTACTGCAGGCCATATCCAAATCCGCTTTGCCTCCGAAGTCACCGCATCCAATGTAGTGATCAAGGCCGGTAGCCATCTTGTGGCAACGAGAGTTATTTAATAGCGAGAATCACCATGCATACCCAAGAACAACTGACGCTGCTCGAAGACGCGCTGGCTAAGGGTGAAAAGCGGGTGAGCTTTGCCGATAAAACCGTTGAATACCGCTCGGTCGATGAAATCAAAACCGCCATTCGGCTCATCAAAGCAGATTTAATGGCGCAAGCCGTCGCAACAGATCTTTGGCCGCGTGCACCACGGCAGATTCGTATCATCACGAGGAAAGCCAGTTAATGTGGCTGACGAATCTAAAACGCTATTTATTTGGCGGATCTACACCGACTTATGATGGAATCGGCTCGGGCCGTCGGGCCATGGCTTGGCAGGTGGGCAATCCCAGTGCCATTGCCGCGCTGGCCTATAGCCAAAACGAGCTATGCGCTAAAAGCCGTGATCTAATCCGGCGCAACGCTTGGGCCGCTGCAGGTGTGGAAGCTTTTGTGGCGAACGCCATCGGCACCGGCATTAAGCCCCAATCGATGCTGCTTAATACCGTGCAACGCGAAGCCATTCAAGCGCTATGGCGAGACTGGTGTGTGGATGCCGATGCTGCTGGGCTGACTGATTTTTACGGGCTGCAAGCGCTGGCTTGCCGAGCCATGTTAGAAGGTGGCGAATGTCTGATTCGCCTGCGCTACCGTCGCCCAGAAGATGCGCTGGCGGTGGCTTTACAATTGCAGCTGCTTGAACCTGAACACTTGCCCGCCACCCTGAATCAAGTACTCCGTTCGGGCAATGTCATCCGAGCAGGCATCGAATTTGATAGCTTAGGGCGGCGAGTCGCTTATCACCTGTATCGCAACCATCCTGGCGATGGGGCTTTTGCGCCCATGTCGGGTGCTGGCGGAATGGAAATTGTGCGTGTTCCGGCCAGTGAAATCATCCACCTTTTTCGTCCATTACGCCCCGGCCAAATCCGTGGCGAGCCTTGGTTGGCCAGAGCGCTGGTCAAACTCAATGAGCTGGATCAGTACGACGATGCCGAGCTGGTGCGTAAAAAAACAGCGGCCATGTTTGCTGGCTTTATCACTCGCCTCGCCCCTGAAGATAATCTCATGGGCGAGGGTCTATCCGACGCCAATGGGGTGTCGTTTGCCGGACTTGAGCCGGGCACTTTGCAAATTTTAGAGCCGGGAGAGGATATTAAATTCTCCTCACCGGCAGACTTAGGCAATTCCTATGTCGAGTTTATGCGCCAGCAATTTCGCGCCGTAGCCGCTGCGATGGGGATTACTTATGAAATGCTCACTGGCGATTTGTCGCAGGTAAATTACTCGTCAATACGTGCTGGGCTACTGGAATTTCGTCGTCGCTGCGAGGCACTTCAACACGGGGTGATTGTGCATCAGCTTTGCCGCCCGATTTGGTCAGCATGGATGGAACAGGCGGTATTAGAGGACGCACTTCAATTACCCAGTTTTGCCCAGCATCGCCGTAGCTGTTTAGCCGTGAAATGGATACCACAAGGCTGGCAATGGGTGGACCCGAAGAAAGAATTCGACGCCATGCTCACCGCCATTCGCGCCGGACTGCTCTCCCGCTCCGAAGCCATTTCAGCCTTTGGCTACGACGCCGAAGACATCGACCGCGAGATTGCCGCTGACAACCAGCGGGCCGATGAGCTTGGGTTAGTGTTTGATTCAGATCCGCGCCATGACCAGCCGACAGCACAGCGCAGCCCACCACCTGCAACAGGGCCATCTCAAAGCAAAATGGACGCAGGCTAATGCTGAGACTCATTCAGGGCCGCGTGAATATCACGCGAGCCATGTAGCACACGAATAATATGTAGCTCCTGCTCTTGAGCCGCAAAGAAAATAACGTAGTGCCCATAAGCACAGGAGCGAATATCGCTGCCCAGCTCAGTGCGTAAGCGGTAAATCTGTGGCTGCATGGCAATATTTTTGCACTGCTTGTGCAACGCTTGCACAAAGCTCAGTGCCCGAAGCGGCTGGTCTTGAGCAATAAAGTCTGCAATTTGTTCAAGGTCTTGTTCTGCCAGCGGCGAAATCAGAAGTTGCATTAAGAACGCCCATCTTGCTTGTACTTGGCTTCCAGTCGCTCAAAAACATCTTCCGCCGGTTTGCTGGCTCCGCTGGCTTTGCCCGCTGCGATATCCGCACGTAAAGCCTCAAGTTGCAGAGATTGGCGTAGCTCGTGCTCTTCTAGCAAACGTAAGCCCGCACGGACCACTTCGCTGGCGTTGTTATAGCGGCCGTGATCGACTTGCTCACGAATAAAGCTTTCAAAATGAGGGCTTAAAGCAACGCTGGTGGGCATGATCTTCTCCTAACTATTATTAACTATTAACAAATCATTCAATGCGATTCGGCGGATCTTGTCAACTGCCTCACAAAAAAACATCATGCCATTGATGCGTGAATAAGCGTTTTACGCCACTCCCTTCGCCCGCCGCCGCAAGGATAAATGATGCAACTGATCCATTTAGCATCCCGTCTCTACGGGGTGCCGCTATTGATTGCCCGCTCGAAACTGGATGTGATTCTGTCGGTATTGGGCTCGCGCATTGGACAAGTGCAAAGCTTGATCCCTGAAACCACCGTGCAAAACTTGCAGAACCCACGCAATACGGTCGCCCTCTTATCAAGTGAACGCCATATCGCCGTCATTCCTATTTACGGCACGCTGGTGCGGCGCAGCATGGGGTTGGAAGCAGCGTCAGGCTTACTCTCCTATGCCGAAATCGCTACCCGCCTTGATACCGCCATGAGCGACCCACAAATTCAAGGCATCTTGCTGGATATTGACTCCTCAGGGGGCGAGGCCGGTGGGGTATTTGAGCTGGCACAGCAGATCCGGCTGGCCAGCCAAGTTAAACCGATCTGGGCACATGCCAATGACTCTGCCTATTCAGCGGCCTATGCACTAGCCGCTGCGGCATCCCGTTTAACCCTCTCGGCCACAGCGGGCGTGGGATCCATTGGCGTGATTGCCCTACATGTTGATCAATCACTAAAAGACGCCCAAGACGGCTTGAAGTACACCGCGCTCTATGCCGGTCATCATAAAAATGACTTCACACCACACGCTCCCCTTTCACCCCATGCCGCTTCGGCTTTGCAAGCTGAAGTTGAGCGGGTTTACAGCCTGTTTATCCATCAGATGGCCACCCTGCGGGCTTTGGATAGTGAGGCGATTCGCGCTACCGAAGCGGGTCTGTACTTTGGGCAAGATGCCGTGGCTGCAGGCTTAGCCGATGCGGTACTGAGCTTTGATCAATTGCTCATTGATTTTGCAAACTCACTCTCGGCAACGCAGAAATTGAGCCCTCCCCGTGCAGTGATTTCCCCTTCTACCCTCGCTCAGCAGGAGCACGTCATGGACGGCCTTGAAACACCCATTCCCCAATTAGCAGCAGCGCCAGTGATGACTACACCAGCAAGTGCTGCTGCCATCCCCATCCAGACAACGATAGTCACGCCAGTAACTGCTCCGCTTAGTCCGCCACCACCGACAGCGGCATTACCCGTGGAAAGCAGCGATGCACAGGCCATCGCCGAGCTGTGTCTGATTGCCGGTACTTCCAACCGCACAGTGGAATTTTTAGCGGCGGGGATGAGTGAGGCCCAAGTTCGCCACATCCTGCTTGATGCCCGCGCCGAGCAGCCGGAGATTAGCTCTCGCATTAGTGCCGACACAGGGATCAGCAGCCCCGTTGAAAGCAGTGCCATCGTCAACGCCGTTAAAAAACTCATTCATCGGGAGTAGCTCATGTCCGCCATTATTGAATCCCTCAATCTGGGCGATTGGCTTAAGTACGAAGCGCCCAATCTTTATTCCCGCGAAGTCGCGACGGTCGCAGCCGCTCAAAATTTACCTGCTGCCACGGTCGTGGCTCGACTCACAGCCTCTGCTCAACTGGTGGCCCTGAATCCAACGGCCAACAATGGGGCAGAAATCGCTGTCGGGCTGCTTGCTCACGCGGTCAATGCCACATTGGCGCTGGAAGACGATGCGCTGCTGATTGCTCGGCACGCCATTGTGGCCAGCACCGTCATCGTCTGGCCCGCCACGATTACGGCTCCCCAAAAAGCCATCGCCATTGCTCAGCTTGAACAGCGCGGTATTTTGATTCGCGCTGCAGCCTAGGAGGAACCGTCATGAATAATCCCTTTAATAATCCGGGCTTTTCGATGGCCGCGCTGACCACGGCCATCAATCTGATTCCCAATCGCTATGGTCGTTTGGAAGCTTTAAACCTGTTCCCAGCCAAGCCCGTGCGCACTCGGCAAATTATTATTGAATCACGTAATGGTGTTTTAAACCTGCTCCCCACCCTTCCGCCAGGTTCTCCGGGCACCGTTGGCTCGCGGGGCAAGCGGGCATTGCGCTCTTTTATTATTCCGCATATTCCCCACGACGATGTGGTACTTCCCGAAGAAATTCAGGGCATCCGTGCTTTTGGCTCAGAAACCGAAATGGAATCGATCGCCAGTGTGGCGGCGCAACATCTGGAAACCATGCGGAATAAGCACGCCATTACGCTGGAGCATCTGCGGATGGGCGCACTCAAAGGGGAGATTCTGGATGCCGACGGCAGTACGATTTACAAGCTGTTTGACGAATTTGATTTAAGCGCTCAAGTCGTGAATTTTGTGATCGCTAATCCAGCCAGTGCGACCGATGTCAAAGCCAAATGCCTCGAAGTAGTGGGCATGGTCGAAGAGGCCTTGCTCGGTGAATTTATGAGCGAGATGCATTGCCTCTGCTCCCCTGAGTTTTTTGCAGCATTGACCAGTCATAAGGACGTTAAAACCGCCTTTACCAACTGGCAACAGGGGGCGATTTTAATTAACGATATGCGCCGGGGCTTTACCTTTGCGGGTGTCACTTTTGAGGAATACCGAGGCAAGGCCAGCGATGCCATAGGTAATGTGCGGCGCTTTATTGCCGCTGGGGAAGCGCACGCTTTTCCGCTGGGCACGATTGATACCTTTAGCACCTACTTTTCTCCGGCTGATTTTAATGAAACGGTGAATACACTGGGGCTACCACTGTATGCCAAGCAAGAACCTCGCAAGTTTGATCGAGGCACCGATCTGCATACCCAATCCAACCCACTACCGATGTGCCACCGTCCCGGCGTGCTGATCAAGCTGACCATGTCATGAGCGGCATGATTGAAACGCTGTATCAGGCAGCGCAACGCGCGGGTCTGCTTAAAATAGCGGTTTGGACTTCATCGTCAGGGGCTTCAGGCGGCAGCGCTTGGGTGGATTTTAGAGCGCCTGATGGTGAGATTTTGAACCACTTCCAGCTCAATACCGACTATCAAATCCATTGTCCCTTGTCTGCCATGCCGGGCATTAGCGCGACGGATCAGTTGCAGATCGACGGCATTGATTATCGCGTGCAAGCCGTGCGGGCGATTCGTGATGGAAGCGAGTTGGAAATCAGATTATGCAAACCTTAAGCGTATGGCTCGAAATAAGGCCCCAAATGGCGCATTCAATAAAAGCGTCATCCACTAGTGTTTTTGTCGTGAATCCAGCAGTGCTACTGGATCCCCGATTAAAGCATTCGGGAATGACGGCTAGCTCATTGATGGATATGAATATGAAGCAAGTCATAAGCGGTATTTCAAATGCCATCGATCCGTGAGCGCATTCTCAATACGCTACAGGCCAGACTGGATGGGCTTTGTTGCACAAATCAATTTAAGAACGAACCGCCCCAAACCCTAGGCGGATTTACGCCACACGCACCGTCACTGGTGTGCCCAATTGTGTGAAGCGATTTAAGATCGCAACACGCACTTGTAGCTCCGCAACCTGCCGATCAAAATCTCTGGCCATCACTCGCTCACCAAGCAATTTGAAACAGCGCATCTTGGTTTCAACCAAGCTCCGCCGATGATACCCACTCCACTTTTTCCATAGCGATCGCCCCAAATACTTCGTGGCCCGCAGCGTCTCATTTCTCGCCCTTGCGCCTACCGTGTTTTCTTTCCAAGGTTGCCCGTTTTTCCGCGTCGGAATAATGGCGGCGGCCTTGCGCTGAGCAATTGCCGCGTAGCAACCTTTCGTATCGTAAGCGCCATCACCGTGGACGGAAGTCAGCACTTCATCATCCGGTATTTGCGCCAGCAAATCAGGCAAGACTTGTGCATCGCCCACCGCATTGCTAGTGACTTCAATCGCCCGTATTTCAAGGGTTTCAGCGTCAATGCCAATATGAACTTTGCGCCACTGGCGACGATATTCAGCACCATGCTTTTTGGTTTTCCACTCGCCTTCGCCCAGCATTTTGATGCCCGTACTGTCGACCAATAGCTGCAGACCGTCACGGCTTTTTCGTGCCGAAATGACGACCTTGAGATGTTTTTGTCGGCGGCAGATCGTACTGGAGTCAGGCACTTTCCAATCCAAATTGGCGAGTCGCAACACGCTTTCGACAAAGCCTGTTGTTTGGCGTAACGCCAAATTGAATAGTGATTTGATGGTTAAACAAAACTGAATGGCCGCGTCGCTAAATTCAGCTTGTCGCCCTTTTTTACCGGTTGGTAAGGACTTCCATTGCATGTCTTTATCAAACCAAACCGACAGCGAGCCACGCGATTTCAGTGCGGCGTGATAGGTGTGCCAATTGGTGGTTTTGTACTTGTTCGGTTCAGGTTTGCTCATGCGTTTATTCTAACAGCTGCACGGCCTAGACGATTTGTGCAACAAAGCCACTGGCAGTACATCTTGCTCCAACGCCTGTTTGGAAGCGCCGGTGACGATAAAATCGTCAGCATATCGGATGAGTCTAAAACGCGGTTTCTTGTAGCGATCTAATGAGATCAACTCCACGGCTTTCTGCAAACCATCCAGCGTCATATTCGCCAAGGTAGGCGATATATGCCACCTTGTGGCGTGCCCGCTGCGGTGGCAAAGAGCTGTCCACGCTCGATAAAACCAGAATCTAACCATTGCCGTAACATTCGCTTCGGCAGTGGAATATGCTGCAACAGCCATGGATGGCGGATGTTATCGAAGCAACCTTTGATATCTGCTTCGAGCACCCATTTTACAGCGCCCCTTTTGGCAAGAACAATAAAGCAGGCTTCAATTGCATCGGCCGTGCTTCGTTCAGGACGAAAGCCATAAGAGTCAATATCGGCAGTCATCTCGGCAATAGGGTCCAACGCGAGGCGATATAATGCCTGCATCGCACGATCCCTGATTGTCGGAATTCCCAACGGTCTGAGTTTGCCATTGCGTTTGGGTATATAAATACGACGCAGTGGTTTGGCTCGATAACCGTGAGAATGCAAGGTGTCGATTGCTCGCCACTTTGCGTCCGCATTTAGCCATAAAATCCCATCCACTCCAGGGGTGTTTTTTCCTCGGTTCTGTGTAACTCGTTTCACTGCCAATGCTTTGGCATAGAACGAGTGCGTCAATAGATGTTGCAAAGCTTTCACCTTACCCCATCTCTTTTCGCTTACTGCTTTGGCGATACGCATTTGCAGCCTTTTCACAATAGCACTGGCCGCAGCCCAGTTAATACTGTTCCACGCCATTGCATTGCCTCGTGATGCACACGCCGAGGCGTTCATTTGCTGTTTCACGTTACAAAGGTTCCTCAAATTCTCTCGCCAAGAAAGACCAGCTGGAAGTCTGCCCTCTTTCGAGTGAGGTGACGTTCAAACCCCTATCCACGTCATTACAGCGTGGCTTTTGCTTTCTCCAGCCTCCTTTACCCGCACTGCCTACAATTTTCCTTACGGTTAACCTGCTCCAACGGAGCAGCAATACGGGCTTACCGTGTTCCGCTGCTGTAACACAAGTGGTTTAGGCTCCGCCTTTTCCCCGACGACCCGTTGTCCCTGTACTGAGGACGTATAGCTCAGTAACCGGTCGCACACCTTTTGGTTCAAGCCTGTCAGCATCTTTGGCTTGTTCAACGTAACGAGGTTTATCAGCGATTCACATATGTTAGCCATGCCACTTAGCCTAGTGCCCCCACCATCTGATGCTGACAGTGGTCGGATCAGCTTCACAGCCGACCCTATTTCTTGCGAAAGAGCGCCATTGTCCTGATAGCTTCAGACGAGTGCGTTACCACGCTCGCCTGTATCAGTAGGCTACAACTGAGGGAACAGTTGGTCTCCTACCTCGCATGCAAGGTGAGACAATTACAAAACAGCGACTTCACGTCGCACAGACGCCTTCATTGTCTGTACGAATCGCCTTCGGCTTGCCATATTGGCCCATCGCCAAACACAGATGCCCCAGAATAGTCCAAGCACGTTTATTGACAATGACTTTAAGGCTAGTTACCAAACGCGAACCATGGTCGATCACACCTAAGACGGTATGGGTATTTTTGGCGGCATCGGTATAAAAAGTGAGATCAAGTGCCCAGACTGCATTAACGCGATAAGGTGTTGGCGGCTTATTACGGATACTTCGTTTGGCACACGCCAGCTCGTATTGATGTGAAATCAATAAATCAGCAACGAAGGTTTTGCCAATAGTGGCGCGTGCACCATGTAGGCGATTGAAAGTCGCTGCAATTTTACGCACCCCAGCGCCACTGCCCATCAGCGCTTTTAAACGCAAAACTTCAGCGATCACCCAATCGGGCTTACCTTTCTTTTTGGGTGGCAGGGGCTTTGGGGAGGCGTTTGGTGGATGGCGGTGAAATATTTTTGGCCGTCGTACAGCGCGGGGAAGACATATAAATAACAGCAGCAAAACAAATAATAGGCAAAGCACGGGTGCTGCTCTTTAAGCGAAAACGGTAGCTTACACACCATTCACTCTACCCATATAATTTACACTTTGCATATTCATTCAAAAACGATCATACTTTTTAAAAACCCAACTGTTGGATTTGTATGAAGGTATGTTCGCACCATGGGCTAATCATTGCCGTGCTGACGCGCAATGAGCACTGTCCCCCTCATGTTCATGTAGGAACAGATCGTTGGGAAGCTCGTTTTGAATTTAGTTTTTGGCACAATGGGGTTCGATTATGGGATGTTGTGCCATTGCAGCACCAACCTAACGCAGCACAAATGGAAGAGCTCCGGCAAATCATCAAGCTCCCTAAAAACCTGCTTCGAGCACGTGAAATCTGGTGGGCTAGTATGCAATCCATGTGTTTAGTGAATCAGTGGTGGGACCTAACAGCGAATGAAGTAGTCAGCTCTCCCCGCCATAAGCTAGTCAATGCATTTAGGATCGAATCTGCAGTCTTTGATTTGCACGGCAATAAAACAGTACTTAAATTGGCAGGGCAAACCAGCCCCTTGGAGATATTGTTATGAGCACGATTACCGCACAAGATCATTTTGACGAAGTGATCACAGATCAGTCATTGAGCTTAGCAATTGAACAAGGTGTAAAACGAAAAAATAAGGGGCTACATGCAACCTTGGTTAAGTATCTCCCTGCATTCAAATCACTGCTAATTGGCTTTGTTGATGAAAGCGCTGTCGTTTTACCGCTGAAAAACTATCCAGAGTTTGCTGACCTTAGCCTCCAAGAACTGGAACAGCTTCATATTGGTTTTGGTGGCAGTGCATTGTGTCTCGATAAGCACGATTTGCACGTTTCCATTGCAGGGCTAGTTTCAGCCAGCCAGCCCTTAATGGAAATGGCAACATCAGTTGTAGCGGCTCATAATGGTCGCCGCAGTAGCCTAGCAAAAGCCACCGCCTCCAGAGCCAATGGCCACAAAGGCGGTCGGCCACGTAAGCTGTTGGCAACAGGATAAGCAACAAAGAAAAATGACTGAATCTGATATGATTCGGCTTGATTTTCGATGGCTGATCAGATTGAACTGGGCAAAACTCATGCCAGTGCAATTAAACGGTGCGTAATAAAAAAACAATAAAATCATTACCCGCCGTTACCCTGTATTACCCGCCATTGCCAAGAATAAGTTGGAGCTCGGCACCTGATTGCACCACCAGTACAAAGCAATGAAATCAGCCACTTAGAGAAATCTAAGTGGCTTTTTTTATGCCTAAAAAACCATCAAACCCAACTATGAGCTAAAGCCGAGGGTTCAACTCATCAAGAAATTCATCAAGTTATACTGGCCATAATGAAGAAACTCGGAATAGAAGAAGAATTCAAATTGGACACTACAGAGCTTCGAATCAAATAAGCCTCAGCAACATCATCGCTCTCTCGGAAGGCATTTAAGGACGTGCTATAGTCGACAGACGGTCATCAACAGGAAACCCTACACAATGAAATCTCGCTTATTAGCCATCGTATTTTGTATGGCCAGCATCACCCCACTTGCCCAAGCAGAAACAGCTCCTGCCAGCCAAACTACGTCCCCAAGTAAGCTGGAGATGATTGATGTTAAAACCGGTACGGGTAAAGAAGCCCTTGCGGGTAGCACGGTCACCGTGCATTACAGCGGCTGGCTATTTGATGCCAAGGCAGCTAAAAACCGTGGAACAGCATTTGATAGCTCGGTCGGCAAAAGCCCATTTAGCTTTCCCCTAGGCGCAAAGCGTGTCATTAAAGGTTGGGATATGGGTGTAGCTGGGATGAAAATTGGCGGTAAGCGCACGCTGATTATCCCTGCTGAATTAGCCTACGGTGAACGTGGCGCAGGCAATGTGATTCCACCTAATGCGCCATTGGTGTTTGATGTTGAATTACTAGACGTAAAGTAATCGTAGATAGAAAAAAGCCAAGAAAGCAATTAAAGCTATCTTGGCTTTTTATTTAATCAAGTTTAATCGCTTGCTTTAGGTGTATCAGGATAGCGCTTGGCAAATCGCTCGCTCTGGGGGTAGGGATAAAAATCCTCAATAAAGCCCTGCTTAATTCGCTCTTTAGCATGCTGCCAAAAGCGTGGGGTGAGCAAATCGGCATGGTGCTGCATAAATATTTTTTTTACATCGCTACGCCCTAATAGAAAAGTACCGAATTCTTCTGGATACACTTCATTGGGATTACCACTAAACCAAGTATCGCTGCTCATTTCAAATTCTGGCGCAGGCGGTGGTGGAATCCGGCGAAAATCGCAATCGGTCATATATTCTATTTCGTCATAATCATAGAAAACCACACGACCTTCGCGAGTAACACCAAAGTTTTTAAATAACATATCGCCAGGGAAAATATTAGCAATGGCTAGCTCACGCAGGGCATTGCCATAATCCTCAATCACGCTGGCGATTTCTTCGTCATGGCGTTTTTCAATATAAATATTCAACGGAATCATGCGCCTTTCGATATACAAATGGCGCAAAATCACTTTATCTTCGCTTTCTTCTAATATAGACGGTGCTAATTTACGTATTTCTTCTAATAGCTCTTCATTAAAACGCTCCTTCGGCAAGGCCACGTCGGAGAATTCTAATGAGTCGGCCATACGCCCAACCCGATCATGATGTTTTACCAATAAGTATTTGGCTTTTACAATGGTGCGATCCACTTCTTTAGGTGGGGCAATCACGTCTTTAATAATTTTAAATACAAAGGGAAATGATGGCAGGGTAAATACAATCATTACCATACCCTTAGTGCCGGGCGCAAATACAAAGGAATCCGTTGAATGGCGTAGATGATGAAATAACTCACGGTAAAACATAGTTTTACCCTGCTTACCCAAGCCCAGCATGGTATATAGCTCGGCCCGTGATTTATCTGGCATTAATTTTTGCAAATAGCGCACATAGGCCGATGGCACTTCCATATCCACTAAGAAATAAGCGCGAGATAATGAGAATAAATGGCTAATTTGCCAAGGCTCAAACAGTGCCGCATCTAAAAACAATTTCCCTTCGCTATCTCGGCAAAGCGGCAAGGCAAAGGGGATTTCTAAATCTTCATGAATGGCTTTGCCAATAATATACACCGCCTTATTTCGATAAAAAGGCGAGGCTAATACTTGAATTTGGGTATTGAGTGCAAACTCTGGCCAGCGGCCTAAAAATTTATGCAATGCGCGCAACAGACGACGCACATCGCGGTCCAGATCAACAAAGGGCAGCTCTAAATTAAAATCGGTAAACATATTCGCAAGCGTGGCATGCAGCCCCGTTTGAATTGGGTAATAGCTACGATAAATTGGGGGTTCTGATTCTATATATTCAGTAGATACCGCTGGGCGATAAAAAATAAAATCATTATGAAAATAAGTGCGATGCAAAATACGGCAACAAACTGAATTAAAAAAAGTTTCAGCCAACTCGGGTTGCTGATGATTAATCAATAAGCCAATAAAATAGAGCTTTACTTTGGACCAAGTGGCATCTGGTAAGCTATCGGCATTAAAATCTTGTTTAAGTCGATCGGCTGTTTCGATAACCCGTAAATCATAAAACGCAATCCGATCACGCACTTCGGCACGCTGTGCATGAAAATCACCCTCTATAAAATGAAGTTTGGCTTTGCGGCTCGACTCCCTAAATAAGCGATAATGCCAGTCAAAACCTTCTTGCAAAGCCAAGGCAATTGCAGCAACTTCCCAGTGCTCTGGATTATGACTATCTAAGCTCGACTCTAGTCTTACGCTATTCATTGGCATGGGTGCTTTCCTTTGAAATACAGCAGCAATTATTTACAGCTTCATTGACATTCGCTTATTTATAGACAATATATTTGCAGGCTACCTATTTATAGATAAAACATCATCTTATCTTGCAGATTCAGCAAAATGAAATCATTTAAGTAACATACACTATTTATATTTTTAGCCAACTATGTAAAACCCTAGCAAAGAGCTGATCTATTCAGCTTTTACCAAGAAAAAAGCCCTCGATTGATTCGAGGGCTTTTGCTCGCAATTAAAACAAAAAATTAAGCGCGCTCTACCGCCAAGGCAACACCCATACCGCCGCCAATACATAATGTGGCTAGGCCTTTTTTGCAATCGCGGCGTTGCATTTCATGTAATAGCGTAACCAAAATACGGCAACCTGATGCACCAATTGGATGTCCCAAGGCAATTGCACCGCCATTCACGTTTACTTTATTGAGATCCCATTTTAATTCACGGCTCACGCCGATGGCTTGAGCGGCAAAAGCCTCATTGCCTTCAATTAAATCAAGATCATCAATGCTCCAACCCAAACGCGCCAATACACGTTGTGTAGCGGGCACTGGGCCCATGCCCATAATGGTTGGATCTACACCAGCGGACGCTGCCGCACGAATCGTAGCCAGTGGCGTTAAGCCCAGTTCTTTGGCTTTAGCAGCACTCATCAGCATGACGGCAGCTGCGCCATCGTTAATACCCGATGCATTACCCGCAGTAACCGTGCCTTCTTTGTCAAATGCGGCGCGCAATTTAGCCAGCGATTCTGCCGTGGTGGTGGGTTTGATAAACTCATCTTTATCAAACACGATTGGATCGCCTTTCTTTTGCGGAATCACAACAGGGAAGATTTCTTCAGCAAAGCGGCCAGATTCTTGAGCTGCAGCCGCTTTCATTTGTGAAGACAATGCCAAGGCATCTTGCTCTTCACGTGTAATACCATATTTTTTAGCAATGTTTTCGGCAGTGACGCCCATATGGTAGTTGTTATAAGCGTCGGTTAAGCCGTCATATACCATGGTGTCAACAAGTGCGGTGTTACCCATACGGAAACCATCGCGGCTACCTGGCAAAATGTGTGCTGAAGCTGACATATTTTCTTGACCGCCCGCAATCACGATCTCACTTTCGCCAGATAGAATCGCTTGCATACCCAGAGCAACGGCTTTCAGGCCTGAACCACATACTTGATTGATTGTTAATGCAGGAATGGCATCTGGCAAGCCAGCACGGCGCAAAGCCTGACGTGCTGGGTTTTGCCCCAAGCCTGCCGTCAACACATTGCCTAAAATCACTTCGCTAATTTGGTCTGCTGCTATACCGGTTTTAGCCAGCAAACCACGAATTACCGTTGCACCCAATTCTGCAGCTGGCACTTTAGCAAGGCCACCACCAAAATTACCCAGAGCAGTACGACCAGCAGCAACAATCACGATCTCAGTCATGCGGTATTTCCCTTTCAAGAGGCTGATTTAGGCACGGCCCAAAGCAGCTGATTTAGTAATGAGTTTTATCGACAGAACATAAGCCTGCCATTGGCTACAACATAAAAAAAAACAATCCGTATGCCAATTCACTACTTTCGCAATCATAAGCCTAATTGCCTTGCTCAGTAATGAAGAGGCATAACAATGCTTTTAATTAATCTAAACGCTCTTTCACATAACGCCCTGGCGCTGGCTCAATCGGCTTGAAAGCCGCATTGCCATGTGTTTTAGACGCAGCAACTTCGTCCCCAGACAAAGGAATCAGCCATTGGCTCCAATCTTGCCACCAGCTACCTGGACGAGATTCTGCACCATTGAACCAAGCTTCTGAATCACCGGATAAATCTTCATTCACCCAGTAATTACGTTTATTGGCTTTTACCGGATTAATTGCACCCGCGATATGGCCGGAAGCCCCAAGTACATAGCGCAGCGGGCCTTTGAAAATACGTGTGCTTAAATAGGCAGATTGCCAAGGCACAATATGATCTTCACGCGCCGCAAAAATATAAGTTGGCGTAGTGATGGTGGTTAAATCAATCGGCACACCACAAAGGCTAAATGAATTAGGCTTGGTAAGATTGTTTTCTAGATACATATTACGCAGAAAGAAGGTATGCATCGGCAGGGCAAGATTGGCCGAATCATTATTCCAATAGAGTAAATCAAACGGTGCTGGTGTTTTACCCTTTAGATAATTATTAACCACGTAATTCCAGATCAAATCATTTGAGCGTAAAGCAGAGAAAGTACGTGATAACTCTTTACCACCAATCACGCCCCCTTCACTTAACAGAGCCTCACGCTTACGGATCAGATTCCAGTCAATAAAGTGCTTGATATCACCCGGCTCGGTGTGATCAATCATTACGGTCATTAAAGTAACCGATTCGATCCAATCTAAACCACGTGATTGCATCACCGGCATGGCGGTAGACACTAATTCGCCACCAATGCAGAAAGACAAAACATTAATTTTTTCAGACTTGCCAATCTTGCGCACCACATCACATGCGGTAATCACGCCATTTTCAACGTAATCATCCCACTCTAAATGGCCCATTTCGGGGGTGACTGATTTCCAAGAAACCAGAAATGTTTTAAAGCCTTGGCTAACCGCATAAGCCACGAGCGAATTATCAGGCTGCAAATCCATGATGTAGAACTTATTAACACATGGCGGCACAATCAGGAGAGGGCGAGCATAAACTTTGGCGGTAGAGGGGGTGTATTGCAGTAATTGGAAAAGTTCATTTTCAAAAACGACTTGTCCGGGGCTAATCCCCAAATTTTTGCCGACTTCAAATTGAGATTCGTCAGTCATGGTGATAGTGCCTTTCTGCATATCAGCCATTAACTTTTTCATACCTTCTTGCAAGCTTTCACCTTTACTTTCCAATGCCAATTTCATCACTTCAGGATTGGTAAAAGCAAAATTTGCGGGGCTCATAGCATCGACATACTGGCGCGTAAAAAAACTCATTTTTTCACGGGCGGCATCATCAGTCTGGGCTTGATCCACCATTTGCAACAGCCAGCGAGAAGTCACCAAGTAATTTTGCTTGATGTAATCAAACAAAGGTTGTTCCCACTCTGGGGCATTGAAGCGACGATCCCCTTTCTCTGGTACTGCCACAGGCGCTTTCTCTTTGGCGCCTATCAGCCCCAGCCATAAATCCAGCTGCTGCTTATAAAAATCACCGTGTTGCGCTAAGAAAGGATTGCTCTGTGTCAGGCCAACCATCATCTGTTGCATTGGCGCAAATTCAGCAGCTGGCTCCGCAGGCTGAGAAAGATTAACCCAGCTCTGCATCAGCTTCTGGTTAGTATCAGTAAGCTGCTGGAAAAATTCATCCATCGATTTGTTATTAAACATCGGTTTTCTCCGAAAGCAACTCGAAAGGAACACCATTCTAGCAAGTTATTGCTGCACTGCAACAACAAACTAACGTTAGAAAAACAAAAACATGAAAAAATACTTTAATCCGATTTCTAGCAAATCGTACCGTACTATTTGATTTAACATGACATTTTAAAAATCATTGCGTAAAATAGCATCACAATTATGAAGGATGCCAGTGTCATTCTTGGTCATCCCTAGCCTCGGAGTCTCTACCTCATGCTGTACCGCATTTTCTCCTGCTGCACTCTTGTTGCAGCGCTGGGCCTGACGGCGCCAGCCATTGCGGCGGCACATACTGACCATAAAACAGTCACAAAATCGTCGGCAAAAAAATCTACAAGCCATGCTTCTAAAGCCAAAGCATCCAAAACAAACAAAGTCGCTGTAAAGAATACATCGGCGAAAAAAACAGCGTCCAAATCAAATAGCAAACACATTAGCAGCCGCGCCATTGCGAATGCTCGTAAAGATGTGTCCGTTTCACGCGCTCTAGCCATGTCCACGACACTGGATAATCCAGGTGTACAATCTGTCGGTGTATTGGTACTAAATGAGCAAAACGGCGACATCATGTATGAGAAAAACGCCGATACGCTCACGCCTATTGCGTCGATTACCAAACTAATGACGGCCATGGTGACGCTCGATGCGCAATTGCCATTGAATGAATTACTCACCATTAGCCAAGCCGACGTGGATACGCTTAAAAACACCACATCGCGTCTCAGCGTGGGCACGACGCTGACGCGTGGCGAATTGCTGCTTTTAGCGCTTATGGCTTCAGAAAACCGTGCAGCCTCCGCATTGGCTCGCACTTTCCCTGCTGGCCAAGCCGTTTTTATTCGTAAAATGAATGAAAAAGCGCAATCTCTTGGTATGCGCAATAGCCGTTTTTATGATTCAACCGGCTTAACGCCCAATAATGTTTCTACCCCGCGTGAATTGGCTTTAATGGTCAAAGCCGCGCATCGCTACCCAGAAATCCATGACTTCACCACCAGCAGCGAATACAGCTTTGTCTCCAATCAATCGGGTAGAAGCTTAGCGTTTCACAATACCAATCCACTGGTTAAAGAAGTCGATTGGAATATTGGCGTATCCAAAACTGGCTTTATTAATGAAGCAGGCCGCTGCTTAGTCATGCAAGCCACCATTAATGGCACCCCCGTGGTGATTGTATTGCTTGATTCCAATGGAAAATACACCCGTATTGGCGATGCGCAAAAAGTACGCAAATGGATTGAAACAACGTCCATCAGTAAATCACGCGCAGGCTGATTTTATTGACGTCATAAAAAAGCCCGAATGCATATATTCGGGCTTTTTTCTTAAATCATATTAAGTACCCAAGCATAAATTATCCAATCTTTTTAAATCATGCATTTTTCGTAGGGTGCAAAACGCCGTAGGCGTTACGCACCAAGGGCTGGTGCGCAAGAAAGGCACTTGCACACCCTACGAAAATCACATATTTTTTCC
>JANYCY010000097.1 GCA_025360045.1 Janthinobacterium sp. | reverse complement strand
CGGGTGAAACCCGCGTATTTATGCACGATTGCTCGCGGGTTTCACCCGCCCTACATGATTTTTACTATACGACCTTAGTGTGATGTTTATAGGGTCGACTTGTATTACTCTAAGTAAGACTTTACTGACACGTGTAGATTTATTTTTGGAAAAAACAATGATTCCTGCTCCGCATCTGATTGCCGCTCAAGTGGCAAGCTCCTTATTAGAAGACATTGCTGCTTGTGATTGGACCGCCTTATTGATTGCTAGCGACACCCAAGGTACGGCCACGGTGGTGGCTCGCCAAAGCGCTGTGTTGTGTGGGCAGGCTTGGTTTAACGAAGTGTTTCGCCAAGTCGATGCCAAGGTCAAAGTCGAATGGTTGGTTAAAGAAGGTGAGTGTGTTGCGGACAATCAAACCCTTTGCCGTATCGATGGCCTGGCACGTAGCTTATTAACAGCAGAACGAAGTGCCTTGAATTTCTTACAAACTTTATCGGCTGTCGCGACAGAAACGCGCCGCTATGTTGATTTAGTTGCGCATACCACGGCAAAAATTCATGACACCCGTAAAACTTTGCCTGGGCTGCGTTTGGCACAAAAATATGCGGTCACGGTGGGCGGTGGCCAAAATCAACGCCTTGGCTTATACGATGGTATTTTAATTAAAGAAAATCATATTCTAGCTGCCGGTAGTATTGCCGCAGCCTTACATGCTGCTGTGAAACTGGCCCCGCCTGATGTTAGTATTCAAATTGAAGTAGAAACCATTCATGAGCTAGAACAAGCCTTACATGCAGGTGCTACATCGGTCTTACTCGATAATATGAACTTAACAGATTTACGCGCGGCAGTGGCATTAGCAGGAAGCTGCGCCATTTTAGAAGCCTCGGGTGGTGTAGATGAGCGGACCGTGCGCGAGATTGCCGAGACGGGTGTGCAACGTATTTCGATTGGTAAGCTGACCAAAGATATTCAAGCGATTGATTTATCGATGCGTTTTGTTTAAAGACTGAACTTTTCCAGCTAAATCACTCTGTAACTTGTGTCAGTTTTTTTTCTCATGTACTTCTAAGGAGTCTTTCTTATGAATACCAATAGCGAAACTTTACTCGATCAATCACAAGATATCTTATTAGAAGCTGAGCAGCTTTTGCTGGAAGCATCACAAGCAGGTGGTAAAGACGCTGAAGCGTTGTACGCCCGCGCCGTTGAGCGCTTACGTACGGCTAAAGTGCGTTTAGTTGAAGTAGAACAAGTGGCGGTTGCTAAGGCGAAACAAGCGGCAAAAGTAACCGACGAGTATGTTCATGATCATCCTTGGCAGGCAATTGGTGTGGCTGCTGCGGTGGGTGCACTGGTAGGCATGTTGATTTCACGCCGCTAATCGTGAAACCTTCAATTCCTTTTTTTACAGGCGTGCGGCGAATTTTAGCGCATGGCATCGGCTTGGCGGGCACGCACTTAGAGTTGTTTGGCTTAGAGCTGCAAGATGCTTTGCAGCGCTTTTTAGGCCATCTCATTTTAGGGGTGATCGCCATCATCTTGGGGGGATTGTGTTTAGCGCTCGCTGCAATACTGCTACTGATTATTTTTTGGGATAGCCATCGGATCGCGGTCGCGCTGGGCTTAACCTTGGTTTATGGTGCTGCTGCGTTGGCATGCGTTGCCTATTTGCGTTATCGGCTCAGGCATGCTGCCGATTTATTTCCTGCAACGTGTGCCGAGCTAGCACGGGACCGAAAAGCTTTATTGCAAGCCGGTCAGGAGGAGGACGCATGAAACTCGCCCGCTTCTACCGTAAGCAATTTATAAATTTTAAGGCTGAGCAGCAGCGGCAAGCCTTAAAAATATTTCCTCCGCCGTTGGATAAATTGCCAGTCAGTCAGGAGAAGGGAGCATGAAACTTGCACGCTTCTACCGTAAGCAATTTCTACAACTGAAGGCCGAGCAGCAGCGGCAAGCGTTGAGGCAAGAGTTGAACGCGTTTTCGCAACCGATGAATATCTTGCAAGAAGGCTTGGCGATGAGTCAGCCTAAAGGCGGCGTTTTAGGTTGGTTAAAATTAGCCGGATATGCGCTACGCTCTGAAGGCCTAAAAAAGCACCTTGCCCTTGTGCTTGGCGTGGTGCAGATCGCTCGTTTTGTAATGAATAAACGGCGTAAATCTTGAGCTTTGATGGCTGAGCGCTCACACATGAAAAACCCGAGCACTTGTCTCGGGTTTTTTAATAATTTGTATTTTCTAAGTTTAGGCCGCTAGGCGTAAGTTCAGATGAGGCTTGATGGAAGTCGGCTCTTCTGTATTAGTTAGAACATGACGGCGAAATTTAAAGAAGGCCAACTGTGTATCCAGATGATTGGCGGCAAAAGTCAGCTCGCTCATTTCGCTCAGCATTTGTTCGCTACGTTGGCTGCTGGCCTGCGCGTTGCCGCCAATATCCCGCAATCTTTCATTGATCGCTTCGCTAGAAAAGCTTTGCTCTTCTACTGAGGTGGTGATGGTGGCCATCATATCGTGAACCTTACTTGCGGCCTGATTGATATCGCCTAATGCGCTACTAATCGTTTGGCTATCTTGCTGGCACTCTACTACGCGGGTGGCAGCAGATTGCATTGCTTCTAGTGTGTCTTGGGTGCAGGTTTGGGTGTCTCCCAAAATACGGCGAATATCTTTGGTGGATTCGGCGGTGAGTTGCGATAGTTTGCGCACCTCGTCAGCCACTACGGCAAAACCTCGGCCATGCTCGCCAGCGCGTGCGGCCTCAATGGCGGCGTTGAGTGCCAGCAGATTGGTTTGCCCTGCGATGTCTTCGATCATGCCTGAGACATTTACAATTTGGCGGATGGCATGGCTTAAAGCCTGCATGGTGGTTTCGATTTGATTAAAGTCGCCCACCAGTGCTTCTAGCTTGAGCCTTGAGTCGTGGCCTGCCGAATGAGCGGCTTGTACGCTATGTAGCGATTGTTGACTGATGCTGGCGGTGCGTGAGGCTTGTACACTGATATGGTTAATAGAATCTTGCAGTAGCACGCTACTTGAGCCGATTTCTAGTAAGTGATTAGTTTGTAATGTGGCACCTTCATGGTTGGCTTGTGCAAGGTGCGTTACATGTCCCGCTTCTTCTCTAGACAGCTGTGAGGCGAGTCGTGCTTGTTGCAGCGTGCTTTCTAGCTGATTTAAAAATCGATTAATGCCACGACCCAGCTCGCCCATTTCGTCGGGTGTTTCTGCAATACGGCAGGTTAAATCTCCCATTTCAAGTTTTGCTGTTTCAATCGCCATGGCTTGTAAGCGGCTTTTTAGTTTGCGAGCAAAATGCAGTTGGCTGGCCACAATAAAGAGTGCGCACAACAATAGCGGCAAGAGCACAACAAATAATAAATGATTAATTCGTGAATCAATAAGGTGATTGGCCGCTTGTGATTGGCTTTGCAAAGCCATTTCAATTTGATTGAGCACTGCTAGGCTAGGTTCTAATTCATTTTTATAAATTTGTTCAGGAATGCTTAAAGCATCTTGCGGGCTGTCTGCGGCAATGGTGATGGCACTGTGAAACTGTTTTAGATAATTTTGCCAATGCTCATTGAGCATGCCATCTAATTGTTGCTTAGCGGCAGGGCTTAAGTATTTTTTGATGATGGGAATGGCTGCTTGCACGCTTTGCTGGGCAGTGTTTAATTGGTTATTAGCAGATTCTGTTAGTGGATCTAGGCGGGAAATAATCAGCATGGTATTACGGGTTTGATTCAGTGCTTTTACGGCATCTTGGCTATCTCTGTCTACGGTAAAATCATGTGCAAGTGCATGAGTTTCCCAGGCCATCCAGCCGCCAAGAGAAATAAGAGCAGCGACGGTTAAGCTGCTTACCCATTTTAGTTGCGTGGTCATTTTCATCAGGCGTCTCTAAATCTGTGGTGCAGAAAAGCGTCGAAGAATATGACTACTACATTGCGTTTTAATGACAAGTTCTTGGCTTAAAAAGCGAAGTATGTGTCCATCCTTATAGTTATAACAATAGCTGTCTTGAATATTTTATTGGCTGGTTTTTTCTTAAGATTTTATTACTGATTTACTTAGGAATCTTGGGGTATCCACGTCGTTATTCTGTAATATGGCAGTTAAATAGGCTAGTTTTTGTAAGCCAATGCCATATAACACCGGGTTTAAATCGTGCAGATTGTGGCTCATGCAAATCACATTAAAGTGATCGCTTGAGGCGAGCCCTGCATCCGATAAGATAAATAATTCGCCCCCTCGTGCTCTGACTTCTTGCAAATTAGCGAGTAGTTTTTCGGTTAGGCGGTTCCATGGTAAGCAGGCGATGACCGGTAAGTCTTTGTTTACTAATGTAAGTGGCCCGTGGATCAGTTCACCCGCAGGGAAGCCATAGGCATGGATATAAGCGACTTCTTGCATCTTTAAAGCCGCTTCTTGGGCGAGTGGGTAATAAAGATGTCGGCCAACAAAAAACAGATGCTTACAATTATATAATTTGTGTGCCCATTCTTGTAATTGCTCGGTGATGCTATCTAGCTCGCTTGCCGCACGAGGTAGGCGCTGCAGGTCATCAAAGGCAGCCGCTTCTGCTGCGGGAGCAAGATGACCCCGTAATTTTGCAAAACTGAGTGCTAGCCGATATAAGGCAAGTAATTGAGTGCTAAAGGTTTTGGTTGAGGTAATGCCAATTTCTGGCCCCGCAGCTAAAAAGAGCTGGAAACGCGCCAATTGCATCAAGGTGCTGGGGGAGGCATTAGAGATGGCCAGTGTATGTTCGTGATTTTGGCTTTGTGCATGTTTCAGTGCGGCAATGGTGTCGGCCGTTTCCCCTGATTGGGAGATGGCAATAATCAGCGTGTTATGGTGCTGAACAGCATCGCGATAGCGATATTCACTGGCTAATTCCACTGTGCAGGGTAGGCCAGCTAAGGCTTCAAACCAGTAGCGAGCGATCAGTGCCGCGTGATAACTACTACCGCTGGCCAGTAATGAAATGCCTTCGATATCGCAAAGTACCCGTGCGGCATCGCTATTGAGTAGCTGAGCCAAATTGGCATCGCAACCGGTGTCATCAAGGATGTCGGCAAAAATGGCGGCCTGCTCTTTGATTTCCTTTTGCATATAGTGATGAAAGCCATGCAGCTTGATGCTGGCTTGCTGAATATCGCTTGCCAATCTTTGGCAGGGCTCGCCCTGCTGATCAAGGATGGTGAATTCCTTAGTGCTAAATTTTGCGGTATCGCCGAGGGCCAAGCAGTGCATTTCTGGGGCAATGCTTTGAAGTACTTGTGGCTGATCAGAAAAAGCTGCACAGCTTTCCCCAAGTGCAATAAAGAGTGGAATCTGCCTTGAGGTGCAGATGATTTCATCAGGGTGATCTGTCGAGATCACCCCTAAGGCATAAACCCCAATGATTTCACTGGCGGCTAAATGAACCGCTTTTAATAAGTCATGTTGAGTGCGGTAATGCCAGTGAATTAAATCGGCGGTAAGTTGGGCGGTGCTTACTCGCTCGTTTAAATAGCCCAAGATGGCCAATTTATCTTGCAAGGCTTCACTATTTTCAATTAAGCCTCGACAACACACGGATATAAATTGTCGGCAGTTGGCCACACTACTGTTATTAGGCTTATCCCAATCTAAGCGGATTAAAACCCGATGTGCAGTTTGCTCGTTTAGATGTCGGTGTAAGGTGAGAATAGGGCAGGATAGAATTTGCGCATCGACTTGATCGCTAATTAAGGTTGCGCTGCAATGGCCTTGCTCAATCAGAGGGGCGAGTTGTTGATTAATATTGCTCAGAACATTGTTCTGAGAAACGATTCCGATCAAAGCACCCATTTTGTGTCTCTAGATTGATATAGTCCTTTGTATTATCTGATATAAAAACAAAAAATTCATGACTCATTGAGTAAGATATTATGAATAAGCATATGGTTATATATGGTTTAAACGCTGGCTGATTTGTGTTGTGACTTGGCCATCAATCGAAAATTTTCTGGCAAAGAGTGCAGGATTCGCCAGTAAGCGTTCGATATCGCTTAGCTCAAAAGTGCGAGGCGACCAAGCCCCTGTTTCCCATTCCAGATAATGCTGTGAATTATTGATGAGCTCATCTTTGATTGGGGTGTGCATCAAGATGGTTTGTACAAACATTTCATCAGGCACTAAAGTTTGGCGAAAGTAAGTAATGATGTTTGGATTTTGCTCACAAAAATGAATCAATGTTTCACAGGCTCGTTTGGATAAACACCACCATTGAGAGCCAGAATAAATGGCGGTTAATGGCGCGGGCAGGCTACGCGTGAATAAGCCAAGTTTGTGAATGGGGCGCTGTATTTTTTGTAGCAACTTGCCTGCAAGGCTGCCTTTTAGCCATTCAGGGTGATAGCTTTGGTAGCGATAGCGAATATCAAACGCAGGATCAGGTTGGCGGCGATACTCAATAAATCCAGCCGTGCCTTGTAATTGCGTAACGATTTCTTGCTGCGATTTAATCGGGAAATCTTGTGCAGATAATAAAACCATATAATCGCAATCGTCTTTCAGCGCCGCCTGAATCAAGGCCAAGCTGGCACTTACCAAGGAAAATCCTCCCCAACGGCAGCGTTGCCGCTCGATAAAGTGTGTATCTATGGGGGCGGCGGCTTTCATGGCATTAAATTCATGCTCCGATGTATTGGCGTCAACATGAATATAAAGCTGGGTATTTTCTTCAGAAATTTGCTGGCAAAGCCGGCCTAATTGCGCAGGGTGGGCGTGGCAAAGGATTAAATAGCCAATACGCATTCTGAGTATCCATCGGGAATAGTCCTTGATTTTAACCTGAATAGGCAATCAATCAATGATGCTATGCACGATGAGGGGCCATGCCGTGTGCTGGTACTGCGGGTGTTGAGCTTGATATTTTGTTTTAAATAGAGGGGATAATAAAACTTGTAAGTAAAATATGACTGTCTTTATCCACATGAATCAATTAAATCATCGCTGCCATGATTGTATTGTTAATTAATTGTGCGGCAATCAGGCATTTAAAATAGCAGCGCCTTGCTAAAAGCCCGATGAATATTGACTGTATAGCCTCAGAGGATTAAAGTTTGCGCCTTTATTCGGGATATTTAGCGCATGCCGAAAGCCACTAAAAGCCCCGTTAGCTTTGAAGTCGGTCTCCAAGAGTTAGAAAGTTTGATTGCTGAAATGGAAGCGGGCTCCTTACCGCTGGAAACAGCCCTCACGACTTATCAACGCGGAACCGAGCTACTGCAATTTTGCGAAAGCCGCTTAGCCGATGCCGAACAGCGTATTCGAGTGCTTGAAGGTGCCGAACTCAAGCCCTTCTCTGCGGATAAAGAATAAATGACCTTAGAATTTAAAAACTGGATGCAAGACGTCCAGAATCGCATGGAACAGACGCTTGCGGCGCTGCTACCAAGCGACAATCACCTTCCTGCTCAATTACATACTGCCATGCGCTATTCTGTTTTGGATGGCGGCAAGCGGGTGCGGCCTTTATTGGCGTTTGCTGCGGGCGCAGTGGTTGATGCCTCGCCGGAGCGTTTGCAATATGTGGCTGCTGCGGTAGAGCTGATCCATGCTTATTCGCTGGTGCACGACGATATGCCTGCGATGGATAACGATGTGTTGCGTCGTGGCAAGGCAACTTGTCATATTGCCTTTGGTGAAGCTTCGGCATTATTGGCGGGGGACGCATTGCAAACTACCGCATTTGAAATATTGACTTCCTGTACCTTAGCCAATGATCCTAGCGACCAGCTAAAAATGGTGAATATCCTCGCTCGCGCATCAGGCAGTTTAGGGATGTGTGGCGGCCAAGGGATCGATCTTTACAGCGTGGGCCAAGCGTTGAGCCTGCCTGAGCTAGAACAAATGCATGGCTTAAAAACCGGTGCTTTGATTCGTGCAGCGGTCTTGTTGGGCTCTTATTGTGGCGTGGCCATGAGTGATGTAGATCGCGCTCGCTTAGATCACTATGCCAAATGTATCGGTTTGGCGTTTCAAGTGGTCGATGATGTCTTGGATGAAGAGGCAGATTCGGCCACCTTGGGCAAAACAGCGGGCAAAGACGCCGCAAATAACAAGCCCACTTATGTTTCATTGCTCGGCTTAGCGGCAGCTAAGCAAAAGGCGGCAGAGTTGAAAGCGGATGCGCTGCTTGCGATTGCACCTTTTGGTGAAAAAGCCCGTGGTTTGGTGCTCTTGGCCGATTTTATTGTGGAACGCACTAACTAATGAAGAAACTCGATATGAGTTATCCCCTGCTCGATAAGGTGTCTTGTCCGCTGGAGCTTAAAAAATTGGCTAAAGCCGATTTGCCCCAGCTTGCCAATGAATTGCGCAACTATCTGCTGGATTCTGTTAGCCAAACCGGTGGGCATTTTGCTTCTAATCTAGGCGCGCTCGAGCTAACCGTTGCGCTGCATTATGTATTTGATACCCCGCACGATCGCTTGGTTTGGGATGTGGGCCATCAAAGCTACCCGCATAAAATCTTAACCGGTCGTCGTGGGCAAATGCACACCATGCGTAAGCAGCATGGCCTTGCGGGTTTTCCAAAGCGCGAAGAAAGCGAGTACGACACTTTTGGCGTGGGGCATTCCAGCACGTCGATTGGTGCTGCATTGGGTTTTGCCGAAGCCGCTAAGCTTAAGGGCGAAGATCGCCACGCGATTGCTGTGATTGGCGATGGAGCGATGACCGCAGGTCAAGCATTTGAAGCACTCAATAATGCGGGTCATCGGGATGTGAATTTACTGGTGGTGCTGAACGACAATGAAATGTCGATCTCCCCAAATGTGGGCGCTCTGACTAATTACCTGTCTAAATTATTATCGAGCAAGTTTTATAACGGCATTCGCAGCGCCTCTGGCCGAGTGCTGGATGTGGTGCCGCCTCTAAAAGAGTTGGCCAAAAAAGGCGAAGAACACGTTAAAGGCTTGCTGACCCCCGGCACGATGTTCGAGCAGTTTGGATTTAATTATATCGGCCCGATTGATGGCCACGATTTAGATACGCTAGTGACGACGTTAGCGAATATTAAGCAGCTTAAAGGCCCGCAGTTTTTGCATGTGGTGACGCGCAAAGGCGAGGGTTATAAAAAAGCCGTTGCCGATCCGGTGAAATACCATGCGGTCACTCCGTTTGAGAGAGAAGACGGCATGCAAGGCGCGAAGGCCGTTAAAGTCAGCTACACCAAGGTGTTTGGTGATTGGCTGTGCGATATGGCCAAAATGGATAAGCGTCTGCTAGGTATTACCCCAGCCATGCGTGAAGGCTCGGGGCTGGTGCGTTTTGAGCAAGAACACCCTGATCGCTATTTTGATGTGGGCATTGCCGAGCAACATGCGGTGACCTTCGCGGGTGGTTTGGCCTGTGAAGGCTTAAAACCCGTGGTGGCGATTTATTCTACTTTTTTGCAACGCGCTTATGATCAGCTGATTCATGATGTCGCTTTGCAAAATTTACCGGTCATGTTTGCGATTGATCGTGCAGGGCAAGTAGGGGCTGATGGCCCGACGCATGCCGGATCATTTGATCTTGCCTATCTGCGCTGTATTCCCAATATGGTGGTGCTGACGCCATCTGACGAAAATGAATGTCGGCAGATGCTCTATACCGCATTCTTGCATGATGGCCCAAGCGCGGTGCGCTACCCTCGCGGCACGGGACCCGGAGTTGAAGTACAAAGCACGATGACTGAGATTACAATGGGCTGTGCTGAAGTGCGCCGCCGTGGCAGCAAGATCGCCATCTTGGCGTTTGGCCCAGTACTGGCTGCTGCTTTAGAAGCAGGGAACACATTGAACGCAACGGTCGTCAATATGCGTTTTGTAAAACCGCTCGATAGTGCTTTGATTGCTGAGCTAGCGGCTAGCCATGATTATCTGGTGACGGTTGAAGAAGGCGCCATTATGGGCGGAGCAGGCTCTGCGGTATTAGAAAGCTTGATGGCTCAGGATTTGTGCAAGCCAGTATTACAACTCGGCTTTCCGGATCGCTATGTGGAGCATGCAGATCAAAATGTGCAATTGGCTGAATGTGGGCTGGATGCGGCAGGGATAGAAGCAAGTATTCGTGAGCGTTGGAAAATCTAACGCTTTTTAAAGAAAACGAGGCATGCCTCGTTTTTTTTTGCGCCAAGTACCTTAAATACCGGTTGTACTCTATATGGCAATAAAATAATTTATCGGCTTATTTTTTGTTTTAATGTCTGTTTTTCGCATATTTTACGCAATAAAAAGCTAAATTATTTTTGATTACCTAGGTATTTCCTTAATGGTCAGCTAAATATCCTAAGCTAATGAAGTCTCATTATTGAAGTTTGAAGATGATGCAAGATCCCTTAGTTTTGGCGTCAGAGCTGCCAGAAGAAAACCCACACTATCTGCGGGCAGTCACACAGATGGGTAATCATAGTGAGGTGGTGGCCGATCAAGATATTCTTGCCGCCAATGGTATGAAGTTGATCGCCAAAGGCTCACGCATTGATAGTCATCAATTTGATTTGCTGACGCAGCACCAATTATCTTCCCCGATAGATCAATGTCTTTCTACGACCCATCCCGTCGATAGCCATCAGCTCGCCATCGAGGTGGGTAAAATATTGGGAACAGATTTATTTATTGCTCGTGTAGCGGCCAGAGCGGGGGACCCCTTAGCCATTAAGCAACAGCTTGCCGAGATGGTGCTGCCTGCGCCTATTCAATTTCGGCTCACTGTGATGAAAGATCAGCGGCCAGAGTTATTTGAACACGCCTTGCGAGCTTGCATTTGGACGCATGCCTTAGCTCAGCAGACTCAACTGCCTAGTGAATATCGATCTAAGCTGATGCTGGCCGCGATTTGTCATGATCTGGGTGAAATGCATACCGACCCAGAGCTACTGACCTCGGCTCATCTGATTGCGCCGGTGCAGCGCCGTTATATTCATATGCATCCCATTACGAGTTATTTGCTAGTGCATAAATTAGCGCATTTTCCAACCATGGCGGCGCAGGCTATTTTGCATCACCATGAACGCCTCGATGGTAGTGGCTATCCCTATGGTTTACGTAAAGGCGCGATTCACCCGCTCTCCCAGTTTATTGCCGTGGCTGATGTGTGCGACGCCATCTTGCGGCGCTTTGATGTACAGCGTTTATTAGTATCATTTACCTTAAATAAAACTCGCTTTGATTCCCAATTAATCCACGCTGTTTGCGAGCTGGTGCAAGGGCTACCTTTCGAGCGTAATTTGCACTTTAAAACCGGCAATTCATCTCTGCAATTACATCATATTGCCGATCTGCTTGAGGGCTGGCTCGCTTTGTATGCCATGCTTAAAATACAAATCAAGGCAGGGGCCGCTCAAGATTCAAAAATTGGTTTTCTATTTGAAAGAATGGATGGTATTCGTTCCTTAGTGCTGAAAATGGGTTTTAATCCTGATGATATTCATGGCATACAAACCATCGCGCAAGAGAATCCAAGTCTGAAGATTGAGCTGCAAACGATGTTGGATGAAATGGAGTGGATATTAAATGATATGGCCAATGAAATTGATCGTCGATCTCCCTCGCTCGATGGCGTGCCACCAGCGGTATTTGATGATTTAGTGCATCAGCTACGCGAATCCATAGAGCCTGAATAGCAATTGGCCCACCATGCTTGGAACCCATGCCCGTTTTTTTGAGGGCAAACGATTGTTTTTTTCGATTGAAATGACCTGTTTAGTTTGATTTTTCCTAAATAGACTAAGCTAATTAAGTCTCCCTGCTGTAGCGCACGATGATGACGCCAGATCCCCTTACTCAGTTATCTGAGTTGCCAGAAGAAAATCCCCATTACTTACGTGCAGCGACCCAGATGGGGGATCAACGGGAAGTGATTGCTGATCAGGATATTTTTGCGGCAAATGGCATGAAGCTATTGGCGAAAGGCTCCAAAATTAGCAGCCGTCAGTTTGATATGTTAGCTAAGCATAAATTGTCTACGCCACTGGATCAGGTGCTTGCAACGGAGCGTTCAGTTGATGGTGGGCAGCTGGCTTTTGAAGCAGGGAAAATCATAGAGAAAGATCCACTGATTGCTAGGATTGTGACGAGGGGAGGAGATCCTTTAGCGATTAAGCATCAGCTGGCCAGATTATCTTTACCCTTGCCGATTCGATTTCGGCTAACTGTGATGCAAAATCAACGGCCTGATTTATTTGAGCATGTGCTTAGAAATTGTATTGTGTCTTATGCCTTGGCTCAGCAGCTGAAATTAACAGATCCTGATATGGCGGCTTTGACGCTGGCAGCGCTCTGTCATGATTTAGGTGAAATGCATACTGATCCAGAGTTGTTGACTTCTGGTCATCGAATTACGTCGCAAGAGCGCCGCTATATCCATGTGCATCCCATTACCAGCTATGTGGTGGTGCATGCTTTTCCTGAGTTTTCTCCTGCCGCTGAGCAGGCCATTTTGCATCATCATGAGCGGCTGGACGGCAGTGGTTATCCCTATGGTTTACGTAAAGCTGAGATTAGCCGCTTGGCCCAAATTATTGCGATTGCCGATGTATCAGATGCGGTATTGCGACGATTTGATTTACAAAGGCTGGACGCTTTATTTACTTTAAATCAATCTCGATTTGACCCAATAATAGTCAAGGCTTTACGTGACTTACTGCGCTCAGTTACAAATGAAGAACATCATGCTGTGGTTGGTAAAGATACTTCATTGCAATTGGCGCATATTGCGGATTTTTTGCAAGCATGGCTGGCCTTGCACGCCATGCTTGCGGGGCAAGTGAAAGAGGGTGCTAAATCGGAGTCTCCTTTGGGCTTTTTATTTGAGCGTATGGATAGTATTCGTGCGCTGATCTTACAGGCGGGTCTAAACCCTGAAGATGTGCAGGCCATGCATTCCTTTGGGCAAGATGACCCAGAAATGTTGGCTGAATTACAAGCGATGCTGAGTGAAATGGAATGGATGCTTTACGACCTTGCTAATGAAATAGAGCGCCGTGCACCTCATTTAGATGGCATTTCACAAGAGGCACTGAACGATTTGATTTTTCATTTACGGGCTATTTAAGGTTGCTAGGCCGCTTGCACACTGCTGATGCTCATTTCATTCATTAATTCTCCTAAGCTTTGCAGGGCACGATCAATTTCTGGGCTAAATGGCCAGCCGCAATTAATCCGAATAAAGTGCTCAAAGCGATTTGAATTAGAAAACATCAGCCCGGGCGCAATTAAAATTCCTTTTTTCAGCGCCGCATCAAAAACCCTTCTAGACGACAATGGCTCGGGTAATTCCACCCACAGAGCCAGCCCACCATTGGGCACATTCAGCCGCGTACCCGCTGGAAAATAGCGGGCAATCGCCTCGGCGGTGCGTTCTCGCTGGGTTTTGAGTGTGCTGCGCAGCTTGCGCAAATGCCGATCGTAAGCGCTGGAGCCCATATATTCGGCGGCAGCAATTTGTGACCATGCTTCGTTATCACGGGTTTGGGCGTATTTCAGCATCTCAATTCGTGCTTGCCAGCGTCCGCCCGTCATCCAGCCCAAGCGCATACCAGGGGCCAAAATTTTATGCAGCGAGGCGCAGTAAATCACATTGCCGGTTTTATCCCGCGCTTTAATGGCGCGCAGCGTGATGTCATCGTTCACCAGCTCGCTATAGGTATCGTCTTCGATCAAGGTGATATTGCGCGCTTCGCATAGTGCTGCCAGCCGGTCTTTATGCGCCTCTGGCATGATGCTGCCCAGTGGGTTTTGCAAATGCGGTACCACTACCACGGCTTTAATATGGGGGTAGGTCTGGCAAGCCAGCTCCAGCGCCTCAATAGAAATGCCGGTTTGTGGGCTGGTGGGGATCTCAATCGCCTGTAAGCCTAAGCTCTCTAAAGCCTGCAATAGGCCATAGAAGGTGGGCGATTCTACCGCGATGGTGTCGCCAGGCTGGGCCACTGCCCTTAGCGCCAGATTCAGCGCTTCGATACAGCCGTGGGTAATCAGTACCTCGTCGGGCGAGATCAGCACCCCCATTTTCATGGCCCGTTTGGCCAGCACCGATCTGAACGTTAGCTCGCCCTTATTGGGCACCGCGCTAACAAATAGATTGGGCGTTTGCCGCAGTGCCCGCATGGCGGCATTTTTAAGTGCTTCGCCTGGGTATAGGTCGGGAGAGCAACGTGCTACAGAAAAATTATGCTTAATTGGCTGTAGCCTGCCGCGCGCAATAAAATCTGATACACGGGCATGAATCCCTACATATTGCGCTGGATCGATATTCAGCTGCGGCTCGGTAACCGGTTTGATTTGCATACGCGGGCGAACAAAATAACCAGCGCGTGGCTTAGCCTCTAGATAACCCTCTGATTCGAGCTGGCGGCATAGCTGCAAGGCGGTAGAGAGGCTGATGTCGTGCATGCGCATCAGCTCCCTTAGGGATGGCATGCGCTCGCCAACCTTGAGCGCACCTGCAAGGATAGCGGCCAGATAATGTGCGGCCCAACGCTGATAAAGGTAATCCATGGCTGCCTCTGCTTTTTATCTCAAGATCATCATGCTTTAAATCATGCCTTTGCCATAGATATAGATCGCTAAAAATAACAGCATAACAGCACGTATTTTTGGCTTCTGCTGCGTAGCAGATACTCATTTCTTGTCACTGTTTTTGCGTTTAGTTGCGCAATAGAATGGCTTTCACTGAATGGGGGCTTCACCATGGAAAAGCAATTATTGCGTAAAGGCCAAATCGTACGCGGCTATATAAAAGCAGGAACCCAGATTGTGGTGCAGCAGGGTAAGCTGCATTTGCAACTTACACCTCATTACTTGGGCGAGTTATTACTGCCTCAAACTGTGGTGCTAGTGGAGGGTGAGGCTTTCCTGATTGAGGAGGCTGGCTGGGTGAGCTGTACTGGGGATAGTGCCTTTATGATTTTTACCCCGCCATTGCTGATTAAGCGATGGGCTTGGAAAATTCAACAATGGGTAAGTTTATTGCAGTAATAATCATGTTTTGTTATGATATTTGCGTAAATCATCCCTTGATTTACCGTAAGCGTTTACGTCAATCAACGCGCCTAAGCCGCCGGACATGTCCGGTGCTTGTCTCTTTTGCTTTTAGTAAAAAGAGGGCGCTTGCTTGTTCGGCTTATGGAGTCTGCTATGAAATCTTCAAATTTTTCCTCTCTTGCAACAAAATCTGGGTTAAAAGTTCCGGCTAAGTACGCACATCTCGTACTGCCTTTTTTACTTTCCATTTTTATGACCTGCGTTGTTTCCTTGATTAGCACTTTACGTGGTGTTGGCTTTAGTTATCGCTTATTAGAGCTATGGCCTAGTGCGTGGGGCTTATCATGGTTGGTGGCATTTCCCACCCTTTTGCTGGTGCTACCGTTGGTGAAAAAGCTAACCGCTCTACTGGTAAAAAGTTAGTTTTTAAGATGCTGCTATCGTGATGCTTTTGTTAGCAAGCGGAGTAAATTAGCCTTGTAAAGCTCGCTGTATGTGGGGTTCAGCGTCTGCTTTGCTGAGTCTTTAGCCGCTATTTCTACCGCTTATCCCCGTTCAGAGCGGACAAGGCTGTGTACGTCCTGTGGACAAGTTAGCCAAGTCCTTGCTCTGGCTGGTTTTTTTTGTACTGCTTAAATTTTAATCAGGCCGATTTATTATCCAAGAAATAATCCAGCAAGTCCGTGGATGGCTTGTGGATAAGCCGATTAAGTGGCTGTTTTCAGATGTGTTTTTGTGGCTGATTAAAAAATAGGCAAAAAGACCGTGCTATAATCGCGGTTTTTCCTCGCTTGAATTGCATAATTCAGGCCGCACGAGACACTAAACCATGAAAGCCCCTGAACTTCTCCTCCCCGCTGGCACTTTGGACAAAATGCGCGCCGCTTATGACTTTGGTGCGGATGCGGTTTACGCCGGTCAGCCGCGCTATTCACTGCGTGCCCGCAATAATGAATTTAAGCTTGAGCAAATTGGCCAAGGGATTATTGAGGCGCATCAGCGTGGCAAGAAGTTCTTTGTAGCCAGCAATATTTTGCCGCATAACGCCAAGGTCAAAACTTACCTTGCCGATATGGAGCCGGTGATCGCCATGAAGCCCGACGCACTGATTATGGCCGATCCCGGCCTGATTATGATGGTGCGGGAAAAATGGCCTGAGCAGGTGATCCACCTATCGGTGCAAGCCAATACCGTGAACTACGCTGGGGTGAAATTCTGGAAATCGATGGGGCTAGAGCGCGTTATTTTATCGCGAGAAATGAGCCTCGATGAAGTCGAAGAAATCCGCCAGCTCTGCCCGGATATGGAGCTGGAAGTCTTTGTGCACGGCGCCTTGTGTATTGCCTATTCTGGCCGCTGCCTCTTATCGGGTTACTTTAACCACCGCGATCCTAATCAAGGCACATGCACCAATGCCTGTCGTTGGGATTACAAAATGAATGACACGGTGGAAGACGATGCTGGGGATGTGAAGCCGCAGGTGATTCAGTTTGATTTTAATAAGGCTATGGCAGAGGCGAACCAAAGCTTTGCCGCTTGTGGTGGTGCTGAGCGCCATCCTGCTGCCGATAAAACCTATCTGATCGCCGAGCAAAGCCGCCCGGATGAGCTGATGCCGATTCTGGAAGACGAGCACGGCACTTATATTATGAATTCCAAAGATTTGCGTGCGGTGCAGCATATCGAACGCCTGACCAAGATCGGCGTGGATTCGCTGAAAATTGAAGGCCGCACTAAATCGCTGTATTACGTGGCGCGTACCGCTCAGGTTTATCGCCAAGCGATTGACGATGCGGTGGCTGGGCGTCCATTTAATCCGGCGCTCTTGGCCGATCTGGATGGTTTGGCCAATCGTGGTTACACCGATGGCTTTTATCAGCGTCATTACACCCACGAGGCGCAAAATTACCTGGATGGCCATTCCAAAGCCAAACAAAGCCAGTTTGTGGGCGAAGTGATTAGTATTAAAGATGGCTGGGCCAAAATCGAAGTGAAAAATCGCTTTGCTGTTGGCGATCAGCTAGAAATTATTCACCCAAGCGGCAACCGAATCATCACTCTGTCAGCCATGCGCGATAAGAGCGGCAATCCTTGTGAGGTAGCTGCTGGCAATGGCGTGAAAATCTCTATTCCGATGGAAGAAGGCTTTGAAAAGTCGCTCATTTCGCGCTTGTTTACTGCACAAGAAATGGCTACTGAATAAGATCAGTGGCTTGGGCTGATAAAGCTTTTAGCCCTATGTGCATTAAGTTAAGGTAAAAACATAGCAAAAATGATTTTATAGGGTGTGCAAGTCGTTTTTCTTGCGCACCGTTTTTTGCACTCCGACTGCGTCGTTGTACACCCTATAAAATGCCGATTCGTTCTATGACAGAGTATTAACTGGATGTCTCAAGTGGGCACAAAACCGTGCCCACCCTACATTCCCTTGCGTCTCCAGCAACTAGGACTATGGTCGTCCACCATGCCGCTGGCTTGCATAAAGGCGTAACAGATGGTGGGGCCGACAAATTTAAAGCCGCATTTTTTTAAGGCCTTACTCATCGCTGTCGATTCTGCCGTGGCAGCAGGCGTGTCGCTGATATTGGGCCAGTGGTTGACAATCGTTTTACCCCCAACAAAAGACCATAGAAAATCACTAAAGCGGCCAGTCTGTTTTAATTGCAGATAGGCAGCGGCGTTACTGATAAAGGCGGCGACTTTGGCGCGGTTGCGGATAATGCCTGCATCGCTAAGCAAGTTGGCGACTTTGCTTGCATCGTAGAGGGCTATTTTTTGTGCATCAAAACCATCGAATACTTGCCGATAGTGTTCGCGCTTTTTTAAAACGGTAATCCACGATAAGCCCGCTTGCGCGCCTTCTAAGCAGAGCAGCTCAAACAGGGCTTGATCGTCAAAGAGCGGTTGCCCCCATTCTTCATCATGATAATGCTGGTAAAGCGGATCGCTGCTGCACCAAGCGCAGCGGTTTATATCACTTGTGGACATCTTGGCTTTTATCCCCCAAAAGGTTATGTCGGTCTGTGGATAAGCTGTTAGTTCTATGACTAACTATCTGTATTTTATGGTAAAAATAGCGCTGCTTAATTTTTGTGCATTGCTACTAAACGGTGGTTTTTTACTTCGTAGTTATGACGCAACTAGGGCTGCAGAGTGATATTCAGTGTTTTACCGATGCTGTCATTCCATTCTGCCACACAGTCTTTGCCACAACGTTCTGCCCAACGCTTAAGTACAACTTGTTTGACCGTCTTGGCGAGGCGTGCATCGTCATTGCTGCTGGGTTTGATGAGGGTCATTGATCCTTGCTCGGCTAAGGAGCAGTTTTTACCCGTATTGCAAGCGATGCCAAGTGCGGTTTGGGTGTCGGCAGCTTGCCAAAGATCATTGGCCAATTGCGTGACGCCTGTTTCAATGACTTGTTGATCTTGCGCTTCAATTTTAGCCCACGAAACTTGGTTCACCCCTAGCATCACCATGCTCCAACCCAGCGGCAAATTATAAATATATGACGCTACTTGGTAAAAATGAGCGCTATGCGCAGCGAGAGCCGAGGTAACTAAGCAATCGAGCTGCTTATCTTTCATTTGCATGTAAACCTGATCGAAAGGAATACTCAGCGTGATTGCGCCGTAAGCTTCGATCAGATCGCTGGTGGTACGCATGCTGACCCTTACTTTTTTTCCTTTGAGTCCTTCCAAATTTTTGATGGGGCTATTACACATCAAAAGCTGCGCAGCATAGGGCCACATGGCGAGCACTTTTATGCCGTGTTTTTGCTCAAAATAGCGCTCAAGCACGGGCTTATAGCTATCGACCACCCGTCGCTCCATCGTTAAATTACCGGTTAAGCCCGCTAGATCAATGGCTTCTGCACGTGGATCTTGCTCGGATATATACGACAAAATGGTGGTGCCAAAATCAGTCAGCCCCAGCTTCATCAGGCGCAAGACTTCGCTGCCTTTTAAACCCATATCATTAAAGGCATTCAGATTGACCTTGATCCTGCCCTCGCTTAAAGCGGGAAGCTGCTTGGTCCAGAATGGTTTTTCATAATCTTTAAATTGGCTCAACATACTCCATGAACCAATCGCTTTTAATGGCTCGGACGGAAACTCTTCTTCAGCGGCAAAGAGGCTTTTACTGAGTAAAAGCAGCAGCATTATATAAAAGAGCTTGCGCATGATGAGGGTCCTTAGGACTGGGTTTTAAATCAGCGCCCAACATGAGCGTCATCCCCGAGCACGCTGCTGGATTTCCGCCAAAGATGAGCGAAAATGACGCTGTTTATATAACGGGTAAGCTATCGATGCAAAATGGGTGAGGCGGCACATTGGCTGTAATTGTAGTCGTGAGGGCTTTGCGGTGGCTGAGCCGCAGAACACAGTGGTGCTAGCGTTTCATCATTCAACAGTTGCTGGCAGGCGAGTAAGGCAGAATCCAGCGCGCCCACAATCCATGTGTGATGCACACTTAAATGCTCACCCGCAAAGTAGATATTTTGCTCTGGCTGGCGGGCTGTATTAAAGAGCTGCCTAAATTGCCCAGGGAAAAACATAGCGTCCCCCGTTGCCCACTCAGAGGGCCATGCCACATCGTAAGATTCAATAAATTGTGCATGAATATCCACCGTGCCTTGGTAGAGCGTTTGTAAGTCTCTCAGTGCTAAGCGAATCCGCTCGTCCGAGTTTTGCGGTAGCCAGTTATAGGCATCGCTCATCCACGAATACAGCAGCAAGACGCCCGCACCCGCGTCCCCCAAGCCATAAGAGGGATAAACGCACCAGCGCATCGGCAGATCGCTACTAGATTGCCCGCCCATCGCCGCATTGGGTAGCTGCTCCCAAAAGCGCGTTTTAAAGCGCAGGCCGATTTTATACAGCGGCTCAAAATGCATGGCACGAATGGCTTGTGTCTTGGTGGGCGACCATTGGGGGCAGGAGATCATTCTTAGGGCAGCAGGCGGAATGGCCATAATCACGCTATCAAAGGTGTCAAATTCGCCTAGCTCACCGTAATGAACCGCCACTCGGCCATCTTGTAGATTTTCAATTTGCGTGACTGGCGTATTCATTGAAATTGAATCAGTGCCAATTAAGCTGGCGCAAGCCAAGGGCAGCCTATCCATGCCATTGGCAATGGTGCTCCATTTCGCACCAGAAAAATCCATGCTCTCAATCACCATTTCGGTAAAGCTGCTTTGGAATTGATTGGTTGCAGAATTCATGACTTCTACATAATTTACTTTTTCCATACTCCAACCGGCAATTTCGGTGAGATAGGTATAGAGCGAGTAATTATCGTATTTAACAATTTTGGCAAAGCCCAGCTCGAAATTCTCTTCTAATAAATCGAAAAAAGGTTGTAATACTTCATCGAGCAATTGTGAGGCCGTTTTATTGCGATCTTCCGGATCTAAGTTAAAACCCAAGGCCTCGGGGTGCTGATTGGCATAATCGAGGGTCATGGTTGCGCCGCCAAAAGCACGTTTACCATTCACGTACACTAAATTGCCATTTGGATCGTATAAATTGTAAGGAATTAAATTAATTTTCGATGAATCGGGTATGTGTTCATTGAGGTAGTTGATCAGATCAAAGACCGGCTGCTGCTCAGGTGTTTGTGGTAAGCGCATTGCACCTGCTTCAAAATATTGATTAGGCTCTTGATTAAAGCGATGGGTGTAGACGCGCCCACCTAGGCGATCAGGATGGGCCTCAAATAAGCGGCAATCGATGCCACGATTTTTGAGTAATAAAGCGGCGTAAAGCCCCGCCATGCCTGCGCCGACGATGCCTACTCTTTGATTGGAAACGGGTGATTTTTTTTGAGTAGAAACGAGAGGCGTACGCGCTTTTAACCACGCTTCGTAAGCTGCTCGTAACGATGCTTTGTGAAGTGGCACACTTGCAAACATGGGCGCAGAGCTGGTCATGACAGGTTCCAGAAATGAGTTAAACATAAACTATCTTCATAGCGTATCTTTCCATGTTTTTAAAATCATAAATTAAATTTATACGTAAGATTATGGAAATTTAAGTGGATGTTTCTATTCGGTAGATTAATATTAATTGCAAGGTTGCAGAAATTTAAATAGATGAGCTGCACCAGTGATCGTCTGCAGTTGGAGAAAGGAGGAATGCAAGCAACAGAAGGCTCATTCAGGCAATCCATTGCACTACGCCTGCGATTGGCTTTTGGTGTGGTTGCAGCCACAACGCTGCTTGCTTCAGGCGCAGCCCTATGGGCGTTTCACTCGGTGGATAGCACTTATTCCGCCGTTTCAAAACAGAGTTTTCCTGCCGCCATTGCCGCCGCTCGTTTAGAAGCCAGCAGCTTAGAGTTCTCATCCGCTCTGGCTAGTCTTGCCAATGCACAAAATATAAAGATGCGAGACAGTGCTTTATTTCGGGTGAAATTAGCCCTTGCCGATTTACCCAAGCAAATTGACGCTTTGGTGGTGAATCGTCCTAATGATGCAGAAAAATTATCTGAGTTGGTGCTGGAGTTATCCAAAAATGTGCCGGTAACAGATCGGCTGGTGAGCCAACAATTACACCTAGATGAGCGTAAAAATAATATTTTGCAGCAGGTGGGGGATGCACAGCAGCGCTTTTTGCAAGCGATTGACCCCGTATTATTGGCTAAAAATGCTGATTTACTTGCAGCAACCCGCCGTGCATCGGTGGCCGCAGGTGCATCGGTCCACTCCCTGATTGATAACGAATTTTCAGAATTAAATGCACTGCAACAAGCGAGGGCCGATGCCTTTCGTTTGGCGGCGGTGGTAGGGGAGCAGGGGGAGCCTGCTCTGCGTAAACGGGGAAGTAGCTTACTGACTGGGATTCAAGGCTATTTGCAAAAAGCGGATCCACTGGCTCAGCAGGCAGGGAAAAATTTAGCGGCTAGCTTGCACCGCCCCGTAACCGATCCTAGGCGCGAGGTTGCCCATGCGGTTGCTGTATTTGATGAAGTAATGATGCCGCTCATTAGCCAGATTACTTTGAAGATGATTTCACGTAGCGATCAAATTACTTTGGACTCAACCAATGCCGTTGTCGTCTTAGTTGCAGAGCAGGTGGCGACTTTAAGTGCTGTGCAACATTTTCGTGGCGATGTGGTTTTGTTGGCCAGCTTAATTGCACAAGCTGCCAATGCGCAAAGCGTTATACGATTAGATGAGATTGAGCGATCATTTATTCAAACAAGTGCAAAAGCACATAAAACATTACAAGGCATAAATCATGGTGAGGAGTTAAAGAAATTAAAGTTAGAGTTATCGACCGTGCTTGCTTTAGCCAAGGCAGAGGATGGCGTTTTTTCTATTGGTTTAAAAAAATTAATATTAAATAATGAGCTACAGCAGCTTATTGTAAAAAACCAGAGTGCAACGCAGTTATTAGTTAATCAAGCCGAAAAAACAGAACAAACACTTAAGCTTGAGCTTAATGATGAAACACTCATGCTGTCGCAGCGCTTAGAAAAAAGCACATGGTTGTTGGCTGGCTTAACTTTGTTTAGTTTATTAATTTCATTTGCTATCGGTTCTATTTATATTAGAAGAAGAATTAGTTCAAGGCTGGTAACTCTATCAGAAAATATGCAGAGCATTGCTAAAGGTCATTTTGATATAGCTATTGATGTGAGTGGTCGAGATGAGATTTCAATTATGGCGAAAAGCTTACTCGTTTTTCGTAACGCCAGTATTTTATTAAGAACTCAATCAGAAGAATTAATTATTTCTCGTGATCAGGCTGAAGCGGCTGTGCAAGTAAAGGGGGAGTTTTTGGCTAATATGAGTCATGAAATTAGAACGCCTCTAACGGCTATTCTGGGTTATACCCATTTAATATTAGATACACAATTAGTCAATAGACAACGTGATTATCTCGCTAAAGTACAATCCTCCGCCAATCTTTTACTCGGTGTTATTAATGATATATTGGATATTTCTAAAATTGAAGCGGGTAAATTAGAGCTTGAGGAGTCACAGTTTGACTTGTATCTATTATTAGAAAACTTAGCAGGCGTTGCGGCTATTCAAGCCGAGAATAAAAAATTATCGTTGATATATAGTGTGGACACCCAAGCGCCGCAATGGCTTATTGGTGATTCGTTGCGTTTGGGGCAAATACTGCTTAATTTAATTAATAATGCAATTAAGTTTACTGAAAAAGGTGAAGTTGAGCTTGCCGTATTGTGCAAGGAGAAGGACGAGCAGCGGGTAGAGTTTAAATTTAGTATTCATGATACGGGTATTGGTATCAGTCAAAATATATTAGAGTATTTATTTAGCCCATTTACACAAGCAGATTCCTCTACAACACGTCGTTTTGGTGGGTCAGGCCTAGGTTTAGCCATTAGCCAACAATTAGCTCATATTATGGGAGGGAATATCAATGTGCTGAGTGTATTAGGTAAAGGCTCTGTATTTGAATTTACCTTGTGTTTAAAAAAAGGGCAGCAAAGTCATTTTACGATTCCCCAATACACAGGGTCTCGTGTTTTGGTCGCTGAAGGGCACTCGGCGACGCGGATTCAATTATGCCTATATTTAAAAGAAATGGGCATACAGCCTAGCGTGGTGAGCTCTGCGCAAGAAGTGATCACCAGCATGCAGAAAAACGCATTTGATTTATTGATTATGGATGCGACTTTACTTGATCAGTGTCAGTCTGAAGTCGTGCATAAAATATGCTGTATTCGTGAAAAAATGACGATTGTATTATTGACGACCATATTAAGTCATGATCGAATAATGGGGGATTGGGGGGCTCGTACTTTTGTTTATCCCTTAAGTAAACCCATTATTGCTCATTTATTATATACAGCCATTGTTAATAGCTTAGAGTCAAATAAGGAATCAAGTTCAAATGTGATTACTTATACCCAAACAAGGGTGCAGCCTTTGCTGGGGGTAAATATTTTACTTGCTGAAGATACGCAGCTTTTAAGCGAAATGAGTGTTTCACTATTAAGCTCATTAGGTGCGATTGTGGATGCGGTAGGCAACGGCCAAGAAGTGATTGAGCTTATTTTAAATCAGCATAAAAAATACGATGTGATTTTAATGGATGTCCAAATGCCTGAAATGGATGGCATGGAAGCCACTCGATTAATTCGTGCTCATTTATCTGCAACTGAGCTGCCGATTATTGCTTTAACTGCTCATGCGATGGAAGCCGAGCGCCGCCGCTGCTTAGAAGTGGGGATGAATGATCATTTGGCTAAGCCGATTAATCCACAACAATTACTGAAAGTATTACTCAGTTGGACAGGGGGAGCCGCCAATGATGCCAGCCCTCTATTAAAAGTGGATGACGTGATAAATCGTTTACCAGATTTGCCTGGGTTAGGGCTAGAGCGGGCTCTGGATCGTTTGGGCAGCTTGGCTTTACTCAAGCGCATGTTACCTAGATTACGTGATCAATATGCAGATACACCTCAGCGCTTACGCCAATTATTGCGGCAAGCTGAGCTGTTTGAGGCCGAGCGCTTGGCGCATTCATTAAAGGGGGTGGCGGGCACTTTAGAGGCATTATCTGTGTATCTTATTGCTCAAAAAATAGAAGAGCAATTGCACGCAGGCAATACGCAAATTGAAGAACTGCTTGTAGAGCTGAAGTGTGCATTAGATGAGGTTATTAGTAGCATTGATTCTTGGTTAAATGGCAACACAATACCGCTGATTCAGGCTGCAGAATCAGTTCTACTCACTTGGGAAAATGCGACAGAGTTAGACGAATTGCTCAGGCTAAGAAGTTTGCGTGCTCGAAAGTGCTTTATTAAATTGCAAGCGGATTTGGCGTGTTTAGATAAAAATAAAACCATACAAATCGCGACGGCCTTGGAGCAGTTAGACTATCACTCTGCCAGAGTCGCGTTGCAATCCATTGATATAAAAAGAGACTTTGGCTGATATAAGCCATATTGAGGTATGATTCATTGATGCGTAAGGCATACATGAAACGTATTATAAGTCGCTACGCAAAGCCCTGTGCCTCCTTGCCGTATTACACGTACAGTTTTTATTGCAAGCTTTGTTGGAAAGCGTGTGTCGCTTTTTTGCTCAGAAGTATGATTGCTAAATGTATTGGAGCTTTTCTTGATTCACCAGCCTATTCTGCTTCTTGTTGATGATGAGCCAAGCAATATCGAAATGCTGGCCGCCATGTTGGAGGATCAATACGAGCTTAGATTCGCAGTGACTGGACAAGATGCATTAGCTGCAATTAAAGAGATGCCTAAGCCCGATCTTATTTTGCTTGATGTGATGTTGCCAGATATGAATGGCTATGCCATTTGTGAGCGGATTAAAGAAGACCCGATTACCGCAGATATTCCTATTATCTTTGTGACTTCTTTGGGCGACCCAGAGCAAGAGGAAAAAGGCTTTGCCGTGGGCGGTGCGGATTATATTGTGAAGCCTTGCAGGGCTTTGAGTATTAAAGCGCGTATTCGTAATCAGCTTGAAATGAAACGCACAAGAGAGCTGCTTCATCGGCTGGCGATTACGGATGGGCTGACTAATCTTGCTAATCGTCGTCATTTTGATGAAGCATTAAAACAAGAAACGCAGCGCTTACAAAGACAGGGTGGGCAGCTTTCTTTAGTTTTGATTGATGTGGATTTTTTTAAGCGGTTTAATGATTGTTATGGGCATCCAGAAGGCGATGAATGTTTAAGGCGCATTGCTTCGGTGATTTCGGCTGAGCTACGCCGCCCTGCTGACTTGACGGCAAGGATCGGAGGGGAAGAGTTTGCGTGTTTGCTACCAGAGACAACGTTGGCAGGTGCTTATGTGGTGGCAGAGCGAACTAGGCAAACGGTGCTGTCTTTAGCAATGCCCCATCAAACATCCTCAACCTCGCCGTATGTCACCGTCAGCGTAGGCATTGCCACATCGAGCGGCATAGATTCAAATCATCTTTATCAGCGGGCTGATATCCAGCTATATATTGCTAAAACATCAGGCCGCAATTGCGTGGTGCAAGATGCGGCTCTGATTTAAGATGCTCTGAGTAGGGAGAGTACCTGCTGCGGTGCGGCATTGGCCTGAGCTAATGCCGCGGTATTAGCCTGTGCTCTTACTTGTTGTTGCACTAGATTGGCTGTAGCCGCAGCATAATCGGTATCGGCAACTCGGCTTTTTGCTGCGGATAAATTTTCTGAGCGATTTTGTAAATTAGCCGCACTTGCGCTTAGTCGATTACTCACCGCGCCGTAATCTGAACGGGCGCTAGAAACAGATGTTAAATCACTATCAAGCCTAGATAAGGTTTGCCCTGCAGCCGCTGCGCTGGATAAATCAATTTGGCCGGTGCTGCTATTAAGCTTAGTCAGATCGGGCCTAGATATAGAAAGCTGATCGCCTGCATTGGCACCCGCCTGAAAATTTAAATTCCCCTGCCCCTGTAATAGAGAAGTGCCATTAAAACTGGTGTTTTGCACAATATCGGCATTGGCTAAAGACAGTTGATTTGATTCTTCTTGGATCGCCGCGCGATCTTGGGTGCTGAGGGTATCATTGCCAGCGGCAACGGTTAGCTCCCGAATGCGTTGGGTATTATCTTGTATGGTGCTCAAGGCCCCATCGGCGACTTGGGTGAGCGAAACACCATCGTTTAGATTGGCTCTAGCTTGATTACTACCGGCAATTTGTGCTGCAAATTGCTCAATTAGCACGGTACTAGCGGGATCAGTTTGGCTGCTGCGCTTGGCAGAAGAAAGCTCACTCAGCGAGCTGCTCAGTGCATTTTGTGTGCCGCTCAAGCTATTTTGTGCATTGAGTGATGGCAAGTTGGTAGAAATTCCAAGGCCCATGATAGTGACTCCTGCATAAGTCCTGTTCTAAACCATACTCTGCTTCAGGCTGAGCTTCAATCCAGATCGGCCGTAGCACAGACCTGCGGTTATACATTGTCTAAATTAGATGGGTTTGCGTTGCCTCCGTTTGTGGTATGGCCGCTTATGGCAATATGCCAAATAGCATTTTTAAGGATATTTATTGTGATTGCTCTAGAGTTTTTTGTGGTGATTGCCGCAATCTTACTTGGTGCCAAGCTCTCTGGGATCGGCTTAGGGGTAATGGGCGGTTTGGGCTTGGCCATTTTGGTGTTTATTTTTGGTTTGCAGCCTACCACTGCGCCGATTGATGTGATGCTCATGATTCTTGCTGTGATCACCACGGCAGGCTGTTTGCAAGCGGCGGGCGGGATGGATTTTTTAGTGCGTATTGCTGAAAAATTGCTACGCCGAGATCCAAAGCGAATCACTTTTTACGCGCCATTGGTCACGTATTTTTTTACGCTTTTCGCAGGCACAGGCCATGTGGCCTATGCCGTGTTGCCGGTGATTGCCGAGGTTGCGCATGAATCAGGTATTCGTCCAGAGCGGCCCTTATCTATTGCGGTCATTGCATCCCAAGCAGCGATCACGGCCAGCCCTATTTCTGCGGCAACGGTGGCCTTACTTTCATTGCTTTCACCCGCAGGGATTCATTTAGGCGATATTTTAATGGTTGCCATTCCTGCCACCCTTTTGGGGACGATGGCAGGGGCATTAGCGGCCAGTCGCCAAGGCTGTGAGTTGCAGCTGGATCCGGTATATCGGGGCAAATTAGAGCGTGGGGAAATTCAAGCGCTGCAAGCTGAGGAGCGTTTGGCTTTGCCTAAGGAAGCCAGCCGTTCAGTATGGCTATTTCTGCTGGCGGTGATTTCGGTGGTCATGCTGGGCACCTTTCCATCCCTGCGGCCAGAGTGGCTGGTGGCAGGCAAAAGCGTGCAGTTGAATATGGCGCAAGCGATTGAAATTGTGATGTTGTCGACTGCCGCTTTAATTTTGCTCTTTTGCAAGGTAAAGGCCGATGAAGTGGTGAAAGGCTCGGTATTTAGGGCCGGCTCTGCTGCGGTGATTGGGATATTTGGTGTGGCTTGGATGGGGGACACGTTTATTCAGGCCAATATGGCGCTGTTTTCTGGCTCGCTGAAAGAGATCGTTACCGCTCAGCCTTGGTTGTTTTCAATTGCCCTTTTTGGCATGTCGATCCTGTTGTATTCACAAGCCGCAACCATTCGCGCTTTGCTCCCCTTGGGGATTGCCTTGGGGATTCCTGCTCCGGCTTTAATTGCGATGTTTCCTAGCGTAAACGGCTATTTCTTTATTCCTAATTACCCCACTGTGATTGCCGCAATTAACTTTGATCGCACGGGTACAACGGGGATAGGCAAGTATTTACTGAATCACAGCTTTATGCTGCCGGGCCTTGTTTGCTCGGCGGTTTCAGTCGGTTCTGGTTTCGCCTTGTCGCATATCCTCTTGTAATATAAAGAAAATTACCCATGAGTTTGGGTAATCCTTCCTAGTCATTGATCAGAAAAATCGTCGATGATACGGTTATGGATACCCAAATTCAGACCTCATCGGAAAGCTGGAGTGTACGTAATCAACAAGATGACGTGCACAACAGGCAGCAGCAATTGCTGGCGAGGGTGGCTGCGCGTGCTGAAAAAGCATCTTTTAAGGATGAAATCAGTGCTGCAAAGGTAGATATTGCTTTGCCGCTTGATTCGCAAGTGCACCGCAGTATTGCTGAGAGCAAGGTATTAGATGCACAACTGATTGTGTCGCAAATGCTGATGGCTTCGGCGCTCTATTGGCCTCAGTTTGCTATGTCGGCAGCAAGGCAAGATTTGGCACCTTCGGTGCGCCCTCCGCCTAGGGTTGAAAACGCCCTAGCAAATTATCGGGCTATTGTCACCAAGACGGAATCAGGAGCAAGTCTGGCAGCCAACGCCTAGTGGCTGCCTTTTTTTTCGCCTTTTTTAGCGTTTGGTTTTTAAAGCGGCGAGTGCCGCAGCCATTGCGCCCTGAGCCTCTGGCTGACGTTCAACTATTTTTCTATCCCTAGGTGTCATGCTTTGCTTGGCCGTTTCAGTACTTGGTGCTGCGCTATCTGTTAAACGCATGGTCAGTGCAATGCGCTTTCTGGCGACATCAATTTCCACCACTTTTACTTTGACCACATCGCCGGTTTTAACCACTTCACGCGGATCTTTAATAAAGCGGTTGGCAAGCGCCGAGATGTGTACCAAGCCATCCTGATGCACGCCAATATCAATAAATGCGCCAAAGTTGGTGACATTGGTCACTACGCCTTCCAGCACCATTTCCAGTTTTAAATCTTGAATCCTTTCTACTCCCTCCAGAAAACTGGCCGTTTTAAACTCTGGACGAGGATCGCGGCCGGGTTTTTCCAGCTCGGTCAAAATATCTTTAATCGTGGGCACACCAAATTGCGCATCAACTAAGTCGGACGGATTCAGGCTTTGGAGTAGGGCGCTATCGCCAATAATCTGGCCAATATTTTTACCAACTTTAGCGATGATTTTTTCTACTAGCGGATAGGCCTCGGGGTGAACGGCGGATGCATCCAGTGGGTTTTTCCCTGCCATCACCCGCAAAAATCCTGCGGCCAGCTCAAAGCTTTTATCGCCGATACGGGGTACTTTTAGCAGCGCTTTACGCTCGTTAAATGCCCCGTGCTGATCGCGGTAGGCCACAATATTTGCCGCCATGGTGGAGGTCAGGCCTGATACCCGCGTTAGGAGTGGCACCGAGGCCGAATTCACATCTACACCCACTGCATTCACGCAGTCTTCGATCACGGTATCGAGCATCCGTGCCAGCTCGTTTTGATTTACATCGTGCTGATACTGGCCCACACCAATAGCTTTCGGGTCGATTTTAACTAATTCGGCCAGAGGATCTTGCAAGCGGCGGGCGATAGATACCGCACCGCGCAGGCTAACATCCAGCTCAGGAAATTCTTTGGCGGCAAACTCAGAAGCAGAATAAACCGATGCGCCCGCTTCGGAAACCACCAGCTTTTGCATTGCCAGCTCAGGCATTAGCTTAATCAGCTCGATGGCCAGCTTATCGGTTTCACGGCTGGCCGTGCCATTGCCGATGGAGATTAGCTCTACGCCATGTTTTTTGGATAAGGCCGCCAGTGTGGCCAGCGATTCATTCCATGCTTTACGTGGCTCGTGCGGATAAATGGTGCTGGTGTCGAGCAGCTTGCCGGTGCGATCAACCACGGCCACTTTTACGCCGGTGCGCAAGCCCGGATCAAGGCCGAGGGTGACTTTAGGGCCAGCTGGTGCAGCCAAGAGCAGATCTTTCATATTGCTGGCGAATACTTTAATCGCTTCAATATCGGCCTGCTCACGTAGCTGACTTAATAGCTCGGACTCCAAGCTTAAAAAGATCTTGGTGCGCCAGCTTTGCCTTACCGTGTCACTCAGCCATTTGTCTGCTGGGCGATCTTGGTTTTTGACGCCAAAGCGCTCTGCAATCCGCATTTCACACACATTCGGCGGGCTATTGCGGGTTTTTTCATTGGCGAGGCTGGCGGCAAGCTCTTCGGGCAAGAGGATAGATAGATTCAGAATGCCTTCGTTTCTGCCGCGCAAAATCGCCAGAATACGGTGCGAGGGCATGGCGGATATTTTTTCGTGGTAATCAAAATAATCCGCAAATTTAGCGCCCTCAGCTTCTTTACCGGCAATCACCGCTGTCTTGCTGCTGGCATTGCCTTGCAAAAAGCTACGTAGCTTGGTAATTAGCTCGGCGTCTTCGCTAAAGGTTTCAATTAAAATCGCGCGCGCACCATCGAGTGCGGCTTTGCTGTCTTTCACATCGGCATCCGCCTTAATAAAGGCGCTGGCAGCTTGTTCAGGATTAAGTTGCGGATTGGCAAGCAGTTGCTCGGCCAGCGGTGCAAGCCCTGCCTCTCTGGCAATTTGCGCCTTGGTGCGGCGTTTTTGTTTAAACGGTAGGTAAAGGTCTTCTAGGCGTTGTTTATTATCTGCGCTCAGAATCTGTATTTTTAGCTCGTTGCTCAGCTTGCCTTGCTCGGTGATGCTATTGATCACACTGATGCGTCGCTCTTCCAATTCACGTAAATAGCCAAGGCGCATTTCCAGATTACGCAGCTGGGTGTCATCCAGAGCGCCGGTGACTTCTTTACGGTAACGGGCAATAAATGGCACGGTGGCCCCATCGTCTAGCAAAGTAACAGCGGCAATCACTTGGGCTTCGCGGCAGGCGATTTCGGTAGCAATACGTTGGTGAATTGAAGGTAGCATGGGCAGGTTCTACAAAAGCGAGAAGAGCTGTATTTTACGGCTTTTAAAGAGATCGTGGTGTGCTGCATTTTTACAGAACAATATTCGCCAATAAACTAATTATATGCCATTGAGTTATTGGTTAATTTTACTTCTTGTTTCATCTACAATTTTTTGAAAATCACTGCTTGATTTAAGTTTTTTTAATCCGAGATTAAATCGATCAATTAATTCTTTTCCGCGTGGATGCTTATTCCAAATCACAACATGCATCGGTGCAATCCAGAATGCTTGTTTTTGCCAAGTGACTTGAACACGTTTTTCTGCTGGAAAATTTTGTTGTAATAAATATTGACCCACTTCTATATCTATAGGAAATAGATCAATATGGCCTGCAATGAGCTTTCTGAATCCAGTTAAATCATCAGCGGCACGGTCTGTGTTGAGTATTTTTTGTTTCTCAAGCTGTGCAAATTCATCAGAATAATAATTGCCGAGTGTAACGCCAATCCGATTGTTTTTTAAATCACTGAGTTTTTTCCAAGGTATTTTTGAATTAACTCGTTCAAAAAAAACCATATTGGCCGATAGAACTGGATCGGTATAAAGCAAATCTTTTTGTCTTTCAGCAGATATCGCCCAGCCAAAGCTGCCATCTAAAATCCCTTTACGTGCCACTTCAAGCGTGCGATTGTTGGGGTAAAACTCATATACCACTTGCACATTTTCACGGGCAAAGGCTTCGAAAACCAGCTTGGAAAGAATACCAAATTCAGCAAGATTTTTGCCCATATAGGGCGCCCACTCTTGATTGGATAAGCGAATTTTAATAGGATCATTGCTGGCATGGCTAAGTGGTGAATAAAATAAACTAAGCGCTAAAATTGAGCTGAACAGTTTCATTGCCGATGCCTTTATAAAATTATATATTTTAATAAATAGCCATTATTTGATCATTGCCGTATAGGAATAACAGGCAGGCCGACAAACTCTGGATAATCTGTAATGATGCCTTGCAATGGAAATTCATGGCAAATAAGGTGCTCTTGCTCTGTTTGTGCGCCATACACATAATTATTAAAACCTTGCGCATAACTTTGCTGCAAAAGCTCTAAATCAAGAATTTCATAATCCCAAATGAGCGTACGCAAATGTCGGTGTGGCATGGCCGATAAAAGTAGCTCATTGAGTTGAGCTGGGCGATGGGCTATTAACAATCCACAATTTATATGTAGCTCTTTTTCGACCTGCAAAGCAATGTCATGATGGAATGAGCTGATGAGCAGTTGTCGCTGGTGGATATAATTTTGAAGAATCTCTAGGCAGTTAGGTAAAACCGATGGGGTTTTTATTTCTATATTCCAATAAGCATCAGGAAATGCATCCAGTGCTTCGGATAAAGTTGGGACGATATACCCAGATAAATGGGATAATTCGCTCCGACTTAATGCAGAAACGGCGATCCCATTGGGGGCGTTTCGATTGTGATATAAAACGGCTTCTCCATCGGCAGAGAGCCGAACATCTGTTTCTATCCCTGCAAAGCCCGCGGTTAAACTTAAAGCAAACGCTGCAAGGGTGTTTTCTGCTGCTGTGCGGTGTAAACCGCGATGTGCGAGTCGCAACATAGAATCGGTTACACTCTTGGGCAAAATGAATACCTTAATTTTAGGATGCGATGCATGCTTCGTGCTAGAACTTTTCTGAATAAATCAGCATTTGTCCTGCTTATTGGAGCGAGTTGTTTGTCTCACCTCGCGTTTTCTGCGGATCGACCTCGAATTGGTTTGGTATTGGGTGGTGGTGGTGCCCGAGGTTTAGCTCATATTGGCATTCTTAAAGTGTTGGAAGAAGCGAGGGTGCCGATCGATTGTGTGGTTGGCACCAGCATAGGCTCGCTGGTAGGCGGGGCCTACGCGGCAGGGCGTACTCCTGAGGAGTTAGAGCTGAGAGCCACGAAAGCTAATTGGGATTATTTATTAAGCTCAAGCTTACCTCGGCAACTGAGTGCAGTTCGCAAAAAACAAGACGATAAACTTAATTTAGTGGGTATTGAACTAGGTCTGCGCGATGGTGGCGAAGTGGCCTTGCCCTCGGCGGCTATTAGTACACAAAAAATCTCATTATTTTTACGCGAAATGACTTTTGGCGGAACAATAGCCAGCTTTGATTCTTTGGCTATTCCTTATCGGGCGGTGGCAACTGACATTGAAAGTGGTGAAATGGTGGTGCTGAAAGACGGCGATATTGTGACCGCTATGCGTGCCAGTATGGCCGTCCCTGGTTTATTTCCTGCCGTAACCTTGGGCTCTCGTTTACTTGTGGATGGTGGCTTGGCAAGAAATGTACCGGTTGATGTAGCGCGCTCTTTGTGTGCCGATGTCATTATTGCCGTGGATGTAGGGGCACAGCCTTTAAGTCGTTTGCAAATTAATAGTATTTTAAGCACGGCAGATCAATATACACGCTTAATGGTTGCGCAAAATGTTAAGCCACAATTAGATAGTTTAAAACCGAGTGATATTTTAATTACCCCAGAGTTAGGTGATTTAAGTTCTGCTGACTTTAAACGCGGTAAAGAATTTATTGAAAAGGGTGAGCAAGCCGCTACTTTAAGCCTATATCAGCTACATAAATATGCGTTATCTGAAGCTGAATATAAAGCATGGCAGCAGGAGAAATTAGGCAGAAAAATTAGCCCTCAGCCTATTCAGGAAGTTGAAGTTGTACCTATGCGCAAAGTAAACCCTGATGTCTTGAAGGAAGCGCTGGATGTGCAAATGGGCGAGCCACTGGATACGTTTAAATTCCATAATCGCTTGGCTGAAGTGTATGCACGCGGTGATTTCTCACAACTCGATTATGAATTAACCGATCATAATGGCTCGCAAAAATTAACGCTTATTCCGCTAGAAAAAGACTGGGGACCTAATTATCTTTCCTTTGGATTAGGAATGGGGACTGATTTTGAAGGCAATAATCCATATAGCCTTACAGCTATGTATCGTCGAACTTGGATGAATTCATTAGGGGCAGAGTGGAAATCATCGATCAGAGTCGGTGATGCTTTGTCTTTTCAGTCGGAATTTTATCAACCATTACAATTAGATGGTTATGCATTTATTGCACCCTATGTGCAGTATAAGTCGAGCCCCGTTTCGGTTTGGAAAGGTGGGGAAAATTTAGCTCAGTATCGCTATTCACAATCTCAAATTGGGGTGGATATTGGTTCTAGCCTGACCCGCTTTGGGGAGGTACGGCTGGGTTTGAAGTATCAGCACTATGATGCGGTTAAGCAAATTGGTGAGAATATTTATCCAGATGCGGTGGCTGGGGATTATGGTGTTAGTTTTAATGTTTATTACGATCAATTAGATCATCTCTATTTTCCTGGGAATGGGGATTTATTTAATTTATCAACTTATTATGCAATGAAAGGGCAGGGTGATTTTAATGCCTATGGACGCGTGAGTGTGAATGCTGAGCATGCGTTTACTGTGGGTGAATTTAAAGGCAATATCATGGCCAAAGGGAGTTATTCCTATAATGATGGGCCATTTTTACCAGACTTCCAATCGCTCGGTGGCTTTATGAATTTATCCAGCTATCGCAAAAATGAGCTGATTGGTGATAATTCTGTTTATGCAAAAGTCCAAGTTTATAAACCGGTTTCATTGTTAGGTTTGAGTGTGGGAGGCAGTTATTTAGGCGGGGCAGCAGAGGCGGGACGTATATTTAATCCTTTAGATACAAATAATGACGGCTGGCATTATTCCTTAACCGGGTTTTGGGCTGCAGATACTTATTTAGGGCCTTTTTATTTGGGGGCATCCTATGGCGATAATAAACAGTTGCGTTATTATTTGATGCTGGGTAATCAGTTTTAAAGGTTGGATGGTTTTATTTGTAACGCGTATTTTTTTTACTTAGGAGAACGGAATGTTGAAACTGAGTTTATTGATGGCTTTGTTGGCGCTTAGCTTGGGTACGGCTTATGCTGGGCCGCAACAAGAAAAAATGGCGACGTGCAATAAAGATGCCGCAGCTTTAAAAGGGGATGCGCGCAAGTCATTTATGAGTGGCTGCCTTAAAAAAGACGTCGCCCCTGCCGCCCCCATCACGCAGCAAGATAAAATGAAACAATGCAATAAAGATGCGACGGGCAAGAAAGGTGACGAGCGCAAAGCCTTTATGAGTTCTTGTCTTAAAAAAACCACTTAAGCTCCCTCGTTTTATTGCAAGCGGTTAGGCCGCTTGCATTTGCTTAGATCATCCCCATCTATTGAATTAAACTTCTATTACTTGTTTTCTTATTCATCGTCCTAAGTTCTCGCTATGACCTTTTTTGATCGTTTATTTCGCAAGTCCACTGGAATATCTGCCATGCCCTCTCACGACCTTTTACTTGCCGCGCTTGCTCTTGAAATAGACCCCAATACTGGGCGTGATTTTGTTTCGGCTAAATGTATTAAAAATTTAAAAGCTGAGCAGGGCGTTGTGTGTCTTGATGTGGAGTTGGGTTATCCAGCAAGGAGCCAACAAGTAGCAATTGCCCAGCAAATTGAGCGTGCTTTACTTGCCGTTGCAGGCACATTGTCGGTGCAAGTGAAAGTGTCTAGCCATATTGTGGCGCATGCTGCTCAGCGCGGCTTGCCTTTGCAAAAAGGCATTAAAAATATTATTGCGGTGGCCAGTGGCAAGGGCGGCGTAGGTAAATCAACCACGGCGGTGAATTTGGCTTTGGCTTTAGCGGCTGAGGGTGCAAGCGTGGGCTTATTAGATGCGGATATTTATGGCCCATCGCAGCCCACCATGATGGGTGTTGCCGATCAAAAGCCTGAAGCGGTGGAAAACAAATATATTTTACCGATTGAAAATCACGGCATTAAAACCATGTCGATTGGATTTTTAATTGATACCGAACAGCCCATGGTCTGGCGTGGCCCGATGGTCACGCAAGCATTAACCCAATTACTGAATGAAACCCTTTGGGGAGATTTGGATTATCTAGTCATTGATTTGCCACCTGGCACGGGTGATATTCAGCTGACTTTAAGTCAAAAAGTGCCGGTAACCGGCGCGGTGATCGTGACTACGCCACAAGATATTGCCCTGCTGGATGCGCGTAAGGGTATCAAAATGTTTGAAAAAGTCGGCGTGCCTATTTTGGGCTTGGTCGAAAATATGAGCGTACATATTTGCAGCAATTGCGGCCATGCCGAGCCTATTTTTGGTGAGGGTGGTGGGGCAAGAATGGGGGCGGATTATGGCATTGAATTGCTCGGCCAATTACCGCTTGATTTATCGATTCGCCTGAATGCCGATGCAGGTCATCCTTCAGTAGTGGCGGAACCTGAAGGCAAAATTGCCGAGTTATATAAAGCCATTGCCCGTAAAGTGGCGGTAAAAATTGCAGCTAAATCGCAGGATTTTTCCAGTAAATTTCCAAAAATTGTGATTCAGAAAAATACTTAATTAAGTAGTTCGACATAAGTTATCACGTATTTTTAAAGGAAAAAATATGTGATTTTCGTAGGGTGTGCAAGTGCCTTTCTTGCGCACCAGCCCTTGGTGCGTAACGCCTACGGCGTTTTGCACCCTACGAAAAATGCATGAT
>JANYCY010000095.1 GCA_025360045.1 Janthinobacterium sp. | reverse complement strand
GGAAAAAATATGTGATTTTCGTAGGGTGTGCAAGTGCCTTTCTTGCGCACCAGCCCTTGGTGCGTAACGCCTACGGCGTTTTGCACCCTACGAAAAATGCATGATTTAAAAAGATTGGATAATTTATGCTTGGGTACTTATGAGCTAATCTTTTTTTACGCCTAACAAGACATTCAAGCGAACAGCTGAGTCGAAACCCATAGGGTCAAGCCTTACATTTGACATAAAAAGAAGCACAAGGGAGTCAGTTCTTGCATTAGCACATAGCAAAGTCAGCCTAGATTTGAAAATATGTTAATGCAAGACCTGCCCCCAAGGCCCTTTTCTTTTTGATACTCCAGAAGTCGTCCTTCCCCGCCACTTCCTAGATGGGCAAGATTTTATAGGATTGGGAATCCTCAAATATGAAATCGCTGGCATCTGGTCGGCTGGATGCAGTGTAGTTTTCCAGCTCGGCCACGGTCTTGTATTTTGCCAAATGGGCCAATATGCCGGTGCGTGTCCTTGCTTTGCCCACCCCTCATATCCAGCTTTACGCTGCATTTGCCTTAGGTCAGGAGAGCCTGCGCGACCGCTACAACGTAATTGCCCGGCAGGCTTTTGCCGAGCACCATTTTGATACTTGCATGAAAGAATATATCAGGCAGATCAAGATACCCACGGGCGGTTTGTAACCCACTTGCAAGTGCAATAGCAGGGGGTGCTGCAAGCCCCCTGCGGTATCTTACAGGCCCAATCCTGAGCCCATGCATTACACCCGATAATAAGCAATCGCCTCATCCAGCTCGCTGCTCAGCTGCCGCAGGCGTGCACTTTCGTTGGCGGTATTCTGGGCAACAGAGCTGCTTTCCTCTGACATCTGCGCCACTTGCTCTACCTGCTGCGCCATCATATTGCTAGCCGAGCTTTGCTCGCGCATGGAGTCACTGATTTCGCTGACCTGCTCCACCACCTGATCTGCGTTTTGACGAATGCTGGCAATGGCCGTACTTGCTTCCTGGGCGCATTGCACGCCATGCTCAACTTGTTTAACTGCCTGTTGCATGCTCAGAACCGTTGCATTCGCTTCACTTTGAATCGCGCTCACCGTAGAAATAATTTCCCGCGTTGAAAGGCTGGTTCGTTCGGCAAGCTTGCGCACTTCATCTGCAACCACCGCAAAGCCCCGGCCCTGCTCCCCTGCCCGCGCGGCTTCAATTGCCGCATTAAGTGCTAATAAATTAGTCTGATCTGCAATCTCTTTAATTACATTCACAACGCTATTAATGCTGGCGGTGCGCTCTTTCAGCGATTCAATTTGCGCAGCTGAAACACGTACTTCCGCAGCAATTTGCTGAATACTCTGAATCGTGCTTTCAATCACATCACCACCACTTGCAGCCATCCTGCCTGCCTCACGCGCGGTGCGGTCACACTGGCTGCTCCGGTCTGCCACCAGGCCGATACTGACAGTCACCTCTTCAACACCCGCTGCCATGCTGGATGCGGCCCCACTGACATGCTGAGATGCCTTAGACAGCTCATGGCTGCTTTCAGACAACTCACCCGCCGTGCCCGTTACATCCCGGCCAATGCGGTGCAGCTGCTGCAAGCTGCCTTGCAGTGTATCCAGCAGGCCGTTTAAGGCATTTAAGGATTCGGCAATTTCATCATTCCCGCTTACTTTCATGCGCAGGGTGAAATCATAATTTGTGCCTAAATCAACTAAAAACTGGCGTAAATCCTGCAACGGTTTTTTAATCCCCAGGGTAATCCAGATTCCTAAGCCAAAAGCCAGAAACAATAAGGCACAGCCCACGGTTAAAGAGGAAACAATGGCATTCGATATCTGAGCTTTAACTTCGCGGCTGGCTTCTTTGGAATAATCACTGTTATGCGCTTTTGCAGTACTTAAGGCCGCTGAAAATTTTTCAGCCTGCGGCGTGACAGTTTTAGAAATATAACTGCGCGCTTCCTCGGGCGGCTGGGTCAGCGAAAAACGAGCGCCTTCAGCAATCAGCGGCTTTAAAATGGCCAGCTCTGCCACGGCTGCAGCCAGGTTTTTCCGATCTGTATCATCATCAATAAATTTCTCATAGTTTTTCAAAAAGCGGTCGACCTCTGCCAGCGAGTTTTGCATTTTATTGATCTGCGCCTGCTTTTGCTGAGGATCGCTTTCAATGATGTGGCTTAATTCCATGCGGCGGGCGGCCATAAAAGCCAGCTCGGCATCATTGAGCGTTTCTAAAGAAGGCATCACATTGGCCACCACCTCTTCTACCAGCACATTAATTGCACTCAGCTTTAAAAAGCTGACTGTAATCAAAACCAAGATGGATATGGCGGTTGTAGCCACTAATAAAGTAAGCCGGTGAGTAATTTTCAAGGTTATTTCCAATGAGTAAATGATTAAAAAATACACCTCACAATCTAATCTTAGCTTTTCAGATTTTCCCTGCAAGATATTTAATTTCACACTGCGCACAGTGGTGTATGCATTTCTTAAAGCGTTTTATTCTCTTTATTAATTGCAGTCGCTGATTCCTTCAGCTTGTCCATTCCCGCTCCAACAGCAAACCCGTATTTGCACGGCCATCACGATAAAATATTGGGCAAGAACAGGGGCAAACAAAAAAATGGCGGATGCAATGAGCTAAAAAAATGCCCCAATCACAGACTGGGGCATTTTGCTTGAGCGAGGCTTACGCTTAATCCCGCTGACTGTCTAAATCCATTGTAGATAGCGATACAAATTTGCTTTTATTTTTATATTTATATCCCAACCAAATTATAAAGAAGAGTGGAATGCCAATATAAGTAGCAGCAACACTGGCCCAATCGATGTTACCGGCCATAAAAGCCTGATAATTTTGGCCCAGCATAATCACCATACAAAGCGCAAAAGCAAACAGCGGCCCGATAGGATAAAAGCGGGAGCGATAAGGTAGCGCTTTTAAATCACGGCCTTGGGCGATATAGCCTTTGCGAAAGCGATAATGGCAAATGGCAATGCCAAGCCAAGCAATAAAGCCGGTCATCCCTGAGGTATTTAATAGCCACAGATAAACTGTTTTATCACCAAAAATAGAGGCAAAGAAGCACAGCATCCCCACCACGGTCGTGGCATAGAGCGCGTTTCTGGGTACGCCATTACTGGATAATTGAGCAAATATCTTAGGCGCTTTGCCTTCGGTGGCTAAGGAATACAACATGCGTGTGGATGCATACATGCCTGAATTACCTGCCGATAAAATGGCCGTTAAAATCACGGTATTCATTAAGCTGGCGGCAAAGGCAATACCGGCATTTTTAAATACCAAGGTAAAGGGGCTAACACCAATATCAGAGACATCGCCCTTTAATAGATTAGGATCGGTGTAGGGAATCAACAGGCCAATAATTAAAATGGCAAATACATAAAACAATAGAATGCGCCAGAAGACTTGCTTAATTGCACGGGGGATATCTTTTTCTGGATTGGCCGATTCACCAGCGGCAATACCGATTAACTCGGTGCCCTGAAAAGAGAATCCGGCAATCATCGCCACCCCAAGCATGGCGGGGAATCCCCCTACAAAAGGCCCGTCGCCCATGGTGAAGTTTTCCAGCCCCACCGCGTGGGTGCCTTTCATAATGCCGAATACCATCAAGAGGCCGGTGCCGATAAAGACAATCACCGTCACTACTTTAATAAGAGAGAACCAGTATTCCGCCTCGCCAAAGCCTTTTACCGAGATAAAATTCAGCGTAAACATAATGCCTAAAAATAAGGCGCTCCACATCATGCCGGAGCTATCTGGAAACCAGAATTTCATCACCATACTGGCCGCAGCCAACTCTACGGCAATCGTTACCGCCCAGTTGTACCAATAGTTCCAGCCCAATGCGAAGCCAAAGCCCGGCTCAACAAATTTAGCGCCATAAGTAGAAAAAGAACCAGAGACCGGCATATAGGCGGCCATTTCGGCAAGGCTGGTCATTAAAAAGTAGACCATCAGCCCGATCACAGCATAAGCAAGCAAAGCGCCGCCCGGCCCAGCTTGCGCAACCGTCGCGCCAGAAGCCACAAATAGCCCCGTACCAATTGATCCGCCAATGGCGATCATGGTGAGATGGCGGGCGCGTAAATTACGCTTTAGCCCATGGGCCTGACCTGTATCTTCTCCAATCATTACTTCTTCCTTTTCTAGCATTAAAGCACTTTAAAGCATTGCAAAATACAGCAGAAAAATCCGGCCAATAGGCAGCGGCGCGTGATGTTAGCACCAGAAAAACATTTCTTACACAGATAAATATGCGATCGGGAATAACACCGTTTTGCAGAAAGTTCAGCATTTCTTGCAGCAGAAATTCCCATCACGGGTTAAAGTCCGGTTTTTTTCCCCACCGAATCCACTTATGAATGCCGTCTTAATTGCCGTCACGCTGATGCTGGCACTCTCTCTTAGCCGCGTTAATGTGGTGATCAGCATTTTAGTGAGCGCAATGGCAGGTGGCCTGTTTGGCGGGCTGAATATTGCAGCAACGCTTGCCGCCTTTAATTCTGGCCTTGGTGGTGGCGCAGGCATTGCGCTGTCTTACGCTCTCTTGGGCGCATTTGCACTCGCATTGGCCGAATCGGGCTTGCCGCATGCCATGGCCGATGGCCTTGCCAAGCTAGCAAAGCAAAGCAGCACCGGCACAAAAATCAAATGGGGAATTATTCTGGCGCTGCTTGGCCTTGCCATTGCCTCGCAAAATATTCTACCCATTCATATTGCCTTTATTCCGCTGGTGGTGCCGCCGCTGCTCTATACCTTAGCCAAACTGAAAGTAGACCGGCGTTTGCTGGCCTGTATTCTGACGTTTGGTCTGGTCACACCTTATATGGTTTTCCCTGTGGGTTTTGGTGAAATTTTCCTACAGCAGATTTTGCTCGGTAATATTGCTAAATCAGGCTTAGACGCCAGCCATGTGGATGTGATGCGCGCGATGGCGCTGCCTGCACTGGGGATGGTGACAGGCTTACTGATCGCCGTGTTTATCAGCTACCGTAAACCCCGCCAATACAATATTGATGCCATCGCCGCTGTAGAGCGCGAAGACATTCAATACAGCCGCCGCAGCCTTTGTGTGGCTGGGCTGGCGATGGTGGGTACGTTTATCACCCAGCTTTATGCCGATTCCATGCTGTTTGGTGCATTGGCTGGTTTTGTGATTTGCGTGCTGGGTGGTGCCGTGCCGCTCAATAAAGCCGATGGCATTTTTGCGGAAGGCATGAAAATGATGGCAGGGATTGGCCTCATTATGATTGCCGCCTCTGGCTTTGCCGAAGTGCTCAAAGCCACTGGGGATGTCACCAGCTTAGTTGAGCACTCCATGCAATATATCGGCGGCAACAAGCCACTCGCGGTGTTCTTAATGCTGCTGGTGGGCTTGATTGTAACGCTGGGCATTGGCTCATCTTTCTCTACCGTACCTATTCTTGCCACCATTTATGTGCCACTGGCCATGAAATTAGGCTTAAGCCCAGAAGCGATTGTCTGCCTGATTGGTACGGCAGGGGCCTTGGGAGATGCAGGCTCGCCCGCTGCGGACTCCACTCTGGGGCCAACGGCAGGCTTAAATATCGACGGCCAGCACGATCATATGTGGGACACGGTTGTACCGACTTTCTTGCACTTTAATTTGCCGGTACTCGCTTTTGGCTGGGTAGCGGTGATGAGCCTTTAATCAATCTTCCTGCAAGGCATTGATTTGCTGGAATATTGCATACCAATAGTTAGTTGCTAAACATTCATTTACCCCTAAACAAGGGGTAAATGAATAAAGCCCACAATCGCATTATTTTCTCATAAATACCGCATATTAAATCTTGGAATAGCGACTATGTTATTGATTACATAAGGCATAGCCAATATAAGTGGCTCAATTAAGTAGTAAAACTACTTTTTCCAAAAATAAAAAGCCACTTAAGCTAATCTGCCCCAATATTGATCAATATCTAAAATAAAATGCAATCAGATATCAAATAACATTGAGCAAAAAATATTTAAAAACCATTGATCATCATCAATAAGTACCGGAAATAAGCCCACGCCTGCCGGATAAGAACTAAGGGTAATCCATTGTATTAACTAGGCTATTTTTTCAAGTATTGATTAATGTAATTAATTCACCTTATGCCTGTGTGTTTGCTGATAATAGAGAATCGCCTCTTCAAAAAAATTGACCATTCGCCTATCTATTCATTTAACAAACAAAATCCCGTACAATCTGAATCAACTTGATCTAAAACAACTCAAGCTTTAAATCAATCGATTACAAATACGCTATTGAAGAGCTGAAATAATTATTAAATTTTCAAACACACACAAAACACAACAATAGGATTTCTACCATGAATAACGTTCATCATGAAGAAGCCAAGCTGGTCGCAGCACATCTGCAAAAAGCCTTTACTCATACCATCCCAGAAACAGCAGTGATTCTAGGCTCTGGTTTGGGCGACTTCACTAAGATCGTCAAAGTATTGACCAGTATTTCTTACGGTGACATTCCCCATTTCCCACAATCCAGCGTGGCAGGCCATAAGGGCAAGCTGACCATTGCTGAAGTGGCAGATGGTAAAAACGTATTGATTATGGAAGGCCGCTTTCATTACTACGAAGGCTACACCCCACAAGAAGTGACATTCCCGATTGCTGTGTTTAAAGAGCTGGGCGTTAAGCAGCTTATCGTCAGCAATGCGGCAGGTGGCTGCAACCCTAGCTTTACTGCAGGTGACATCATGATTATTGATGATCATATCAACCTGACAGGCAATCACCCACTGATCGGCAAAAACGACGATGCCGCAGGCCCGCGTTTCTTAGACCAAACTGCACCATATTCACCACGCCTTATCGCACTGGCTGAATCACTGGCGGCCGAATCTGGCGTTGCGCCTAAGAAAGGCACCTATGTAAAGATGACCGGCCCAACTTACGAAACCCGCGCTGAAATTAAAATGGTTCAATCCTACGGCGCAGATTCAGTAGGGATGTCGACTGTTTACGAAGTGATTATGGCTAATTACTTTGGCATGGAAGTGCTGGGTATTTCCTGCATTACCAATATGGCAACCGGCCTAGCTAAAACCCATCACAACCACGCAGCCGTGGTCGATGTGGCCAATAGCGTATCCGAGAAGTTTTCTAAGTGGGTTAAAAACATTGTGGTGGCTCTGTAATCATGGACGTTCAAAAAGATTCCAAGCGCAGATTAAATCTGATCGCATACGTGTGCTATTTCTTTACTGGCGCTTTAATTACCACACTGGGCTTGGTACTTGGCCCGGTATCAACCGCGTTTCATAAAGACCCTGGCTTTATCGGCCAGATGTTTACCCTGCTGAACTTTGGTTTGTTTGTGCCGATTCTGGTGGGTGGTGTGCTGATGCAGAAATACAGCATCAAATCACTGTTGGCGATTGCTTCTGCCGTCACCATCGCTCTGACCGTGGTACTGACCGTTGTGCCATCGATCACACTGTTTGGTTTTACCGTACTGATGATTGGTGCTGCGGCCGGTATCACCATGGCTGTGGGTAGTTATTTAGTGGTGCGGATTAACCCGGATCCTAAAGACCGCTCATCTAGCCTGATTTTCACCGACTTCTTCTTCAGCTTTGCCGGTGTGGTATTGCCAGTGATTCTGGGCTATCTGTTTAAGCACAACGCCAGCTGGTTGGTGATGTACTTCCTGATGTCGGCAATTTCATTACTCTTGATTGTGTTGATCGCTAAAGCGAAATTCCCAACCGTAGAGCGTGAAGTGAAGTCCGAGGACGGCAGTTCGGCCAAAGAGCCTTGGGGCAAAGCAATTTACTATGTGTGTTTCGCTGCCTTTGCGTTTATTTACGCCGAGCTGGTCTTCACCATGTGGCTGCCCACTTATCTGCAAAATGCAGTCAAGTTGCCCGTTGAAACCGCTGCACTTTATGTGACCATGTACTGGGGTTCTAAGGCCATTGGCCTATGGCTTAACCACTACACCGTGCGTTATGTACCGCTGCGTAGCTTTTTAATTGTTTCTGCCATTATTGGCGCGGCCAGCATTGCCACCATCGCTAACGTGCCACAAGCTACCGTCATCGGCATTGCACTGGTGTGCTTTGGCTTCTTTAACTCAGGTATTTACTCTGGTCTGATCAGCTACGGCAGCTTGCAAGTGAAAGTATCGCCTCCAAGCCTGATCTCAACCATTCTGACTTGCGGTTCAGTCGGTACACTGATTTTTGCTTCAGTTTCAGCGTATATCTTCTCGAACTACGGCCTGCTCTGGGCACTGAACTCTTCCGTGATCGTGTATGTATTTGCACTGATCGGGATTATTCTGGCTGGCTCATGCAGCAAAGCAGAAGAACTACACGGTAAGCTGGGCCTTTAAGCGCTGCTCTACCCCATAAAAAACGCCCTAAGAGCCAATCTCTTGGGGCGTTTTTTATGGCTCAGATTTGAGCATCATTTGGTGGAGCAACACCCAAATCTTGAACCACGGAGGGCACTGAGAACACGGAGGTTCACGGAGAAAAACAAAGACAGAGAGTTAAACCGATTAGCTTTTGCTTTTGCTTTTGCTTTTGCTTTTGCTTTAGAAGATTCTCACGCCAGCAAATTTATATATCAACTCATCGCACGGGGCTTAAGTCTCCCCTTGAAGCACGCCGAAGCGAGGAATAAGCGGATCGGGGTTTCGGAAAAGGGGTAGCGAGGCAGCGAGCGAGCAGCCTTTTTCGCCGAGCCGATTATCCGCAGTGAGGGGCCTTCGTGCTGGCCGGGGCGGCCTTCTTTGCTTACTTTCTTGGCCGTTCAAGAAAGTGAGTCCCCGCGGGGATCCCGCACCTAAATCAACGTGCCGAAGGCACTAAAAAGATGATCACTTCGTAACATCAGTTACGCACGATAAAAAAACCGATGTGGAACGATCCGACACCGGCTTTTCGATTTAACCCATACGGCGTAATGCGTCTGGAAAAACCACCAGACTTATTACGCCCTACAAATTCATTGCGACTTACGGCCTTGGGGTCAGGCCTTACATTTTACATAGGATAAAATTTAAAGTTGTTTCAAAGCAGCTTAGATTGATTCATTCATTCATATCAAATGTAAAATCTGACCCTCTGAGTTTTTAATCTTCAATAACCTTGTGACCACATTTTTCACAGATACGATGACGAGAAAATTCGTCCATTGAAGCGATAAACGCACCAAGAAACCAACTCTTTATTGCGCCATGTAAAAATTCTTTAAACTTACTGTTTTTCTCACCTTTGAATGGATTCGTTTTCCTAACCAAAACAACGACATGGTTCGTATCAACACCACAAACAGAACAATGACGGATTTCGGAGATATGTTGCATCATTTTTTCTCAATTGAATGTTAACAAAATATAAACGCCCTGAAATGGCAAAAAAATCACCACCTTTGGCGTATAAAAATGCACTCTTTGAAACGCCTTAGCGGGCTTAGCCTGAATTATTCCATGACGTAATACTACTCCAAATTGAATGAAGACTTACACCATATCTCTACTGCCAATAAGAAAAATAAAGTTAAATCCAATTACTTCAGTGCAAAAAAAAAGCCCAGCGATCAATCGCTGGGCTTTTTTGCGTCTCTAATTAAAGAAATCAAACGCGTTTTAGTGCAACACCCATTGCGTCAAACAATAAGCAATTCTTTTCTGGGAATACCACATGGATATTGTCGCCAAATTTAATCACATCTGATTCAGCAGGCAATTTCATACACAGAATTTCGCTAATGCCTTTCACTTGGATATACGCCAAGACGATATCGCCCAAATGCTCGACCAAATCAACGCGGGCAGGTACCGAATTCACTGCGTCGGCGTTCGCTAATTGCATATGCTCTGGGCGAATACCGATAGTGACTTTGTCGCCGACTTTGCAAAATGAGGCATCCACTGCAGCGCGAATCTGAATGCCATCTGGCAAGCGAACATGGGCTGAGCCTTTTTCAATCGCCACCAAATCAGCTTCCAGCAAGTTCATCTTAGGCGAGCCTAAGAAGCCAGCCACAAACAAATTAGATGGGTTTTCGTACATTTCTAGCGGCGAGCCAACTTGCTGAATGATACCGGCGTTAAACACCACGATACGGTCAGCCAGTGTCATCGCTTCTACCTGATCATGCGTCACATAGATCATGGTGGTTTTGAGTTCTTGGTGCAGCTTAGACAGCTCAACCCGCATTTGCAGGCGCAGGGAAGCATCTAAGTTAGACAAAGGCTCGTCAAACAAGAACACCTTAGGCTGACGAACAATCGAGCGACCAATCGCCACACGTTGACGCTGGCCGCCAGACAAGGCTTTTGGCTTGCGATCTAGCAGGTGAGTCATTTGCAATACTTCGGCAGCGCCTTTTACGCGCTGATCGATTTCTGCCTTAGGCGTACCGGCCAGCTTCAGTGCAAACGCCATATTGTCGTACACGCTCATATGCGGGTAGAGGGCGTAAGACTGGAACACCATGGCGATACCCCGCTTGGAGGCGTGCAAATCATTGGCAACCACATCGCCAATTTTTAACTCGCCTTCGGTGATGTCTTCTAGGCCAGCAATCATGCGCAGCAAGGTGGATTTACCGCAGCCCGATGGGCCAACGAAAACCACAAACTCGCCATCTTTGATTTCTAGGTCTACACCCTTAATGACACAAACATCTTTGGTGTAGTTTTTCTTAATTTTACTTAGCGTAACCGAAGCCATATCTCGATTCCTTGCGAACTCTAATGTCTAAATAGGGGACCTGCCCACCCGCGCCTGTTAGGGCAAAAACTTTTACTTCACTGCGCCATCCAAGCCGCCAATAAAGTAACGCTGGGTAAAGGCAAAGAAAATCAGTACCGGGATAACGGTCATCACAATTGCCGCCATCACCATGCTGTATGAGGTGGCAAATGGCCCAGTCAGGTCATTAAACACACCCACAGCCAGCGGCAATTTTTCACGGGAAGAAATGACAATCGATGGCCAAACGTAATCATTCCAAGCATTCACCAGCGAGAAAATCCCCAAGGCAGCAATCGATGGGCCAGACACTGGCACCATCACCCGCCATAAAATTTGCATCTCGGTTGCGCCATCTACCCGCGCGGCATCGACCAAATCTTGAGGCACGGCTTCAAAAGCTTGCTTCATCAAAAAGATACCAAAAGCAGCGGCAAAGTTAGGCACAATCGCGCCAAACTGAGAATTGAGCAAACCCAGATTTTTTAAGGTAATAAAGTTAGGAATAATCGCTACTTCAGTCGGCAACATCATCGTGGCCAAAATCGCTACAAAGATGAAGTTACGACCAGGAAAGCGTAAACGCGCCAGTGGATAACCCGCCAAAATTGAAACCACCACCACCCCAACGATGCTCCAAAAAGTCATCAAGGTAGAGTTTTTCATATAGGTCATAAACGGCATTTCTTGGAACACACGCTCAAACCACATCAGGCTGATATCAGTCGGCCAAAACGAGCGAGGGAAAAGCCATGTATTCGACGGATCAGCCGATAAACCAACCGACAGCGCCCATAAAAAAGGAAAAGTGGTAAAGGCCGCAAAAGCCAGCAAACCTGCGTACTGCCCACAAAGCCCCAAAACATTACTTAATTTTCTATTCATTGCCATGATGTCTGAATCCTCGTCTTATTTCTTTTCGCCAAGGAAGCGAAATTGAATGGCCGCAAGAATCATGCAGAAGAAGGTCACGACAAGCCCCGCCGCAGCTGCACGGCCGAAGTTGTAATTGCGGAATGCTTGGTCGTACACATAGAACAAGGCGGTATAGGTATCAGCCTGACCCTTGGTCAGCACGATCACTTCCTGGAACACCTTCATCGCAGCAATGGTCGACATCAGCGTACACAGCAAGATGGTGGGCTTAACCATCGGCACAGTGATCTTCCAGAAGCGCTGGAATACATTGGCACCATCCAAAATAGCCGCTTCTTCAACTTCTTTTGGAATCCCTTGCAGGCCAGCTAGGTAGAGCACCATAAACCAGCCAATCCCTTTCCAAAAGGTGAAGATCATCACGCCATAAAGGGCCACATCAGGGTTCCCCAGCCAATCCACTTCACCTTCATGTCCTTGTGGGATCAGGTGCATAAGTTGCAGTGCCCAAGTCAGGATACCATCGTATTTGTATACGTTAACCCAGACCACACCGGCAATTGAAACTGCGGTAATCACAGGAATATAAAATGCCGCACGGAATAATGTCATACCGGGCAATTTATTGTTGACCAGCTTGGCCACCAATAAAGCCGCGATTTGAATAACCGGCACAATTAAAAGATAAATTAATGAATTCTTAAGGGCTTGGCGGAACAACTCTTCATGAGCAATATATTTAAAATGCTCAAAGTTATTCCAAGTGGCCACGCCATCTGCAATGCTGTAATTATTAAACGCTAAGTAAGCGTTAAACCCTACTGGCCAAAAGGTAAAGATACCCATCAGAATAAGGGCCGGCGCCAAGAATAAATAGGCAATGCCTGTATAGCTGCTGGAGTTTTTCACGGCGCTACTCGACTGTAATTATAATATTCGGGAAAAAACGGAATTACCCTCAAGGATAATTCCGTTCCTTTAAGTTCACTCAAATCTAAAGCCATCATTCCCGAAGATGATTCTCGAAAACCCAGCGCAAGCACTGGATTCCCACATCATCGGAAATGACAAAGCAATATATCAGAGTTTGCTTAATACACAGAACGGCTAATTATTTTTTTAGCTTTTCGTTCCATGCAGCAGCGGCTGCATCTAGTGCTTCTTTCACAGACTTACGGCCTTCAACTGCATTTTGGATTTCTTCTTGCAGTTTCTTAGTCATGACTGCTTCGTCCGGCAATGTGCCTGGAGTCAGTGTCAATGTACGTGCATTGTCCATTGATTTAGCAGCAACGGCACGCGCGCGATCCACTACGTCTTTGCTATTTGCACCAGACTGGAAGTATGGATCCAGATTGGCTTTCTTAGTTGAAGGCATAGTTGATTCAGTTGCTTTAGAGAAAGCCAACTGTTGATCGTCGTTCGTCAGGAAAACACCCAGCTTAGCCGCAGCTGCAGGATCTTTTGTGCCCTTAGGAATAACGAAGTCCATCATCCATGAACCCAAGTTCAGCTTACCAGCGTCAAGTGGGAATGGCGCAACTTCAGTCTTGTCGTAGATGGCTTTAGCGTCAGTTTCTGTACGCTTCAGGCCTTGAGCAGCTGTCGTCATCATGGCGATCTTGCCGCTGTTATACGCAGCGATTTCTTGCTCGAATGCCATTTTGAATACATCTTTAGGCATTACGCCCTCTTTGTACAAATCAGCAAACTTTTGTACGAAAGCAACGTGCTTAGGCGAGTTAAACACTGCCTTGCCGTCAGTAATGACTGGCAGACCTGCGTAGTAGAAGAAGCCAACCATATCGCTCATTTTAGGAGCGAAAGCAGCTACGCCAGTTTTTGCTTTAATTTGCTTACCAATCGCAATGAACTCGTCAAACGTTTTTGGCGCGTTCTTGATACCGGCTTTAGCAAAGATGTCTTTGTTGTAAGCAATAATTTGTGTGGAGTTGTACCAAGGGAAGGCAAACATCTGGCCCTTAACTTGTACATCTTTCACAGCGTTGGTTGAGTAAGCCGCTTTAGCCGCACCCAAGTATTGGTCGATAGGCAAGATCAGGCCTTGCGCTGCAAACTCATGTACCCAAGGCACGTTAAAGTTAACCAGTGCAGGTGGATTGCCAGCAGCAATCGAAGCAGTCAGTTTAGGCTGAATTTGATCCCAGTTCATGTCAACCCATTTAGCTTTCAGGCCAGGATTGGTTTCATTGAACTTCGCTGTTGCTTGTTCAAAATAGGTATTGAACTTAGGTTGCAGATTCATGGTCCAGAATTCTAATTCTGTATCCGCAGCTTGTGCATTAACAGCAGCAAACAACGCAGCACCAACGATTAACATTTTCTTGAGCTTCATCTTGTCTTTCCTCTTGGGTTTTTCGACAAATATATATGGAATTGATTCCACACTTTTATATTACCGCATTAGATTTATTGATAATCCAATTCATCTTGCGGTTTTTTTATTCTTCCAAGCAATCCTAACAGAAACTGCTTGGAAGAATTTGATTCAAAACAGAATCAAATCAGATCATTATTTCTTAACAGCGGCTAATTTCTCATTCCAGAATTTAGCGGCTTCATCTAATGCAGCTTGCACTGGTTTTTGGCCGGTTACGGCTGCTAATACAGCTGCATCTAATTTCTTATTCATGCCCGCTTCATCAGGCAAACCACTCACAGAAAGTGTGCGTGAAATCTTGATATGCGTTGCAGCCAGTGCAGTACCTTTTTCAACGGGGTCAGTTGATTTAGCACCCGCTTGAAAATAAGCATCGTCCAGCGATTTATTGGTCGATGGGAAAGTTGAAGACGCTTTAGCAAAGGCTAATTGCGCTTCATCATTAGTTAGGTATTTACCCAGCTTAATGGCCGCATCCACATTCTTAGCGCCTTTAGGTACTGACCACATAAACAAGAAGCCACCAAATGGTGTTTTACCGCCTGCTAAAGGAAAGCCTGCTACGCCCGTTGCATTGTAAACTTTAGGTGCATCTGTTTTGGTGCGTTTCAGAGCGTGAGCACCATCGGTAAACATGGCAATTTTTTGCGCGCCATAAGCTGCAATTCGGTTTTCAAATTGCATTTTGAAAACATCTTTCGGGAATGCGCCCGCTGCATAAGCGTCTTTAAATTGCTCAATTAATTTAACGTGCGCTGGGCTATTAAAGACTGCCTTGTTATTTTTAATAACATCGAGGCCTTCATATAAAAACCAAGCTGAAAACTCTTCATTTACTTTTGGCGCAAAACCGGCAACGCCTGTTTTTGCTTTAATTTGTTTAGCGGCAACTAATAACTCGCTAAAGGTAGCAGGCGCTTCTTTAATGCCCGCCTTAGCCAAGATATCTTTATTGTAAAACAGCACCCCAGTCACTTGATACCAAGGCATACCGTAGATTTGCTTGTCGCCATCGTAAGTTGCATCTTTTAATGCGCCTTCGGTGTAAACACTCTTGAAGCTGTCAATTTGCTTGCCAATAGGCTGAATCATTTTTGCTTGTGCAAATTGATCCATCCAAGGCTTAGGCAAATTCACGAGACCAGGCACATTGCCGCTGGCGACAGCTGTAATTACTTTTTGCTGGAACGCATCCCAACCCACATCAACCCACACCGCTTCTACTTCGTTTTGCGAAGCATTGAACTTAGTGGTGAGCTCTTTCATCGCACCGTCAAATTTAGGCGATAAGCTGTTAGACCAATACTCAACTTTTACTTTTTCTGCAGCAAGAGCGCTCATGGTGCTTGCCGAAAAAACAGCAGCTGATACGGCCAAAATGAATTTCAATTTCATTACTGCATCTCCAAAGTAAATCGTTTGTGCTAAGTCGATAGGGCGTGCGCGGCAACCATAATAAAAAATTACGCTATACGTCAATCAATTTATACAGCTAAAAACTCGCCTGTTTAAGCGCTAACAAGGTCTACACGCACCCTATTTGCTTGGCATAACAATCGGCACATGGTCCTGTACTTCCTTGCAAAGTGGTATCAACTATTAAAAAGATAAATGGCTTTAAACAAGAATTTTTAAGAGTTACTTACCAATAAATCGCTAAAAACTGGACTTAGTGTTTTTACTTATGCGGACTCAGATTACAACAAATTAACTCAATGGTGAATAGCCCCAGTAAAGGGGAGATCGTAGGAGGAGCAGACAGGCGGAGAAAGAGGGAAATGGCCCACAAAAACAAAATGTAGGCAACAACGAAGAATCAACAATTAATACTACAAAAAATAAGCGGATAACTATAATTTTAATCTTATTTAACAACTACTTACTTACGTAGCTCCACTACAAAATCGTAGTAATCATTACGAAAATAGGAATGTGTTAGCTCAATCGCCACCCCGTTTTCTAAAAAGCCAACACGCGTTAAATGCAGCATGGCATCCCCTGGAGCGACGTCAACTAAATCAGAAATAGCTTGAGTTGCATTGATTGCAGCAATGTTTTGTATCGCTCGTACAACAGACAAGCGGTTCGTGCGCATATATTCATACAAGGAATCGCCCACCAAGTTGGGGTCGGGCACCAAGCTAAATGGCAGCGTGGTTTCCTCTAAAGCCATCACCACATCGTTGGCCATACGCACCCTTTGTAAGCGGCTCACTCGGCTACTGGATGAAAGATTGAGCTTAAGTTGCTCTTCGCTATTGGCCACCGCCACTTCGCGCTTTAGCCAGCGTGAGCCGGGCGTAAAGCCACGCTGCTTGAGCATTTCCGATAAATTGGTCAGCTTATTTAAAGGCTGCTCAAGTTTGGGGGTGATATAAGTCCCCGCCCCGTGCCGCTTAACAATCAGGCCTTCAGCCAGCAAAATATCTAACGCCTTTCTGGCCGTAACGCGAGAAACACCGAGTATTTCGCATAAATTGCGCTCGGAAGGCAAAGACTCATCTGCCAGCCAAAAACCAGCATGAATCGCAGCCGCTAGCTTATGCCCCAGCTGTAAGTAAAGTGGCGTAGCGCTATCTGCATCAGGCCGAAGAACCAGTAATTTTTGTTGCGACAGCATGCTTTGCCTCTTTGTTTGGTTGGTGATGTTATGCAGTGCCAAATCTTGAACCACAGAGAGCACAGAGTTTCACATAGCGAAACTCCCAGATGGTTGTCTCTGTGATCTCTGTGCCCTCGTTTTACTCTGTGGTTTAAGGTTTGGCGCTTTATCCTCTGAATCAAAGCTGTTTTCTTCACGTTTTATAAAAGGCGACATAACATCAGAGATGTTAGATCGCTTGATAAATCAAAATCAAAGCACCGGCGCAGGAGTCTTTTTGCGCTCGGATCGTGCTGGCTAAGAATTCAGCAGGAATAAAGGGCCGTAAGGCTTCAGACAAACCACCACCACAGATTGCCAGAGGCAAATCAGGGTTGTTCGCCCGTAAAGCCTTACCAATCACCTCAATTTCTTGACCTGCGTCTTGCAAGAAAGCACGGGCATATTGATCTGTACCCGCAAATTCCATCACCACCGGAGACAAGGAAGCGCACTCGCCCTGCTTCATTTGCCCCATCCAGTTAAAAATCTCTGTCTTAGTCTGGCCAGTAATCGACAGCAATTTGCGGCCAAAATCAGTCAGCGGGCGACGCCCATCGATCACGCGTTGCACATGGTTAATCGCTTTCAGACCCAAAAATGCGCCACTTCCTTCGTCCGAAGTAGGAAAGCCCCAGCCGCCCACTTCTAAACGCTGACCATCTGGCAACCATGCCTCACCAATCGAGCCTGTTCCAATCGCAATAATCCCGCCATGCTGGCCATTGGTCGCGCCTAGCAGGGTCGAAAAGCCATCGGTTTCAACGACGATTTTTGCAAAGCCCAGATTCTTTTGCTTAAATTCTTCGGCCCACACGGGGTTATGCACACCCGACATCCCTAGGCCCACGGCGCATTGCGCAAAATCGGGCGGATCAATACCCAGCGCGGTAAAACCGGCCTTAATTGCTAGGCTAATATTAAGCCATGCTTTATCAATTCCCTGACCCAAAGCAGACGCCCCGCCATCGCTGCGAATCATCTCAACGCCATCTAAGCCTGCGATACAAATACGGGTACCTGTACCACCACCATCCACACCGATTAAATATTGAATTTTGCTCATTTGAGGTCTCTTCATCTTGTTATGGTTTGATTTTAATACCAATTAAAACAATATCTAATACCAATTTAACATCGTACAAACCGTGAAATTCGGCTGATGATGTGCAGAAAAGCACATAGCAATTGCTTATGTACCGTACCAATCTAGCGAGACGACCAAACCATGTCAATGGAATCGACGCACGAATGGGCCGTTGATCGATTAAGCGTAAACATTTGTCCACAGCACGCAGCGCAATAAGCGCTAGGCCAATCATCCTTTCAAGATATAGCTGATTATATAGACACCCTTGCTTAAAACTTAAACAGCAAACTCGCGAAGTCTCGGTAAAAAAATACCCGCACAGGCGGGTATTGGCTTAACTTTTGCATCGACTCAGCTGAGCTCAAAACAACTTGGCTTGCCACGAAAGGTAGGAGCAAAACCGATTATTTCTCTTGGTTTTCTCCGTGAAACTCCGTGTCCTCTGTGCTCTCTGTGGTTCAAGATTTGGGTTCTTTTTCAGATAGCTTGAGCCATTGCTATTTTTTCACATGCAAACCGCATTCTTTATGGTCTGGATCTTCCCACCACCAGCGCCCTGCTCGCACATCTTCGCCCATCGAAATCGCGCGCGTACAGGGCTCGCAACCTATCGATGGATAATGCTGATCATGTAGCGCGTTGTAAGGTACATCGTTGCCACGCAGATACGCCCAGACTTCTTTTTCTGTCCATTCGATCAGCGGGTTAAATTTTTCTAAGCCATTGCCGCTATCAAATTCTTGATTACCCAAATCAGTGCGCGTTGGCGATTGCTCACGGCGTAATCCCGTTACCCACGCTTTTTTCCCTGCCAATGCACGACGTAAAGGCTCTATTTTGCGAATCTGGCAACAGGATTTACGCAGCTCAATCGATTCATAAAAAGCATTAATGCCATGCTGATTCACAAAGCTTTCTGTGGCTGCGGTTTGTGGAAAAAACACCTTGATGGGGTGGCTTGGATATTGCTCAGCCGATTTTTGCATCAGGGCATAGGTTTGCGCAGGCAGGCGGCCGGTATCCAAACTAAATATTTCAATGCCCACTTGTTGCTTAGCGATTAAATCCGTAATCACCATATCTTCTGCGCCAAAAGAATTAGCAAATACAGCGGGGCTGTATTCAGCGGCAATTTTATGCAGCAGCGCGATGGTATCGCTTAGTTTTTCTTCAAAGCTCATTCTTCTTGCTCCTTAAACTCAAAATACCAGCTTACTGCCAATCATGGCCAACATCACCGCCAAACAGGGACGCAGCACCGACTCCGGAACTCGGCCTGTTAAGTGGCTACCGAAATAAATCCCCGGCAAAGAGCCCATTAATAAATACATCAGCAGATGCCAATCGATATTACCCAGCCCCGCATGCCCTAAGCCCGCCACCAACGTTAAAGGCACAGCATGCGCAATCTCTGTGCCTACTAAGCGCGAAGTAGGAATCAGCGGGTAGAGTAAAAATAAAGCTACTGTACCTAGCGCCCCTGCCCCAATCGATGTGAGGGTCACAATCACCCCTAAAAACACCCCTACCAATAGGGTCATTGTATTGAGCTTACCCGGCGGTAAATGAAACCACGATGAAGCATGGCGCTGGCCCCATTTCAGCAATTGAGGCTTAAAAATAATCGCCACCGCCGTAAGTAAGAGCGCAATACCCAGCGCCTGCTTAATCAGCGCATTGACGACCGTTAAATCAGAGTGCAAATTATGCAACACCAACAAAGTGAGTAGTGCGGCAGGTACGCTGCCTGCGGCCAGCCAACCGGTGATCTTCCAATCGATATTGTTCTTTTTATGATGAACAAAAATACCACTGCCCTTGGTAATAGCGGCATAGAGCAGGTCGGTCCCCACGGCTGTAGCGGGGCTGACCCCAAACCAGAGCAAAATCGGCGTCATGAGGGAGCCGCCGCCCACACCGGTCATGCCAACAATAAACCCCACCAGCAAGCCCGCGACGATATATCCGATTTCCATAATGCAGCCTGATCACTTGAATTAGTTTGCCAGCATAACAACTCGTTTTATAATTCCATAGACGAATATGTTAAGATTTTATACGAATGGGTTATTAGATAATTTCTGCGAAAGGATTTGCCATGAAGTTGCAACAGCTGCGCTATTTAGTGGAAGTGGCGAAACAAGGCCTCAATGTCTCTGAAGCTGCCGAAAAACTCCATACCTCTCAACCCGGCATTTCCAAGCAAATTCGCCTCTTAGAAGATGAGCTAGGCGTACAAATTTTTATTCGCAACGGCAAGCGCGTGGTCGATGTGACCGCGCCTGGCAAGGAAATCTTACGCATTTCTGAGCGCATGCTGATGCAGGCGCAAAATTTAAAACGCATCGGTGAAGACTTTGTGAATGTGGAAGGCGGTAGCCTCACCATCGCCACCACGCACACCCAAGCGCGCTACGCCCTGCCGCCCACCATCCATAATTTTATGCTGCGCTACCCTAAAGTGCGCTTGTCGCTCAAACAAGGCAGCCCAACACAGATCAGTGAAATGGTGGTTGAAGGTGAAGCCGATATTGCGATTGCCACCGAAGGGATCGATCATTATTCCGAGCTAGCCATGCTATCTTGCTACGATTGGAATCGCAGCATTGTGGTGCCAGTAGGCCATCCACTCACCCAGCTGGATCAGCTGATTACCTTGGAGGACGTCGCGGCTTGGCCGCTGATTACTTACGACTTTGCCTTTGCTGGCCGTAATAAAATTAACCAAGCCTTTGAGTCGCGCGGCCTCACGCCAAATGTGGTGCTCACCGCCATCGATTCAGACGTGATCAAAACCTATGTGGGCCTTGAACTAGGCATCGGCATTCTCGCCACCATGGCCTTTGAAGCAGAGCGCGATCAGCAGCTGGTTGCCATTGATGCCTCGCACTTATTTGCTAACTCCACCACCCGCATCGGCATCCGCAAAGACGCCTATTTACGTGGCTATGCTTACGACTTCATCGAACTATTCGCCCCGCATCTCAGCCGAAAAGTAGTCCAAGCTGCCTTGATGTGCGATAGCGAAGAGTAATAGAGGGTAGGTGCAACTCCATATGCGCTAAGCAAATTGTTTTTTTCAATAGCAAACAGCGAAAACCATAACAGCCACGCTCTTTGCATAGGGCTTTTTAAAGTCCCCTTGAAACACGCCGGAGCGAGGAACAAGCGGGGCGGGGGGTCGCTTGGGGGCGAGGCAGCGAGCCAATCCCGCCCGCCGCCGACTCGATTGTCCGCAGCGCAGGGGCTTTCGTGTTTCGTGGGGTCGCCTTCTTTGGCTTCGTTTCTTGGCGAAGCAAGAAAGGAAGGCCCCGCGGTGGCTAACCGCCCCAAAATCAACGTGCCGAAGGCACTAAAAAGATCTTTTTGACTTTGGTTAGCGCATATGGGGTGAAACCCGTCGCTTTGTAGCAGCTCGTTCCGGCTTTTTTATTAAAAATATTTGATATAAACCCGCATTAGCGAACTTCTAGCTCGCCCTGACCGGTGCTCCGGCGTAAAATGCCATCCCATGCAAAATCCATCTCTTCCTTCTCATCCAATTGGTGTGTTCGATTCTGGCGTAGGCGGTTTAACCGTAGTGCGCGCTTTGATGGACAGACTGCCGTTTGAAAATATCATTTATTTTGGCGATACCGCCCGCGTGCCCTATGGGGTGAAATCGGTGGATACCATCGCCCATTTCACACAGGAAATCGCCCAGTTTCTGCAAAATCAGCAGGTAAAAATGCTGATTATTGCTTGTAATACCATGGCCGCGGTGGCGGCAGATTTGGTGCGGGCTAGCGCCAATGTGCCGGTGCTCGACGTGATTGAAGCCGGCGCTCGCCATGCGGTGGAAGTCAGTTGGACCGGCGGTATTGGTGTGATTGGCACGCCGGCCACGATTAATTCCAACGCTTATGCCCGCGCGATTCATCAGCTCAATCCCGGCTACCGTGTGTATTCGCAAGCCTGTCCGCTGTTTGTGCCACTGGTAGAAGAGGGCTGGCTGGATCATCCGGTCACCAAACTCACGGCGCAGGAATATTTAAAGCCTGTTTTTGTAGAGAAAATCGACACACTGGTTCTGGGCTGTACCCACTATCCATTGATTAAGCCGCTGCTTTTAGATGTGGTCGGTGGCCGAATGAAATTGGTGGATTCGGCCTTATCCATTGCCGATCAAGCGGCGGATTTGCTGCAATCTTCTGGCATGGCCAATCCATCGCATCAGCCACCGGAGTACCGTTTTTATGTGACGGATGTACCCGTTAAATTCCAAAGCGTAGGCGAGCGCTTTTTAGGGCGCAGTTTAAATAAGATTGAGCGGGTCAATCTTTAAGCGTGATTTTGCTTCGAAGTACGCCAGATGATGGGCTGAGTTGGGCGCGTAAGCGGGCTGGATAAGGCTTGGGATGGCGAAAACTAAGGTGCTAGGGGGGCTAGAATACAATTCTATCAACTTAAGGTCAAAACATGGTTGGTTTTATATAGGGTGTGCAAGTCGTTTTTCTTGCGCACCGCCCTTGGTGCGCAACGACTACGTCGTTGTACACCCTATAAATAAATGCCAACTCACCCAATGCAATAAGCTTAAGTTGATAGGATTGGGCTAGAATAGCCACCCCATTATTAGGCTTTTTTTATTTGCCATATCCCAAGGTTTCTATTTGCTCAATTTTATTATTGGTGGCGTGAATGCGCACCATTAAACGATTGGGGCCAAAGTTATAAGTCCATATTTGGCGTTGAATTGAGGCTCGAGTGGGATCAACAATGATTCTGCCGTATTTGTTGCGATAAGTCAGTGGCTCGCTATATTCCCTTTTATCGCTGGGTGGGCCGCATTTTTCTTCCGCCATAAATAATGGATCGCCGCTGCTAACCAAGCTTTGCTCACAACGCATCGAATCCGCATGGGCTACCATGCTGGCGAGTAGCGTAATCAGATATAGATATTTCATCTTAGTGATTCTCCGCAATCACTTTCAAAAAGTCATCGCCGTATTTTTCCAGCTTTCTATCGCCAATCCCCGAAACGCGGGACATTTCGTAATGATCCCCTGGGCGTAATCTCACCATTTCTTTGAGCGTAGCATCGCCAAAGATAATATAGGCGGGCACATTTTGCTCGTCGGCCAATTCTTTGCGGCGGCGGCGCAGGGCTTGCCACAGGGCTTGATCGGAACTGGTAATAAAGTCGCTGCCTTTTTCGCCCTTGTAATTAAATTTCTCGGTTCGCTCGCGCAAAAACAGCGACGTTTCACCCTTGAGTAAGGGCCGCGCTGCATCGGTCAGCTCCAGCCCGCCATGGCCGGATTCATTCAGGCGGACTGCACCACGGGCCAGTAGCTGGCGAAACACCGCACGCCAGCCGGATTCGTCCACATCTTTGCCGATGCCAAAGGTGGTGATGCGGTCATGAAAATGCTCTTTTACCTTGGGCGTGGCTTTGCCCTGCAAAATATCCACCAGATGCCCTACACCAAAGCGATTGCCGGTTCTAAAAATACACGACAGCGCTTTTCTGGCCGCCTCGGTCATTTCCACCAGTTTGGGCGGGTTAATGCAATTATCGCAATTGCCGCAGGGCTGGCTTTCTTCGCCAAAATAGCCGAGCAGCGTTTGGCGGCGGCAGGCCGTGGCTTCGACCAAGCCCAGCATGGCGTCGAGTTTGCGCCGCTCCACCAGCTTTTGCATATCGGGCGAGCCAGAGTTATCAATCATGCTATTGAGCAAAATTAAATCTTGCAGGCCGAAAGCGAGCCAAGTGTTGGCAGGCAAGCCATCACGGCCCGCACGGCCGGTTTCCTGATAATAGTTTTCTATGCTTTTGGGTAAATCAAGGTGGGCCACAAAGCGTACATCGGGCTTGTCGATACCCATGCCAAAGGCAATCGTCGCCACCATCACCACGCCTTCTTGTCTAATGAACTGCTGCTGATTTTTGGTCCGCACACTCACATCCAGCCCAGCATGGTAGGGAAGGGCGTTGATCTCCTTGCTTCTAAGCCATGCGGCGGTGTCTTCTACTTTTTTGCGGCTCAGGCAATACACAATGCCCGAATCGCCCTCGTGTTCGCGGCGGATAAAGGTGAGCAGCTGATCGCGGGCGTTTTTTTTCTCGACCATGGCGTAGCGCAAATTGGGCCGATCGAAGCTAGAAACAAACTTCTGCGCGTCCTCTAAGCGCAGCCGCTCTATCATCTCGGTGCGCGTGGCATGATCTGCCGTGGCGGTGAGGGCAATGCGCGGAATACCTGGGAATTCATCGGCGAGGAGAGATAGCGCTAGGTATTCCGGCCTAAAATCATGGCCCCACTGCGAAACGCAATGCGCCTCATCAATGGCAAACAGGCCAATATGCGCCCGTTTCAGCAGCGCCATAAAGCGCGGCGTCACCAGCCGCTCTGGCGCCACATACAGCATCTTGAGCTGACCATTGATAAACGCGTTTTCTACATCACGCGCCTCTTCCTGATTTAAGCTTGAATTCAAATAAGCTGCCGCAACACCCAGCTCTTTTAAGGCATCCACCTGATCTTGCATCAACGCAATCAAGGGGGAAACCACCACGCCGCAACCATCCCTGAGCAAGGCGGGGATTTGATAACACAACGATTTTCCCCCGCCAGTAGGCATCAAAACCAGCGCATCCCCACCCCCTGCCACATGGCTAACAATGGTTTCCTGCTCACCGCGAAAACTGCGGTAACCAAAGACGTGTTCAAGGACTGAATGGGGGGACATGGCAAATCTTATGTGCAGCAAAAGGAGGATTGTACCCGTGTGCGGGGCGAAGCTAAAACTTGGCGTGGTTTGGGGGGAGGATTTACGTGGGGTAATGGCTCAATGCGCTTATATACGTTTTGCTTGAGTCGAGCATTTTCGTTGGTTGTTTAAGACAACAACTCATAAAGATATGTCGTGAGGAAAATTAGCAACACAAAAAGGCTATATTTGGCATTTATTTTCATTTGGCTTAATTTAAAAAAACAGTTGTAGTAAGCTTACCCGTAGTTTGTTTTTAATAAATTACTTTAAATTAATTTGTAATAAATATTTTAACTAAACTTAAAAGGGTGTTTTTCATATGAAAGCAATAGTGGGATTATTAGTTGTTGCTGTTTCTCTATTAAGTGGATGTGGTGGTGAGGATAGTGCCTCGCCAAATATTAGTCCGACATTAGCTCCTAATTCATCGTTGCCGACACTGCCTCCTGTTGTCAGTCCAACGCCAACGCCTGCACCAACATCTAAAGCACTACGTCCAGGAACGGGGCTTCTTGTATTTAATTTAGGCGTGTTGTATGCCTACGGCCAAACTAGTGGAATTTTACCAAATAAAATGGATGGATGTTCTGATATAGGCTATATGGATAAACGTCCTGATGATGTCCTAATTGGGATTCCTGGTAATGGGAATCCTGAAATTTATGAATTTGATCCATTTAATAATAAATGCAAAGTCATTGGAATGATGCCGAAAGGGATGAATGCATTTACTGTTGCCAATGATGGAACTATCTATGGCTATAATAGTGGCCTTTGGCATTTAAATAGTGATGGTAGTACGATTAGTTATATTCCATTAACTGGTGAGATTGATCGGGTTAATGGGCTGGAATATGCCAATGGAAAATTGATCGGTGTATCAGCGGCTAACAATGCGGTCGTTGAAATCGATCCAAAATCAGGCGTATCAAAATTAGTGAAGCGTATTAACGACCTACCCTCTAATGACATTGATATTGATGAAGATGGTGTGTTGCGAGGAAATTACTTAGCAAATAATGTTATTACCGCTATACGATTGTCTGATGGTGTTGTGATTGAATCGATTAAAGCAACATCACCATATTCAGCTATTGCATATAAAAAATGAACAAATTTGGATAGTTAATTTGTTTTGCCAAATTAATTAAATGTTAAACACATTAGGTTGGGGGGGTAAAGTCAATCCTATCAACTTAAGGGGGCTTCGTAGGTTGGGTTAGCGGGCTTTATCGCGTAACCCAACATTCTGTTTACGCTTAAGTGTTGGGTTACGCTGGCTTATCCGCCCTTAAATCGGCGAATAAACCAGCTAACCCAACCTACAAAAGCAACCTTTTCCATTGGTTTTGCTTAAGTTGATAGGATTGTGGGTAAAGTCAGTCCAACCTAATGTGTTGAGTTAAATTCAATTTGCTCCGCCAAAATCGCTTTAACCCGTGGCCCGAAGCTGGCTAGGTTTGAAAGCGTGATATTGTGATGCGCGGAAATTTGTGCGGCAGACAGCACGTCATTGTCCAGGGTGGAATGGCCGTCGGCAATCAGCGTAACCGGGTAGCCAAGGGCAAGGGTGCGGCGGACGGTGGTGTCTACGCAAAATTCGCTTTGCAGGCCACAAATAATAAGCTGCTCTGTACCCAGCTCTTTAAGCAGACTATGCAGATTGGTATTGTGGAATGAATCCGATGCCGTTTTTCTGATAAATAAATCATCCGGCCGTGCTTGCAAACCCGCAGCCAGCTGCCAGCCCTCTGTGCCATATTCAAGCAGACCATCATTGGCCTCATGCTGGATATAGATCACTGGCGCTTTATTCTGGCGTGCTAATTGGGCCACAGTATTAATCCGGCTAATCACTTGCGCAGCCTCAAAGGCGGCATATTCGCCACTGCAGAGCGCTTCCTGCACATCAATAATCAGCATTGCGGTTTTCATAAGGACTCCAAGCTAAATTTTCTTGTATTTAAAGCGGGCTAAAAAAGCGTCATCCCCGAGTGTTTTTGTCGGGGATCTATCTGCGGAGCTAGATTTCCGCCCCGACAAAATCATTCGAGGGCGTTAGATACTTAATTATTTAGTCCAATAGCCTGCTTATAAATTTCTTGCAGTTGCCAATGCGTGCTTTGCTCGCCTACTAATCGAATGACTTGGCAGTTTCTAGTTTCTAGCCACTGATGGTGTTTGGTCAGACTGCGCCCTTCAGGAGGGCCTTCGTCATATTGCCCTGCCCACTCTAGGAAGGCGGGATTGATTTTGCCGAAGCGAGCCAGCTCGCGCAGGCGGATTCGTTGCAATCTCACTTCTGTTGTGACTTGTAGAAAAACAATATGGGAGAAAGAAGATTCAAGCTCTTCTCCCCAATTCATGATTGATCCAGCAACCACGCTTTTAGCTGTGCAGTTGAGTGCAGCAAGCATGAGAGAGAGGCGCTCATTAAATGGCCGTTTTTGGCTATAGGGTGGATCTGTTGGTAGCCAATAAAAGTCATCTGCATCGAAAAATGGGGCATTGAGCTTTTTCGCCAGTGCACGGCCTAATGTGGATGTGCCTGAGCCTGAGGCACCGGTAATTAAGAAACGCAACGAACGCACCTTACAAGAATTGTATTTATTGGAGAGGGCAATGCGTTATTGATGGGGAGGATGGGCCGTCAATATTTGCTGCATTTTATCTTGCTGCTTTCTTTTTTAGAAAGAAATTTGTGGTTTGCTGTTGTGATGATGCTTTTTGGGGGCATAAAGCAAAAAGGGCGAACACCAAGGCATGGCAATATACCTTGGTGTTCGCCCTAAGCAAATCAGATTTACTTACTTATTTACTTAATTTCAGCTTCATCAATCCCCAAGCGGCTCGCTAAGCCCAAGCCATATGCCGGATCGGCTTTGTAGCAGTGGCGCAGCTGGCGCACTTGGATTTCTTTTACCGTTACCTGGCTGAGCGCGCCGGCCATATTGTCTAGCAGGCGCTCTTGCGCTTCTTTGCCAATCAGGCGGAATAAATCACCAGCTTGCTTGTAATCATCAGGCTGATCCTGCAGCGGGTTGTAACGGTCGGCACTGCCATAAATCGCCAAAGGCGGCTCGGCCACGCTCGGGTCTTCTTTGGGGCCGCCAAAGCTGTTTGGCTCGTAGCTTGGGTAGGCGCTGCCGTTGTAGTTGCCCATTTGCATTTGCCCATCACGGTGGTAATTGCTGAATGGGCATTTGGGTGCATTCACCGGTAGATGGCCGTGGTTCACGCCTAGGCGGTAGCGCTGTGCATCTCCGTAAGCAAATAAACGACCTTGCAACATTTTATCTGGCGAGAAGCTGATGCCAGGCACCACATTGGCTGGGTTATGCGCCGATTGCTCGACTTCAGCATGGTAGTTTTCTGCGTTGCGATTTAGCTCCAAGATACCCACTTCATGCAGCGGGAAATCACCGTGTGGCCATACTTTGGTCAGATCAAATGGGTTGATCGCGTAGTTATCGGCTTCGGCTTCGGTCATCAGCTGCACACACATTTTCCAACGTGGGAAATCGCCGTTTTCGATGCTGTTGTATAAATCGCGTTGCGAGCTTTCTCTGTCGTTGGCCACCACCGCTGCGGCTTCAGCATTGCTGTAGTTCTCTATGCCTTGCATGCTTTTAAAGTGAAATTTCACCCAAGTACGTTTATTTTCAGCATTAATCAGGCTAAAAGTGTGGCTACCAAAGCCGTGCATCTGGCGGTAGTTTTTAGGCAGGCCACGATCGCTCATCACAATGGTGATTTGGTGCAGGGCTTCGGGCAGGCTGGACCAGAAATCCCACTGCGAATTGGCATTAAACATATTGGTGCGCGGGTCGCGTTTCACCACGTGGTTTAGATCGGGAAATTTGAGCGGGTCGCGCAAAAAGAACACCGGTGTGTTGTTGCCAACCAAATCCCAATTGCCTTCCTCGGTATAAAACTTCATCGAAAAACCACGAATATCGCGCTCGGCATCTGCCGCGCCACGCTCACCGGCAACGGTAGAAAAGCGCATAAATAGCGGCGTTTCCTTGCCGATTTCCGAGAAAACTTTAGCCTTGCTGTACTGGCTGATGTCGTGCGTTACAGTAAATGTGCCGTAAGCGCCTGAGCCTTTGGCGTGCATTCTGCGCTCTGGAATCACTTCACGATTAAAGTGCGCCATCTTTTCCATATACCAAACATCTTGCATCAGCATCGGGCCGCGCGGGCCTGCTGTCATGGCGTGCTGATTATCGCTAACGGGTGCGCCTGCTTGAGTGGTGAGTTTTTTTGATGACATGATTTGCTTCCTTTGCTTAACGCTGCAGGCATGAGTGTGGCAGTGGCCAAGCTATGCAGCGTTTGGTTTGGGATTACTGCATCCAGACAAGGCTGGCAAGCAGCTCGCAAAAGAGTTCCCCCAAAGACATTTCTTGCTTCATGGTGGTCTCGCTTTTGTTGAAAACGATTATGTGGTTTGTCGATAGTTAAAACAAATTGAATATTTAAATACGATTGATAGTTTTTATTAAAGGCGTGTTGTCGCCTGTATCACTCTTGACTAGGAAGGGCTGTAAGGAGGGATTTGCTGATGAGTGGTAGTGGTCTGACACTTTATGCCAAGTATTTCCATGGTGATCACCTTTTATCCTCTGCTCAAGAGTTAAGCAGAATAAGTAAAGCACCTGGGTCAATTTTGGACCGGCAGAACTAGCTGTAGTGGGTCAGTTTTCGGTCGGCGTCAACAAAGTTGAATCAGCATGAAAAAAATGACTCTAATTGCAATGGCAATGAGCAGCACACTCTTTAGCATTGCGCCGCAAGTGCAGGCTTTTGGTCTTGGTGATATTACGTCTGCGGTGACACCGGCTAAAGCATCAGGCAGTAGTGTTTCTGCTGGTGATATTGATGCATTTATCAAAACAGCTAAAGAAGCTGAAACTTTGATTGATACTGCGGCAAATTATATTTTTAAAGTCGTTGTGAGCAAGGAAGAAGTGGCTAAGCATGAAGAAGCGATGAAAGTCGCTAATGCGCTGACTGATCCAAAAGAAAAAGAAGCAAAAATTAACCAAGTTGAAGCAGATCGCGATACTTACTTGCAAAAGGCTTTAGTTTCTAAAGAAACAGAAGCAAAAGTAAAAAGCATGAACAAAGCGCAACTTACGCAATTTGCGAATGCAAGCTACACATTTATGTTGGGTTTACTAAAAGACAAGCAATTGGGTCAAGCGAGCACCAGCTTGGTGTCTGGTGTAACGGCGAATCCAATGTTGGCTCCCCAATTGCTTTCATTAAAAGACTCTGTAAGCTCTGTGGCGAATCAAGTTCAGTCTGCAGTGAAAATTGGTGATGGCCTGATTAAGTTAGCTAAGGTTGGCAATCTTAATATTATGCCAGCATCCACATCCGAAAAGCCTAAAGCGGTGTCTGATATCTGATTTTTAGAGCGGTGGTATTTGCTTGCTTCTTGAGCTAATACCGCACGCTTTAGGGTCATTTTTTATACAAAAGCCCATCATGCTCGATGGGCTTTTTTTATCTCGCAATAATTAGCGTAAAGGTTAATCAAACACCTTCACTTCATTCGTATGATCTTGCTTGCAATGGCTGATATGCCCTGCCATTTCGCTGAGGCTGTGGGCCTGGGCGGGGTTGATATCTAGGCCCATTTCGCCCATCTCAAGTGCCAATGCCAGCTCTTGCAGGGCGGGTACATATTGTAGATTGGCGGCTTGTTTGTAGTGTTTAACGGCCAATTGAAGATCTTGTTTTACATAATCACCATAGCGATACCAGTTGCCCAGAGTATAGATCGCAGCGGCATCATTATTTTTGGCGGCGGCTTCTACCATTGCTATTCCCTTGGCCTGATCTTTAGTGCCGCCTTCGCCTTTAAGCGTCAGCATGCCTAGGCGATAGATGCCCATTTCCCCTGCGGTGCTAAACCAGAGCCGTGCTTTTTGCGCGTCCTGCGGTACGCCATCGCCTTTTAAATAGGCAAGGCCTAGCAGATAGCGTGCTTTTTGGTCCCCCGCTTCGGCGGACTTTTCTAGCCACTGAGCGGCCGTTTTTTTGTCGTCGCTGTGTTCTGCAATTAGGCGTGCAGCAAGTGGATGGCCTAGCGTTGCCAGCTCTAGCAGGCGCGCATTGCCGTCTTTGGCATCAAGGCGTAATTGTTGCACTGCCTCGTTGGGCATGGCTAAGGCTCGGGCTTGCTGGCGTTGTTGATATTGTTTGATGGCCATGCCGCCAGTGGCAAAAAGCGTGATGGCGACGAGGGCAAGCATGGGTTTGGATAGGGCTTTCATAAAAACTCCAAATCCCCAAGGCTTGCGCCTTGAAGATTTTTAGACAAAACGTCAACAAATGCTTACTTGCTTAGATCAATACTAAATACCGATGCGCTCTTGTCCGCTTTGGTGGAGTCGAGGGCGATATTGGATATTTTCTCTTGAGCTGCCACTTGAAGCGCTGCTGCATCTGCTGAAGATTCAAACAGCACTTTGCCTGCTGTTTTGACCTTAGCAAAGCGCCAGTTGGCCACTGGGCCTTGTTTGGCCAGTGTCAGTGTTTTTTGCTCTTTTACATAATTAACGATGATGTCGCGATTTGCATCGCCACCACTATCCACCACAATTTGGCTGCCATCGAGGCCAGCAAAACCACCACCGCCGCTGGCACGGTAGTTATTGGTGACGACGATAAAGTCAGCTTTCAGATCGATTGCTTTTCCATTGAGGCTTAGATTAACAATGCGGCTGCCCTTATCTTTGGTCACATCGATTTCATAAGTAATGCCGTCGATTTGGTCAAAGTTATACGATGGGAATGTGCTGTTGATTAAGTTTTGATCCGCTGTTTTTGTTGGATCGATTTGATTAAATTGCTCAGCCGATTTTTCTAACCAGAGTTTTACCGTTGCGCCGTTGATTTTTACGGCTTGCAAGGTATTAGGGTAGAGATAAAGGTCGGCAATGTTTTTGATCGCCACATCGCCAGCCGCAATATCGGTAAAGCCTGTACCACGGAAATTCACTTTAAATGGCGCAGCGGCAGAAAGAATCGGCAGCGAGGCGTATTGCGGTAAATTGGCTTTCACAAACTTAGTTACATAATCAGTTTGAGCCAAGTTAATTAGGCGCATCGCAGCAGTAGGTGCAACTTGCGTGAAGAAAGAGCTAATGCGGTATTCGCTCTTACCTACCCCAGCACTCACATACTTGATTGTGCCTTGGTGTTCTTTATCTACCAGCTTAGCAATCTCTGCTTTTGCGGGCACGACAGTGGCTACGCCAGCTGCATCTTTAGTGCTAACTGATTTTAGCTCGCCTTTGGAATCGTTGGTTTTCCAGACTTTGCCATCAAATTCCAGATTCAGCTTTAGCACGCCTAGTGTGTTGCCCCAGAAGCCAGACATTACGGTTGGCACGCCATTGACTAGGCCTTTTGCATTGTCGACATTCTTGATGCCAGCGTAGTTTTTGCCATCAGGAAAAAAGCTGTGCGAATGGCCGGAAACAATGGCGGTAATACCTGGTACGTCTTTAGCTAGGTAGAAAACTGCGTTTTCCATAGCTGGGCTGTATGGCGCATCAGAAATACCGCTGTGCGCCAGTGCAACTACAATATCTGCGCCCTTGGCTTTCATTTCTGGAACGTATTTTTTCGCTGCGTCCACAATGCCTAAAACGCTGACTTTGCCATCCAGATTACGTTTATCCCAATCCATAATGCCAGGTGGGGTAAAGCCAATCACGCCCACTTTTAGCTTGATATCTTTACCATCTGCGCTTTTAAAAGTGCGATCTAAAATCACATACGGTTCAAATAAAGGCTTGCTGTCGCCAGCGTTGTTCACGTTAGCAGTGACCAGTGGGAAATCTGGGCCTGCGCATTTCTGGCCCGCTTCTGGGCCTGATTTCATTGAGGAGCCAGTAACTTGACCAAGGTATTTCAGGCCGTAGTTAAACTCATGATTACCAATATTGCCGGCATCATATTTCATTAGATTCATGGCTTTATGGATCGCCAGCGGCGCATCACATTTTACCGGCTCAATTTGTGCTTGGAAGTCAGAAAGCGAGGTGCCTTGAATGGTGTCGCCATCGTCAACTAGCAGATTATTTGGGTTTTCTTTACGTGCGGCATCAATCAGGGTGGCGGTACGCTCAAAACCAAGCGTTGTGTCGTCGGTGGTTTTGTAGTAATCGTAGCTCAGCACATTGGCGTGCAAGTCGGTGGTTTGCAGTACGGCTAAATCAAGTTTGGTGCCTGCTGCTGGGGGCGGGGTGACCGGTGCAACTGGGGTGACTACTGCTGTGTCGGTGTCGGCGTTATTGCACGCTGCTAATACTAAGGAGCTGCAAATTAAGCTAGCTAATAATGTGATACGCATTGCTCTCTCTTATGCCGTTGGGCTTTTTATGTGAAGGCGCGAGAGTAAGGTTTAAAGTTTGCAGTAAGACTGTATTTATGTTGCAAATGAGTGAATTTTTCATGACATTGGATTTGATGTGCTTTTAAATACATTAAAGCAGCAATAAATGGCTAAACACTCAGTAGGTTTGTTGGGGGTAATTGCCTCTGTAGGGAGGGCGAAGCCCGCAGTTTTTTGCCTATGATTTTGCGAGGTTTACTCCAATCCTATTTATGTAAGGTTAAAAATAGGGCGAAGTTTGGTTTTATATAGAGTGTGCAAGTCACTTTTATTGCCAGCGCTTCTTATCGCCGCTTAAAGCGGATCGCTCGATCCTTTAGATTGAAGCGACGAAACGTTTCGCGACTCCTACCTTCGGGTTTGCTAATTCGTCATGATTTTGCTTGCCTTTGGGGTGATCGATGGCCTGATTGGCTGCTAGCGGGCTTATTTGCGCTGCCATAGTTCTGCACGCTTTGCAGAAAACCGGCAAAATAGCGGGTTGAATCCGCGTGGCGTGACTTTGTTTGCTTATTTCTAAAATAATCAAACAAAGTCATCTCATGCGCACCTTGAATTTCGGAAAGACAGAATGTTAAGAATAAACGAAGTAAAACTGCCGCTAGCTCATTCGGAAAACGAGCTAAAACAAGCGCTGCTCAAGCGCTTGGCGGTGTCTGAGGCTGATCTACTTAGCTTTACGATCTTTAAGCGCAGCTATGATGCGCGTAAGCGTGCGGCCATCCTGCTGATCTACTCCCTCGATGCAGACGTCAAAAACGAAGCGGCGGTGCTCAAGCGCTTGAGTGCAGATCGCCACATCATGATCTCGCCAGATATTGAATACCAATTTGTAGGCCATGCGCCGGAAGGATTAACAGATCGCCCCGTCGTGATAGGTACCGGCCCCTGTGGCTTGTTTGCAGGCCTATTGCTCGCGCAAATGGGCTTTAAGCCGATTATTCTTGAGCGTGGCAAGGCGGTGCGTGAGCGCACTAAAGACACTTGGGGCCTATGGCGCAAGGGTGAGCTGAATCCTGAATCGAATGTGCAATACGGCGAAGGCGGCGCGGGTACGTTTTCTGACGGCAAGCTTTACAGCCAGATTAAAGACCCTAAGCATCTTGGGCATAAAGTATTACAAGAGTTTGTAAAAGCGGGCGCGCCAGACGAGATTATGTACGTCAGCAAGCCTCATATTGGAACGTTTCGCTTAGTTAGCATGGTTGAAAGCATGCGCGCTAATATTATTGAGCTGGGCGGCGAAGTACGCTTTTCCAGTAAGGTAGAGCAGCTGATTCTGCAAGATGGTCAGGTCGAAGGCGTTGAGCTGGCCAATGGCGAAAAAATCTTGTCTAAGCATGTGGTGCTGGCGATTGGCCATAGCGCGCGCGATACCTTTTACAAATTATTCGAGCAGGGCGTGTATATGGAGGCCAAGCCGTTTTCGCTTGGTTTTCGCGTAGAGCACCCGCAAACTTTGATTGATACCGCACGTTTTGGCCCAAGCGCAGGCCATCCGATTTTGGGCGCGGCAGATTATAAATTGGTTCACCACGCTAGCAATGGCCGCTCGGTGTATAGCTTCTGTATGTGCCCCGGTGGCACGGTAGTCGCTGCGGCATCCGAGCCGGGCCGTGTGGTCACCAACGGTATGAGCCAGTATTCGCGTAATGAGCGCAATGCCAATGCGGCGATTGTGGTGGGGATTACTCCAGAAGTAGATTTCCCTGGCCATCCGCTGGCAGGGATTGAGTTGCAACGTAAGTGGGAAAGTAAGGCTTTTGAAGTGGGTGGTAGCACCTATCAAGCCCCTGCTCAAAAACTGGGTGATTTCCTTAAAGGCAAGCCTTCTACCGAATTTGGCGTGGTGGTGCCTTCCTATACGCCGGGCGTGCATCTCACTGACTTAGCCGATTGCCTACCTGAATACGCCATTACCGCTATTCGCGAAGCGATGCCTGCTTTTGATAAGCAAATCAAAGGGTTTGGCATGGCCGATGCGCTGTTTACCGGCGTAGAAACCCGTACCTCGTCACCGGTGCGCATCAAGCGCGATAACGACACGCTAGAAAGCATCAACACTAAGGGTCTATTCCCTGCGGGTGAAGGTGCAGGCTACGCAGGCGGGATTTTATCGGCAGGGGTAGACGGCATCAAAATTGCCGAGGCGGTGGCATTGAGTATTTTAAACGCGAAGTAAATGTGTGCTGCATGGGCATGATGTTGTGCTCATGCGCATCACTAAAGCCAAGGACATGCAGCGCGTTTTTTGTAGGGCGGGTGCAACCCGCCAGACCTTTGCATAAATGCTACGGAAAACGGCGGGTTACGCCCCATGTGCGCTAAGCAAACCTAAAAACAATGCTTTTTAGTGCCTTCGGCACGTTGATTTAGGTGCGGTAGCCACCGCGGGGCCTTCCTTTCTTGCTTCGCCAAGAAACGAAGCCAAAGAAGGCGACCCCACGAAACACGAAAGCCCCTGCGCTGCGGACAATCGAGTCGGCGGCGGGCGGGATTGGCTCGTTCCTCGCTCCCTTGCCGAAACCCCGCCCCGCTTGTTCCTCTCTCCGGCGTGTTTCAAGGGGAGATTTAAGCCCCGTGTCGGGAGCGCAGTCATCATCTTTTGTCTTTGTTTGCTACTAAGAAAAAAAATGGATAGTGCACATGGGGTTTTATCCGTCCTAGGAAAAACACTGCGTTTCAGTTGATAAGACTGGGGGCCAGTGCTTCTACTCCAGCGTATTTATTCTGCTTTGCCTTCATCCTCTTCAGGCTCTGCTTCTGCGACCAGACTTAAATGCCCTAATTCATCATGTGAAACACTTTTACTATCTTTACTCTTTAATTTAACCCGCAACCGTAATTCATTGATCGAATCGGCATTTTTAAGCGCTTCTTCAAGGCTAATGCGGCCATCTTCGTATAAATGAAAGAGGGCGGAATCAAAAGTTTGCATGCCTAATTCTTCTGATTTAAGCATGGCGGTTTTTACGCCACCTACGTCACCTTTAAAAATCATATCTGCAACTAAAGGCGAATTGAGTAAAACTTCAATCGCGGCGACGCGGCCTTTTCCATCTGGCGTAGGAATCAAACGCTGAGAAACCATGCCGCGCATATTTAAAGATAAATCCATATAAATCTGCGGGTGGCGCTCTTCAGGAAAGAAATTAACAATTCGCTCTAATGCCTGATTGGCACTATTGGCGTGTAAAGTCCCCATACATAAATGCCCTGTTTCTGCAAAAGACAAGGCATATTCCATGGTATCTCGGTCACGAATTTCACCAATTAAAATGACATCAGGCGCTTGCCGCAAGGTATTTTTAAGTGCGGCAAACCAATGCTTGGTGTCTCTTCCTACTTCACGATGAGTAACTAAGCAATTTTTGCTTTTATGCACATATTCGATCGGGTCTTCAATGGTGATGATATGGCCGTGGGTATTTTGATTTCGGTAATCAATCATTGCCGCCATCGTGGTTGATTTACCCGAGCCTGTGCCACCCACCAAAAGAACTAAGCCGCGTTTAGCCAACACTACATCTTTTAGAATAGGCGGTAATTTTAATTCATCAAAATCGGGAATCTTGCTGGTAATCACCCGCAAAACCATGCCGACTTTTTCTTGCTGCATAAAAACATTGACTCGAAATCGGCCGATTCCTTCGGGATTAATCGCAAAGTTGCATTCATAATCGCGCTCAAATTCTTCGACTTGATCTGCTCGCATAATCGAATAAGCCAAGGCCTTGCTAATCACACCATTGAGTTTTTGCGTGCCTACTGGCGTAAGCCGACCATTGATTTTCATTGCAGGCGGAAAATCATCAGCAATAAAAAGATCCGATGCCTTGTGTTGCAACATCATGCGGAGCAAATCATTAATTGTTTTACTGGCTTGTTCTGGTGCCATTTTTAAGACCTTTACACAGGGGTATTGAAAGCGTAGTTGCTTTCCAGTGTTGTTTCTTCCTGATAGTGCAATCAAGCAGATAAGACGATGACATCATTGTGGTGATTTTACTTACAAAAGCAGCAAAAAATGACAGACAAATCATACGCAGAAATAGGATTTTTAGCTAAACAACTGGAGTTAGCCGTCTTTGAAAAGCGTGAACAAAATACCTTCAATCAAGAGGAGAGAGGGCTAAACCTTAAACGGCAGAGTAAAACGAGGACGTAGATGAAAGCCATTATTGGTTTTCTCAGTGAAACTCTGTGTTCTTTGTGGCCTCCGTGTTTCAAGACTTGGGTTGCGCAATATGTGTGAGTAAGGGAGTGCAATGGCCTCATCACAATATTCACGCAAGCAGGGGCAAAAGCATGACTTACTGTAAAATGCGCCCGTCCAATACCCATTCGAAGAATAATGCGCAAAATTACTCATGTTGCAGCCGGTATTTTATTAAAAGCAGATGGCTCGTTCTTACTGGGTAGCCGCCCTGAAGGTAAGCCTTATGCGGGCTACTGGGAGTTTCCTGGTGGCAAGCTCGAAAGTGGTGAGACCGAGCTCGCTGCGCTTAAACGCGAGCTGGTCGAAGAAATGGGCATTCATGTGACGGCTGCCACGCCGTGGATTGTGCAAACATTTGAATACCCGCATGCCAAAGTGCGTCTTGCGTTTTTTAGAGTGACGGCTTGGGATGGGGAAATCACTGCGCATGAAGGGCAGCAGTTTGCTTGGCAAATGCCTGGCAAGCTCAATGTTTCGCCGATTTTGCCCGCAAATGGTCCTATTTTGCGTGGCTTGGCGCTGCCTGATGTGATGACGATTTCTAATGTGGCGGAATTGGGCGAGGCGGTATTTTTAGAGCGCTTGCAGCGGATCACCCCTGCTTGGCTGATTTTGCGCGAGCCACAGCTTAATGAGGCGGAATATCGCCAATTGGCTGAGCGGGTGTTGGCGATGGCCAAGCACCAAGGTACTCGAGTTTTGCTGCACGATGCGGTGGCATTAGCGCTTGAGCTGAACGCCGATGGTGTGCATTTGCCTGCGCGTAGCTTGCTAAGCTTACAAAAACGCCCTGCACTGGATTGGGTAGGGGCTTCAACGCATAACGTATCAGAATTGAGCGCCGCCAGCCATCTTGCGCTTGATTACGCCTTGCTTGGTCATATTGCCGAGACGCCATCTCATCCAGATTGCCCCCCTTTGGGCTGGGAAGGGCTTAAAGCTCTCCTAGGGGAAGGCTGGCCGTTGCCTGTCTATGCTCTGGGTGGGATGAGTAAGGATGATGTGGGTATTGCTCAAGAGCATGGCGCGCAGGGTGTGGCTTTAATGCGCGCCGCGTGGGTATGAGTATGAAGTCTTGGGTGATTAAAATTGCGCTAGGCTTTTCTCTGGTATTGGCGCTGATTTTGGTGGTATTAGGCAATAAATTTGCTTGGTTTGTTGCGGATAATGAGCCAGAAGCGCGGCTAGATTGCCCTGTATTTAGTGAGGGCTGTATTTTTAAATTTGAAGAGCAAAATTACCAGGTAAAAAGCGAGCAAGCATTGAATGCTAATAAGCCGGTGCAATTGCTTGTTGAGGGCCGCGCTAAAAAGATTTATGCCAGCTGGCAAATGCAAGGGATGGATATGGGGCCTAATCGCTATATGCTGCTATCAAATGATCAGCAGCATTGGCGTGCTCAAACGGCCTTACCGATGTGCACTAATAAACGTCAAGATTGGTTATTAAAACTCGAAATAGATGGCCGGCGGATAGAGATTACGACGGTATCGGAAAAAAACTAAGCAATGAATCAACTCAAGTATTTAGCCGCTTATCCAGCCGCTATTCAAGAAAAAATTCAGCAATTACTCGATAGTAATCAGCTTGCAGGGCATATTTTAAAAAAATATCCACGTCCACATGATGTTAAAACCGATAAAGCGTTATATGACTATGTGTTAGATATAAAAAATGATTTTTTACGCAAAGCAGAGCCCATTAGTAAAGTTGCTTTTGATAGCAAAATTCATGTGATTAATCATGCGCTTGGCCTGCATACCACTATATCCAGAGTACAAGGCAGCAAGCTTAAATCGAAACACGAAATTCGGATTGCCTCGATGTTTAAAGAAGTGCCGATTGAGTTTTTAAAAATGATTGTCGTGCACGAGTTAGCCCATTTAAAAGAAAAAGACCACGATAAAGCATTTTATAAATTATGCGAATATATGGAGCCGCAATATCATCAGCTAGAATTTGATTTGCGCTTATATCTAACGCAGATAGATCAATATGGAAAATTGTTTTGAGGTGCCTTTTCTTTGTGACTGATGTTATGCAGCTCTTGTTTTCTTAGTGCCTTCGGCACGTTGATTTTGGAGCGGTAGCCACCGCGGGCATAGGTATCTACACAAATCAGCACACTTATTCCCCCCTTTGGAAAAGGGGGGCTAGGGGGGATTTGTTTTGATGTTGGGCTGCAATTAGCCAAAAACCAAAAGCAAATCCCCCTCAATCCCCCTTTGAAAAAGGGGGAGGCTGCTGCACTGAAGTACTGCCATTAACTTGTGTAGATACTTATGCACCGCGGGGGCGTTCTTTTCTTGAACGGCCAAGAAAAGAACCAAAGCCGCAACCTCAAAAACACGAAAGCCCCTCACTGCGGATAATCGGCTCGGCGTAGAGGCTGCTCGGGAGCAAGCCCGCTACCCCTTTTCCGAAACCCCGCCCCGCTTGTTCCTCGCTCCGGCGTGTTTCAAGGGGAGATTTAAGCCCCGTGCTACTGGCCGTGATAAAAGTCCAGATTGTCTGGTTTGAGAATATTTAAAACCCAAAGAAAATAGCTTAATTAAGAAACAGTTTTTTCTGTGAAACTCCGTGTTCTCTGTGTTTCAAGATTTGGGTTTTGCTGCATAACATCCCTTAGATCTCTAACTTTCCCTGCTCGCCTAAATTTTTAATCACTCGTACATCCACGGCGCTATCGTTAAATTGCAGCGATAAAGGCTCGCCATGGCTTAATTGGCTGGCATGGCGCACGAGTTGGCCGTCTGGACGAGTTACAAGGGCGTAGCCGCGTGCGAGTACGGCTTGTGGATTCCACGGCTCTAAACGTGCGGCAAGCATGGCCAGTTTTTGTCGCCGTTGTTCCACTTGGCGCGGCATGCTGAGTAAAAGCTGGCGGGCGAGTTGTTGTAAGCGGTCTTGTTGCCGTGTTGGATTGGGCTTGCAGTGATTTAAGCGCATAGCCAATTGCTTAAGGCGATATTGCTGCTTTTCCAGCGTTCTTTGTGGGCTTAAATGCAGGCGGCGGCTTAATTCTAGTAGATGGCTTTTTTGCCGATTTAAACGCTCGCCAGGGTGCTGCAAACGTCTGGATAGGGCATCTAGACCCTGCATTTTGCTTTGTAGCTGGCGCTCAATCGCTCGATGCAGGCGGCTGTGTTGGCGCTCCAGCCGTGTCAGCCATTCTTCGCGATTAGGGCTGACTAATTCTGCGGCGGCAGTTGGGGTGGCTGCTCGTACATCAGCGACAAAGTCGGTGATACTAAAATCAGTTTCATGCCCAACGCCGCTGACAATAGGAATGGGGCAGGCGGCAATGGCGCGCGCCACTATTTCTTCATTAAATGACCATAAATCTTCCAAGCTGCCGCCACCTCGGCAAACAATAATCACGTCGACTTCATTGCGTTGGCCGGCTTTTTGAATGGCACTGGCAATTTGTGCTGCGGCCGCAGGCCCTTGTACGGGCGTGGGATACAGAATAATCGGCAGGCTGGGCATGCGCCGCTGGAGTGCGGCAATCACATCGGCAAGGGCAGCAGCAGCAGGGGAGGTCACGATACCGACTGCACGGGGGAACACTGGAAGTGGTTTTTTCCGTTCTGCTGCAAATAAACCTTCTAGTTCAAGTTTTTTCTTGAGCTGTTCAAATGCAGCAAACAGCGCACCTAAGCCGGCTGGACGGAGGGCCTCAATGGTAAGTTGAAAATCACCTCTTGCTTCGTAAAGTGAAACTAAGGCGCGGGCTTCAACCTGCATTCCTTCACGAGGCTGAAAATCAATGAGTGCCGCCTTATTTCTAAACATGACACACCTTACTTGAGCATTTGTATCTTTTAAGCTGAAGTAGCAATGTCCTGAATCGTAACGTTTAAAATTTGAAATCTCACCGGCCACCCACAACAAAGGGAAGCTACTTTCCAGCAAAGATTTGGCGCGGCGATTGAGTTCTGCGACGGTTAAAATGACGCTATTTGTACTTGACAAATTCATGACAATCTCGATTTGGCTCTGTTTAATCCACAAAATGGCGCAAACTAACGATTTGCGATAGATAGTGAGAGTTGTAGTAGAGGATATTGTTGTAACTTATTGATTTTATTATCTATTAATGAATGGTTATGTAGCTTGTTTAGTCGAGTCTACTGCGGGTTTTATTGAGTATTTCATTGAATTTAGCATCTTGTACACAAAGTTATCCACAGAGGGATTGACAAATAAAAAACCATTTCAGATCACGGGCTTAGCGCTCTTTTTTGTGTTGTATCACCCATGGGTAAAGCATCGGCAAGCTTGTTTCGTTGCCGATTTGTTTACAAAAAAGTCAGTTGGCATGCAAGATCGAGCCAGCTCAAGGCTTGGTTTTTACAAGAATCAGGCGATTTGTCTTAAGTTCGACAGACATGCTAAGCATGTTTAAAAACACCGTTCTTTGTGGCAGGTGCTTCCCCCAGCCTCTGAATCCCGTTAAAGTGACGCGCTTCTAATCGCGTCCAGGGATTAATCTATTATGCTTGCTATTATTGAAGCGGCCGGATGGCCGATTTGGCTCATTATTGCCGCTTCTATTGCTACCGTCACTATCATCATTGAGCGTTTATTAACTTTGCGTCAGAGCCAAATCTTACCAAAAGGTTTGCTAGCGAGTGTTGTGCAAGAATATCGCAGCCGTGGCGTAAGCGCAGAAATGTTGACTAAGCTCTCCGCATCTAGCCCATTGGGTCGTGTATTGTCTGCGGGCTTAAAAAATGTTCGCAGCTCCCGTGACATCATGAAAGAGTCGATTGAAGAGACGGGCAGTGCCGTGTCGCACGAGTTAGAGCGTTATCTGCCGATGTTGGGTACTTTAGCTGCGGTGACGCCGTTGCTGGGTTTGTTTGGTACGGTTATCGGCATGATCGAAATCTTCGGCTCACAAGCGCCGACAGGCGCAGCAAACCCTGCTGCATTGGCGCATGGTATTTCTGTTGCACTTTACAATACCGCTTTTGGGATTATGGTGGCGGTGCCTGCTTTGATTTTCTATCGTTTCTTTCGCACCAAGGTCGACAGCTACCTCGTTGATATGGAGCAGCAGGCGGTGAAGCTGGTTGAAATTGTGCACGGCGACCGCAACTAGGCTCTGTTGACGCTTGTTTCACGGCTGCGTTTGGCCCAGCTTTGGGGCTGAACAAGGCAAAAATTGCGACATGGTACGAGTACCATTAGCGATTTTTAACGCCGTGCAGCCCCAAAAATGAGCCAAACCCGAAGGGCTGAGCCGGAAAATGGCCATTCACTGCGTTATGCTCCTCGGGAATAACCCGTTATTACTTTCGTCGCATGCCTTGTGACTGGCCGTTTTCCGGCCCAGCGCAGGCGCGAAACAAACATCTACAGAGCCTAAGGGCACATCATGAATTTTCGTAAAGGCCGTAATCGCGAAGAACCAGAAATTAACTTTGTGCCGTTGATCGACGTGCTGCTGGTTATTTTGATCTTCTTGATGGCAACCACGACGTATTCCAAATTTGCGGAACTAAAAATCACTTTGCCTACCGCAGACGCGGAAAAGACGGCAGAGAATCAGCCTAAATCTATCAATGTGGCGGTATCGGCCAATGGTCAGTACAGCGTGAACGGCAATGCGGCTACATTTAGCACGGCAGATGATTTTGCTTTGCTGCTACGCCGTGCCGCTGGCGAAACGCAGGACCCGATGATTATCATTAATGCCGATGCGCAAAGTGCTCATCAGAGTGTGGTTAATGTGATGGAAGCTGCACGTTTGGCTGGCTATGGAAAGCTGACGTTTGCAACGCAAACGAACGCTAAATAGCGGCAGATGTGGGGCGATGTGGTGGAGGTGTGTCGATGCTGATTGATAGAATCTGGTATACGCCCCATCATCCTTTGTCTTATTTATTACGGCCATTATCTGGTTTGTTTGCAGGGCTGGGCGCATTGCGACGTGTCTTGTTTCGCTTGGGCTTAAAGCAAAGCGTGCGCTTGCCTGTACCAGTGATTGTCGTCGGCAATATTACGGCCGGTGGTACGGGTAAAACGCCGTTGACGATTTATCTAGCTAAAAGCCTGCAAGCGCTTGGCTATCGCCCAGGTATTGTGTCGCGTGGCTATGGTGGTAATACATCGCTGCCGCTCAGTGTTAACGCAGACAGCGATCCACGTTTAAGTGGTGATGAGCCTATTTTGCTAGCTCGCGCTACGAATGTGCCGGTGTTTGTATTCAAAGATCGTGCCGCAGCAGGGTTTGCTTTGCTGGCAGCGCACCCAGAAGTGGATGTGCTGCTTTGCGATGATGGATTGCAGCATTATCGGCTACAGCGAGATATAGAGCTTTGCGTGGTGGATGGCGTGCGAGGCTTTGGCAATGGCGCTTTGATTCCTGCTGGGCCACTGCGCGAGCCGGTATCTAGGTTAAATACTGTCAATGCCGTGATTGTAAATGGTGGAGATTACGTTCTCGCACATCCTCATGTGTTTCAGATGAGCTTGGTGGCAGCGCCTTTTTATTCCCTTGTGAATGCACCGCTTGAATCGTGGCATGGTTTACGGATCGCCGCTGTCTGTGGTATTGGTCATCCCCAGCGTTTTTTTAATAGCTTAAAAGCGCTAGGTTTGGTGTTTACTGAGCACGCGTTTCCTGATCACCATTCATTTAGCGCCGATGATTTGCCTGATGCAGAAATCATTCTGCTGACAGAAAAAGACGCGGTAAAGCTTACCGCGCTCGCTGATGTTAGAATGTGGGTATTGCCGGTGAGCGCAAGCTTAGCGCCTGATTTGGCTGGCTGGCTGAGTCAAAATATAGTCCTGAAGAATTTGCAAATTGAGTGAGAAAAAAATGGATGCAAAATTACTAGAAATCTTAGTTTGCCCGGTCTGCAAAGGCCCGCTGACTTATGAAAAAAGTAAACAAGAATTGATTTGCAAGGCCGATCGCTTAGCTTTTGCGATTAAAGATGGCATTCCAGTCATGCTACAAGTAGAAGCACGCGAGCTAGATGCCTTGGAAGAAGTTCGGTGAGTTTTATTGCACTGATCCCTGCTCGGCTTAAATCGACACGCTTACCCAATAAGCCTTTGGCTGATATTGGGGGAAAGCCGATGATAGTGCGGGTGATTGAGCAAACGCTTAAATCATCGGCTAGCTTAGTGTGCGTAGCCACGGATGATGAGCAAATTAAATCGGCCGTAGAGGCCGCAGGCTATCGTGCCATATTGACGCGTAGCGACCACCCAAGTGGCACCGATCGCTTGGCCGAGGCAATTGATTTTCTTGGCTTGCCGGATAATGCCGTGGTCGTCAATGTGCAGGGTGACGAGCCTTTAATTGATCCATCGCTGATTGATGCGGTGGCTGCCAAGCTGATTGCAGATAGCAGCCTTGCGATGTCAACCGCTTGCCACGCCATCAGCAGCCATGCCGATTTTTTGAATCCAAATACAGTGAAAGTTGTTTTGGATGCTAAACAGCGTGCGATGTACTTTAGCCGAGCGGCCATTCCTTGGCCCCGGGATACATTTATGCAGGGGCTAACGGTTTTGCCTGCTGAGCTGACACCGCTACGCCATATCGGTATTTATGGTTATCGAGCAGAATTTTTGCGTACTTACCAAAAACTGTCGCCATCTTGCATCGAATCAATCGAAGCGCTGGAACAACTGCGCGTGCTGTGGCATGGTTACAGCATTGGTGTGCACATTTCGGCTGACGCTCCGCTTGCGGGTGTGGATACCCCCGAAGATTTGGCGCGTGTACGTGATGCTTTTGCCCATTTATCTAAAATCTAAAAAACATTAACCACTAGGGAAAAATAATGAGATTAATTCTTTTGGGTGCACCAGGCGCCGGTAAGGGTACGCAAGCAACTTACATCAAAGAAAAATACAATATCCCGCAAATTTCTACCGGTGATATGCTGCGTGCCGCTGTAAAAGCAGGTACGCCACTGGGTCTGGAAGCTAAATCCATTATGGATGCGGGTGGTTTGGTGCGTGATGACATCATTATTGGCTTGGTGAAAGAGCGAATTACCGATGCAGATTGCGCGAATGGCTTTCTGTTTGATGGTTTCCCGCGCACAGTGCCGCAAGCAGATGCAATGAAAGAAGCCGGTGTGGTGATCGATTATGTTGTAGAAATCGATGTACCTGACGAGGCCATCGTTGATCGTATGGCTGGCCGTCGTGTCCACGTGGCATCCGGCCGTACTTACCACGTTAAATTCAATCCGCCTAAAGTTGCAGGCGTGGACGATGTAACGGGTGAAGAGCTAATTCAACGCGCTGATGATGAAGAAGAAACCGTTAAAAAACGCCTATCGGTTTATCATGAGCAAACTGAAGTATTGGTTGGCTACTACGGTGAAATGGCGGCTAGTGGCGATGCAACTGCGCCTAAATATGTAAAAGTGAACGGTGTTGGCCAAGTGGAAGTGATTCGTGATCAGCTGTTTGCTGCACTTGCTAAGTAATCAGTGATTTCTTCCTTTGGGAGGAATAAAAAAAGCCGCGAAAAAATCGCGGCTTTTTTGTGGGCATTAAAGTTACACGCCTAAATCTTCAACCCATTGCAGGGCTTGCACATGCGAGCGATTCAGCATGTCGGGCGTGAGCTGCAGCTGCTCGCAAAGAAATGGTACTTCTGACATGTTTGGGTCTTCACAGGCCTCAGCAAGGGCTAAGAAGGGCCCATAAATACCGGTTCTGGTCATCAAAGCATCGGTGACATTCTCTGGAAGAATCAGTGTTTCTAAGATTCTATCCATAGGCATATCGAGCAGGACATCGAGCAATGAAAACACACCGACAATAAATAAATTGTCTCGATCTTGCCCATCCAGTAAATGCGAGCCCAGTAATTCAACGAGGCGACCACGGGTAATCGCTGTTTTTAATAAAGCAGGTGGCGAGCCATTGTCAGCGCCTGCCGTCACCAGTAGCAGCGTAAGCCAGCGATAGAGCTTTTGATAGCCAAGGATCGTGACTGCATGACGGAAGGATTGAATTTCGCAAGATAAGCCAAAGCCAACCGAATTAATATAACGCAATAATTTAAATGATAGGGCGACGTCGCGTTTAAGCGCATTTTCAATATCTTTTAATTCCGCATTATTACGCAACATATTCAATAAATTAAGAATATTGGCATAACTTGGATTAATAACTTTTGCTGCTAATGTTTCAGGATGGGCAAAATAATAGCCTTGGAAACATTCAAAGCCTAGCTCCATACATTGTTTGAATTCGTCTTTTGTTTCAACTTTTTCAGCCACTTGCAGCGCTTTAGAGCAGCGTAATTCTTTGGAGAGGGCAGGGACTTGTGACATGCCTAATAGCTGAATATCTAGCTTGATATAATCAGCAAACTCTAAAAAGGGTGCAGTCTGTGGGCTAAGAACAAAGTCATCTAATGCAATTGAAAAGCCCTGATCTTTTAAACTTTGTAAACGGGCCAGTAATTGTGGGGTTGCTTCTGTTGTTTCAACGACTTCTAAAATAACGCGCTCTGGATGAAGTAGCTCTAGAAAGTTACTTTCGAGCATTGATTCTGCGACGTTAATAAAGGCAAGCTTATTACCAACTAGCCAATCTGTACCCATATTACTGAGTGTATTGACCAGTACATTGGTGCCAGCTTGCATATCACTGGAGAAATTAGCTGTTACTGCTTCTTTGTTTAGTCGGAACAATAGCTCATAGCCAATAATTTCTTGTTGGCGATTAAGAATGGGCTGTCGTCCGATAAATGCGTGGTCTTGCGTCATATTTTGGAAACACCCTGTGCTCGATATCTAACATCCTGTCGGATTTGGCATTAGTCGGCTGCAAAATCACCTGATATGCCCATATTTCGCCCATGTGTCGCAGCTAATGCAGGCACTGCAGATCTGGGACAATCTGCTCTTAATCATGTGATCTTTCGCTTTAACCGCCTAAGTCCAATAGGCTGCTAGGTGATATTTACATCAAAAAAATAGGTTCAGCTTATATTTGGGGCAATGGTTCAGCCCCAAATATCATTCATACTTAGCTGGTTTTTTCAAGGAAACGCGAAGTGCGAATGGCAGAATTATCCGCATCAGCAGCGCCGAGCAGGTCTTCCATATCCAGAACTAACACAACGGAGCCATCGCCTGACAGTGTTGCACCGGCAACGCCTTTAGGCCGAATGTTTTGTAGTGGTTTAATAACCACATCATCTCGGCCAATAAAGCTATCAACAGCCAGAATAAATGAGTGCTCGGCAGATTGCATCAGTACGCCAAACTGAGGGATTTGTACCTCTTCCCAGCCGAGTAAGCTGGCCAAAGATCGTACAGAAAGGATTTCATCTCGTACGACAATTGTGGCGCGACCAGATACTTCTTGAATTTGTTCGTGCCGGATTGGGATGATTTCTCGCACCATGGCCAGTGGTACGGCAAAAGGCTGATCGCAAACGCGCACAACCAAGACAGGCAAAATGGCGAGTGTCAGCGGTAGTGAAATAGTAAAGCGTGAGCCTTCACCTACAATCGATTGAATGTCGATACGGCCATTTAATCTTTGGATGTTGGTTTTCACCACATCCATCCCTACACCGCGACCAGACACGCTGGAAACTTGATCTTTGGTTGAAAAACCAGGCATAAAGATCAGCTGCAGGCTTTGTTTGTCGTCTAGGCTATTGGCTGTTTCGACATCAATCAGGCCTTTTTCAACGGCTTTTTTGCGGATCACATCGGGACGCATACCTCGGCCATCATCCGTGATGGAGATCAGAATATGGTCGCCAACTTGGGTGGCAGATAATTCCACAATGGCTTTTGATGGCTTACCGCTGGTTTTGCGATCTTCCATGGTTTCAATGCCATGATCGACCGCATTTCGTACCAAGTGGACCAGAGGATCGTTCAAATCCTCTAGCATGGTTTTATCTAGCTCAGTTTCTTCGCCTGAAATCACCAGCTCAACATCTTTACCCAACTGACGCGCTAAGTCGCGTGCTAAGCGTGGGTATTTTTGAAAGAGGCGGCCAATAGGCTGCATGCGGGTCTTCATCACCGCATTTTGTAAATCACCCACTAATAGGTCGAGCTGGCTAATAGCCTCGTCCATCGCTTTGAGGGTATTACTATCCATCTTGCCCGCCATAATGTCGGTGCGCAGGGTGGTTAGACGATTTTTAGTTAAGCCAATTTCACCAGACAAGTTAAGTACTTGATCTAGTCGTACTGTATCAATACGAATGGTCGCTTCTTGTGGCGCAGCGGCAACTTGTTGTTGTTGCTGCTGTTGCTGTTGAGGAGCGGCCACCACTGCAGTCGCTTTGGCGACGACTGGGGCAGGTTTTAAGCTACTCATTGGATCGCTGATTGCTTGTTCCATGGTTGCTGACCCATGCTGTGTATCATTAGTAGGCGCAATAGCAGCTGCGCTAGGTGCATTTTCTTTGCCAAGTAAGGCATTATAAAGCTCATCCCAGTCTGGGCCGCTAGCAGCAGAGGCTGGGGGGGCTGTTGCTACGACAGGCGCAACATGAGCAATCACTGTTTCGAGCGGTCGGCCTTCGAGTACGGCATCAAGGGCTGCAATTAATTCTTCTGGTGCATTTGTAGGCAGCGCACCCTTTGCTAGCGCGCCAAACATATCACGGACCACGCCTGTGGCGGCCATGATCGTGTCCATAATTTCGGGAGTGAGGACGAGTTCTAGCGTGCGAAGCTTATCAAATAGATTTTCTGTGCGATGGCATAATCTGACCATTGCATCCACATTCAGAAAGCCTGCTCCACCTTTAATCGTGTGAAATCCTCTGAAAATATCATTCAGAAGATTTTTATCATTAGGTCGTTTTTCAAGCTCGACTAGCTTGTTGTCGACTTCAGACAGGAGCTCAGACGCTTCTGTTAAAAAATCTTGCAGCAGATCTTCCATGCCGCCAAAGTCAGTGCTCATCTTCGCTCCCCCAAAGGTTGCGTTCATTCAATTAAAAGGCGTTTAGAAGCCTAAGCTTTCTAATAAGTCGTCGACTTGGCCTTGATTTGTAACGATATCTGTTCGGCCTTCAGGATTAATAACCGGGCCATTGAGTAGTGATGCTTCCTCTTCTGGTCTAAGTCCTTCGACTTTAGTGCCACCTTGTGGGGAGAACATCAGCAAGAAGTCCATTAAATGGGCTTCCATTTGCTTGGACATATCGAGTACTTTTTTAATGACTTGCCCAGTTAGATCTTGGAAATCTTGTGCCATCATGATTTCCAACATCTTGCTGCTGACTTGATCAGAGCCCTTCACCGTTTCATTTAAATGTGTTCTGGTTTTTTCAACCAGTGCTTTAAATTCATCGACGGATAACTGGTTTGCTAGCAGCTTGTCCCATTGGCCGCCCAAGGCCTTTGCATCATCACTTATTTTGTCTTGGATAGGTTTTGCCGCGTCCAGAGCATTGAGTGTGCGATCTGCTGCTTGCTCAGTGAGTGTAGCAATATAGGAAAGGCGATCACGCGCATCAGGAATATCTGTGGCTGCTTTTTCTAGTGATTTATCTAGGCCTAACTCTTTAAGTGTATCGTGCAGTTTTCTAGTTAAATGCCCAATATGTGAAAACATAGCGCGTGCAGGATCATTTAATTCTTCGGCAGTCAGTGTGGGCATAGAGCTGGCGGCAGCGGGGCTAGCTTCAACCTTGGCTGGGGCAGGCTCTGTGGGTTCACTATCCTGATTGGAATGAACGATACTATCGAATAGTGCTTCTAGGTCAGCGGAATCTCCGCTATTTAGTGCATGATCGTTCACAGTCGCCTCCGGTGCGTCTGTCGGGTTCTTGTTCTACTTGCTCATATTGGCGAAAACTTTTTTCAGTTTTTCATCCAATGTGGCGGCTGTGAATGGTTTTACGATATATCCGTTGGCGCCTGCCGTAGCCGCTTCAATGATGTTTTCTTTTTTTGCTTCAGCGGTCACCATCATGACGGGTAGGTGCTTGAGCTGGGCGTCTGCACGAATGGCGCGCAGTAGCTCAATCCCTGTCATGTTAGGCATGTTCCAATCGGTAACCACAAATTCAAAAGAGCCATTCTTTAGCTTATGCAAAGCAACTTGGCCATCTTCGGCTTCGTCAACATTTGAAAAGCCTAACTCTTTCAAAAGGTTACGCACAATACGGCGCATTGTGGAGAAGTCGTCCACCACTAAAATACGCAGGTTACTATCTGCCATGTGCTACTCCATGTCGTTTACAGTTGATATGTAAACGGCTTGTTTTTATTAATATGAAACTAACCAACCAATAAGGGGGTGATGGTATCGGCTAGAATGACTGGGTCGAATTTTGCCACATATGCATCAACACCTACACTGCTTCCCATTGCTCTATTTGCATTTGAGGACAAGGATGAATGCATGACGATAGGAATACCTTGAAAACGAGTGTCAGACTTAATATGTTTGGTAAGAACATAGCCGTCCATTTCAGGCATTTCAGCATCGACTAAAATCATTTTTAGTTTGTCGCGTAGGCGCTCGCCGTCATGTGTGGCGCGATTCGCTAAGTTTTGCAATTTATCCCAAGCTTCTCGACCATTATTGGCTTGATGGTATTTCACGCCAATTTTATCGAGCACGCTGATGATCTCTTTGCGGGCAACCATAGAATCATCCACAAAAAACATAAATGTTTCTGGGTTGATGGCAGCTTTCTGTAAATCAGGGATGATAGGCTCGCCAATCACACTGGCTAAGATTTGTTCAACATCTAAAATGGAAACGAGTTTGCCATCCGGTAACTCAGTCAGTGCCGTAATCAATTGTTGATTACCCGCCAGCATGGTTTCTGGGGCTCGCACTTTATCCCAATCAACACGGATAATTCGATCCACTTCATGAACTAAGAATGCTTGAGTATGTTTAGAAAACTCCGTCACAATCATCGTGCTTGTGGCTGCTGCCGATGGTGTTTCTTGTGTCGCTACAAATTTTGCCAGTGCAATAACTGGGATGATATTACCACGCAAAGAAAGAACGCCTTCAACCCCTAGGGGCATATTGGGTGTTTTGGTGATTTTTGGCGTTTGAGAGACTTCGCGTACTTTAAATACATTGATACCAAATATTTCACGCGTACCTAAGGTAAACAGCAGGATTTCCATTTTATTGGAGCCAGCCAGCTTGGTTCGCGCATCAATGCTTTCAAGTAAATTGGTCGAATTACTGGACATGAATGACCTCCGCTGTTGATCTTTAATACGAACGAGGCGATATAACAACTCGCTACGTTTGACTGCGTTAATAGTGGCTCAAAATCCTCATTTACGGTGTGTAAACTGCGGGAGTTCATTTTGCCTGCTTAGTTATTTTTGGCTCTTATTCTTTAAGTAAGAAATTAGCAATTGCTTCAGAGAGTCGGTGTGCTTCAAATTTGGCAACATAGCCGTCTACACCCACGGACTGCCCTAGCTTTTGATTCGATGCTCCCGATAATGACGAGTGCATTAGAACGGGAATGCCTGCAAAACGGGGATCACTTTTGATTAATTTAGTGAGCATATAGCCGTCCATTTCTGGCATTTCTACATCAGTCAAGACCAAATGAACGATATCTCTGACTACCTTGCCTTGTAAATCTGCGGATTGGGCGATGCGCTGTAATTCATCCCATGCCCGTTTTCCATTAATCGTAGATATATGCTTGATATGCATCGCATCTAAAGTCATTTCGATTTGACGGCGAGCGACAACAGAATCATCGGCAATAAAAACTGTTTTATTGTTGAGACTAACATCTTGAATTAATGTGTCTGGATCAATTTTGTCTGAACCGGGAACCGATTCTGCGAGCACTTTTTCTACATCCATCATCATGACGAGCTTGTTATTTTCAAGCTCGGTAACGGCTACAACTAGACCGCCCATTTGTGACATGAGCATGTCAGGTGGGACGCGCATTTGCGACCAATCAAGCCGCAATATGGTGTCTACGGCCTCAACCAGAAATCCTTGTGTATGGCCGTTGTATTCTGAAACGATCATGATTTCTGGTCGGCTGGTAGTGGCAATACCCGCATAGCGAGCCAGATCAATGACCGGCACAAGCGTGCCTCGCAAGCTGACCATGCCTTCGATAGAAGGGGGCATATCAGGTGCTTTGGTTATTTCTGGGGTTCGCATCACTTCACGAACTTTAAACACATTAATTGCAAAATTTTCCCGCCGGCCAGAGCGTTCATCCTGTCCGAGAGTAAATAAAAGAATTTCAAGCTTGTTGGTTCCAGCAAGCTTTGTGCGAGCATCAATATTTTTTAATAAGTCAGACACGGAATGGCTCCAGGCTGCGTTTAAGTATTCTTAACCGACGGTGTTGGGATGGAACATTTAAGGAGGCAGCTGTACAAATACTAAAAGAATCGCAATTATAGCCGTAAGACCGGTACTAAATAAACTTTCGCTAATATTAATTGTACTACTAGCTATTTTTGGGTGGAGCATTGTTTTTGCCTGCTGTCTAGTCACTTTATAATGTAAAAACGAAAAAGCAACAAGGATACTGTTATATGGACAATCAAAAGCAGAGTATCGATCCCCGAGAGTTAGAAAGCGCTTTTTCACTTTTTACTGAAGCATCGAATCAGCTTAGCCTTGCTTATGCGGATTTGCAGCAGCAAGTTGTTTCCTTAACGGAGCAATTGGAAATTGCAAATGGCAATTTGCGGCGAGAACTTGATGAGAAGGCGGCTTTGTCTAGACGCTTGTCGCTATTGCTTGAACGCTTGCCCGGCGGTGTAGTGGAATTAAATGAGCAGGGGGTGGTGGTGGAGTTTAATCCTGCGGCCCATTTTATGATGCAAACCCTCAAGCTTGGGTGTGTTTGGCAGGAATATGCTGCAACATGTTTACAAGCGACCAATGTGCCTGATTTATGGTTGTCGCAATCCCATCAAGGGGAGCGGCGCATTAGCATTGTGGTCAATGACATGCCCGGCGAGTACGGAAAAATCATGCTGCTGCATGATATTAGCGACACATGGGAGCTACAACGTGCATTAACGCAACACAAACGCCTTGCGGCAATGGGCGAAATGGCGGCGGGTCTTGCCCATCAGCTTCGTACCCCTTTAGCGACAGCGCTGCTGTACTCGGCACATTTAGCTAAGCCTCAATTAAGTGACAACGATAGGCAGAAATTCGGGCAAAAAAATTTAGCACGATTGAGGCATCTTGAAGTGCTTATCCAAAATATGTTGAGCTTTGTGCGGGGGCATGATGTGCCATTGGAGTCGGTTAAATTATCTGCTTTACTTCAAGAGGCGCAGCTTGTCATGCAGCCGCAATTACAAGCGAGCCAGATGCAGTGCACATTAAGTTTACCCGTAGATCATGAATATTTAGTGGTAAGCGCGAACTACAAAGAGCTATTGGGGTGCGTAACTAACCTGATTGATAACGCCATGCTGGCCTCTAAGCAGGGAGGTGAGATTAGTCTTTCTTTGCTCAAGCAGGAAAATATGATTGAGTTGCAGGTTGTAGACCAAGGATGTGGGATGCCTTTGGAGGTGCAAGAGCGTTTATTTGAGCCTTTTTTTACCACCAGAAAAGAGGGAACAGGGCTGGGGCTGGCCATTGTTAGCAACCTATTGGCTCGCTTAGGTGGCGAGATTGGCGTAAATTCTACCCTTGGAATCGGTAGTTCGTTTACGATACGGTTGCCAGTTTTGTATTGCCCGACTAAGGTATGAAAGCAAGACCATATATTTAACTTTCCCATACCTTGGTTTTTTGTAGTGATTTTAAACATGTAACTTTCATGGAGTTGAGGTTTGTATGACGCCAACTGTGCAGATTGAAGGGGATGTGGGCCGTGTAGTCCTCTCCGGACAGTTCGATTTCAGTGCTCACCGAGAGTTTCGTCAGGTGTGTGAAACACTCATTAGTAATCCCAGCATTAAAGAAGTATTGGTGGATTTCCAAAATGTAAATTATTTGGATAGCTCCGCTTTAGGAATGTTGTTGTTATTAAAAGAAAAAATTGGTGCTGCGAGCAAAAGTTTAGCTTTGGTTAACTGCAGAGAATCGGTCAAGCAGGTGTTAGATATTGCCTGTTTTGGTAAAATTTTCATCATACGTTAAAGCTTACAATGAAAATTCTAGTTGTTGACGATACTGAATCTGTACTTTTACTAATTTCTCGATTTGTCGAGGCATTGGGGCATAAGGCTATTCAGGCTCGCAATGGGCTGGAGGCATTGGAAATATGGCGGCTTGAAAGGCCTGACTTAGTTTTAATGGACATGATGATGCCCGTTATGTCAGGCCTTGAAGCGGCTGTTGCGATTAAGCATGAAGCGAATGAGAATTGGGTTCCGATTGTCTTTGTGACAGGGGTAGGCGAAGAAAACAAATTAGCAGAAGCCATTGAGCAAGGGGCCGATGACTACATTAATAAGCCCGTTAATTTTCGAGTATTAGAAGCAAAATTAAAAGCATTTAGCCGCACCCTAGAGCTCAACCGAAAGGTGAGAGAGCAGTCCGTTAAATTGGCAGATTATTACGACCGTGCTGAGGAAGAAAAGCGCGTCGTGAGCCATTTAATGGAGCAAATGGTCAATGCCGAATTATTATATGACCCCCAGTTTGAATATTACTTATCCCCTGCTGAAAGTCTTTCGGGGGATTTAATTGCAGCTGCACGTACTCCAGGCCAAGCTCTGTATTTGATGTTGGCAGATGGAATTGGGCATGGTTTAACTGCTGCGCTCAATGTACTTCCCCTAACCCAGCCTTTTTATACCATGACGGAAAAAGGTTATACCATCTCAGATATTTTAATTGAGATGAATAATAAGGTAAGGCAGGTTTTACCGGTTGGTCGTTTTGTTGCCTTAGTCTTAATTTCAATTGATGAATCAGCGGGCTGTATTGAGGTCTGGAATGGGGGCATGCCATCAGTGCAAGTTTTGTCCCCAAGCGGAGAAGTAAAGCACACTTGGAAATCATCGCATTTGCCCCTCGGCATTGTGCCGACTAATGCGATGGATGTAATGACCGATCGTTATTATTTTAATGAGCCAGCCTGTTTAGCGGCTTATTCTGATGGACTAATTGAAGCACGCCATTCTACTAAAGGGGATTACGGTTTAGATCGACTGCTGAAAGTGCTGGCCGAAGTCCCTGGCGATCAACGATTGGCTCATGCACAAAAAGACCTTGCTGAGTTCTTAGAGGGTGAAGCTCACCATGATGATATTTCTTTGGTGCTGGCTTATTTCGGTGATAAAGCGACTGCCGTATCTAAGGAGCGAATTTTTCCTATTACAGAAGAAGTCAATATTTCTACTTTAGCCGCCCTAGGTGAAAGTGCATGGCGCTATAGTGTGGCGCTTGGGGTTGATGAAATTCGGCATATCAATACTGTGCCATTTATGATGAATTTTATTGGTGGAGTTCGCTCTCTTGTATTTAGTCAATCAGATGTTTTTTTAATTTTGACTGAGTTATTTGTGAATGCTTTAGATCATGGTGTTTTAGGTCTTAATTCATCGATGAAGCGCGGTGTTGACGGAATGGAGCAATATTTGTGCGAACGGGCCAATCGCTTGGAGAGATTAACGGAAGGCCGAATAGAAATTGATTTGACCGGCTTGCATTATGATGGAAAAGACGTACTCAGAATCAGAGTAAAAGATAGTGGCCCAGGTTTTGATTGGTCTCAATTACATGTTAGTAGTGCTGCATTAACGCATCAGTTTGCATTTGGTCGTGGTATTGCCCTCGTTAGATCGCTATGCGCGTCTGCTCAATACCATGGTACGGGAAATGAAGTTGTTGCTTATTATATCCCTCGTACTGAAGCCGTGTAGCGGCTCCTCCGCTGCTTGATTATATTTTCTTTTTTCCCCATATCAGTCTATTTATTTCGGCTAAATATAATAAGGCCTATATTCAACTCGGCTAGGTGATCTGATTCGATCAAATTGCTTAGGCTGCGGATGCCTGCTCGTCTCTTTCACATAAAAAGTTTTTCTTCTTATTGCTTTCTCTAGGCATGGGCTAAATGACGCTGTGATTTTAGTAATGGTTTTGGTTTCAATTTTAGCCAAATAAGCTATCTTTACTATTACAAAGCAGGAGGACGTTTTGTCATCGCTTATGCGTATTGAATCTGAGGTTTTTTATGTTTAAAAAGTCCCTGCTTATTTTGATTGCTTTCGCTTCTTTTGTAAGTATTGCAATCTTGTTGCTTGCATGGCTTAGTCCCTCACTATCGCTATTGCTTGTGGGGGGATTAATTGCGGCATGGGGGCCTGTATTTATTATTAGATTTGGCCGGCAAGAAACAACGATGGGCTTGGAAGAGGCACAGTTTCAAGATCTCCAGCATATGGGGGGATCATTACAAAAACAATCAGATATGTGTTTGTTTACTGCCTCTCAATTGCAACTTGCAGATGATGAAATAAAGCGGGCGGTTGAGATTTTTGCTGATGCTATTCCCGCTTTAATGAATGGCTTTGTAGAGATTGCAGATCAATCTCGCTTACAAAAAGAAATGGCGGAGTCTCTTTTCAAGCATGCCGCAGGAGAGAGCGGAAATGGTTTTGAAAGTTTTGTTTCTGAAACATCTGAAATCCTTACGATTTTTGTAGAAAGTATTGTTTCAAATTCATATACCGCGATGGGCCTTGTTGATCAAATGGAGCAGGTCGGAAGAGTGGTAGAAGAAGTGCTTGGTGTATTAGGTGAAATTGAGGCAATTGCAAAGCAAACAAACTTACTTGCATTAAATGCCGCAATTGAAGCCGCCCGTGCAGGAGAGGCCGGTAGAGGATTTGCAGTGGTTGCCGATGAAGTGAGGGCGCTTTCAATGCGAACTAATCACTTTAGTCGGCAAATACGCGGTAATGTCCGGCAAATTCATGCTTCAGTGGCTATAGCAGAAGAGGCTATTATGAAATTGGCCTCACAGGATATGAGTAAATCGATGCAATCCAAAATGCAAGTTGAGCAGACAATGTCGAGTATCGGTGAGATGAATAAAAATATTGAATCTGTTGTCAGTGAATTAGCAAAAATTGCGGTTCAAGTGGAAAGCGGCGTTTCTAATGCCGTACGTGGCTTACAGTTTCAGGATTTAGTGAATCAGCTATTATTACATGCGAAAGGTCGAGTTGTTGCGCAGTCAGAAATACAAGAAGCACTGGCATTAATTTATGGCTATATTGCAAATCAGAAAAACCCAGTGCGTGCATGGAAAGATAAAATGGCTGAATTACAAGATTTGGGTGAGCGTTCAATGTTACTTGCAGATGCGATGCACAAAAACCCAGTATCTCAAGACAATATGGGTAGTGGTGATATTGATTTATTTTAACTTTAGTGTGACGCACCATATGCTATTTGTTTTTCGCATCAATACCATTTAAAAACACGGTGCGTAGTTTGTGTGGAAACAAATTATATGGCTATTACTACATGGTTGGAGGGAATATGGCTAAAAAAATTCTGACAGTCGATGATTCTGCCTCAATTCGGCAGATGGTAGTGTTTACGCTGAAAAGTGCAGGCTACGAGGTGGTGGAGGCCAGTGATGGAAATCTAGGGGTACAGCAAGCTAAAAAAACACAGGTTGATTTGATTCTGACTGATCAGAATATGCCCGGTATGGATGGCTTAACGCTGATTAAGACACTCCGAGCAACGCCACAATATAAATCGACGCCCATGCTCATGCTCACCACCGAGTCGAGTGATGCAATGAAGATGCAAGGCAAAACGGCAGGTGCAACAGGTTGGCTCGTTAAACCATTTGACCCTCAAAAATTACTCGAAGTTGTGCGCAAAGTGATTGGCTAGTGATTTAGCTGAGCTTGCCGCAGAAGGAGGGGGTATGGCGATTGATATGAGCCAGTTTATTGCAGTTTTCTTTGATGAAGCTGCAGAGCATCTAGCAACAATGGAATCCATTTTGCTGAAGCTAAGTCTGGATGAGCCAGATAGTGAAGATCTAAACGCTATCTTTCGTGCCGCTCATTCGATTAAGGGGGGTGCAGCTACATTTGGTTTTACTGATTTAGCCGCAGTCACTCATATTTTGGAAAACTTGCTAGATCGCATTCGAAAAAATGAATTAGATCTGCGCGCAGATATGATTGATGTGTTTTTGCGAAGTGGAGATGTATTACAGAATATTTTATCGGCCCACCGTGATGGGGGCCGCGCTGATTTGGAAGCAGCAAAAGAAATAACCACTTTGCTGGAAAAATTTGCGAATGAATCTGCGGGTGAAGCACCTATAGATGAAGAGACTGACGTTGATAGTGTGTGTGTCATTGTAGCCGCAGGGGCCGCTTTTGATGAAGCTGCTGTGCTCAGGGCTCTAGTGGGCTATGGTGAGCTGGCTTCAAGCACAACTGGAGGCGCTGAAAGCGACTGGGTTTATCACTTACAAACCACCTCAGCGCCCCAAGAAATTGTGGATACCTTGGCTTTTGCCATCGAGCTTTCAAGAATACGTATTGCTCCTCCTATTGCCGTAGAGGCCGGAAAACCAAGTGATGGTGATGGTTATGGGTTTTTTACCGATGATGAGCCCGCTAAGCCTAACGCTTTAGAGGGGGGAGATGGTTACGGCTTCTTTACTGAAGTTGCGCCGCCGCCTGCACCGGTAGAAGCAGAAACCGTGACGGATGGCTCTGGATATGGCTTCTTTGAGCCTAGGCCCAAGGTATTAGGGGCCGCTGTGAGTCCTCTTGCCAAAGAGTTAAAAGCTGAGGATGAGCCACCTTCTGTGAAATCTAAAGCGGCACCCACGGCTGCCGCAGTGAAATCAACGGCAGCTGCTGCCGATACTTCTATCCGTGTCAGCGTAGAAAAAGTCGATCAACTCCTTAATCTAGTGGGTGAGTTGGTGATTACGCAATCGATGCTGGTGCAAACTGCGCTGAATCTTGATCCTGTTATTCATGAAAATATGCTTTCCGGTGTTGGGCAATTAGAACGAAATACTCGGGAGTTGCAAGAATCAGTGATGTCGATTCGCATGATGCCTATTTCTTTCGTATTTAGTCGTTTCCCTCGCTTGGTTCGTGATTTAGCTGGAAAACTAAATAAAAAAATTGAATTAAAGCTTATTGGTGAAAGTACTGAATTAGATAAAGGGTTTATTGAAAAGCTTTCTGATCCTTTAACTCACTTAGTTAGAAATAGTCTAGATCATGGAATTGAATTGCCGGATGAACGAATTGCCAAAGGAAAATCGCCGACTGGAACGCTCACGTTACGCGCCTTCCATCAAGGCGGCAATATTGTGATTGAAGTTGCTGATGATGGTGCAGGGCTAAATCGTGAACGTATTTTAGCTAAAGCCCGTGAGCGTGATATTGCTGTGCATGATGGTATGACGGATGGGGAAGTTTGGTTGCTTATTTTTGAAGCAGGCTTCTCCACTGCCGCTCAAGTTACCGATGTATCAGGGCGTGGCGTGGGAATGGATGTGGTGCGCCGAAATATTCAATCTATGGGGGGGCGAATCGAAATTAGCTCGATGTATGGTATTGGCTCCACCATGAGTATTCGTTTGCCTTTGACTTTAGCCATTTTGGATGGCATGTCTATTTCTGTAGGGGAAGAAATTTATTTAATTCCTTTGGCTTTTATTATTGAATCTTTACAACCAAGGCCGGATGAAGTTAAAACAATGGCAGGTAAGGGGCGAGTGATTAATGTGCGTGGTGAATATCTACCTTTAATTGCTTTGCATGAAATATTTAATGTACCACCTAAAGTCACACAGTTTCACGAGGGTTTGGTGATTATATTAGAGGCTGAGGGCGAAAAAGTAGCGATGTTTGTTGATGATTTATTAGGCCAGCATCAGGTGGTGGTTAAAAATCTAGAAACAAACTATCGCAAAGTACCTGGGGTTGCAGGAGCCACTATTATGGGTGATGGGCACGTTGCATTTATTTTAGATGTGGCCCAATTAGTACATATTAGCCAAGGATTAACTCGAGCCGTTGCAGCTTGAGTGTTTCTAATCGAATTCATTTTAAAGAGGACCGGAGATGGATAATGGTTTAGATCACCCAGATGCCGCTCGTGAAATTCTCGTTTTTGCATTGGGCAACGAGGAATATGGCATTGATATTTTAAAGGTGCAGGAGATTCGTGGCTATGATGCGGTGACCAGCATTGCCAATGTGCCTGCTTTTATTAAAGGCGTTATTAATTTACGCGGCAATATTGTGCCTATTGTCGATTTAAGAATTAAATTTGGTCTAGGCAATATTATGTACGACCATTTTACTGTTGTCATTATCTTGAATGTGGCGAACAGAACGGTGGGTATTGTAGTAGATGGTGTTTCAGATGTTTTAACTTTGGCGGCTAATCACGTTAAACCGGCTCCGGAATTTGGTGCGGTTCTCGATACTGCCTATATTCAAGGATTAGGCACCCTAGAGGAACGCATGATTATCCTTGTTGATATTGAGAAATTAATGACCAGTAATGATATGTCATTGGTCGATCATGTTGCCGTAACAGCTTAATCAATGATTCAAGGAGCACATTATGTTCAATTTATTTTCAGATCCAGCGAAAGAAGAAGCAACTAGAAAGCAGATTCTTAGTTTGCAAGAAGAAGTGCAAGAATTTAGATCAAAAGCCATGAAGGCAGAGCTCGCCTTTGATCCTGCAAAAGAAGAAGCGACCAAAAAGAAAATGCTTAGCTTGCAAGAAGAGGTGCAAGAATTTAAAGCAAAATCTGATGCGATAGAAAAAGCGCAGGCAGTCGTTGAGTTTGATCTCAATGGAAAAATATTGACTGCGAATGACAATTTTTTGAATTGTTTAGGTTATCGTTTAAGTGAAATTAAAGATCAGCACCATAGTATGTTTGTTGATCCGGCCCAGCGACAAAGTTCTGAATATATTGCATTTTGGGATAAATTAAGACGGGGTGATTTTGATTCTGGAATCTATAAGCGAATTGGTAAGGGAGGGAAACCCGTTTGGATTCAAGCAAGTTACAATCCTGTTTTTGATGTGAATGGTAAGCCTTATAAGGTAATTAAATTTGCCTCCGATATGACGAATGCCGTAGAAAGTGCAAATTTGAAATCAGCATTAGATGTAGCATCGACTAATGTCATGATGGCAGATGAAAATTATAATATTATTTATACCAATGCTTCTATGGAAGAAATGCTGAGTAAGGCTGAAGCAGATATTCGTAAAGACTTACCTCAATTTTCTGCATCCAAAGTATTAGGAAGTTGTATTGATGTATTTCATAAAAGCCCTGCGTTTCAAAGAAATATGCTAGCGGGCTTGAAAACGGCACATGATACTCAGCTGGTTCTGGGGGGGCGAACTTTCCGGCTATTAGTTACACCGGTCTTTTCTGAAACTCAAGCTCGAATTGGAACCGTGGTTGAATGGCAAGATCGAACGGATAGTCTTTTTATTAGTAATAGAGCAGATCAGCTTGCTGCAGATAATTCACGAATTAAATCTGCTTTAGATAGTGTCACCTCTAATGTAATGATTGCAGATAATGATCGACATATTATCTACACCAATAAAGCTGTGCTTGAAATGCTGTCAGTGGCTGAGTCTGATATTCGTAAAGATTTACCTCAGTTTAATCTACGAGATATACAGGCTGGTGGGGTCTCCGTAGATATTTTCCATAAAAATCCATCTCATCAAAAAGATATGCTGGCCAATTTACGTAGCGTATATAAAACACGGATTGTGGTGGGGGGGCGGACCTTTGGCTTAATTGCTTCGCCAGTATTGGGCGTAAATAGTGAACGTTTAGGAACAGTGGTTGAGTGGCAAGATCTTTCCGCTGAATTGATTGCTCAAGTGGCTGAAGAAAAACGCTTGGAGGCTGAACGTAAAATTGGCGCTGATAATGGGCGTATTAAAGCGGCGCTGGATGGCTGTACGACCAATGTCATGATTGCAAATAATGAGCGTGAAATTATTTACATGAATAGATCTGTGGTTAGTATGCTTAGTGCGGCACAAAATGAATTACGCAAGGTTTTACCGCAGTTTGATGTGAATAAGTTAATCGGGCAAAACGTGGATGTATTCCACAAAAACCCAGCACATCAGCGTGATATGCTGGCCAATTTGCGTAGCACTTACACCACTGAAATTGTAGTGGGCGGACGTACCTTTAAATTGGTGGCAAATCCAGTCTCTGATGATAGCGGTGTACGCCAAGGCACGGTGGTTGAATGGCTGGATAGAACGCAAGAGGTGGCTGTAGAGGTAGAGATTGCCGATATTGTTGAAGCAGCCGCAGTGAATGGTGACTTCTCTAGGCGTGCCAAGCTTGATGGTAAAGAAGGCTTCACCCTCGGTCTGTGTGAAGGCATTAATCAATTGATGGCGTCTAATGAAAAAGGCTTAGCCGATGTAGTTAGGGTCTTGGGGGCCTTGGCGCGAGGTGATTTGTCTGAAACCATTAACGATGAATACAAAGGCACCTTGGGGCAATTAAAAGACGATTGCAATTTAACCGGCGAGCGTTTATCTGAAATCGTCATGCAAATTAAAGATTCGGTCGGCTTGATTAATACAGCATCGCAAGAAATTGCCGCAGGCAATAACAATCTATCTAGCCGTACCGAGCAACAAGCCGCTAGCTTGGAAGAAACCGCGTCGAGCATGGAAGAGCTAACGGGTACCGTGAAACAAAATGCTGAGAACGCTAAGCAGGCTAATCAGTTGGCGATTGGTGCATCGGATATCGCAGTGAAAGGCGGTGGAGTGGTGGCGGAAGTGGTTTCAACCATGTCGGAAATCAATAATAGCGCCAAGAAAATTGTCGATATTATTTCGGTTATTGATGGTATTGCCTTCCAAACCAACATCTTAGCGCTGAATGCGGCGGTTGAAGCGGCTAGGGCCGGTGAGCAGGGTAGAGGCTTTGCTGTGGTGGCCAGCGAAGTGCGTAACTTGGCACAACGCTCGGCAGCAGCAGCGAAGGAAATTAAAACCCTGATTGGCGATTCGGTACTGAAGGTCGAGTTAGGTTCTCGCTTGGTTGACGATGCAGGGCGCACCATGCAAGAGGTGGTGTCTGCAGTGAAACGCGTCACCGACATCATGAGCGAAATCTCTGCGGCCAGTGCAGAGCAAAGCTCAGGGATCGAGCAAGTGAATCAGGCCGTGGTGCAGATGGATGAAAACACCCAGCAAAATGCTGCGCTGGTTGAAGAAGCCGCCGCCGCTGCCGAGAGCTTGGAAGAGCAAGCGGGTAGTCTGGCGGATGCTATCGCCGTGTTTAAAGTGGGAGCGGCTTACCAGCATGCGGGTATGGCCACCAAGCAGCTAGCCGCACCGCGTAGCGCTGCCCCTGTGGCGCGTACTCCGCAAATTAGTCACTCACCTGCGCCGAAAAAGGCCGGGGGAGGGGGAAGCACAGGTAAGAAATTACCTAGCCCTACGGCTGATGATGGTGATTGGGAAGAGTTTTAAAAATTAAACGGCGAGCAAGAGGATCAGATCTCTCAGATTTGATTCCTCTGCTGTTTTAAGTGCCGTTTGATTGCCTGCGGTTCGGAAATGGCGCTCTGCCCTTGCCATTTTGATGCAAAACCGTAGGCATTATTGCGTCATAGTGGCTGTTCTTAGCTCCCCGTAGTGATCTTGATGAGTTTCCAATATGAGCAATGTGCGCGAGCAAGACTTTATATTCACAGATGCTGATTTTCGCCGAGTAGTGGATATCATTTATAAGCGGGCGGGTATTCGGCTCAATGAAAGTAAACAGTCTATGGTATATAGCCGCTTAGCACGGCGTTTAAGAGCTTTAGGCTTAGAAAAATTTAGTGATTATTTAAATTTTTTAGAGGCAGATCCTAAGCATGAAGAATGGCAGCAATTCACTAATTCTCTTACTACAAATCTGACTTTCTTTTTTAGAGAGCAGCACCATTTTGAAATGCTGCATGAGCAGTTGCAAACTTTGCATGGCCCAGTGCGTATCTGGTGCTCGGCTTCCAGTACCGGTGAAGAGCCTTATTCCTTGGCGATGACTGCTGTCGAGGTTTATGGGAGTTTAAATCCTAATGTAGAAATCATTGCCTCCGATCTAGATACCCAAGTCTTAGCGAAAGCAAAAAATGGTATTTATTCCATGGATAAGCTGGATAAAGTTTCGGCTGAAAGGTGCAAAGTTTTTTTTCTTAAGGGTAAGGGCGAAAATGCAGGCCAAGCTAGAGTGAGGCGAGAATTGCGAGAGATGATTGAATTTAAGCAAATTAATTTATTGGCTAATACTTGGCCATTAAAGCCTTCTTTTGATGCTATTTTTTGCCGCAATGTCATGATTTATTTTGACCAACCTACCCAACGAATTATGCTGGAAAAAATGGGTAGATTACTCAAGCCAAATGGTTTTTTATATGTAGGTCATTCAGAAAATCTACACCATATGTCAGAGTGGTTTCATTCATGTGGTAAAACAGTTTATCGACTCACTGAAAAGGCGATTAATGAGTGGGGGCATCATAATGGCTAAGGGATTTGTTGAGGAGATCTTGGCTCCCACGCTCTATTTTGATAAGAGTTTTGATATTGATGCCGCTAAATTATTGCCTGGTGAATACTATGTCACAGGAGGGGATATGTTGCTGGTCACAGTATTAGGCTCCTGTGTGGCTGCCTGTGTTCGAGATAGAAAAACAGGTGTAGGCGGCATGAATCATTTTATGTTGCCAGAGGCCGCAGACGAGGCCACGGCAATGGCCGGCTTGGCAACGCGCTATGGCACGTATGCTATGGAAATGCTGATTAATCAAATTATGAAAATGGGTGGCTCTCGAGCAACGCTTGAGGCAAAAGTATTTGGCGGTGGCAATGTATTAAAAGGGTTTACGGTGGTCAATGTAGGGCAAAAAAATGTGGATTTTGTGCGATCCTATTTAAATTTAGAGCGTATTCCTATTGTTGGGGAAGACCTGCTCGATATTTATCCGCGTAAAGTTTATTTTTTTCCGAGAACAGGGAGAGTATTAATTAAAAAATTAAAAGCGGTTCATAATAATACGATTGTTGATCGTGAAAAAGATTATAGCTCTAGATTAAAAGGCTCCAAGCAAGGCGGTGATGTAGAGTTGTTTTAAATGCGGAAAATCACATCATGAAAAAAAATATTCGAGTGATTGTTATCGATGATTCCGCATTAATGAGGAATCTATTAAAAGAAATAATTGATGAAGCTCCCGATTTAGAATGTATTGCTACGGCACCAGATCCAATTATTGCTCGGGACAAAATACGTGAGCTAAACCCTGATGTGATTACCCTTGATATCGAAATGCCCAAAATGGACGGGCTTGAATTCTTAGAAAGGCTGATGCGGCTTAAACCCACACCAGTGATTATGATATCCTCTTTGACTGAGCAGGGCTCAGAAGCAGCTTTGCATGCTCTTGAGCTGGGGGCGGTGGATATTATTGCCAAGCCAAAGTTAGATATTGTGCGTGGAATTCAAGGATATGCCGATGATATTCGGGAAAAAATACGTTGCGCAGCGGGGGCAAAAGTGAAGCCAATGTTTAGCAACAATGTGATGCCAAATCATTCCGCCGATGCGGTTCTTCCTAAAGTATCTAGGCCGATATTAAAAACAGAGAAGCTGATTATTGTGGGGGCTTCGACGGGCGGGACTGAAGCGCTCAAAGAGTTTTTAATGCCTATGCCGCCCGATGCTCCAGCGATCTTAATTGCTCAGCATATGCCCGAGATGTTTACCAAGTCCTTTGCCAATCGGCTTAATTCTTTATGCCGTATTACGGTAAAAGAAGCAGAGCACGGCGAGCGAGTATTGCCAGGGCATGCCTATATTGCGCCAGGGCATTCTCACCTTTTGCTTGCAGTATCGGGCGCCAATTATGTTTGCCATTTATCTCAGGGAGAGCTGGTTAACCGCCATCGCCCTTCTGTTGATGTCCTGTTTAGATCGGTCGCTAATTTGGCAGGTAAAAATGCAATTGGCGTGATTTTGACCGGTATGGGAAAAGATGGCGCAGCGGGCATGCTAGAAATGAAGCAAGCGGGTGCATATAACTACGCACAAGATGAAGCCACATGTGTGGTGTTTGGTATGCCTAAAGAAGCCATTGCGATGGGGGGCGTGCATGAAACATTGCCGCTGAAAGATATCTCTACCCGAGTGCTGGCCTATTTAACCCTGCATGGCGGGCGTAATGTACGAATTTGAAAGTGAAATGCCTGATGAGCTTAGCGATTTTAATTGTTGAAGATGATGATAGTTTAAGAGAAGCGCTGGCCGATACGCTGGAATTAGGCGGCTATTCGGTGTTGCTGGCCGAAGAGGGCGGCGACGCACTGCGGGTCTTAGAGAAAAACCGCGTGGGCTTGGTGTTATCTGATGTGCAAATGCAGCCTATGAATGGGGAAGCGTTGCTGCAAGAAATCAAACTTCTGTACCCCTATCTCCCTGTTATCTTAATGACGGCTTATGGTGTGATCGAAAAAGCCGTTGCCGCCTTGCATTCTGGGGCTTGCCATTATCTTCCCAAGCCTTTTGAGCCTGATCGCTTATTGCAAGAAGTCGCAAAATATATGCTGCCCGATAGCGATGATGAAGAAGTCATTGCCGAAGACCCAGTAATGCTCACCTTGCTTGAAATGTCGCGCCGTGTGGCGCTTTCTGATGCATCGGTGATGATTACCGGCGAGTCTGGCACGGGTAAAGAAGTATTGGCGCAGTTTTTACACCGCAATAGTGATCGATCCGCACGCCCTTTTGTTGCGATTAATTGTGCTGCCATTCCCGAGCAATTATTAGAATCCACCTTGTTTGGCCATGAGAAAGGCTCGTTTACTGGTGCTGCAACTCAGCATTTAGGTAAGTTTGAGCAAGCAAATGGCGGCACTTTATTGCTCGATGAAATCTCAGAAATGCCCTTGGCACTCCAAGCAAAATTGCTGCGCGTATTGCAAGAGCGAGAAGTGGAGCGGGTGGGGGGCAGTAAGCCTGTGCCGATTGATATTCGCGTTTTAGCCACATCAAATCGTGATATGAAGCTGGAAGTGGCGGCAGGGCGCTTTCGGGAAGATTTGTTTTATCGCTTGAATGTATTTCCTTTGCAAATCCCTAGCTTGCGTGAACGCAGTGATGATATTTTGCCTTTAGCAAAAGCGATGTTGGCACGGCATTCCGCAAGGCAAAAGCGTCGCGTGCCGGTGTTGTCTGTCGCGGCTGAAACCGCGCTCTTGGCCAATGAGTGGGAAGGGAATATTCGTGAATTAGATAATGTGGTGCAAAGGGCTTTAATTCTGGCCCCAGGGGATGAGATTTCTGCTGAGCACCTTTATTTGCCGCAAAATACGGCAAGAAAAACGGCAAATATTGCCGATATGCCGGTTTGGACGGATGCTTTGCCGCAGGCCGAAGCGCCGACTGTCATCAGTGATATTAAAGAGTTAGAAAAAAGGCATATATTAGAGACACTCAAGTCGCTCGGTGGTGCACGCAAATCAACCGCAGAAAAGCTAGGGATGAGTGAGCGAACATTGCGCTATAAATTACAGCAGTATCGTGAACAAAACCCAGATTTATCGATTTAAAGCGTAGGTGGCTCAGGAATTGCTTGCAGTAGAGAAGTCTAAGCACCTACAATTTAAAACATGGCGTTAATCATTTACTTTTGATTTATACCATTGGCGTCAGCCTTGGGCTGATGTGTATGGTTAGATCAATTGATTAAAGCTTTGAAAGGGGATATAAGTCATGAGCGTGCAAGGAATCGATCAGGTTCTTGGCGAATTAAAAGCGATGTCTGCACTCGCTGGAGGGCAGTCTGCGTCACAGGTGCAGCCAGCGGCGGGATCTCCAGATTTTGCAACGATGCTTAAATCCTCCTTGGATCAAGTCAATCAGGTACAACAAGACGCTCAAGCGCAACAGCTTGCGTTTCAGTCTGGTGCGCCAGAAGCTAATCTGCAAGATGTAATGGTATCCTTGCAAAAAGCGAGCCTTTCTTTCCAAACGATGGTGCAAGTGCGTAATAAGCTGGTCAGTGCTTATCAAGAAGTCATGAGTATGCAGGTCTAAAGCACCGGCTCTGTTCAGAGTCCTAGCAAGCCTGAGTATTTCGTGAAAGCATTGCTGAAATATTTAGACGAGTAGACAGGCTCATTAAAGCCTGCATGGGATTTCGACGTATGGCAGAGGGAAGTGCAGCAGCAGATAATAATCTGATTACAGCAAGAGGCTTCGGGGTCGCGCGTGAGCGCTTCGCTGCGCTTTCGTCTGGGCGAAAGATTGGTCTGATGGTTGCGCTTGCTGCCGTAATTGCATTAATTGTAGGTAATCTACTTTGGTCTAAAGAGCCTGCATATCGCGTACTGTTTACCAATATCCCCGATAAAGATGGCGGTGCCATTATTCAATCGCTGCAACAAATGAATGTGCCCTATAAGCTTGATCCGGGTGGCACGATTTCTGTTACTGCCGATAAAATTTATGACGTTAGATTAAAGCTTGCGGCGCAAGGATTACCTAAATCGGGTAATGCTGGGTTTGAGCTATTAGATAATCAGAAATTTGGTGTTTCCCAATTTGCCGAGCAAGTCAATTATCAGCGTGCAATAGAAGGCGAATTAGCGCGCTCAATTGAAACTGTTGCGTCCGTCAGTAAGGCACGCGTGCATTTGGCGATGCCCAAACAAACTGTATTTTTACGTGATCAGCAAAAGCCCACTGCTTCGGTGATGCTAACGCTTTATGCGGGACGCATTTTAGATGGTGGACAAGTTGCTGGGATTATTCATTTAGTTTCGTCTAGCGTGCCTGAATTACCCATTAAGAATGTGACTATTGTGGATCAGGATGGCAATTTATTATCTAAATTGCCTGAAATGAGCCAGAACAATTTAGACCCTCGCCAATTACTTTATGTGCAGCATGTAGAAAAAGGCTTTGTTGAACGAGTTGAAACTATTCTTGCCCCTTTAGTGGGTAAAGAGAATGTAAAAGCCGAAGTCACTGCGCAAATTGATTTTGCAGAAGTTGAGCAAACATCAGAATCTTTTAAGCCTAATTCGCCACCCAATAGCTCGGCCATGCGTAGCCAGCAAACACTCGATTTGCAGGGTAAATCCAGTAATGAGTCGGCAGGGGGTGTGCCAGGCGCATTGTCGAATCAGCCTCCTGGCGCTGCTGCTGCTCCGATTACGGCACCGACGGCTTCGGGCGCTTCTGAAGCTGGCGTTACGGGCTCGGCCAATAGTCGCAAAGAAGCCACCATTAATTATGAAGTGGATAAAACCATTCAACATGTGAAGCAGCAGGTTGGCGGGGTAAAACGGCTGTCTGCGGCGGTGGTGCTTAACTATAAGCCGGGTAAAGATAAATCCGGCAAGATGACTTATCTACCGTTTAGCCCGCAAGAAATGACTCAGATTAATAATCTGGTGCGTGAAGCGATAGGGTACAACAAGGAGCGTGGCGATTCAGTCAATGTGGTGAATGCCGCATTTGCAGACTCCTTGCCTTTGGAAGAAAAGAAAATACAGGATAAGGCACTTGCATATATTCAGACCAATGCCACCGATGTGGGTAAATTGGCGCTGATTGCCATTGTTGTGCTGTATTTATTGTTCTTTGTATTACGGCCATTGATGAAAGATATGGCTAAAACGCGCGAAGAAGCACGTATTCAAGAGCTGGATTTTGGCGAAACACTTGGGCCTGATGGTGAAAAACTCAAAGCTGACGAGCAGACGCCAGAAGAGGACGAAAATCAAAATCGGATGGCGGCCTTTGCCGAGCTATTGCAGCAGGCTAAAGAGTTGGCAAGAGATGATCCAAGGATGGTGGCTACCATCTTGCGTGAATGGATGCTGAATGCTGATGATAAAGGCGGCGATCCAAATAAGAAGCCCTAGCCGCCGTATTTTGATATTAAAAGCGCCTTGAGGAGCAAACCATGGCTGCCGATTTAAATGATGTAGGTGTGCGTAAGAGCGCATTATTATTAATGACTTTGGGCGAAGATGTTGCCGTTGAAGTGTTTAAGTTTTTAGGCCCCAAAGAAGTGCAAAAGCTGGGTTTTGCAGTGGCAGGGATGGATGCGGTAAAGCGTGAAGAGATTGATGTCGTACTTGGGGACTTTATTGCCTCAACGCAAAATCGTGCCAATTTAGGCGCGGCCGATGAGTATATTCGCTCGGTATTAACCAAAGCCTTGGGTACGGACAAAGCCGCCAACTTGCTCGATCGTATCTTGCAAGGCAATGATAATAATGGCATTGAATCCTTGAAGTGGATGGATTCGTCTGCGGTAGCTGAGCTCATTAAAAATGAGCATCCACAAATTATTGCGACCATCTTGGTGCATTTAGAGTCAGATCAATCTGCCGAGATTTTGAGCTGTTTTGTAGAGCGGCAGCGTAATGATGTACTGCTGCGGATTGCCACCTTAGAAGGCGTGCAGCCCGTCGCCTTGAAAGAGCTCAATGACGTGCTTACACAGCTAATGTCTGGCTCTGATAAAGTGAAAAAGAGCGCCATGGGCGGTGTGCAAATGACTGCCGATATTCTCAACTTTATGGGCGGCGTGGTAGAGGCTTCGGCGATTTCCAGTGTGCGCGATTACGATCCTGAGTTGGCACAAAAAATTCAGGACAAAATGTTTACCTTCGACAATATTCTGGATATTGACGATAGGGGTATTCAATTGTTGATGCGCGAAATTCAATCCGATTCCTTGGTGATTTCGCTCAAGGGCACCAGCCAAGCGCTCAAAGAAAAGATTTTCAAAAATATGTCTTCACGGGCAGCCGAAATGCTGCGCGACGATTTAGAAGCGCGTGGGCCAGTTAAGCTATCTGAAGTTGAATCTGAGCAAAAAGAAATTCTTAAAATTGTCCGCCGTCTGGCTGATGAAGGGCAGATTGTGTTAGGTGGTAAGGGTGATGAAGGGTTAGTTGAATAATGGCCACACCGAAACCCCGTATTTCTCTTGGAATACGGCCTTGCGCAGCCAGCATATCTGCTTACTTATTAGGTGTCTGCCGCGTAGATACTTTGAGTACGGGCCTTGTCTTGCTTAGAAACTGCCGTGTTTCGAGGCGTCCAAATGAGTAATCCACGCGTGATTCCACGCGAGCAATTAAGTGCCTGGGAAAAATGGGAGCTAGCCTCGCTCAATGAGGTAGCGGCTGAGGCTGCTGCGCTTGAGGAAGAAGTGGTCGAGCCGGATTTACCCGTGGCTGAAGAAGATTTGCCCGTGGAAGTGGAGCAGGATTTAGAGCCACTTCCCACAGAATCAATCGATGTACCCGATGCGGATGTTCCTTTCCCAACGGCAGAAGAGCTTGAAGCCATTACGCATCAAGCCCAGAGCGAAGGCTTCGAGGCGGGCTTGGAAGCGGGGCGTTTGGTGGCTGAAGATGAAACCAATCGCTTGCGTGCGGTTCTGGGGAATATTGAAAGCACCCTCAAAAAGGCGGAAGCCGCACTGGCCAATGAAGTGCTGGACTTGGCCGTGGTGATTGCTCGCCAAATGGTAAGAGATGAGCTAAATCATTCGCCAGAGCGCGTATTGCCTATTTTGCGTGAAGCATTGGCGAGCCTGCCTGCTGCACGATCTCCTTCGCGTGTTTTTCTAAACCCTGATGACCTTGTTGCGCTTGAGGGCATGCTGGGCGGCGATCTGCCGAGCGATACTTGGCGCTTACTCCCTGATATCAAATTAGAATCGGGTGGTTGCCGGATTGAAACGCCTGATTCCGCTGTCGATTTATCCTTAGCCGTGCGCTGGAAAAATATATTGAGTGTTTTAGGGCGCCATGATCGAGCTGATTTGGGGTGGGCTGCGAGTGAAGTGACTACTGCTGCTGAGGCTATTGCGCCGCCTACATCCGATCCTATTTCAGCGCCGTTTGTGGTTGGCGATATCGCTATTTCTGATGAGCTTGCTGTTGAAGAAGTATCGGCCGAATCCGGTGATCCTGTCTCTGAACTGGTTTCAACCGAGTTCGGTGATTCTGCTACTGAGCACGCTTCAGCCAAATCCGGTGATCCTACCGTTGAGCAAGCATCCGCTGAGCTAGGCGATCCTGCCACTGAGTGCGTTTCAGCTAAATCTGGTGATTCTACCGTTGAGCAAGTATCCGCTGAGCCCCGCGATCCTGCCACTGAGCGCGCTTCAGCTAAATCCGGTGATCCTACCATTGAACAAGCATCCGCTGAGCCTGATCATCATGACTGAAGTCCTACAAGGCTGCAGCCAATATCTAGCCGATTGCAAAGATGCGGTGCGCTGGATGCGTCCGTGGTTGCCGCGTGGGCGCTTGGTTAGAGTATCGGGTTTGGTGCTTGAGGCTGTGGGCTTGCGGCTGGCCATTGGCTCGTCTTGCGATGTGATGACACCTAGCGGTGCTTCTGTTGAGGCGGTGGTGGTTGGCTTTAATGAAGACCGCTTGTTCCTGATGCCAATTGCTGAAATTTATGGCGTAGAGCCAGGCGCGCAGGTTGTGCCACATGAAGATGTAGAAGCGTGGGTGCCTGATTATGGTCATCCTCGTCCGCCACAACGCCGTTTAGAAGATCATGGCCGCCAGATGCCGGTAGGCTGGGGCTTGCTTGGGCGAGTTTTAGATGGCCTAGGTCGCCCACTTGATGGCAAGGGGCGGATTGAGCACGACGACTATATGCCGCTGTTTGCCCGCCCTTACAACCCGATGACGCGTGAGCCAGTTCGTCATGTGATGGATGTGGGCGTTCGGGCGATTAATGCCATGCTGACCGTTGGACGTGGTCAGCGTTTGGGCCTGTTTGCAGGCTCTGGTGTGGGTAAATCGGTGCTACTGGGCATGATGGCGCGTTATACCACGGCCGATGTGGTGGTGGTGGGGCTGATTGGTGAGCGTGGCCGAGAAGTGAAAGATTTTATTGAAAATATCCTGGGCGACGAAGGCTTAAAGCGCTCGGTCGTGGTGGCTGCTCCCGCAGATACACCACCCTTGCTGCGTTTATATGGCGCAGCCTATGCCACATCGATTGCTGAATATTTTAGAAATCAGGGCAAGCATGTGCTGCTGATTATGGATTCGCTAACGCGCTATGCAATGGCGCAACGTGAAATTGCCCTCGCCGTGGGCGAGCCGCCCGCCACTAAAGGCTATCCGGCATCGGTGTTTGCTCGCTTGCCACAATTGGTAGAGCGTGCGGGTAATGCAGAAGAGGGCGGAGGCTCGATCACGGCGTTTTATACCGTTTTATCCGAAGGCGATGATCAGCAAGATCCGATTGCCGATAATGCGCGGGCTATTTTGGATGGTCACTTTGTGCTCAGCCGCCAGCTGGCCGAGGCAGGGCATTACCCTGCGATTGATATCGAAGCTTCGATTAGCCGCGTCATGAACGATATTATTTCTCCCGAAGAATTCGCCGTGGTACGCCGTTTTAAATATCTCTATTCCCGCTACCAACGCAGCCGAGATTTAATTAGTGTGGGCGCTTATGTGCCTGGCTCAGACCCTGTATTGGATGAAGCCATTCGGCGTAATCCTAGCTTTGAAGCTTTCTTGCAACAGGGAATAGCTGAGTGCGAACGCTACGATGGGGCTAGAATGAAGCTCTATCAGCTCTTGATGTAATTAATTTTTTCAGGAGTTTTAGCCGTGGCCCAATTTCGTTTTGCCTTCTTATTAGAACTCGCCATTGATGCGCGGGAAGATGCTGCACGTCTGATGCAAGCATCTCAGGCTAACTGGCTGGGCGCGCAGGGCAAGCTTGATCAAGTCGATCAATATCGGGTTGAATACCGAGGCCGGCTTTTAGATAGTGGCCAAGGTGGGATGAGTATTATCCAATGGCGGGATTTTCAATTATTTTTGGCCAAGCTGGATGACGTTGCGGCCTCTCAGCAGCAAGAAATTGATCGATTGGGGCTTATTTACGAAGGTAATCGGGATGCGTGGCTTGAGTGTGAGAAAAAGGTAAAGGCATTTGAAGCGCTTAAAAAGCGGCATTTAACATCAGAAATGCAAAAAGAATTACGCAATGAGCAGCGTATGAATGATGAATTTAATACCCGCCCACGGCCTCATTAGTCTTGCTAGTGAGTTGGTCTATTTATTTGCTCTAGCTCTTGGGCGTTTATCCACGAATTAATCCTGTTTAGCTAAGGATAAGATGTGGATAAGTCGGTTAATGAGCTGATTTATAAACTAAAAAATACCCTGCCTCATTTTTAGGCAATGCATTGTTTACTGCAAGTAATCTGTTTTATGCAATTTGAGTTAAATCGTCATTCTCATCTGTTTGGGTGGAGAATGACGAATTGCATCAAATCTAGTGCTTTGTAGTACCTGCCGCAATTCGATCCATAATTGCAAACATCACGCCCGAAACCACAAAGGTTAAATGAATACCAATCAGCCATGCCAGCTCGGTATGATCTGTGGATTTGATATTCATAAATGCTTTAAGTAAATCAATCGCAGAAATGGCGACAATAGAGCCGATCAGTTTGAGCTTCAAGTCGGCGTAGCTGACCTTTCCCATCCATGAAGGTTTGTCAACCGAGCTATGGGCGATATCTAATTTGGATATGAAGTTTTCATAGCCGCTAAAAATAACAATCAATAATAAATTGGCGACTAAGGTGACATCCACCATGCCTAAAATCGCAATGATCAAATTGCCATCACCGCTGATTAATGAGTTAAACATGGCAAATAACTCTTTAAGCATTTTGGCGAAAAGTGCCACTAAGCCAAGAATTAAGGCTAAGTAAAATGGTGCAAGCAACCATCTGCTCTGAAAAATAACTCTTTCTAAGATTTCTTCTACACGGCTTTGCATCTGTTGTCCCCTAAATTAGCCCGCAATCATGGCGGGTCTAAGTGTGCAAATCAAGATTAAATCGTTGATGGCTGCTGTGTTTGTGTTGAGAGACATGGGTATGTCATGACGAGGTGAATTTTTTTGCATTGCTCTAAATCAAAGAAGTTACTATAATTTCAGTAATTACTGAAAATTGGAAAACTTCATGAAACTCTCTCCGATCAACGAGCGTTTTGTTTTGCACTTTGGCGAAATGGGCAGCCGATGGGGGGTAAACCGCACGGTAGGACAAATGTATGCCCTGCTGTTTCTATCCCCGAAGGCTTTAAATTCCGATGAAATTGCTGAACAGCTGGGTTTTTCACGCTCCAATGTCAGCATGGGAATGAAGGAGCTGCTGTCGTGGAAGCTGTGCAAGCTGGTGCATAAGGCAGGGGATAGGCGTGATTACTTTGAAACGCCTAAAGATGTTTGGGAAATTTTTAGGTCTTTAGTAGAAGAAAAACGTAAGCGTGAGATTGAGCCTACCCTTACCTTGCTTAGAGACGCCTTAATGGACGAGGCCACCTCAGATGAAGATAGGCATGCGCAAGAAAGAATGCGCGAAATGCACGAGCTGATTGAGTTAGCCACGGGCTGGTTTGATGAAGTTCAGCACTTGTCTCCAGAGACATTAGAAAACCTGATGCGCTTGGGCTCAAAGGTGCAAAAAGTTTTGAGTTTTGCAGGGCACTTACGTCCTGGTAATAGGAGCTAAGCGATGCGAATCGCTAAGCGTCTGCCTCTGTGGCAAGAAATCACCATCGTCTTGTTGATCAAAATGGCCTTGCTATTTGTCATCTGGAAAAGCTTTTTTTCTGAGCCTGTGGCTCGTCACATGTTGGTACCTCAAACCATGATGACAGAGCGATTTGTGAGCCCCGCATCGTCGTCATCGACACTGTAGATGCTCTGTTGACTCCTTGGCCAGAGGCTAGTTGGAGTCGATCTAAAATATGAAGATCACTCTTTTAGTATTGCTGCTGGAGTGACTTCCCTTGCAGAGTTACCGCACAAATAGGACCTTTATATGATTCCCGCAGCTGAAGTAGTGGAATTATCGCGTATGCAATTTGGTTTAACCGCGATGTTTCACTTTCTATTTGTTCCCCTAACAATGGGGCTTTCATGGATTCTGGTTATTTGCGAATCTGCCTATGTCATGACAGGCAAAGAAATATATAAAGACATGACCCGTTTTTGGGGTAAGTTATTTGGCATTAATTTTGCAATGGGCGTAACAACCGGATTAACGCTTGAATTTCAATTTGGTACCAATTGGGCCTATTACTCGCATTATGTGGGTGATATATTTGGTGTGCCCTTGGCCATTGAAGGCATGATGGCTTTCTTTTTAGAATCAACCTTTGTGGGATTGTTTTTCTTTGGCTGGGATCGGCTATCTAAAGTCCAGCACTTGGGTGTGACTTTCTTAGTGGCATTAGGGTCTAATTTATCTGCAATGTGGATTTTGATTGCCAATGGCTGGATGCAAAATCCGGTGGGGGCAGAGTTTAATTACATCACCATGCGGATGGAATTAGTGAGCTTGGCTGATGTATTTTTTAACCCAGTGGCTCAAGTAAAATTTGTGCATACCGTGGCTGCGGGTTATGTGGCGGCCTCGATGTTTGTATTGGGTGTTTCTAGCTGGTATTTATTAAAAGCACGTGATACTGGCTTTGCACTGCGCTCTTTTGCGATTGCATCTGCATTTGGTTTGGCTTCTATTTTATCGGTAATTGTTTTAGGTGATGAGTCTGGGTACACCACGGGTGAAGTGCAAAAAGTAAAATTAGCTGCAATGGAAGCGCAGTGGGATACGCACCCCGCACCCGCACCTTTGATTTTATTTGGTTTACCTAATCAAAAAGAGCAGCGGACTGATTATGAAGTTAGTATCCCCTATGCCTTAGGCATAATTGCAACCCGATCAACCACAGAAACTGTGACAGGAATTAAAGATTTAAAAATTGAGTACGAACAAAGAATTAAGAGTGGCATGCAAGCCTATGCCGCATTAACTCGATTAAAAGCAGGGGATAAATCGGCGCATGATGATTTTGAGGCGCATAAGGCAGATTTAGGCTTTGGTTTATTACTCAAGAAATACACTTTAAATGTAGTTGATGCGACGCCTGCACAAATTAAAATGGCAGCTGCAGACACTATTCCTAATGTTTCCCCAATATTTTGGTCTTTCCGCTTGATGGTAGGCCTAGGGATGCTATTCCTATTTATTTTCTCAATGTCATTTTATTACTTGGCAAGAAGAAACCTTGCTCCTCAGCGCTGGTTATTACGTTTGGCGGTTATTTCTATTCCCCTGCCTTGGGTGGCGATTGAGGCGGGTTGGTTTGTGGCTGAATATGGCCGCCAGCCTTGGACTATTTCTGGTGTATTGCCTACGTTTATGTCGGCATCGGCGCTCAGTGCGGGGCAATTGCATTTTAGTATGGCGGGCTTGGGTTTAATGTATAGCGCCTTATTTGTGATTGAAATGTATTTGATGCTGAAATATATCCGCCTTGGCCCTGCTAGTTTGCATACAGGCCGCTATTTTGGTGAACAAAAAACACACGCTAAGGAATAGATTATGTTTGATTACGAAGTATTAAAACTAATCTGGTGGGGCCTGATGGTGTTTTTAATCATCGGCTTTACCTTAACGGGTGGTTTTGATTTAGGCGTGGCTATTCTTTTGCCATTCGCAGGTAAAACAGATGAAGAGCGCCGATTGGTGATTAATTCTGTGGGGCCAACTTGGGAGGGCAATCAAGTTTGGCTGGTCACCATTGGGGCCGCATTATTTGCGGCATGGCCCTTACTTTATGCTGCCGCATTCTCGGTGATGTATGTGGCATTAATGTTTGTGTTATTTGCTTTATTTTTACGGCCAGTCGGCTTTGATTACCGTAGTAAATTAGCAGATCCACGCTGGCGCAATGGCTGGGATTGGGCCTTGTTTGTTGGTAGTGTGGTGCCCACGCTTGTGTTTGGTGTAGCCATTGGTAATTTATTTGTGGGTTTGCCGTTTCAATTTGATGAAAGTTTAAGGGTGAGTTATTCAGGCCATTTCTATGATTTGCTTAATCCATTTGCACTTTATTGCGGCGTAGTGGCCATTGTGATGTTGATATTGCATGGCGCTACTTTTCTGGCGGTTAAAACCAGAGAGCAGGTGCAAGGGCGCGCAATTAATATGGCGGTGGTTGCTGGCTGTGCCTTAGCATTGTTATTTGCTTTGGGGGGCGTGTGGCTCAAGCAATTAGATGCTTGGCATATTGATACGATGGGGGCCGTGGGCGGGGTGCTCAATCCGTTGGATAAAACGGTGAGTATTCTCAAAGGGGGCTGGCTGAGTAACTTTATGGCTCATCCTGTGCTATGGCTCTTGCCGATGAGTGGTCTGCTGGCGGCGTTGTTGGCGGCCTTGGCGAGTTGGCGGCGTTATCAACTGAGCGCATTTATCTTGAGTGGTATTGCAAGTGTGGGCGTGCTTTGCACGACAGCTACCGCTTTATTCCCCTTTATTTTGCCATCCACTCTTGACGCAGCGTCGAGCTTAACGGTATGGGATGCGGTCTCTAGCCAAAAAACACTGGGTGTGATGCTGGGGGTGGTGGTGATTTTTGTACCGATTATTATGCTGTACACCTCTTGGGTTTATCGCGTGATGCGTGGCCCAGTGACATTGGAGCGGCTAGAAAACGATACGCATAGTTATTAATGGCGGGGATGGTTTATTTATTTAACTAAGCGCAAAAGAGTGTTGAGTTGCTTAGCTACAGAACTCTGCATTTGGCATGGCTTGATCTACGCAAAGGAGTGTGGTTTATGTGGTACTTTTCTTGGATATTAGGTATGGGACTGGCCGTTGCTTTGGGGCTCATTAATGTGTTGTGGTTTGAAAGTACACATGCCTTTGGTGGTGAAAAAGAAACTGAAGCCCAAGAGCGGTTTGAAAAATTCAGAAAGAAAAAAGAGATATAACTAGAGTAATGCTTTAAAAAAAGCAGCCCACACTGGGTTGCTTTTTTTTGTGCCAAGTGGCAAGAGATTTGGCCGTTTGTAATGATTTGTTGCAATGAGCTGTGTTCTAAAAACGTTTTATGTTGTGAATTTTACTTGGCTGCGCTGCGCCATTTCGTTGACATGGCTCTGTGAGTGATTGGCAATTCATTTGTCATGGTGTTGTGCAAATATTGGATTCACAGTAAATAGAACACTGCGTATTTTAGGTAAATGGCATTAAAAAATAGGAGTAAAAAGTCAGGCGATCGGAAAATGAAGCTCGGCGTGTTGCACATGCTTTTGTAATAATTTGTTGCAAAGAGACGGCTATTTTTATGAAATCAAAGCATATGTAGTAAAAATTTAGCAACTACGTGTATGGTTATGATTTTTGAGCAAGCTCAATATTTACTTTATGCAAATACTGTAGATTTCGTAGCGGGAATTGCTTTAAGGAATGAAAGCACTTTTTATATCAATGTTTGTTTCAGTTTATCGTCTTTGTCAGTGCATTGTATTGTGCTGACTTATTTCTTTGCCTATCTGTTTCTTGAAGCTTTTTTTAAATAGGTAGCACGATTATCTTTTGATTGCCAATTACTACCATGCAGTGAATAATCCAGCATGTTTGGTGATGTAAGGTGTTGGGACTAGTCTCGTTTTTGAGCTGTTCTCCTTCTGTTTTACCACCTCATGCTTCAAAACTTTTATTCAGCGGATATGAGCGGTGCTTTAATATCGTTGTTTGAACAAGTAAAAAAGGGGATGTGATGAATATTCTGGGCTATTTACAGAAAATCGGCCGTGCGCTGATGGTGCCGGTGGCAACGCTGCCAGCCGCTGCAATTTTAATGGGTGTGGGCTATTGGCTTGATCCAACAGGTTGGGGTAGTAATAGTGCCTTGGCTGCCTTCCTGATTAAATCAGGCGCTGCCATTATCGATAATATGTCGATTTTGTTTGCAGTGGGTATTGCTTACGGTATGTCTAAAGATAAAGACGGCGCGGCCGCTTTGTCGGGCTTGGTTGGTTATTATGTATTAACGACTTTGCTTTCTCCTGGTGCAGTTTCCCAAATTCAAGGTATTCCACTTGATCAAGTGCCAAAAGCGTTCGCTAAAATCAATAATCAGTTTGTAGGTATTTTGGTTGGTGTGATTACCGCCGAACTTTACAACCGCTTCAGCAGCGTAGAGTTGCATAAAGCTTTGGCCTTCTTTAGTGGTCGCCGCTTAGTGCCTATCGTTACTTCGGTGGTGATGTTGGTTGTTGCGTTCCCGTTAATGTATATCTGGCCTATCGTATTTAATGGTCTGGTTCATTTCGGCGAAAGCATTATGGGTATGGGCCCTCTAGGTGCCGGTATCTATGCCTTCTTTAACCGTCTCTTGATTCCAGTTGGTTTGCATCACGCTCTGAACAGCGTGTTCTGGTTTGACGTTGCGGGTATTAACGATATTCCTAACTTCCTCGGTGGCGCTAAGTCCCTTGCTGAAGGTAAAGCTGTATTGGGTGTAACCGGTATGTATCAAGCGGGTTTCTTCCCGATTATGATGTTTGGTTTGCCGGGTGCAGCGTTGGCTATTTACCACGCAGCTAAGCCTGCAAATAAAGTGCGCGTTGCGTCTTTGATGATTGCCGCTTCATTTGCTGCATTCTTTACGGGTGTGACTGAGCCGCTTGAATTCTCATTCATGTTTGTAGCACCGCTACTTTATGTGCTGCATGCCTTCTTGACTGGGGTTTCGGTTTATATTGCCGCAAGCATGCAATGGATTTCTGGTTTTGGTTTCAGTGCGGGTTTTGTCGATATGTTCTTGGGCGCGCGCAATCCGCTAGCTAAAGACTGGTTTATGTTGATTCCACAGGGCTTGGTATTCTTCGCGATCTACTACTTTAGCTTCCGTGGCGCGATTAGGCTTCTTAATTTGAAGACACCTGGTCGTGAAGACGATGAAGATGTTGCTGAGTCAGTCGATGCTAGCCCAGTGAATACAGATACAGATTCACTTGCTCATGCTTATATTAATTTGATCGGTGGTGGTGCAAACGTAGTGGCGATTGATGCTTGCATCACCCGTCTGCGCTTAACTCTGAATGAGACAGCGGGTGTGGATGAAGCAGCGGCTAAGCGCCTTGGTGCTTCTGGTGTGATTAAGCTTAATAAGCAAAATATTCAGATTATTGTTGGGCCTAAAGCAGAGTTAATTGCAACACGCATGACTCAGCTGCTGGCAAGTGGTAAAGGCCTTAGCGCCGCCGCTCCTGCTGCGGCCGTAGTGAATGCAGTGGTTGAACCTGTTGTTGCTCCTGCTAAAAAAGTAAGCGGTGATTTGGTGTTGCTTGCCCCAATGAGCGGCGAAGTTGTGGCTTTAATCGAAGTGCCAGATGCTGCGTTCTCTAGCAAGGCTGTGGGTGAAGGCTTGGCGATCCGCCCTACAGGTAAGCTGGTTGTGGCCCCTGTGGATGGTGTGATTGCTAAAATCTTTAACACCAACCACGCATTTGCCCTGATTGCAGATAACGGTGCTGAGCTGATTGTGCATATTGGCTTGGATACCGTGAAGCTAGGCGGCAAGGGCTTTACTCGCTTGCTTGAGCAAGGCTCACGTGTAAAAGCAGGCGACGCCGTGCTGGAGTTGGATTTGGATTACTTAGCGGCGAACGCTGTATCGATCATTAGCCCTGTGGTATTGAGCAATGTGGATCAGTTTGATAGCGTCGTTGGCTTTGCTACTGGTCATGTAGAAGCGGGCAAAACCGTGTTGTATACCATTAAGGCAAAGTAAGCTTGTCTTTGAAATAAAAAAAGGCGAACCTTCGGGTTCGCCTTTTTTTTGCCTACTGTCGTGCTTTTGATACAACAGGGGCTGATGCCCCCATTGGCTCAATTAACCAAGTAAGTGCTTCACTGCATCACGCTCTTCAGACAATTCTTTAGCGCTAGCATCCATGCGAGTGCGGCTAAAGTCGCTGACTTCCAAACCCTCAACGATGCTGTACTTGCCATCTTTACAAGTCACTGGGTAACCAAAAATCAAATCGCTATAGCCGTATTCGCCATTCGCTGGAACACCCATGGTAACCCAATCACCATCTGCAGTGCCCAGTACCCAGTTACGGATATGATCAATTGCAGCGTTAGCAGCAGAAGCCGCTGAAGACAATCCACGCGCTTTAATAATGGCTGCGCCACGTTGCTGAACGGTAGGGATAAAGTCAGTTTCTAACCATTTTTGATCGTTGATCAGGGCAGAAGCGCTTTGGCCTTTCACTGTTGCGTGGAATAGATCTGGGTACTGGGTTGCAGAGTGATTACCCCAGATGATCATTTTGTTAACGTCAGTTACAACACTGTCGGTCTTTTGCGCGATCTGAGTCAGGGCGCGGTTGTGATCCAGACGCATCATGGCGGTGAAGTTGGCTGGGTTAAGATCCGGCGCATTCTTCATGGCGATATAAGCATTAGTATTGGCTGGATTGCCAACGACCAATACTTTTACATCGCGCGATGCGACTTCATTCAGTGCCTTACCTTGCGCAGTAAAGATGGCGCCGTTGGCTTCGAGCAGATCTTTACGCTCCATGCCTGGGCCACGTGGACGAGCACCAACCAAGAGGGCGATGTCTGCATCTTTGAATGCGACTTTTGGATCATCGCTTTGCACAATGCCTTGCAACAATGGGAAAGCGCAGTCATCCAATTCCATGACTACGCCATTGAGCGCAGGCAATGAAGGGGTGATGTCGAGCAGTTGCAGAATCACAGGTTGATCCGCGCCAAGCATCGCGCCAGATGCAATACGGAATAAGAGGCTATAACCAATTTGGCCGGCAGCGCCGGTAACGGCAACGCGAATAGGTGACTTCATGTGGATGACTCCGATATTGGTTTGTGTGTGAGCGATGCTGGGGTGATTCAATTCTTGCTCTAAAAAGATAAACGACGACTTAATCTACAAAAAACAGACACTTAAATAGAGTGTTGTTTGAACGAATTCACTTCTTATTCTTTGTAGTGCAAAACCCAAGGCTATCGTGTTGCTTTTTTATTAAATGACGATGCAAAACACCCCGCAAGCTTATTTTTACACGGTTTAAAGTGTGTTTTAGCTGCTGCATAAGACAAGCAATGAAAGTTTATCACGCGTCTTCACGCTTTGCGCGCGTTTTGCCTCTAGAAGAAATATATTGTTGTGTATCTTTTGTCTTATATAAGACTGTAGTAGACTATGCTGCTACAACATGATAAAAAGCAATCTATTCTCAATGAGCAAACTTGCAGCCATCCCTTTATATCGTCAGGTTATTCGCGAAGTCAGCACCGCAGTAGATGCTGGTGAGTGGGGTACTGATGAAAGTTTGCCCAGTGAACATGATTTAGCCCATCGTTTTGGCGTAAGCCAAGGCACCGTCAGAAAAGCGCTGGATGTGCTGGTGCAAGAGGGTGTGTTGTACCGACGCCAAGGCGTGGGCACTTTTGTCTCGGATGCCAGTGATTTTTTAGCCCGCGCGATGTTTGTTCCTTTGTCGGGCTACGGCGGTGAAAAGCCCAAGGTTGAAATGCTTGGCTGTGTGCGGATTCATGCGGGTGAGCAATTAGCAGAGATTTTAGGTTTAAGGCGAGGGGCCGCCTTGTGGCAAGTTCGGCGCTTGCTGCGTGTAGCAGGGGCGGTGATCGGTTTAGAGGAAATGTTTTTGCCCGAGGCTAATTTTCCGAATTTGGAAATGCGCAGAATTCGAGAGTTACGCGGTAATTTGCGTGAACTATGCTGGCGTGATTTTGGGATGCGTTTAAAAGATGGTGAAGTTCGCTATCGAGCGGTTCCCGCTGCCAGTGCCGAAGCCAGATTATTGCAAGTTGAAGTACATGAGCCTTTACTACAGCTTGTGCGCTTAGCAAGAGATTTTGATGGTAAACCGCAAGTTTGGAGTGTGGCTTGGTTCAGGTCAGAGCAATTGGCATTTCAGGCCCCGCCTGAGCAAGCTTAAGTTTTAGATGGAAAGTAAGTAGTAAAAGGCAGGTCGGTGAAGTTGGACGGTTTAAGAAAACAGATCGTGCTCACTGACAGAAGTAAAACTTAAAGAGGAAGTGCGCATGCAAAAAACACGCCCCAAGCACCTGGAGATCGCGAAGATTCGTCTTCCTTTGCCAGGGATTATCTCCATTCTTCATCGCGTCAGTGGCGCGCTGATGTTCTTGGCGATTCCCTTTATGCTCTACGCTTTGGAAGGCTCTTTGGCCTCCGCCGAGCGGTTTGATGCATTTAGGTCCTGTATTTCAAATCCCCTTGTAAAAATTGCGCTGCTGGGTGTTCTGTGGGCCTTTTTGCATCATGTTTGCGCGGGTGTCCGTTTCTTATTCCTAGATATTCACAAAGGCCTTGAGCTGAAAACCGCACGCCTCACAGCCAAAATTGTGCTGGTGGTGAGCTTGGTGCTGACGGTCGTGATAGGAGCGCTGGTATGGTAAATCGTCAAGTAGTCGGTGCCCATTACGGGATTAAAGACTGGCTCGTTCAGCGCGTTACAGCGGTGATTATGCTGGTGTACACCGTGGGCATCGTGGCCTTTTTATTACTGGCCGACGGCGCTTCTTTTGAGGCTTGGCAACGGTTATTCGCCTGTACTTGGGTAAAAGTGCTGACCACCATCAGCTTGTTTGCCTTGCTTTGGCATGCATGGGTTGGTATTCGTGATATCTGGATGGATTACCTCCAGCACGTTGGTTTGCGTTTAACGATGCACGTGCTGACGCTGTTATGGCTGGCAGGTAGCTTGGTTTATATGATCAAAGTAGTGTGGGGTGCATAAGCGATGACCGTTCCTATTCGTAAATTCGATGCTGTCATTGTCGGTGCGGGTGGCGCAGGCCTTCGCGCAGCTTTGCAGCTGTCTGAAGCCGGTCTGAAAACCGCTGTTTTATCCAAAGTATTCCCAACCCGCTCGCACACCGTTGCGGCGCAGGGTGGTATTTCTGCGTCTCTGGGTAATGTCCAAGAAGACAAGTGGGAATGGCATATGTACGACACCGTAAAGGGGTCGGACTGGCTGGGTGATCAAGACGCCATTGAGTTTATGTGCCGCCAAGCGCCCGAAGTAGTGGTTGAGCTTGAGCACTTTGGTATGCCGTTTGATCGTTTGGAAAACGGCAAGATCTATCAGCGCCCATTCGGTGGCCACATGGCCGACTTCGGTAAAACACCGGTGCAACGCGCCTGTGCTGCGGCCGACCGTACTGGCCATGCCATGCTGCATACGCTTTATCAGCGCAATGTCCGCGCCAATACCCAGTTCTTTGTGGAATGGATGGCGCTGGATCTGATTCGTGATGAAGCAGGCGAAGTCGTTGGCGTAACTGCTTTAGAAATGGAAACCGGCGAAGTGTCGATTATCCATGCTAAAGCAGTGTTGTTTGCCACTGGTGGTGCTGGGCGTATTTACTCTGCCTCTACCAATGCCTTTATCAATACTGGCGATGGCCTCGGCATGACCGTGCGCGCAGGTATTCCGCTTGAAGATATGGAATTCTGGCAATTCCACCCAACGGGCGTGGCTGGTGCGGGCGTATTGATTACTGAAGGCGTGCGTGGCGAAGGCGGCATCTTGCTCAATTCTGAGGGCGAGCGCTTTATGGAACGCTATGCGCCGAACGCCAAAGACTTGGCGTCCCGTGACGTGGTTTCCCGTGCGATGGCGCTGGAAATTCTGGAAGGCCGTGGCTGTGGTAAAGAAAAAGACCATGTATTGCTAAAACTCGATCACCTCGGTCCAGACATCATTAAGCAACGTCTGCCAGGTATTCGTGAGATTGCGATTAAATTTGCGGGTGTAGATCCAATTAAAGATCCAATCCCCGTTGTGCCAACTTGCCACTATCAGATGGGCGGTATTCCGACCAACTACAAGGGTGAAGTGGTTGCTCCGATTGGCGACGATCCAGAAGTGCGCATTAAAGGCTTTTATGCTGCCGGTGAATGTGCATGTGCTTCGGTACACGGCGCGAATCGCTTGGGTACGAACTCACTGCTCGATTTGGTGGTGTTTGGTAAGGCTGCGGGTAATTCGATTATTGATTTCATCAAGAATGAGCGCCCAGAGCTGCGTCCATTGCCTGCTGATGCTGCGGCCTACTCTCTTGGTCGTTTGGCTCGTTTAGAAACTCAAACGGGTGGCGAAGAAGTCGCGGATGTTCGCAACGCCATGCAAAAAGTGCTGCAGCTACGTGCCGGTGTATTCCGTAACTCTGAAAACCTTGCTAAAGGTGTGACTGAGATTAAAGAAGTGGCTGAGCGCGCTAAACGTACCCAGATCAAAGATAAATCCAAGGTGTTTAACACCGCGCGTGTTGAAGCGCTGGAGCTGGATAATCTGATCGAAGTGGCGGTTGCTACGCTGATTAGCGCCGAAGCACGTAAGGAAAGCCGTGGCGCACATGCGCACGATGATTTCCCTGATCGTCATGATGAGTGGATGAAGCACACGATGTTTGATGGCAAAACCCGTCAACTGTCTTACAAGCCAGTTCACACCAAGCCGCTAACGGTCGATTACATCGCACCGCAAAAACGCGTTTATTAAGCATCAGGAGAGAACCCGATGAAGATGCATTTCAAGCTCTATCGCTACAACCCTGATGTGGACGCTAAGCCGTACATGCAGGATTACCACGTTGAACTCGAACCATCCGACAAGAAATTGCTCGATGGTCTGGTTCGTCTGAAAGCACAAGACGATACACTGAGCTTTCGCCGTTCTTGCCGCGAAGGAATCTGCGGTTCAGATGCGATGAATATCAATGGCAAAAATGGTCTAGCCTGTATTACTGATATTGCCAGCCTGAAGCAGCCGGTAGAGATTCGCCCGCTGCCAGGTTTGCCGGTGATTCGTGACTTGATCGTTGATATGACTCAGTTTTTTAAGCAATATCATTCGATTAAGCCCTATGTACAAAACGATAATCCGCCGCCTGATCGCGAACGTTTGCAATCACCGGAAGATCGTAAAGAGCTAGATGGCCTGTACGAATGCATCTTGTGTGCTTGCTGTTCGACAGCTTGCCCGTCATTTTGGTGGAATCCTGATAAATTTGTAGGCCCTGCTGGTTTGCTGGCAGCTTACCGATTCATTGCGGATACCCGCGATGAAAAAACCAATGAACGTCTGGATAATCTGGAAGATCCTTACCGTTTGTTCCGTTGCCATAGCATTATGAATTGCGTTGATGTTTGCCCTAAGGAACTCAACCCAACTAAGGCCATCGGCAAGATCAAAGATTTAATGATTAAGCGCATGAGCTAATCAGACCTGTAGGGTGGGCAGACGTTTTGCCCGCCCTGTGCGTATCAAGTTAAGCCAATGGTATGCATTGCATCTTTTGTAGGGCGGGTGAAACCCGCCTTTTTCCTAGCATTTCATGCCGAAATTTGGCGGGTTTCACCCGCCCTACGATGATTCGATGTTTGTGGTGTGTGGGCAGTTCATGATAAATGCCTAACTTGATGTGTATAAGGGCAAACGCTTCGCCCGCCCTACAAAATAGCAAGGAAGTTCTGATGGATGAAATTGAATTGAAACGGATAGTCTGGCGCTCTCGCCGCGGCCTTTTAGAGGTCGATTTACAGTTGGAAAAATTTGTAAAAGTGGTGCTTCCGACTTTATCCAAGGCAGATTTGATTCTTTTTCAGGATCTTCTCTTGCTGTCTGATAACGATTTGCTAGATTACCTGAATTGTAAAACAGAGTGTCCAGACGAGCGGCTTAGACCGATGCTGGAGCAAGTACGAAGCGCACAACGACAAGCGGTACTAACCGAAACCCCAGGAGCTATTTGATATGGAAAAGAAAGTCACACTGACTTACAACGACGGCAAAGATTCGCTAGAAATGCCCGTGTTGCCGAGTACGCTTGGACCCGATGTGGTGGATATCCGCGCATTTTCCAAGACCGGTATGTTTACTTTCGACCCTGGCTTTTTGGCGACATCTAGCTGTGAATCTAAGATTACTTTTATCGATGGTGACTTGGGCCAGCTTTACTACCGTGGTTACCCGATTGAGCAGCTTGCTGAACAAAGCGACTATCTGGAAGTGTGCTATTTGCTGATTAACGGCGAGTTGCCAACACCAGAACAAAGTGTTGTATTTAATAAGACCGTCATGAGCCACACCATGGTGCATGAGCAACTGACCCGTTTCTTTAACGGTTTCCGTCGCGATGCACATCCTATGGCGATGATGGTGGGTGTGGTTGGTGCTTTGTCTGCTTTCTACCAAGACAGCTTGGATATCAATAATGAAGAGCACCGCAAAGTGGCGATGTTCCGTCTGATCTCTAAGATCCCGACCATTGCCGCAATGTGCTACCGCTATAACCAAGGCCTGCCATTCGTTTACCCGCGTAATGATTTGGGCTATACCGCCAACTTTATGCACATGATGTTCTCGACACCGTGCGAGCAATACGTGCCTAACCCTGTGCTGGTTCGCGCCTTGGATGTCATCTTTACCCTGCATGCGGATCACGAACAAAATGCGTCGACCTCGACTGTTCGTTTAGCTGGCTCGTCCGGTGCTAATCCGTTTGCATGTATTGCTGCAGGTATTGCTTGCCTGTGGGGCCCATCGCATGGTGGTGCGAACGAAGCCGTATTGCTGATGTTGGATGAAATTGGTGCGGTAGAAAACGTGCCGGCCTTTATGGAAGGCGTTAAAGCCAAGACGCATAAACTGATGGGCTTTGGTCACCGTGTGTATAAAAACATGGACCCACGTGCCAGCGTGATGCGTCGTATTTGCCATGAAGTATTGAATGAAATGGGTCTGCAAGACGATCCTAAGTTCAAATTGGCGATGGAGCTAGAAAGAATCGCCTTAGAAGACAGCTACTTTATTGAGCGTAAGCTGTATCCAAACGTCGATTTCTATTCAGGTATCGTTCAGTCTGCCTTGGGTATTCCAGTGCCGATGTTTACAGTGATTTTTGCTCTGGCACGTACTGTGGGCTGGATTAGCCACTGGAATGAAATGATTGCTGATCCTGGTATGAAGATTGGTCGTCCACGCCAGCAATACACGGGCGCGACCAAGCGTGATTACGTACCCGCAGATCAGCGCGGCTAACAAACTACTGCGAACCCCAATGGCGGCGTTAAAAAATCACTCAAAATCCTCATTTACAAAAGTAAATTCCGGTTTTTCGAGATTTTTTGCCTTGCCCTTGGGCTTCTCGCTACGTTTGTGACTTCTTTGGAAGTTTTGTAGGGCGCAATCGCCCTACATTGTAATCGATTGGTTTTGAGCCGCTTCGCAAGGGGCGGCGGTCTTGCATGGTGTTAAGCCTGCTAAATTACTGGATTTGATGACGGCGATGATGAGAGAGTTGAGGTCTAATTCCCACCTTTTTGGCGGGAATGCTCCTTTCGTTGAGGAGCTTTACGAGCAGTACCTGAGTGACCCACAGTTGGTTGATCAGGAATGGCGCTCCTACTTCGATAAGATGCAGCAAAGTCCTGGTGTGGTTGATCGTGATATTCCACGAGCACCGATCGAGGAATCCTTCCGCCAACTGACTCGCCAGCCCCGCTATGTACAGCAAGGTGGCGCAGTTGATGAAGAAGCTACGCGTAAGCAGGTTAATCTGCTTCGCCTGATCTCCGCTTACCGCATTATGGGCTCGCGCCAAGCAAGCCTAGATCCTTTGCAGCGGATGGATCAAGCGCGTTTGCCCGAGCTAGATGCCAAGCACCATGGCTTTACCGATGCGGATATGGCAACCACCTTTGGTACCAATATTGCAGGGATGGAACGCGCCACCCTCGCCGAAGTGATTGGCTTTTTGAAGCAAACTTACTGCGGCAGTATTGGTCTGGAGTATATGCACATCACCAATGCAGAACAGCGCAAGTGGGTGCAACAATGGTTTGAATCCCGCCGCTCAACGCCATCCTATGGCATCGAGCAAAAAAAACGCACACTGCAAAAAGTGACTGCGGCAGAAACGCTAGAGCAATACCTGCATAAAAAATACGTCGGCCAAAAGCGCTTCTCGCTTGAAGGTGGCGATTCCATGATCCCAGCGCTAGATTTCTTAGTGCAGGGTGCGGGTGCTGTGGGTGTGCAAGAGATGATTATCGGTATGGCTCACCGTGGTCGCTTAAATGTGCTGGTGAATACACTGGGCAAGCAGCCGCGTGATCTGTTTAGTGAATTTGAAGGCCGTTCGGTCAGCGATTTGTCTTCCGGTGATGTCAAATACCATATGGGCTTTTCGGCGGATATCCCAACGCCAGGTGGCCCAATCCACCTAAGCCTTGCGTTTAACCCATCCCACCTTGAGATCGTCAACCCTGTGGTTGAAGGCTCGGTGCGTGCGCGTCAGCAGCGCCGTGGCGATAAGTTAGGCGTGCAAGTTCTGCCCGTACTGATCCACGGTGATTCGGCCTTTATTGGCTTGGGTACCAACCAAGGTACGTTTAACTTGGCCAATACTCGTGGCTATGGCACGGGTGGCACGGTGCATTTGGTGGTGAATAATCAGGTTGGTTTTACTACATCTGACACCCGCGATACTCGCTCGACGATTTACTGTACTGATATTGCTAAGATGGTTGAAGCGCCGATTTTTCACGTGAATGGCGATGATCCAGAAGCAGTGATTTTGGTGATGCAAGCGGCACTGGAATTCCGCATGAAATTCCACCGCGATGTGGTGGTGGATTTGGTGTGCTTCCGTAAGTTTGGTCACAATGAAGCGGACGATCCTTTTGTAACGCAGCCAATGATGTACAAGAAAATTGGCCAGCATCCGGGCGCGCGTAAGAAATACGCCGATCGTCTGATTGCTGAAGGCGTAGTCACTAAGGACGAAGCCGATAATCTGATCCAAGATTATCGCGCTGCGCTGGATCGGGGTGAGCATGTAGAGCAAACCACGCTGACCGATTACAAACGCTCGCACGCGATTGATTTCTCCCGCTATATGGGCGTGCATTGGCGTCATCCAGTGGCCTCTGCTGTGCCACAGGCTGATTTGCTGCGCCTAACCGAGAAATTTACCAAGGTGCCCGATGATTTTAAATTGCGCTCGAACGTAGAAAAAATCGTCAAGGAACGCATTGCCATGGTCAATGGCGAGCAACTGGTAGATTTTGGTATGGCTGAGCATTTGGCCTATGCAACGCTGCTAACCGAAGGCTACGCGGTGCGTATCTCCGGTGAAGATTGCGGTCGTGGCACGTTTAATCACCGCCATGCTGTTTTGCATGATCAAAATCGTGAGAAGTGGGATCAGGGCGTGCATATTCCATTGCAGCATTTGGCTGAGAAACAAGCCAACTTCACCGTGATCGATTCGATTCTGAACGAAGAAGCGGTGCTGGCTTTTGAATACGGCTACGCCTGCTCGGCACCCGATGAGCTGACTATTTGGGAAGCGCAGTTCGGTGACTTCGCCAACGGTGCGCAAGTGGTGATCGATCAGTTTATTACTTCGGGCGAAACAAAATGGGGCCGTCTGTGTGGCCTGACCATGATGTTGCCACACGGCTACGATGGCCAAGGCCCGGAGCACTCATCTGCCCGCGTTGAGCGCTATCTGCAACTCTGTGCAGAGCACAATGTGCAAGTGCTGATGATGTCTGAGGCCGCGCAAATGTTCCACGCGCTACGCCGTCAGATGCTGCGCCCAAGCCGTAAGCCGCTGATTATCATCATGAGCAAAAAGCTCTTGAAAGCGAAAATGGCATCTAGCCCGATCGAAGACTTTACCAAGGGTGAATTCCGCTCGGTGATTGGCGACCAAGGTAATCTGGACGCGAAGAAAATGAAGCGCGTCGTGATGTGTGCAGGCCAGGTGTATTACGACCTGCTGGCAGGTCGCACGGAGCGCGATATCAAAGACATCGCGATTGTGCGGATTGAGCAGCTTTATCCATTCCCAACGGAAGAGCTAAAAGCTGAAATCGAGAAATACCCGAACGCACGTGAAGTGATGTGGGTACAGGAAGAGCCACGTAACCAAGGCGCATGGCATCAGATTCGCCATCGCTTAGAAGCGTGCATGCATCCTAAGCAAGCCCTGCTGTATGCAGGCCGTACCTCATCAGCGTCGCCAGCGGTTGGTTATATGAGCAAGCATACTGCACAGCTTAAATCCTTCGTTGAAGAAGCAATGACTCTGTAATGTAGGGCGGGTGCAAACCCGCCTTATTCAACATCTAATGGATAAACAGGGTGGTTAATCCGCCTGACCTAGTCGCCAGATCTTTGGAGTTACAAAATGATTATCGAAATTTTAGTACCACAGTTGCCTGAATCCGTTTCTGAAGCTTCTTTATTGCAGTGGAAGAAAAAAGTAGGCGACGCCGTTGCCCGTGATGAGCAATTGATCGACATTGAAACCGATAAAGTGGTATTAGAAATCGCTGCGCCACAAGCCGGTGTTTTGGTTTCTATCGTTCAGCAAGAAGGTGCAACCGTAGGTAGCTTGCAACTGATCGCAACCATTGATACCGAAGCCACCGTTGCTGCACCGGCCAATGTTGTGCCTGAAACTGTAAAGACCGAGCAAGACGTTCGCGTTGCAGCTGCGGCTAAAGAAGCCGGTGTTTCTGTTGGCGCGATTGGTTTTGGCACGGCAGTGATGCCAGCGGCTAAAAAGCTGGCCGCTGATGCCGGTGTGAACACGAGCGAAGTAGGCGGTACAGGTCGCGGTGGCCGTGTATTGAAAGAAGATGTACAGAATCACTTGGCAAAACCTGCTGCCGCAGCAGCTCCTGCATCTGCACCTGTACCGCAAGGCGATCGCGCCGAGCAACGCGTGCCGATGAGCCGCTTACGTGCGCGTGTGGCTGAGCGCTTGCTCGAATCGCAACAAACTAACGCGATCCTGACTACTTTCAACGAAATCAATATGAAGCCGTTGATGGATCTGCGTAATAAATACAAAGATAAGTTTGAAAAAGACCACGGCGTGAAGCTGGGCTTTATGGGGTTCTTTGTAAAAGCTGCAGTTCACGCGCTGAAGAAATTCCCGATTGTGAATGCCTCCGTTGATGGCAACGATATCGTTTACCACGGTTACTTTGATATCGGCGTGGCCGTAGGTAGCCCGCGTGGCTTGGTGGTGCCGGTGATTCGTAATGCGGATCAACTGAGCTTGGCTGAAATCGAAAAAACCATCGCCGATTTTGGTAAGCGCGCGCAAGCCGGTAAGTTGAGCATGGACGAGCTAACTGGCGGCACTTACACCATCTCTAACGGCGGCACTTTCGGCTCGATGATGTCGACTCCGATTATCAATCCACCACAATCAGCGATTCTGGGCATGCACGCGACCAAAGAGCGTGTGGTGGTAGAAAACGGTGAAATGGTGATTCGCCCGATGATGTATCTGGCTCAGTCTTACGATCACCGCATCATCGATGGCCGCGAAGCCGTATTGTCGCTGGTTGCCATCAAAGAAGTGATCGAAGATCCAGCGCGTTTGCTGCTTGATATTTAATCGTTTGCAATAAAGATAGGCTAATGCATCGTTAAATTTAAGGGTGCTAAATCTCGAACCACAGAGAACACAGAGAGGCACAGAGTTTCACAGAGATGACATAAGGTTTGTTTCTCTCTGTGGCGCTCTGTGATCTCTTTTTACTCTGTGGTTTGAGATTTAACTCCGTTTAAATAGGCGCATATCGCATTGGTGTATCACTTACCTTTCACTTCTCAAAGGTTTCCAAACCATGAGCAAAGAATTTGACGTTGTTGTAATTGGTGGTGGCCCTGGTGGCTATGTGGCGGCGATTCGCGCCTCGCAGCTGGGCTTTAATACCGCGTGTATCGACGCTACTTCAGACAAAGACGGCAAGGCTAGCCTTGGCGGTACGTGCCTGAATGTGGGTTGTATCCCTTCTAAAGCACTGCTGCAATCGTCAGAAAATTACTTTAATGCGGCGCATCATTTTGGCGATCACGGTATCTCTACCGGCACGCTAAAAATGGACGTAGCTAAGATGTTGGCGCGTAAGCAAGACATCATTACTAAAAACACCGGCGGCATTGCTTACTTGTTCAAGAAGAACAAAGTGACGTCTTTCCACGGTGTGGGCGCATTTAAAGCCAAAGCAGGCGATGCTTATGTGCTGGAGGCCAAGTTGGCTGATGGGTCGGTTGAAGAAATCACCGCCAAGCACGTGATTATTGCGACTGGCTCCAGCGTTCGCCAATTGCCAGGCGTGACGATCGACAACCAGCTGGTGCTGGATAACGAAGGAGCGTTGGCGATTCCTGCTGTGCCAAAACGCCTAGGCGTGATTGGCGCTGGCGTGATCGGCTTAGAAATGGGCTCGGTTTGGAAGCGTCTGGGTAGTGAAGTGACCGTGCTTGAAGCGATGCCTACTTTCCTAGGCGCAGCGGATGAGCAAGTGGCCCGCGAAGCCAAGAAATTCCTGACTAAAGAAACCGGTCTGGTTATCAATACTGGCGTAAAAATCGGTGAAATTAAGGCCGGTAAAAAAGACGTCACCGTAAACTGGACCGATGTAGCGGGTGCCGCACAAGTCAGCGTATTTGATAAGCTGGTTGTAGCCATTGGCCGTGTGCCAAACACATCTGGCCTAAACGCAGATGCCGTTGGCCTGAAGCTGACTGAACGTGGCCAGATCGAAGTGAACGACGATTGCCAAAGCAATTTGCCTAATGTTTGGGCGATTGGTGATGTGGTGCGCGGCCCGATGCTGGCGCACAAAGCGTCTGACGAAGGTGTTGCTGTGGCTGAGCGTATCGCAGGCCAGCATCCGCATATCGACTTTAACAATATCCCTTGGGTGATTTACACCAGCCCAGAAATTGCTTGGGTAGGCCAAACCGAAGAGCAGCTTAAAGCCGCTGGCGTTGAATACAAGAAAGGTCAATTCTTGTTCTCCGCCAATGGCCGTGCTTTAGCGCTTGGGGAAGCCAAGGGTTTTGTTAAAATGCTGGCAGATAAGACAACTGATCGTATTTTAGGTGTTCATATCGTTGGTCCATTTGCTTCAGAGTTGATTGCTGAAGCGGTGGTTGCGATGGAATTTAATGCTTCGTCAGAAGATATTGCCCGTATTGTTCATGCTCATCCATCTTTGTCTGAAGCCTTGCACGAAGCGGCTTTAGCATGTGATAAGCGTGGTTTGCATTCTTAATTTGTAAATCGTAGGGTGGGTTAGCCCAGTTGTTTGGGCGTAACCCACCATGGCGCCAACGGTGGGTTACGGCATGAAACCGCCTAACCCACCCTACAACATTCTCCTTACAAAGGGTCTCAGATGAATCTTCATGAATATCAAGCCAAGGAATTATTGGCTAAATACGGTCTTCCAGTACAACGCGGCATTTTGGCTCACACTCCAGAAGAAGCAGCTGCTGCTTACACCGCCTTGGGCGGTAAATTTGCGGTGGTTAAAGCGCAAGTTCATGCCGGTGGCCGTGGTAAAGCGGGTGGCGTTAAAGTGGTTAAATCCGCGGACGAAGCCGCAGAAATTGCTAAAGGCTTGATCGGTAAAAATCTGGTGACTTACCAAACAGATGCAGCGGGTCAGCCTGTGCATTCGGTTTTGGTTTGTGAAGATATGTACCCAGTTCAGCGCGAACTGTATCTTGGCGCGGTGGTAGATCGCTCAAGCCAGCGCGTCGTGTTTATGGTTTCCACCGAAGGCGGTGTTGAGATCGAAACCGTAGCGGAAGAATCCCCAGAAAAAATCATCAAAGTTACTGTAGACCCATTGGTTGGCATGCAGCCATTCCAAGCGCGTGATTGCGCGTTTGCTTTGGGCTTGGAAGGCAAGCAAGTTGCTCACTTTGTTAAAATGATGTTGGGCGCGGCTGAGGCATTTATCGCTAACGATTTCGCGCTGTTTGAAATCAACCCACTGGCTTTGCGTGAAAACGGCGAATTGTGCTGCGTAGACGCTAAAGTTGGTCTTGATTCTAACGCGCTGTATCGCTTGCCAGAATTGCTGGCTCAACGCGATAAATCGCAAGAAAACGAGCGCGAAGTTAAAGCGTCTGAGTTCGAGCTGAACTACGTTGCGCTGGAAGGCAATATCGGTTGTATGGTGAACGGCGCTGGTCTTGCAATGGCCACCATGGACATCATCAAGCTGAAGGGCGGCCAACCGGCTAACTTCTTGGATGTAGGCGGTGGTGCAACTAAAGATCGCGTGATCGAAGCCTTCAAGCTGATTCTGGCTGATGATTCGGTGAAGGGCGTGCTGATCAACATCTTCGGCGGTATCGTTCGTTGCGACATGATTGCTGAAGCAATTATTGCGGCAGTGAAAGAAGTGAATGTGACTGTGCCGGTTGTGGTGCGTTTGGAAGGCAATAACGCTGAATTGGGCGCTAAGCTTCTGAACGAATCAGGCTTGAAGCTGACATCGGCTCAAGGCTTGAACGACGCAGCCGAGAAGATCGTTGCTGCTGTTGCCGCACTGTAATTACCGCTGAAAGGATAAAATAATGAGCGTTTTAGTCAATAAAAACACCAAAGTATTGGTGCAAGGTTTCACCGGTAAAAACGGTACATTCCACGCAGAACAAGCATTGAAGTGTGGCACCAAGGTTGTTGGCGGTGTAACACCAGGTAAGGGCGGCTCACGTCACCTTGATCTGCCGGTGTTCAACACCATGAAAGACGCAATGCGCGAAACCCAAGCCGATGCGACTGTTATTTACGTACCGGCTCCATTCGCTAAAGATTCGATTCTGGAAGCGATTGATTCGGGTATTCAGCTGATCGTATGTATCACCGAAGGCGTGCCAACACTGGACATGCTGTACGTGAAAAAAGCGGTTGATGAAGCTGGCATCCGTCTGATCGGCCCTAACTGCCCAGGTATTATCACTCCTGGCGAATGCAAGATCGGTATTATGCCTTGGCACATCCATCAGCCAGGCCGTATCGGTATTGTAAGCCGCTCCGGTACTTTGACTTACGAAGCTGTTGCGCAAACTACAGCGTTGGGTCTGGGCCAATCTACATGTATTGGTATCGGTGGCGATCCAATTCCAGGCTTGAGCCATATCGACGCACTGCGCTTATTCCAAGACGATCCTGATACCGATGCGATCATCATGATCGGCGAAATCGGCGGCTCGGCTGAAGAAGAAGCGGCTGAATTTGCTCAGTCTTACGTGACTAAGCCTGTTGTTGGTTATATCGCGGGTGTAACAGCGCCTAAGGGCAAACGCATGGGCCACGCTGGTGCGATTATCTCTGGCGGCAAAGGCACTGCAGAAGAAAAATTCGCAGCGTTTGAGCGTGCAGGTATTGCGTACACACGTAGCCCAGCTGAGCTTGGCTCGACTATGCTTGAGCTGCTGAAATCTAAGGGCATGATTTAATTCGCTTTCTGAATTAAACACCTCAAAAACCCCAGAAGAGATTCTGGGGTTTTTTCTTGGGCGCAATGCTGCGTTTATTGGGCTAATCTGGTAGTTGCTTAGGCTTGCTACGAGGTAAAAAATGAGAATTGCGATGATTGTGCTGTGCTGTGTTTTCTATTGCTCCGCACTTTGGGCGGATGAGGTGATTATCTTTGCCAGTGATGATTATCGGCCCGTAACTTTTCGTAATGAGCAGGGCAAGGAAGATGGAATTGCTAATGCGCTGATTAAGCATTATGAGCAATTAACTGGGCATAAAGTAATATTGGATATGGCTTCTTGGAAGCGCTCTTATTTGCTGGCAGAAAAAGGAAAAGGCGGCATTATTGGTTTATCTAAGACTAAAGCCCGTTTAGAAATATTTGATTATTCTGAACCTTTTTATGAGTCGATTGTGGGAATTGTAGTCAAAAAAGGTAAGGAGTTTCCTTTTGATTCGGTGGCCGATTTAAAAGGAAAGCTCATTAGTGTGACCAATGCCGCTAGTTATGGTGATGAGTTTGATAATGCACTGGCTGCTAAGTTATTTCAAGTGGATGTGAATTATGCTTCAGATGTTAAATTGAAAAAATTATTGTATGGCAGAGTTGATTGTGCAGTAGTGAATAATGGCGAGCGTGGTTTAGACGATATCCTAAAAAAAGACCCCGAGTTATTGAATAAACGAGATCAATTTACCTATTTAAGTAAGCCACTAGTACGTGATTCGCTTTATTTGGCTTTTCATAAGTCAATGAAGATGCAGGGGTTTTTGATTGATTTTAATCGTGCAATTAAAGACGCCAAGATCAAAGGTGTAATCCCTTTTCCTTGATTTATATTATTTACTTGTTATATAAGCCAAATAAAAAGTGATTTACTTGCCTGGGGCGAATAAAGCGAGTAGTAAGAGAAGGGGGCAATATGCGGTATTTAAATCAATTTTGGTTTGTGTTGTTGATTTTTGATATCCCGATAGCGGGTGCCGAGTCCATTACAATCTATGCCAATGAGGATTATCGGCCGATTATTTATAAAAATACTCAAGGGCAGGCTTCGGGCATTGCTTATGAGTTGTTGATGCGACACGAGAAATTAAGTGGTAATAAAATAGCTTTGGAAATGAGTTCCTGGCGCCGAGCTTATGAATTGGCATTAAGAGGACATGGTGGCATCATTGGCTTATCGAAGACTAAACAGCGCTTAGCATTGTTTGATTATTCAGATTCTTTTTTTTCAGTTGAAGTGAGTGTGGTGGTAAAAAAAGGTGGTGAGTTCCCTTTGCGTTCTGTGAATGATTTAAAGGGGAAACTCGTTGGTGTGACAAATGGAGCGAGCTACGGAGATGAGTTTAATTTAGCACTTGCTCATCATGTTTTTGCTGCGGATTTTAATTACTCGTCCACCATACGTCTTAAAAAATTATTACATGATCGAATTGATTGCATTGTGATTGGAGGGGGGCGACAAGGGCTGTTGTTGGCTTTAAATACTGACCCAGAGTTACTAGCCCATCGTGAACAATTTATTCTTTTAGAGCCACCCTTGACTTATGATCCTCTGTACCTTGGTTTTCATAAGTCAATGAAAATGAAAGGTTTTTTGAGTGAATTTAACAAAACAATAAAAACCGCTAAAAGTAGCGGCTTGTTATCTAATCATAAAAAATAAAGTATCTGATTTTATCTTTTAGAAGATCTATTCTTCTGTGCTAGATGCGTCAGAGGCAAAAACTTCAGCTTCGGTAATATTGTGCGTCAAATTACTAAAGTCATAAAAAGCTGGTTTTTTATCAATAAATATTTGATGATCAAAGATGAAATGATCAGGCACATCAAATAAACCTACCGGAATAATGAATTGTTGCTTTTCTTTTAGTAAATAAAACAAATGGCTACCACATTGCTTGCAAAAACCACGCTCAGCCCATTCAGATGATGGGTAGCTGCTAATAGCATCCTTCCCAGTAAACACGACTTCAGTACCGCAATCAACGGCTAAAAGCGGGCCTCCGGTCTATTTTTTACACATATTACAGTGGCAAGCACCTACTTTATTACTCATCTTTTTAGCGCTAAATTGCACTGCTCCACATAAACATTTTCCTTTATATTCCATACTATGCTCCTCAAGTTAGGGGATGATTCTATCTTTTTACGTAATGATTGTGTATGCATTTTGTATAATGATCATTTTTTTTAGAAATGAATGATGTGGTTTATTAAAAAGATGGGTATGTGACACTATTGTCAATAGGGCTAAATCGTTGTTAATCTGGCGGCTTAAAAAAGGGGCGTATTTTGACTCAACAGCAACGTGCTTACGGCTTTGGTTTGGCTGCCGTTTTGGCTTGGTCTACCGTGGCAACTGCTTTTAAACTTAGCTTGGTTTATTTAAGTCCCGCGCAATTGTTGTTGTATGCCAGTGCGGCTTCATTATTGGCCTTATTATCGATTTTGATTTACCAAGGTCGCTTAAAAGAAGTGTTACCTGCTTTTCGAGATAATTGGCGTGCCTCCTTATTGTTTGGTGCAATTAACCCATTTGCATACTACCTTATTTTATTTAAGGCTTATTCTTTATTGCCGGCACAAGAAGCTCAGGCGATTAATTATACTTGGGCCTTAACGATGACTTTGTTGGCGGTGCCTTTTTTAAAGCAGACATTAAAAAAGAATGATATCTGGGCTGCCGTGCTTTGCTATTTAGGGGTGTTGGTTATCGCGACTCGTGGCGAGCTATTGGGTTTGAATTTTTCTAATTTAACCGGAGTTGGCTTAGCGTTAGTGTCTACTTTGTTGTGGGCTGCCTATTGGATACTGAATGCCAAAGATCAGCGCGAACCAGTGCTAGGTTTAACACTTAATTTTGCAATTTCTTTGCCACTGACTTTAGTTTGGTGTGTGATCAATGGTGAGTTAGTGAGTGTACGCTGGCAGGGCTTAGTAGGGGCTGCTTATATCGGCGCATTTGAAATGGGCTTTACTTTTGTCTTGTGGCTTTTTGCAATGAAGCTCACTTATAGTACGGCTAAAATTGCTAATCTTATTTTTTTATCACCGATTATTTCTTTGTTCTTTATTTGGTTGTTGATTGGGGAAACCATCTTAATGTCTACTTTATTTGGTTTAGGCCTTATTTTATTGGGTTTGCTGGCTCAAAAACTGCCGCGCTCTGAGGTCCCTTGTAAAGAGTAGTGGTGTTTGCCATTTATTTATTATTTAAACGCATAAAAAAACGCCACCTCATCAAGGTGGCGTTTGTGCGTGTGCTTTGAATTATGCCGCTTCAATCAATAATTCGATTTCCACATTTTCATCAGAATACTGAATCTGTGCCAAGAGTACGGCATCGACCATATTAGCGAAGTTTCTTAATACAATCGAGCGGGCTAGGGCAGGGCCCATGCAGCGGCGAAATTCGGGCACGTAGGCCAGCGCGCCGACATTATCGTCTAGCAGCGCTTGCTCGTTATCGCTGATGATGCCTTTGATCTCTTTGCGAATATCTTTTACTTCTTTAAATAGCTCGCTAGATACCTCGCATAGGGCGGCAAATTGCAGGGTGACATGCCCTGTTTCGCTGCTGCTAAAGGCGCGGCCTAGGGTTTTAGAGACTTGGCTTAATTCTTGAATATCATGAGCATTGATTTGTAGCCATTCAGGGTAGCGCTCTTTAATGCTAGCAATCGCTTGGCGAATACCATCATTTTGGCGCAGGCTTTCTGGTAACTGGCTGCAGGCTTGGGCGATCAGGATGTGTGCTTGACTCATTTGTGACTCCTCTTTTTATTCATGGGCCTAAGTGCTTATGCAAGTTTTCCTCGCTGCGTTGAGCTTCCTTGCCGTATTACACATACTGGCTGCATCGCAAGCTTTGCTGGAAAAATTTTGCATTAGTACTTAGCGCAGGCTGGGTTGCTTATTTCTCAGAATAAGGCGGACTACTTATGCGTCTCCCATTCTAATGATAAGCGGCATTGGATAGAAATGATAAATTCAATCCTTTGCTTTTTCCCTTGATATAGATTTGCAAAAAATCAGGGCAAATGTATTTTTTTATATTTTCTTTCGATTAGGGCTAGACGAGGCTGAATTTATATACTATTATGCGTCCCTCTCTGCTTCTGACGAAGCAAGTATTTGAATGCCGACATGGTGAAATTGGTAGACACGCTATCTTGAGGGGGTAGTAACTTCGGTTGTGAGAGTTCGAGTCTCTCTGTCGGCACCATCTAAAAGAGTAGAATATTTAAAAGCCTGATTCTTACAAAAGAATCAGGCTTTTTTGCATTGGCGCGGGTTTGGTTAGGGTGGGCCTGATAAGATAGGGGCTTGATCCCTTACGAGTCCGAGATATGAGCCCATTCTGGAGCCCGCTGGTCACCACGCTTACGCCCTATGTGCCGGGAGAGCAGCCCAAGCTAACAAACCTCATTAAACTCAATACTAATGAAAATCCCTACGGCCCCTCGCCTAAAGTATTGCAAGCGATGCAGGGCGAGCTGGCCGATACGCTGCGGCTCTACCCTGATCCAACAGGGGATCATTTAAAAGCGACCATCGCCACCTATCATGGTGTGGATAAATCGCAGGTGTTTTTGGGTAATGGCTCGGATGAAGTCTTGGCCCATGCTTTTGCCGCGCTGCTTAAACATGACGCGCCGCTGTTGTTTCCTGACATCAGCTATAGCTTTTACCCAGTTTACTGTGGCCTCTATGGCATTGATTATCGCTTGGTACCGCTGGCTGCCGATTTTGGCATCGATATTGATGATTACGATCAGCCCTGTGGCGCGATTATTTTCCCTAATCCCAATGCACCCACCGCTAAATTATTGCCTATCGCTAGCGTAGAAGCGCTGCTACAGCGCCACCCACAGCAAGTGGTGCTGGTGGATGAGGCGTATATCGATTTTGGCGGAGAGAGCGCCATTCCCTTGGTAAATCGCTACCCCAATCTACTAGTGGTGCAAACGCTGTCTAAATCGCGCTCTCTGGCCGGTTTGAGGGTGGGTTTCGCCATTGGCCATGTGGATTTAATTGAGGCCTTAGAACGAGTTAAAAATAGCTTTAATTCCTATCCCTTGGATAAGGTCGCCTTGGCGGGCGCTGCCGCTTCTTTTGCAGATGAGGCGTATTTTCAGCAAACCTGCCAAGCCATTATTGCGACGCGCGAAAATCTAAGCCAAGCCATGAGGCAGATGGGCTTTGAGGTATTGCCCTCAGCCGCTAATTTTATTTTTGCTCGCCATCCAGATTACGATGCGGCAGCTTTGGCGGCAGCTTTGCGTGAGCGCTCGATTATTGTGCGGCACTTTAAGCTAGATCGTATCGATCAATTTTTACGCGTCAGCATAGGCACAGATCAAGAGAGTGCTGCTCTTGTGCAAGCCTTACAAGAGTTGCTGTCTTTGTAGAGGCCGTTAATAAGCTTGCTTAAGAATGTTTTGGGCAAGCTTGCTGGTTTAAATCTATAAATTAAGTGTTCTGCCATTCTTGGGACTTAATAATGATTGAACTTCCTGCTGGTGGTTCTGCCGCGCGTAATCCAGATCTAGACTGGAGTCAGGTGCGTGAAACCATGCTGATGCTAGGTATTGCTGTGGCGCAAGTGAGGCATGCGGTGGCAGAAAGCAATGCCTCGCTCAATGCCTTAGCGTTTTCTTTTGCCGATACCCATGATCGCATCGAAGCCTTACGTAATGATTTGCTGGCCCAAGCTTCATCCTTGCCGGCGGAGCTTGATTTAGATAGTAAGATCGCAGAAATTGGCCAGCGTAATATGCAGGCGGTGATTGCGTTCCAGTTTTACGATAGGCTGTCGCAACGCTTGGATCACGTTTGTGGCACGATCAGTGGCTTGGCTGAGCTAGTGTCGGATCGTAATCGCCTCTATGTGCCGTCGGAATGGATGGATCTACAAGATCGAATTCGTTCGCAGTATTCGATGGAGCAAGAGAAAAAGCTATTCGACGACATTTTAAATGGTATGGATATTCGCCAAGCACTCTCTTTGGCTGCCAGCATGGTGCCGATGCCTAGTGAAGAAAATGCGGGGCAGGATTCTGGGGATATTGAATTGTTTTAGGCGGTTATGTTTGAATATAAAAATGGCCGGTCTTTTTGAAAAGAGAGCGGCCATTTTTATGTGCGGAATGAGTTTTGCATATTGTTTTTTTCCGCATACGGGGCGGAATTAATGAATGATCTATTTGTCGCTTTTCATTCTATTTTGCAAGTGCTCGATTCTGCAGTTTATTTCTTTTTAGCTTCGTTAATTTGCGCGTTAGCTTGTGCGGCTGCATTGCCAAAAGTGGTAACGGGCGTGGTTGCTACTTTATCTTTCTTTGGTTTTTTAGTTTCACGATTGCTGCGTGCCTGACCTTTAGCCATGATATTTATTCCTGCGGTTATGCCATTTGGCGGAGCAAGCCTACGCGATATTGAGGGGTAAGGGGGAAAGCATTGCTTGGATGTGATTAATGATGGTTGAGATTTAGTACTTGGGTGTAAAAAAGGCCAGCATAAAGCTGGCCTTGGTTTTTTAAAACAACTCCGACGCGTGAACACGGCTACTTATAAAAAATACGGAAGAATCGAAAATCATTTCTCATGATTTTCTCTGTGAAACTCTGTGTCCTCCGTGTTCTCTGTGGTTCAAGGTTTGGGTTTTCTCAAATCAGAGTGTTTTAAGCAGCTACCGACATCATTAAGCTATTTAAACGCTTAACAAAGGTCGCTGGGTCGTCCAGTTGTGCGCCTTCTGCTAGCTGGGCTTGATCGAACAGCAGTTCGGTCCAGTCGCTAAAGCGCTCGCCTTCCAGCTCGGCTTTCAGCTTTTTCACCAGCATATGTTCTGGGTTGATTTCCAGAATCGGCTTGCTTCCTTTCACATCCTGACCAGCAGATTTCAATAGGCGTTCAAGATTGGCGCTCATATCTTGATTTTCTACCACGATGCAAGCCGGGCTATCAGTCAGGCGGTTGGTGACACGGACGTCTTTTACTTTGTCGCCCAGTACCGCTTTCACTTTATCTAACACTTCTTTTAGATCGCTAGCGGCTGCTTCTTGTTGTTGTTTCTCTTCTTCGTTTTCGAATTGAGAAAGGTCTAACTCACCTTTGGTGACGGATTGCAGCTTTTTGCCGTCAAATTCAGTTAAGCCAGAGATCATCCACTCGTCAACACGCTCGCTCATTAGCAGCACTTCGATGCCTTTCTTGCGGAAGACTTCGAGGTGTGGGCTGTTTTTAGCGGCGGCAAAGCTGTCAGCAGTAATAAAGTAGATCTTGTCTTGGCCTTCTTTCATGCGGCCAACATAGGCTGCAAGACTGACATTTTGCTCGGTGCTATCGCTGTGCGATGAGGCAAAGCGCAGTAAGGCTGCGATGCGATCTTTGTTGGTGAAGTCTTCGGCAACCCCTTCTTTCATGACGCGGCCAAATTGTTCCCAAAAAGTCACATACTTAGTTTGCTCTGCTGCATCGTCAGAATTAGCCATAGATTCGAGCAAGCCCAGCACTTTCTTCACGCAACCTTGCTTAATTTGCTCAATGTCTTTGCTATGTTGCAGAATTTCACGACTTACATTCAGCGGTAAGTTGCTGCTGTCGATCAGGCCACGAACAAAGCGTAGGTATTGTGGCAGCAGCTTTTCTGCGTCTTCCATAATAAATACGCGACGCACATAGAGCTTGATGCCATGACGGCGCTCACGATCGTGCATATCAAATGGCGCACGCTGAGGGATATACAACAGTTCGGTATATTCTTGCTTGCCTTCTACGCGGGCATGGCTCCATGCCAGTGGCGCTTCAAAATCGTGCGACACATGTTTGTAGAATTCGGTGTATTGCTCGTCGCTGATTTCTGATTTTGGACGCGACCACAGTGCGGAAGCCTGGTTAACTGCTTCAACGCCTTCTGCGGGGGTGATATTGCCTTCCGCATCGTAGCCTGCTGTTTTAGGCATAAAGATCGGCAGGGTGATATGGTCAGAATATTTACGGATGATTGAGCGCAGGCTCCAATCCGATAGATATTCGTCTTCGCCTTCTTTCAGGTGCAGTACGATTTCTGTACCACGGGTGTCTTTTGCCACTTCTTCTAGCGTAAATTCGCCGTCACCTAGGGATTCCCATTGGGTGGCGGTGGCTTCACCGGCGCGGCGCGAGGTTAGCGTGACCTTATCGGCGACGATAAATGCCGAGTAAAAGCCCACACCAAACTGGCCGATCAGGTTGGCATCTTTTTGTGCATCGCCAGAGAGCTTGCCGAAGAATTCTTTGGTGCCAGAGCGGGCAATCGTACCGATATTTTTCACGACTTCGTCACGGCTCATGCCGATCCCGTTGTCATGTAATGTCAGTGTGCGAGCATCTTTATCAAAGGAAAGGCTGATCTTTAACTCGCTATCATCCCCGTACAAGCTTGCATCATTCAATGCTTCAAAGCGCAGCTTGTCGCAAGCGTCAGATGCATTAGAGATCAGCTCGCGTAGGAAAATCTCTTTATTAGAGTAGAGAGAGTGGATCATCAGCTGTAAAAGCTGTTTAACTTCGGTTTGGAAGCCCAGTGTTTCTTTTGCCATGAAGATGCTCTGCTTATGTGTGATCAAGGATGTTGTGATAAATGGGGGCAGCGGGCCGCTGTTCAAGCCCGCAGAAAATTAAATTCGCTAGCGGCGACTGGCTGTGCAGCATGCGAATGTCGAGTAAGCGTAAGTGTGCTCATTCATTAACGCGTAAATTTTACGTTATTTTTACATATTTGTTACGTGATGCTTATGTGTTGGCGTTGGCTAAATTAAACCATCGTTGGGCGATAAGATGCTGGTACTCTGTGGCAGGCTTTGTCTTAGGTTACGACGGGCTAAGATTTTGGTCTGTGCTTCTGCTGGAAGATCAGTCAGTAATAGTAAGTTTTTACGAATTAATGCGTCGATCACGTCTTCAATAACACGGATTAAATCACTATCAAGTGAGTGAAATAATTCGGTGTTAGCGGGAGCACCTATAAAACTCACCAGTTCTGGGGCATTGAGCGGGATAAACTCGCTGGCGCTGGCATGGGTGTCGCGAAAAACAGCACTAATGTGGCCGTTGGAGTCTCGTGAGATGTAGGGCATTGTGGATCCTTATAATAATGATGAGCTGCGTATTTAGTTTAAGCGGGCTAGGAAAAAAGTATATATGAGCGTTTACACACTTGAGATTTTAAAGGCTGACGCAGAACAGCCGCGAAAGAATGCACCCCCTTTACTCATGATTCATGGCGCTTACGCAGGCTCCTGGTGTTGGGAGAGTTATTTCCTGCCTTATTTTACAGAAGCAGGCTGGGATGTCATTGCACCTAGCTTACGCGGTCATGCGGGCAGTATGGGTAGAGAGAAGCTCGATCACTTTGGTATTGATGATTATGTAAAAGATATTTTGCTAATGATTGCCGATATGCCCGAGCCACCAGTGCTGATCGGCCATTCGATGGGCGGTTTGGTGGCGCAACGTGTGGCTAAGCAAGCTAAGCTGGCTGGAATGGTGTTGCTGGCAAGCGTTGCCCCCTATGGCGTGGCGGCTTCTTTTGCCCATCTAGTGACTTCGCAGCCGAGCTTATTATGGGATTTAAGCCAGTTTCAGTGGCATGGCGCTGCGGCAGCGGGCAACCCAAGCTTTGTGCGCGAGCTGCTGTTTTCATCTAAAACAGATCGAGCGATGGTGGATCACTTTGCCGCCCGCGCCCAGCCAGAATCGATGCTGGCCCTGACCGAAATGGCGATCCCACATCCCTTTGCCGGCCTAAACTGCCCCCTAGTGCCGTGCTTGGTGCTAGGGGCGGGGGCAGATCAACTGATTCCGCCAAGCGACAGCCACGCTTGCGCCAGCGCTTGGCATACCAAGGCAATTATTATTGAAGACTGCGGACACGCCATGATGGCGGATTTTCACAAAACGAAAGTTGCTAAAGAAATACAAGGGTGGTTGGAGCTGACGTATCCAGAGGATTGATTAAGCAGCTTGGGGACTGCGGCGATGTAATGATGGCGGATTTCCATAAAGCAGAAGTGGCCAAAGAAATACATGAGTGGTTGGAGCTGACGTATCCAGAGGATTGATTAAGTAGCTTGGGGACTGCGGCGATGTAATGATGGCCGATTTCCATAAAACGGAAGTCGCCAAAGAAATACAAGAGTGGTTGGATTTGACTTATCCAGAGGGGTAAATCAATTTCCTGATGAGGAGTGATGACTTTGTAGGGCGGGTGCAACCCAATCCTATCAACTTAAGATCAATGCAAAGTCTGGTTTTGTATAGGGTGTGCAAGTCGTTTTTCTTGCGCACCGCTCTCTGCGCTCCGACTGCGTCGTGGTACACCCTATAAAACCTACTCATAAACTGTTTTTTTCTGGGTGCTTCGTGTTCTCACCGATCTTTGTGTCTACAGAATTTTTTAGAAAACGTAGTGGAGTTTTAAGATGGGCGAAAAAGTAAAGAAAACCGATGCAGAGTGGCGTGAGCAGCTCAGTGCCGAGCAATATCGAGTAGCCAGAGAGGGGGGCACCGAGCGGCCGTTTTCGGGCGAGCATTATCGCCAGACAGGCAGCGGTAAGTATCACTGCATTTGCTGCGGCACGATGCTCTTTGAATCAGAGCGCAAATTTGATGCAGGTTGTGGCTGGCCTAGCTTTTGGGCCGAGGCAGCAGGGGCCAATATTCAGCGGATTAGGGATGGTAGCCACGGCATGATTCGGGTGGAAGTGCGCTGCAGTAGTTGTGATGCGCATCTGGGCCATGTTTTCCCAGATGGCCCTATGCCCACCGGCGAGCGCTATTGTATTAACTCGGTATCGATTGAATTTAAGCCTCACGGCAGTGATTAATTGTTATTTTTTACGGCAATCACTCGTACAGCCTGAATCACCTTAAGCAGTAAAATTCTCCCCCTTATTTAAAGGGCTATCTATGCAGACACAGCTGGTTCAGATGCTGGCGATTAAGCCGCAGCAGGGTATTCCGTGGAGACGGGTGTTGCGGGTGATCATTGCGGTTGGCTTGCCTTTAGCGATTGCGCTGCTGCGGGGCGAGTTTTTACCGGCTGTGTATGGCGCGGTGGCTGGGTTTTACACCATGTTTGTTGATAATGGCGGCAATACCTCAGAGCGGATCACCGTGATGGTGTATATGACGGTAGGCATGCTGCTGGCGGGGATTGCTGGGGTAGCAGGGCATTATGTGCAAGGTGCACCGCTGGCTTTCTTGCTGGCGTTTGCAATTTTTACCGGCTGGCTGCAAGGCGCAGGTAATTCTGTCGAAATGATGAGCAAATACTGGCTGATTGCTTTTTTATTTGGCGATAGCGCCCCCTTGCTTTCTCCCTTGGCCGGAACCTATTTATTACTTGGTGGCGCTTCAGGTATTTTTGCCGTGCTATTAGATCGCTATCTATTTCGTACGCCAGAGCCTAAAAGTGGCCCGATGTTGTACGAGGCCATGAGTCGTCTATTACGGCGCAATCATAATAATTCTATTTTTGCTTTTTACTTTGCCGCTAAAGTGGTTTTGGCTTACTTAATTGGCTATGGTTTTGGCTTAGAGCGCGCCTATTGGGTGCCGCTGACCGTGGTGCTGGTGACGGTTTACGATAATAAGTTGACCATTGATCGTATGGTGCAGCGTCTAATTGGCTCGATGATTGGCGCTTTATTGGGCTGGGCTGTTTTGCATTTCTTCCAAGCTGAATGGCAATTAGCAGCGATGGTAGTGGTTTTGGCCGCGGTGACGCCGATTTGCTTAGAGCGCAACTACTGGCTGGCGGTGATTCCTATTACTGCCTTGGTGATGGTGCTGCTAGATTTTGGCGGTGAGCACCATACTTTGGTGCGGGCACGGGTAGAAAACACCATTATTGCCTGCGTATTATCGGGTATCGGCTCCTTGCTGTTTATTCGTTTCAAGCCTGCTTCTTTTGATCAGCGCGGCAAGCGCAGCGTCTGATCTTTTTTCCTCCTTGGCCGTTTCCTTATGGTCAATTTGCTTATGATCCTGCTTATAAACCCCTTGTTAAAGCTTTTATTTTTTGTCAATAAAAAGTAAGGTTTGAACTTGCCTTACTTCTGATCCATGCTAAGTAGCTAGAAGTATTTATTCAGCGCTGGGGGTGATTTATGAAAGGGATTGTTTTTAACGAGTTTATTGAGTTTGTGGAATCTGCTCAGGGCATCATTGCCGTGGATGCCATGATCTCGGCGGCTAATCCTGCCTCTGGTGGTGCGTATACCGCAGCAGGCTATTACGACTTTCAAGAGTTGGTCTCGATGGTGGTGGCTTTGTCGGCTCGCTGTGGCACGCCTGTGCCTGATTTGGTGCGCGGCTTTGGTGAGTATTTATTTGGCAAGCTGGTGGCCACTCGCTCGGAATTATTACGTGCCATGCCCGACGTCTACACTTTTCTGGAGAGCATTGAAGGGCAGATTCATGTAGAAGTTCGCAGAATTTACCCCGATGCAGATCTGCCCAAGCTAGAAACAGAGCGGCGTAGCGATGGCTCATTATTATTGCGTTATCGTTCTCGTCGCCATTTGGCTGATCTGGCTGAGGGGATGATTGCAGGCTGTATCGCTCATTATGGTGGTGAATATACGGTGAGCCGCCAAGATTTTTTGGATGAGGAGCAGGTGCAAGTGGCTGAGTTTACAATTTGCCATGGGTGAAGAGCTTGAGGGTGCTTTGCGGCGTGCGATTGAGCGTGAGAAAAAGGCACGCCAATATGCAGAAGGCCTCGTTGAGGAGCGCACAGAGGCACTGCGGCTGGCGTATGAGAAAATGCGTATTGGCGAGGAACAGGAATTTTTCGATGTGCTTTCCAGAATGCCATGCGCTGTATTACTGGCCCAAAATAGTGGCGAAGTGGCTTTGGCTAATCCTGCTGCGGTTGAATTACTCGGCTTTGCTCTGGAGTCTGAGCTGATTGGGCGCAATTGGCTAAGTATGATTGTAGATAATGAAATTGATCCGCTGAGCCAAGGCGTACAGGAAGATGCTGCAGTTTTGATGCGTAAGGCCAATGGCGATTTTTCAGCCGTGCATATTATTATTGGCAGTAGCGCATTTTTGGGTAGCCCCGCCCGAATTATCATCTTGCATGATGTCTCTGAACAACGTCGCTTACACCAGCAATTACGCTATCAAGCCACCCACGACGGGCTGACTGGCCTGCCTAATCGCCATCGTCTTCTAGAAAAATTGGGCCAATATATCGCTTCGGCCAGAGTGCATGGTGCGGGTTTAAGCGTCTTTTTTATTGACCTAGATAAATTCAAATTTATTAATGACAGCATGGGCCATGCTGCTGGCGATGTGGTGCTGTGTGAAGTGGCAAAACGTTTGCAGAATTTACCCTTGGCAGGGGGGGTGGCGGCAAGGCTGGGTGGAGATGAGTTTGTGGTTGCTGTGCCGACCAGCAATGCACTAGAGCGTCGGCAAATGGCGCAATATTTGCTGGAAGCCATGCTACTGCCGATCCGGCTGGAGCGGATCGATCAAATCATGGGGGGTAGTATTGGCGCGGCGCAATATCCAGAACACGGTAGCGATGCAGAAATACTACTTAAGCGCGCCGATATCGCCATGTACCACGCCAAAGAAAGTGGTGGCAGCACTGTTTGCTACTTTACCGAGCATATGCAAGAAGAGCTGGATGCTCGAAACCAGTTAGAAATTCGCTTACGCCACGCGATTAACCATGATGAGCTGGTTTTATTTTATCAGCCACAGGTCGATCTAAGCACCGGCATGCTGGTGAGCGTAGAAGCATTGGTGCGCTGGCAATCACCAGATTATGGTTTGCTTTTTCCTGGTGCATTTATTGCACTGGCCGAAGAGGTGGGCTTAATTCGTGACATTGGCGCATGGGTGATGGTGGCCGCTTGTAAGCAAATATTGCGCTGGCATCAGGAGGGGCTAGGGTGGGTGAGGGTGGCCGTGAATGTGTCCCCCTTGGATTTGGTGAACGATGAAATTGTTAAAAGAGTAGCTGACACGCTGGCTAGCCACGGTATTCCACCCGAATGCTTAGAATTAGAAATTACCGAAAGTCTCTCGATTAGTGATCCGGAAATGGCTTTGGATATTATTTCTCGTATTAAGGCACTGGGGGTGGCCTTGGCCATTGATGATTTTGGCGTGGGTTATTCTAATTTGGGCTATTTAAAGCGCTTCCCTGCCGAACGTTTAAAAATTGACCAATCTTTTGTTCGAGGCCTAAGTCAAAATGCCCACGATAAGGCTATTGTGGCAACCATTATTCAGCTGGCACGCAGCCTATCGATGCAGGCATTGGCCGAAGGTGTAGAAACCGAAGAAGAAGCGAGGATTTTATTAGAGCTGGGTGCGCATCTGATTCAAGGCTATTGGATTTCTAAGGCTGTGCCAAGTGAAGAGCTGGTGGTGATGCTGCGGAAAATGTGTGTGCTGGATACTCGGCAATTACAAGCACCCACGCATCCACCCAAAGTATTGGTGATCGATGATCACCCAATGATGCTGGATGTGATACAAAATATTTTATCCACTCTGCCACTCGAAGTGCAGTATATGGGCAGCGCCGAAGTGGCTTTGGAATATCTAGCGGATAACCCATTTTCGGCCATTATTTGCGATTATCAGTTGCCGGGGGAAAATGGGATTTCATTTTTAGCAAAAGTGCGTATTTTGCAGCCTAGCGCTGTGCGTATTCTGATTACAGCCAGCGCTGATTTAGCGGTGCTGCGAGAAGCCATCAATATCGCCCGTGTAGAGCATTTCTTACAAAAGCCCTTAGATCCTACACAATTAATCGCATTAATGAGTACGTTGAGGGCTTAGTATGCCTCTTGTTTAAGTTCAGGCGGGGCTAGGGGGCTTAAAAGCGAAAGAAAATGGCTTTTTTAAAACACGATCCTCGATGAAACCCTGCGATATTTCAATATTTTGGTTTCACGGCATGCATGAGTTTGTCATTTTTAGTGTGTTTAGGCATAAGTATCTACACACGTTGATATGCACGTTTCCTCTTTTTCAAAGGGGGAGCCGTGGCACAGAATTGATGGCAAGAACTGGTGTAGATACTTATGCTATTTAGGTGAGGAACAAAAAGTCGTTCCTCACCTACAGCTTACGCTTTAATCCGTTCTACCAAATACGCCTTAAGCGTGGCCACGTCCGCTTCCAGTACATCAAAGCGCTGTGGTAAAACCTCTAAGTTTTGTAAGGATGCTGGGCGCTGTGGTTTTTGGCCGATGGCTTCCAGCATGGTGTCTTCAAACTTGGCCGGTAGGGCAGTTTCGAGGATGACCATGGCGACGTTAGCATCTCGATGCTCAATGGCTGCTTTATAGCCGTCGGCGGTGTGAGGGTCGATTTCTATGCCGTAAGTCTCAAACACGCTGCGGATATTATCGAGGCGGTCTTGATGGGTGCTGCGGCTGGATCTAAAGCCATACACCTCGCGCATCTTGGCGAAATCGTCCGCGCTTAAATCAAAGCCAATGCCAGCATCGATGCCTTGCCACAGGGCGGATAATTTGCCTGCATCGCGGCCCAGCAAATCGAATACAAAGCGCTCCAGATTAGAAGCCTTGGTGATATCCATCGACGGGCTGGATGTTTCGAAAGTGCGATCAAGGCCGCGTGGGTGGTAGCCGCCGCTGCTGAAAAACTCGTCCAGCACATCGTTTTCATTGGTGGCCACAATCAGGCGGCGAATCGGCAGGCCCATCTGACGCGCCATATGGCCCGCACAGATATTGCCAAAATTACCCGATGGCACACAGAAATCCACCGGCTCGCCAACGGTTTTGGCTACGGCAAAATAGCCTTTGAAGTAGTAGCAAATCTGCGCCACTACACGACCCCAGTTGATCGAATTGACCGCGCCAATTTTGTAATCTTGCTTAAACGCGGCATCGTTATTGATGGCTTTCACCATATCTTGGCAGGCATCAAACATGCTCTTGACCGCGATATTGTGGATATTGGCGTCTTGCAGGCTAAACATTTGTGCGCGTTGGAAGGGGCTCATTTTGCCAGCTGGGCTGAGCATAAATACATTCACACCCTTTTTGCCGCGCATGGCGTATTCCGCCGCCGAGCCGGTGTCGCCTGAGGTTGCGCCGACGATATTGATTTCTTTGTCGTCACGCGCCAGTACATATTCAAATAGATTGCCCAGCAGCTGCATCGCCATATCTTTAAAAGCCAGCGTTGGGCCATTAGAGAGCTGTTGCAGATGCAGATTAGGGGCCAGCGTTTTGATCGGCGTAATGTCGGTCGAGCCAAACACTTCGGCGGTGTAAGTTTTGCTTACCAGTGCTTTTAAATCTGCTTCGGGGATATCGTCGACAAACAGACGAATCACTTCAAAAGCCAGCTCAGCATAGGACAGGGGAGCAAGGCGTTCTAGATCGGCTTGCGTGAGGCGCGGGCAAACTTCAGGCATCACCAAGCCGCCATCAGGCGCTAAACCGCCGAGTAGAATGGCTGAAAAAGACTGGGGCGGCATACCGCCGCGAGTAGAGATATAGCGCATGAGATTGCCTATGGTTTTTTAAGCCTAAAGCCCGTAAATACGTAGGATGGGTGGAGCCATGTTGTTCGGCGATACCCATCTGGGGGGCTGATGGGTATCGCCTTGTGTGCAACGTTCTTTTTTGCTCAGCGAAAGCTCAACCCATCCTACAAAATCTACAGAACTTTTAGATTTTGTGTGGTTAGCCGTTTAAATGCTCAAGGCGTAAGCGTACGACTGCGCCTGTGATGCTAGGCAGGGCTTCGATGCCTTTGATGGCGGTGTTAACGCGCTTTTCGACGGCCAAATGCGTGATGATGATGATATCGGCACGCGCTTCGCCAGCAATTGGGCGCTGCAACATGGCGTCGACCGAAATACCGTTGTCAGCCAAGAGGCGCGTGATATCGGCCAGCACGCCAGGCTTGTCTTCGGTGTTGATACGCAGGTAGTAGCAGGTTTCGATTTCATCAATCGGCAGAATCGGCAGATCGGCAATTTGCGAAGGCTGGAAAGCCAGATGCGGCACGCGCTGCTCAGGGTCTGCGGTATGCAGGCGAGTGATATCTACCAGATCGGCAATCACGGAAGACGCTGTTGGCTCGGCACCTGCGCCGGGGCCATAATACATGGTGGCACCGACGGCATCACCCTTCACCAGAATTGCATTCATTACGCCATCTACATTGGCGATTAGGCGGCTGGCAGGGATCAGCGTAGGGGCAACGCGTAGCTCAATGCCTTGTTCGCGGCGGCGAGTCATGCCCAGCAGCTTGATGCGATAGCCCAGCTCTTGCGCATACTGAATATCAATGGCGGCCAGCTTGCTAATGCCTTCTAAGTAAGCTTTATCAAATTGCACCGGAATACCAAAGGCAATGGCGCTCATGATGGTGAGCTTATGTGCAGCGTCGTGGCCTTCGATATCAAAAGTAGGATCCGCTTCGGCGTAGCCCAAGCGTTGTGCTTCTTTCAATACATCGGCAAAGGCAAGGCCTTTATCGCGCATTTCTGTCAGGATAAAGTTAGATGTGCCATTGATAATACCGGCCACCCATTCAATTTTATTGGCGGTTAGGCCTTCACGCAGCGCTTTAATAATCGGAATGCCGCCTGCTACGGCGGCTTCAAATGAAACCATCACGCCTTTTTCGGTGGCGCGGGCGAAAATCTCATTGCCGTATTCGGCGATCAGCTTTTTATTGGCGGTCACCACATGCTTGCCATTGGCAATGGCCGCTAATACGAGGTCTTTGGCGATGGTGGTGCCGCCAATGAGCTCTACCACAATGTCGATGTCTGGGTTGTTGACTACATCCATAGCGTCGGTTGTCAGGGTGATGTCATCACCACATAGCTCACGAGCACGGACTAGATCACGGTTGGCTGCCATGGTAATGACAATCGGTCTGCCTGCACGGCGGCTGATTTCGATAGCATTCCTTTTAAGAACCGTAACCGTTCCGCCGCCTACGGTGCCTACACCGCATAAACCTACATTGATGGGTTTCATTTGTTTTATTCCTCTGATTAATCTGTGCCGTGACGTTTTCGATAGTTTGCTAAGAAGCGGGCAATGCGGGCAATGGCGTCAGTTAGATCATCGAGATTGGGTAAGAACACCACGCGGAAATGATCAGGCTGTTGCCAATTAAAGCCTGTGCCTTGCACCAGCAGCACTTTCTCTTCTTGTAATAGCTCTAAAATAAATTGCTGATCGTCAGCTATAGGGTAAATAGCCGGATCAAGCTTGGGGAACATATACAGCGCTGCTCTTGGTTTTACACAGCTTACCCCCGGGATCTCCGTGAGCAGCTGGTAGGCTAGATCGCGTTGCTTAGCGAGTCTGCCTGTGGGTTTTACTAAATCATTAATGCTTTGATATCCACCTAACGCGGTTTGAATTGCGTATTGGGCGGGCACATTGGCGCAGAGCCGCATGGTAGCGAGGATATTCAGTCCCTCGATATAATCTTTGGCTATTTTCTTATTGCCAGAGACAAACATCCAGCCCGATCGAAAGCCACAAGCGCGATAATTTTTAGATAAGCCATTAAAGGTCACAAATAAAATATCGTTGGCAAGCGATGCAATTGAGGTATGCGTTACGCCGTCATAAAGCACTTTGTCGTAGATTTCATCGGCGTAAATAATCAGGCTATGTTCACGCGCAATTTGAATAATGTCTTTGAGCAGTGAGTCAGGATATAAAGCACCCGTTGGATTATTCGGGTTGATAATCACAATCGCCTTGGTTTTGGCGCTGATTTTGCTGCGAATATCATCGAGCGACGGATACCATTCATTGGCTTCGTCACATAGGTAATGACGCGGCGTGCCGCCCGCTAGGCTGACTGCGGCTGTCCAGAGCGGATAATCCGGCATCGGCACTAAAACTTCGTCGCCATCATTGAGCAGGCCTTGCATAGCCATCACGATGAGCTCGGATGCGCCGTTGCCGATATAAATATCGTCTACCGTCACATCGCTAATATTTTTGGATTGTGTGTAATGCATGATGGCTTTACGCGCTTGAAATAGGCCTTTGGAATCGACATAACCTGCGGCATTGGGCAGATTGCGAATCACGTCTTGCACCACTTCTTCAGGCGCATCAAAGCCAAAGGCGGCCAGATTGCCAATGTTCAGCTTAATAATACGCTGGCCTTCTTCTTCCATCTGCCGCGCTCGTTCTGGAACAGGCCCACGAATCTCGTAACAGACATTTTGTAATTTGTTTGATTTAAGAATGGTCGTCATGGCAGCGGCTAAAGAAGCTAGGGAGAACGTATTCTAGCGAAAGATTGCGCTGTACTGCACTTATTAGTGATTACGAAAACAAAAAAATGAATACAAAGTGGCTTCTAAAACCTATTAATCTTTGATTAAGCTAAAATAGTGGAACTTTACTAGGAAAATCATCATGAAATTACAACATACCGCCATCGAAAATCTGAATCAATTCTCAGGCTATGGTGACGATTTTGTGCGGGTGAATACCGAGCAATATCAAGGTAATGTGTTGGTTACAGGAAGCGAGGTCCATGTTTGGCGGCCTTTGGGTTTTGATGATTTAACTGAGGCCGATTTTACTGCGGTGCTGGCGTATAAGCCTGAAGTGGTCTTATTGGGCACAGGAAAAACCATTCGCTTTCCCCATCCTCGCCTCTATAGTGCATTAGCAGCCGCGCATATTGGTCTGGATGTGATGGATACCGGCGCACTGTGCCGCACCTTTAATATTTTGACTTCGGAAGATCGCAAGGTGGTGGCGCTGATTGTGCATGATTAATTCCTAGAGTTAGGCAGGGGAATTAGATGCGAGTTTAATTCCGGTTGATTATTTATTTGGAATAATTTAAACCATGGCCATCATTTTGATGGCATAAAATGAATCAAGTTTCTATTTGTTCTTAGTTATTTTTACCTTTATGACGAATTGCAGGATTTGAGTCGGGTTTTCCTCGCTTGTTTTTAATAGAAATGGCTTGTTTAATCACGAGCTGAATAAAGTGGCTACTTATTCTTATGTAATATCGGAATGTCATTAATTTAAAGACAATAAGGATGAATATGCTTCAACTCGATTTTTATGGCACCTTGGTCGCCGCCTCGCTGGTTTTATTGCTGGGGCGCAAAATTGTTGAATGGTCGCCGCCGCTGCGTAATTACAGTATTCCTGAGCCTGTGGTTGGCGGCTTATTAGTGGCTGTTTTACTCTTGCTCGGACGGCTGAGTTTTGGGGCTGAAGTAAAGTTTGATACCGGCATGCAAACACCATTGATGCTGGCATTCTTTGCCAGTATCGGCCTGAATGCAGATCTTGCCAGCCTGAAAAAGGGCGGCCGCACCCTTGTGATCTTTACCGGCGTGGTGGTTTCCATGCTGATCATGCAAAACATCGTCGGGATTGCCGCCGCCAGCGCTATGGGCATCAGCCCCCTGCTTGGCCTCTTGGGTGGATCCATCACCATGTCGGGCGGTCACGGTACGGGCGCTGCGTGGAGCACGGTGTTTGGCGAGAAATATGGCTTAGCATCCGCCACCGAGGTCGCCATGGCTTGTGCCACCTTTGGTTTGGTGATGGGGGGCTTAATTGGCGGCCCCGTTGCACGCTACTTGGTGAAGAAAGTACAAATCCCTGGCTCTGAGCATAATAGCGACGATAGCCCTACGCCTTTTGAGCAGCCACACGCTGTGCGCCTGATTACCCCGCAAGTCTTTATTGAAACACTGGCGCTGATTGCGGTGAGCCTGATGGCGGGATCGGCATTAGCGACGCTGCTAAAAGGTACAGCCTTTGAATTACCGGGCTTTGTGTGTGTGTTATTTATTGGCGTGGTATTGAGAAATGGCTTATCTGCCTTGGGTATTTACCAAGTCTTTGATCGGGGTGTATCGGTATTAGGCAATGTAAGCCTATCGCTATTTTTAGCCATCGCCTTAATGACTTTGCGCCTGTGGGAATTAGGCTCCTTAGCCCTGCCTATGTTGGGTATCCTCGCTGTGCAAGCCATTGTGATGGCGCTCTTTGCCATCTTTGTGACTTTCCGCGTGATGGGAAAAAACTACGATGCCGTGGTTTTAGCGGCCGGTAACTGCGGCTTTGGCCTGGGCGCAACCCCTACCGCCATCGCTAATATGCAAGCCGTAACCGAACGCTTTGGCCCCTCGCACATCGCTTTCTTGGTCGTCCCTATGGTTGGCGCATTTTTTATTGATATTGCCAATGCGATCTTGATTAAGCTATTTTTATTACTGCCAATTTATGGCTGATTAAGTCTATTTAAACAAGCGAAAAAGCCTCACCCTTGGGTGAGGCTTTTTAATCTCTACGCTCATTTTTTTTCATGATGATGTCACAGCACTCGCTTAGATTAGCTTATCTTCCATTTCTAATTGCTGATCCTATGTCGCTGATTAAATTAACCTCTGCTCTGCTGATCACCGCGCTGAGCCTTACTGCATGTGGCGGCGATGATGCCGAGACGGTGATTGCCCAAGCTGTAGCAACCCCACTGCCTGCCAAATTGGTGATTGGCCATCGCGGGGCGTCGGCTTTGCGGCCGGAGCATACGATTGCGGGCTATACCAAAGCGATTGAGATTGGCGCTGATGTGATTGAGCCTGATCTGGTGAGCACCAAAGATGGCGTCTTGGTGGCGCGGCACGAGAATGAAATCTCTGGCACGACCAATGTGGCGGATAAGGCTGAATTTGCTAGCCGCAAAGCGACCAAAATGATCGACGGCGTGAGTATTACAGGCTGGTTTACCGAAGACTTTACTTTGGCCGAGCTAAAAACGCTGCGGGCTAAAGAGCGTATTCCGGCTAATCGCCCTGAAAATGCTAAATACGATGGGCAATTTGAGATTCCTACTTTTCAAGAAGTGATGGATCTGGCGAAAGCTAAGACCAAAGAAACAGGCCGCACCATTGGTATTTATCCAGAAACCAAACATCCTAGTTATTTTAAATCAATTAATCTGCCGCTTGAAAAACGCCTTGTTGATGCCTTGCACGCCAATGGCTATAAGGGCAAAACTGCACCAGTCTTTATTCAATCTTTTGAAGTGGCTAATCTTAAAGAAATCCGCACTTTAACTGATTTACCGATTGTTCAACTTTTATCGGGTACGGGCCAGCCAGAGGATTTTCGCTTAGCAGGGGATAAACGCAGCTATGCCGATATTGCGACAGCAGCGGGGCTAAAAGAAGTCGCAACTTACGCCAATGGAATTGGCCCGTCTAAAGAAATGATTATTCCACGAGATGCAAATAATAATCTGGGCGTGCCAACTAGCTTGGTAAAAGATGCGCATGCAGTTAATTTAGTTTTGCACCCGTATACATTTCGCCCAGAAAACCCATTTTTGCCTGCTAATTTGCGCAAAGGCGATGTGAAATCATTAACCGAACGCGGTGATTTGGCGGCTGAGCTAACGATTTTTCTGCAAGCGGGTATTGATGGTTTCTTTACCGATGACCCCTCGATAGGCCGTGCCGTACTAGATGCTTATTTGGGTAAGAAATAGGACTTATTGAACGGGGTTGTAGTGAGAATTTAAATGGCCAAATGCTTGATTTATTAGATTAATTTATGTTTTTAAAAGGCAACATCTTTGGGTGTTGTCTTTTTTATTGCATATTATTTTATGATAAATCGCTAAATGGCAGTTAATTGTAAAATGCGCTATTGCAATTACATTGCATTGCTTTTTACATTACAATGACTCTGTGTTTGAGTGGTTAGGAGTTTGTAATGTTTCGCATCGTTTTTTTGGGTTTATGCCTTGTGTTTGGAGCCAATTCAGTTGCTGCAAAGAACCATCGAATTATTCTTAGCGTGAGTAGTCGGGCTGCGGCGGTTCCTGAAATTCAATTGGACGATGAGCTTTTTGCCCAAATACCGCAAATCAGCATGACGGTGCAGACGCCTTGGTATCAAATGCCGCAAACATTTGAAGGGCCGTTGCTGCGTGATATATTAAATCTCGCAGGAATTAAGGATGGGGAAATTAAATTAACCGCCTTAAATGACTATACAATTAGATTTCCTGTGAGCGATGCATTTAAATACGATGTCATTTTGGCGCGCAAGCGTAATGGCAAAATAATGACAGTGCGTGATAAGGGGCCATTGTTTTTAATGTATCCCTTTCACCAGCATCCTGAGTTATTAAAACCTGAATATTTCCGCCGCAGTAGTTGGCAGTTAAACAGCATTAGGGCTGAATAACAATGACTCGTTTTAGGCTTATTTTAAGTGCAATGTGTATTATCTTGTTGATGAATTTTAGCCTGATTGTGCATTTTGAATTAGAACAAAAAAGAGAGCTAGATCGGGCCAATCAATTTGGCATGGATAACCAACTTTGGCAGTTTTTTCAGCTAAGCAATGAATACAATCGCCTAAGAGAAGCTGTAGAAAATGGTAAACCCGATCAGCTAGATAAGATTAGCTTACGATTTGATATTTATTTTAGCCGAATCGATAGCTTTTCTAAAAATGAAATAGAAGCCTCAGCCTTATTCCAAGATCGAAAACTACAATTAAAGCTGCTCAAGCCTTTAATTAGCTATATTCATGGCAGCGAAAATAAATTAAGTGATGGGTTTTTATCTCAGCAAGAATGGTCAGATTTTCAGCATGAAACAGGCTTACAGCAAGATGCGGTCAATGATTTAATTCAAGAAGCACGCACTCTAGATGCGCAGGCGATCGAGGAATACCGAAAAAATATTAGCCATTGGGGCGAGCTGCGAATTTTATTGGCGACGACACAAATATTAATACTGATTCTATTTGCTTCGCTAGGTGTTTATGCATTATGGAAATCAGAACAAAATCGTAAAAAATTGGCTGAGTTGGCAGAAACCTTATTAGAGGCAAGGCAGCAGGCAGAATTTGCCAATGCCACTAAAAGTCGTTTTTTGGCGCATATTAGCCATGAAATTCGCACACCCCTTACCTCTATTCTGGGCTATGCCGATCGTTTATTGCGTAATAAAGATCTAGCCGCAGAGCAAAAGCGTGAAATTGGATATATTGCCAATAGTGGTACTCATTTATTAAGCCTACTTAATAATGTGCTGGATTTGTCGAAGTCCGAACATAATAAAATATTACTTATTATAGAAACCATACATTTAAATCAGCTCAAAATTGAATTAGAAACCATGTTTAGCATGATGGCTAAGGAAAAGGGCATCGAATTTAATGTAAATTTGGCCGCAGATTTACCTGTTAATTTAAGTGTGGATGCAGGAAAACTTCGGCAAATATTGATTAATTTATTAGGCAATAGCCTGAAGTTTACTCAATATGGTGCAATTACTTTAACGTTGTATGGTGAAGTCTGCACGCATTGCTATCGCTTATATGCTGTGGTGGCAGATAGTGGTTGTGGTATTAGAAAAGAAGATCATCCGCGTATTTTTTCCCCTTTTGAGCAAAGCCAAGCTGGCCAATTAGCGGGGGGTACGGGCCTAGGTCTATCACTGAGCCGTGATTATGCTCGGCTAATGCAAGGTGATATTACTTTTAATAGTGAAGAGGGCAAAGGTAGCGAGTTTATTGTTTCGATAGAGGCTCAAATTGCTTTTAATTCTGTTGCGCCAGTACGGATTTTCCAACCACAGCAGCAATCATTAAGTGGGCATACGATTCTAGTGGTTGAGGATGAGGTCATTAACCGAGAAATGATTTGCGGTATTTTGCAGGACTTTGGCGCGCATGCCTTGCAAGCCGCTAATGGTCTTGAAGCCATTTTACAAGTGAGCCAGCATCCTGAAATAGACAGCATTATTATGGATTACCAAATGCCAGAAATGGATGGCATGACTGCTGCTGGTATTTTGCGTGAGCAAAAATGGAAGAAACCCATTTATTTAGTTTCGGCCAGTCCTTTAGATGAGCTACAGCAGGCAGATGGCTTTAGCGCTTTTAGCGGCCATTTAAGGAAGCCTTTTAAGATTGATGAATTAATTCGGCTATTGAGCAAGCGTTATGAAGCCATTCTTAGTTCAACACATGTGTTGCTTGATCATCATTTGGCGATGAATTCCCTTGGATTTTCATTAAATCGATATTTAGCGCTGAGCCAAAAAGGCTTAAAACGCATCGCCGAATTAGAAGAGCTATATAAAGTAGCGCTTGAACAGCAAGAAAGTATAGAGGCGCTGCGCTATGCGCATAGTGCCAAAGGGATAGCCCTACAAATTGGTGCAGAAACTCTGGGGCAATATTGGGCCGCTCTGGAGGTGAATCCAGAGCAAGATGCATTAATAAAACTAAGCCAATTACGCCAATCCACACAAAATGAATTAGGCAAGTTACAGTCTTCTACTTTGGTCAATTAAGCGCGCAAAAGGGCTGCCACTGGCCAATACAAATGGGCATATACAATAATGCGCACAGCCACTTCGCTTTGATTTAAATGCCTGCGAAAGTCATTACTTCCGCAGTGTTTGGTTCAGATAGCAACTCATTGCTTGCTACAACAAAACGGCTATTTTCTAACGCCTGAATAACCGCTAAATCGATATCATCGATCTGCCATTTTTGCCCACGCTCTAAAATCACATCGTGGCCATCGTGGCTTAGCCAGAGTTGGCCTGCTGCACAATGAATCCATGATTTGGCAGCTCGAATAGAAAATACTTCAGCGGTTTTAAGTTGAGTGATTTGCATGATGCCCTCGCTAGTTGATCGAATTACATCACTATACGAGGGTTGATGTTTTGCGTTTAGTCACAAATTGCCTCTCATTTAATCGTACATATTGGCAATTTATGCAAGTGTAATGCTGAGATTGAGGGGCTTCTGTGTGTTTTTATCGGGGATCCAGTCATGCCGCTGGATTCCCGCCAAAGGCACGCGGGAATGACGACGTTTCGGGGAGGGGGCGTTTATAAGAAGCAAATTCTTACTTAAAAAACTCACTCGGTGCCACGCCAAACTGGCGTTTAAACATGGCGGTAAAAGCGCTGGGGCTGGCGTAGCCGGAATCAAGGGCGATATCAATCACCCGCTCACCGCTGGCTAGGCGTTCTAGTGCTTTTAATAAGCGTGCTTGCCGCCGCCATTCGCCAAAAGTCATGCCGGTGTTTTTATTAAAGCGGCGTTGCAGTGTTCTGGCATCTACGCCCATTTTTAGCGCCCAATCACTGCTGCTACGAATATCGTCGGGCGCAGTGAGTAGCTCGTCGCAAATCTGGCGCAGGGCGTTGTCTTTCGGCATGGGCAGCACCATAGGCAGGGTGGGGATGCTGATGATTTCGTCGAGCAGTAGCCGGATAATCCGCCCTTCACGGCTATCGCTTGGATAAGCTTGGTCGAAATTGATGGCAGCTAGAATCAGCTCGCGTAGCAGTGGGGTGATGGCCAATACGCAGCAGGGTAGATTGGGCAGGGCATCGGGGTGGATATACACCGTGCGCATTTCTACAAAAGCCAGCATATGCACTTCATGCCACACACCGGCAGGCAGCCAGATGCCTCGGTTGGGCGGCACTATCCATTGTCCGTAAGGCGTAATCACGCGCATTACGCCGCTGATGCCGTAGAGCAGTTGCGCCACTTCGTGCTGATGGCGGATCGTGCTGCTGCCTGATTCGCGCTCGCCCGATTTACCGATCAATAATGCATTGCCCAGCTCGCGGGGTGGGCCTAAGTTTTGAATTGTTGCTGTCATGTCGCTTTTGCAATAGTTATCGCCTTATCTGCGTAAGACAGGCGTGATTAATGACCTTAACATGCTTCCATAAAACAACAAAGGTAAACGTCATGACCACGGCAATGATGGAGATCAAGCCCGCGATCGAAGCCACGCGCTATCGCGTATTGGCGGCAATCAGTAGCGCGCACTTTTTAAATGATATGTTGCAATCCTTAATTCTGGCGTTGTATCCGCTGCTAAAAGGCAGCTATCACCTGAGTTTTACCCAGATTGGTTTGCTCACACTCACCTACCAAATTACCGCGTCGATTTTGCAGCCGCTGGTGGGCAGCTTTACCGATAAGCATCCGCAGAAATATGCGCTGGTGGTGGGCATGGGGTTTTCAATGTGTGGGCTGTTATTGCTCTCGCAAGCGGCTACCTTTGGTTTGTTGTTATTGGCGGCAGGGCTGACTGGCACCGGCTCGGCGATTTTTCATCCCGAATCTTCCCGCGTAGCAAGGCTGGCTTCGGGCGGCAAGCATGGTTTGGCGCAGTCTATTTTTCAGGTAGGGGGCAACGCGGGCAGTGCTTGCGGGCCTTTGCTGGCGGCTTTGATTGTGATTCCGCTGGGCCAAGGCAGTTTGGCTTGGTTTTCGCCTGCAGCCCTTTTGGCGATGGCGGTGCTCTGGCAGATCAGCATCTGGAAGGCGCGTCAGCAAAAAAATGCCGGCAGTAAAGCGCATCTTGCGATTCAGCCCTTGCCGCAGCGCCAGACGCTCTACGCGATGGCGGTGCTGATTGCCTTGGTGTTTACCAAGTATATTTATATGTCCAGCTTTCATAGCTATTACACATTTTATCTGATCGAGCGCTTTGCCTTGAGCGCGCAAGCGGCGCAGTTGATGTTGTTTATCTTCTTATTTGGTGTGGCCTTGGGGACGATTTTGGGCGGGCCCATTGGCGATCGGATTGGCCGTAAACGGGTGATTTGGTTTTCTATTTTAGGCTCGGCACCGTTTTCGCTGGCACTGCCCTATATGGATTTAAACGGCACGATAGCGCTGAGTTTTATTATTGGCGTGGTGATGTCATCCGCGTTTTCGGCCATTTTAGTGTTGGCTCAAGAGTTGCTGCCGGGAAAGGTGGGCATGGTATCTGGCTTATTCTTTGGACTGGCTTTTGGCGTGGCGGGGATAGGCGCTGCGGTGATAGGCAGCTTTGCAGATCAATATGGGATTGCCAGCGTTTACCATATTACGGCGTTTTTACCGCTCGGAGGGATGATTGCAGTGCTCTTGCCTGATATGAAAAAGGTACATTGAAATGGTTAATTGGAAGACTCAGTGAAGGCGAGCACATGGCTGTTTGAGCGGGGAAAGAAACATCAATCATTGAGTTTCACTCAGCCTAAATCATGATTTAGGCTGAGTGATGGTGAGCTGAGCTTTTTTACTTAAGCTACTCAATGCCTTTTGATATGAGCCATCAATAAGCGTTTTAATTAGACCTGTTTCGTGTAATTCAATATCAATAATACTGATCCAGTGAAAGCGCTGCATATAGCGGGCAGGTTTAATGCCCGCTTGATCGGTTAATTCTAGAAAACGCTCTGCCGCCACACGGATGCTAAAGCGCCATTGCTCGGGCTTGCTGGTTTTAAAATAGGCGAATTGCTTATCGCCAACATAAAAAACCAGAATATTTGCAGGGGCAGCAAATTCCTTTTCGCTTACCCCTGCAAAGGATAGGCAATAGTTTTTTGTGGCTTCAATATTCATGGTGAGCTGGCTCGGTGGGGTATTGATCCTATCAATTTAAGCGAAATGTCTTTTGTAGGGCAGGTGCAAGCCGCCTAGCTTTGCTGAAATACGAAAAACGGCGGGTTGCACCCGCCCTACGGTGATTCAATGCTTGTCATTGCGTGGCAAGCCATGCCATTTCATGCTTATTGGGCAGGGGGCGCTGGCGCTTTTGTGCTGACCGTTAATTGGGCAGGAATATTGAGCAGTTTATCTACTGTTGTAAATTGATAACCCTGCTTTCTTAGCTCAGGAATTAAACGTGCGGTGGCCATAATGGTGGGTTTACGGCCTCGACCACCGGAGTCGTGCATCAATACAATCGCTTCGGGGTGGATATATTGCTTGATGACGTTTTCGATGGCGTTGCTGGCTAGCTCATCCATTTTGTTTTGATAGGTATGAAACCAGTCGGCGCTATCTACCGACCATAAAATGGCTTTCATGCCCTTGCTCTGCAAGCTTTTAATTTGTGTATCGCTTAAAAAGCCATAGGGTGGGCGCATCATGCTGGGCTGAAATCCCACGATTTTTTGATAGGCTTGCTGGGTTTTTTCGACTTGATCTTTCCACCACACCCCATCGTCTTCTAGCTTGCTTAAATCTGGGTGGTTATAGCTGTGGTTAGCTAGTGTGTGGCCTTCTGCCAGTGCTCGGCGTACCGTTTCTGGAAATTGCTCAATTTGGCTGCCTTGCCAAAAAAAAGTGACTTTTACATTTTCTTTTTTGAGTAAATCTAGCAGGGCAGGCGTGTCTAGGCTGGGGCCATCATCAAAAGTGAAGGCAATTTCTTTGCGCTCCCCTGGGCCTTCTAAAAAGTAAGTGCCTGCAAACTCCTTGGCTTGTCTATCTAATACCGCCGGTGGTATTTGCCCCCAGTTGTCTACAAAGGGTGTGCGTAAGCGAGGTGGTGTTTGTGCATAAGCGGTATTTGTCATAAGCAAGACCCCTGTAATTATGCTGGAGATATATTTCATATAATCCTTTGGGCTTTGATCTGGCATCGTGGTTTATTTTTATGCCTAAAATGGGACGGGTTTTTTATTTTCAGATAAATACTGCTGTCTCAGTTTATCTAAACGGCCATCTTTGCGTATTTTATTTAACGCTAGATTCATTTTTCGCACAATGGCAGGATCGGTTTGCTTGCTAATTCCAAACCAATAATTGGCTTGGTTCATCAGAAGTTGAACTGGGACGATTTTATCGGCGATGCCTAATTTTTTTGCATTATAGGCAGCAGCCCAATCTAGCGAAAGTAGCAGATCAAATCGCCCATATTTAAATTTACGCATATTGTTTTCATCGTCTGTGGCTAAATCCAGTTTATCAAAGCCCAAGCGAATTAAATTTTTGCTCGATTCTGATTCGCGCACCGCGCCAATCTGATAAGCACGGGCATCGTCTAGTTTTTTAATCACAATATCTTTGCGATTAGCCAGCTTGTAAAGCATGATGCGCCGAGAGCTAACGGGCCCCACCCATTGAAATTGCGCTTCACGCTCTGGGGTACGCACCATCGAATAAATCAGCGTATTGGCTTCTTTTTGTGCGCGGCTATAGGCCCGCGGCCACGGTAGTATTTCTTTATTAATGCTTATCCCTGCATCATGGGCAATTAAATCAAGTAGTTCGCTTGAAAACCCCGTTATTTTGCCGTCTTGCTCGTAATTAAGCGGCGGTAAATATTCTGTTAATGCATTGAGCTGTTCAGAGGCGTGAGCCTGTAGCAGCAAAATTTGCAGAATAAAAATGACATAATATATTTTTTTATAAATAACCATATTGACTCAGAAAGTGCAGACCCCAGATCAGGGCATGAGCCCTATTTTATTGCATTAAGATGATAAGTTGATGACGTGGACATGATGGGGGGCAAGAGTCAGAGCGCCACTATCCCTATTTAATCTTGCTCACGCCATAATGGGTTTTTACATTGGGTGCAGATTATTTTTCTTCGGTAGTCACTTATTTGCACCAAGCCAATATCTAGCTGCTCGGCATGACTGCAGTGATGGCAGGCAATGATGTTATTTTTTGCAGGGTGTTTGGCTAGATAAGCATTGAGCGTAGGTAGACGCTCCCAATCGGATTGCGCGCTAGGCATATACATAAAGTAATAATAAATAGCGGCAAAGAGGGCGATTGGGATAAGCACAGAGAGCAGAGTCATTGTTGATCGCGTATTTAATTAATTAATTAAATAAAGTCACTCAGTTTGGGCTGTCTTAATGCCTTGTAATCTAAGTGCTAAAAATAGGCCATGTGCGCTGCTTATTCAGCAGGTGCTGAGCTTCCTAGAAAATGGAATCAACCCCATTGTGATAGTGCCCTTTAAACCTTGTTCTAGTTTAAGTTCAGTTGCTATATATTGCTAGTTTTATGAAAGATTTAGTAAGTATCATAAACTGAGCTTGAAGCGCCATGTAGGGCGCACCCAAAGCGTAGTGCAGTGCCGCGATGCATGACATGAGTGCATTTTAAAGCGCACGCCCATCTATGCGGATCTCAATTCGCAATAAAAAACTCAAATGGCACTAGTAGTTCCAGCTCTTCAGGTCGATCGGCAGGGATGCGGGGCAGGGGGGCTGCACGGTTGAGGGCTTCCATGGCGGCTTTGTCGAGTGCGGGCACACCAGAGCTGCGCTCTAGTTTGGCACTGAGTACTTGCCCTTCTCGGTTAATCATAATCCGCAGATAGGCCACACCCTCGTCGCCACGCATGCGGGCAGCGGTGGGGTAGCGGCGAAAGCGCTCTAAACGCGCCAGCACTTTGCCTTCCCAACTATTGCTGCCACCGCTGGCCTGCTGATTTGAGGCAGGCGGTGCGGGCGGTGCGGCAGAGATGGCTGCGGTTTTATTGAGTGGGCCAACTTCTTTGCTGATCGCTTGTTCGCTGGCTTTTTTCTCAGGCTGGGCAGGGGCCGCGAGTGTTGATTCGGTGAGGGTTTTGCTGACAATCTGATCGATTACTTGTGGAGTGGCTTTCGGTGTGGGTTGGGCTTCTTTGGGCGCTTGTTTAGCCGCTGCTTGGCTGATGTGCTTCGCCTCTGTTTGCTCAAGCGGAATTGTAGGCGCTGCTGCTGGCAGCAGGGTGACCTCCATTTTTTCGCTGGCAAACTTTGGGGGGATCGGCGCGCTGGTCCAGTTGCTTACAAAATAGCTGAGCAGGCCCACATGTAGTAAGAGGCTGATAATCAGGCTGCGTTTTATGCCTAAGCGAGCGGGCTTGAGTGGACAGGATTCAGACTCTTCAACGCTGGAGGGGCGGCGAATGAGGTAAATGGCCACCATGAGCTCACATAAGGCAACGCCCGCCACTACCCACCAAGGGGCAGGGGTGAAGGCGAGGATGATCAGCCCAAGCAGCATGCCCAAGCAGGCCGATATTTTGGCACGCTTGGGAACCACACGGTGGGCTCGCCAAGCACGCAGCGAGGCGCCAAAACGCGGATGCTGTAGCAGCCATTGCTCAAACTTAGGCGACGATTTGCTAAAGCAAGCCAAGGCCATCAGTAAGAAAACCGTGGTGGGCATCACGGGCAGCATCGCGCCGATAATGCCGAGCACCACCATTAGGCACCCTAAAAGGGTGTAACCCCAGCGTAATGGCGCAGGCAATCCGCTTTGATGCATTAATACACCTGATCTAAATGGTTATTCATACGGGTGAAAGCGGCTTTGGCACCGGCTACGGCACGCGCTTCTTCGGTTGCGCTTAAGGTAATGCCATCCAGTACCGCCACAAATTCGCGCCAGTTTTTCGCGCGTCCTTCTGGCGCTCCGGCTAAATGACGAGCACCAAATTCTTCGGATAAGCCAAGGCTTGCTGCCATTTTTAATAAAATGGCCGCGCCGAGTTTAGAGCCTTCGGTGACATACATCCAGCCCAAAGCAGTGGGAATATCTTGCGTATGCTCAAGTGCGGGCAAAGTATCGTGTTCCGGCAGGCTGCGTTCTAAGTCGGTGATATCGGCGGCGATACGATCATAGCGGCGGCGCTCGGCTAAGTCAGGGAAAAGAGCGGCCAGCTGCGGGTTGTCATAAAGCGGATCGCAATCACGTAAAAAGCCATACTGGGCAATCAGAAAGCGGGCGTAATGATCGCGGTTGGCAAAAGGCTTATTAGCCATGATGCGCTTATCCAGCTGATCGTGCGTGTCAGTTGTTAAGGCTTTAAGTTGTTGGGTACGGCTCAGTTCGGCAACAGCATTCATAGTGGTTTGTTTACTCTAGTCATAAAGGTGGGGGGATATTTAAAAATTGATACGGGGTGTGGCGGTTTTTATGCCCTGTGTGCATCAAGTCAGTTATTTATTCGAGCGTTGCCATACGTTTGCAAAGATTGAATTATCGTAGGGCGGGTGCAACCCGCGTATTTATTCAGCATTGCTCGCGGGTTACACCCGCCCTACGAAATCTTGCGTCTTGGCTATGGAGAAGGCTCATTCATTACAAGCCAAATGCTTAAAAATTCATCCCTATAGACAAGCGCACGGTGCGCCCTGGGCCTGGCATCAGGCTGAGCGAGAGCGGGTCGAGGTAGTAGCGATCGGTGGCGTTGTCGATGCTCATATCCACACGAGTATCGGCGTTGATTTTGTAGCTGGCAAAGAGGTCAACCAAGCTGTAGGGCAGGGTTTTGATTTGTACTGCTGAGCCACTGTAGCTCTGCCAAGATGCACCTTCTTCGGCGGTGTTTAATGGGCCACTTACATAACTAGCGCGTAAGCCCATGGTGAGTTTTTGATCCAGTAAGCGTGCACCAAAAGTGGCATTGGTACTGATCTTGGGTGGAATCATATTGCTAACATAGGATGAGGTAAAACCAACAGGCGAGCAGTCTGGGGTTTCGCTGAGTTTGGGCGTGTATTCTGCTTTGCTCCGCAGATAGCCTGCCATTTTTGCATCGCAAACCATTGCTTTGTGATTCAGAGTAGCGGCTAGCTCGCCAAAGAAATCGCCACGGTCGTAAGACGCAGACAGCTCAAAGCCAGAAACGCTGAAGCTGTCGATATTGGCCATAGAGAAGTTCTGTTCCCACGCTTTTTTGCCCGAAATTTGTACGCGGGTAATGTACTTATCCGTGGTGTTATTAAAGTAAGCCACTTTCAGACGCAGCTTATCGTCTGCTGTAAATACACCATCTTTAATAAAGCTCACCCCAGTTTCCCAGTTTTTGCTGTGCTCAGGCTCAAGCGGCGAGGAAAAGGTCGCCGAGAAACCAAGGGTAGATTCATACAGGCTAGGCATGCGCAGCCCTTCGGTGTAGCGCAGATAGCTGCTGATACTGTCGCTGATTTTAAACGTCAGGCCAAACGCAGGCGCAAAGCCACTGCCTTCACGCTCGATAGGCTCGCTGCGGCTAAAGGCCCCGGGGATATCGTTGTGATAAACCATATCGTCGACGGAGGATTCGTGAACTTGGCTGCGACTGATTTCTACCGGATCTTGGTCTTTGTCATGCTCTAGAACAATTTTGCTGGCTTTAAGCGGGTTTGTTGTATCGCTAAATTGACCGGTATTATCCTGATGCCAGAGTACGGTGCCAATGCGATCGTTTTTGTCGTCATATAAGCTAATACGCTTCCAGCCTAGCGGTTCTTTGAGCTGGGTGGCGGTGACATTGCGATCCTGGCTGCGATAGCGCAAATAGCGGCCACCGGCTTCTACCGTCAGCCAGTTTGTAGGCTGCCATTGCATATTGAGGAAAGCGCTTTCCTCATTACGCGTGCCGCTGCGCAAGGTGCGGTTGTGGTTTAAATCATCGATATCTATTTTTACGCTATCGGATGGGGCGATATCTTCTTTTTGCAGCGAAAAACCATAGTTCAGGTTAAAGGCACCGTAGGCGTTATCAAAGCGCGAGGTATTGCTTAAATCGGCACCATAGCGCTGCGATTGGTTTTTAGCCAGGTAGAGTGTTTCTACGCATTGCTCGCATTCGTGATCCCAGTTGGTGGGTTTACCTTCGTGTGGATTACGGAAAAAATCACCATTGCGGGCGGCGCTTTCCATATCGGTGTACCACAGGTTGGCCTTTAGGCTAATCAGAGCATTGTCAGTAGGCTGATATTTATAGCGTGCAGTCCATGCATCAGTGCTGACTTCGCTTGGCTTCCACTGCTTAATAATGCCGGTGCTATTACGCAAGATTTGCGAAGGCATGATCTCGCCGTAAGTACTTTTAAAATAGCGGTAACCCAACTCTAAAGCTTGGTCGTCGCTTAAGTTGATGGTGGTTTTTAGCAGGGCGGAATCGGTGGTGTTCGAGGTATTGAGCACCTCATCGCCAGCGTGATAAAACTGGGTGATGCCGTTGTCGTCCCCCTGTTCATCAATATTCTGATAGCTGGTGAAGCCGTTCTTACCGGAGAAATAATTACCGATATTGCGATGGCTGATGGCGGCGACCAGATCAAAACCATCTTGTTTAGTGGCGTAAGCAAGGCTTAAAAAACCGCTACGCGGGTCTAGCAGATTATTGCGATCGGTGCGGGGTGTGGTTTCAAAATTAGTGGGTGCTTCCTTACTATTGTCTTGCAGGCCGGTGCGGATTCTAAAACCGCTACGCTCACCCGGCTTTAAAATATCTTCGGTACGCAATGTTTGCATACTCACCAAGCCACCAATCGCGCCCGCACCCTCAACGCCCATGCTTGGGCCTTTGGCGATATTGATTTCGCTGATCAGCTCCGGATCGATATAGCTGCGATCGGCAATGCCTGCATAGCCACGGTAAACGGTGGAGGATTGCAAGCTGCCATCAATGAGCACGGGTACGCGGCCTTGGCCTTGCATGCCACGGATATTCACATCCACCGCGCCGCTATTCCTTGCATCGCCTACCACCACGCCGGGCGTGCCCTTAAAAATATCGGCGGGTGAGCTGCCCCGAAAGCGATCAATATTCTCGCGGCTGATATGCGCGGAAGAACCCGGCTTTACATAAGGGCGATCGCTGGCTTCGATTTGCTCATCACTTAAAAACGCCGCTGCCGCGCCGCTGACTTTAACCGCGCCAATGGTCACGGCCTTATCAACTTGCGGCTCCGGCTTTAAAACAATCGTGCCATCACTATTGACTTCGGCGCGTAAACCGCTGCCGCTGAGTAATTGTCGCAGTGCATCACGCACACTATAGCGACCTTTAAGCGCTGGGCTTTGGCGACCTTCTGTGAGTTTGGCATCAACCAGCAAAACCATGCCTGCTTGGCGGGCCAGCTCGTTTAGAGCATGGCTCAGTGGCTGGGTGCTGATATTAAATTCTGCGGCAGCAGGCGGGGCTGCATGGCTAGGTAGTGCTGCAAAAGCCAAGCTAAGCGCCAAAATCAAGGGGCGAAGCGCAGTACGACGGGATGATTTCATGGGTTTCTACTCTCTCATGGATGATTTTAAGAATCATTCACAAGTAAAACGAATGAAACGCCGAAACCCTGATGTGTTAGGGGAAATATTTTTAAATAGGAATGTGTAGGGTGGGCAGGTTGTTATGCCCACGCGCATCAATAAACCCTAATGAGCTAAACCTTGAACCACAGAGTCATCGTAGGGTGGGTTAGGCTGCTCTTGGTGGTGCTTGAGGACGTTGATTTATTTCGGCCGCGTACCCACCATGACACTACGCTAAGGTGGGTTACGGCCAAGAAGTAGTTTTATTATTATTTAGCATTTCAATTGGCCTAACCCACCCTACGAGGGAGCAGCCGCACTTTCTATCTGCCCCTTGTTAATACGTACTGGCAAAACTTGCGTCAGGGCCGTGGTGAATTGTTTGAGTTTGCTCACTTCAAAGCTGCCGCTAATGCGTAATTTAGCAAGGCTTGGGTCAGCAAGAGAGAGGCCGGTTGGGGTGTAGCGCTCAAACTCGGCCAGTGCGTCGGCCAGCGTAGTGTTATCAAATGTCAGCCGCCCAGTTCGCCAGCAGGCCACTGCTTCGGGGGCGATATGTTTCACTGCCGATAAATCGCCTGCGGCCAGACTGATGGCATCCCCAGCTTGTAAAATAGCGATTCCGCTGGCTTGGCCCTTGGTGTCGTGCTGATTAAATGCAGCAACTCGCACCTTGCCCTCCTTTACCGCTACATTGACCTGCTCATTGATATTACGTACAGAAAATTGCGTGCCGAGCACGGTAATGCGGGCGTGGTTCGTCAGCACATGAAAGGGCTTGGTCGCATCTTTACTGACATGAAACATAGCTTGACCATGCTGCAAGCGTACTTCGCGCCGGTCACGATAGAGCGCAACGTGCAACTCGGTGCCGGTATCAAGCTCTACCTTGCTGCCATCGGGCAGTGTTTGCGAAATAAACTGGCCACGGGCTGTGGCAAAGGAGTGTTGATATTCCGGTTGGCGCTGATCAAACCATAGCAAGCTGCAAACGAGCACCACCATCGCACAGGATGCAATTGCCATTTGTGGAAAAGCATTGTAAGTGCGTTGCCAGCAGTGGCTCCAGAATGAGGGCGAAGAGCGTGTGGTGAGTTGGGTGCGAACGTCGCGGCTTAATGCTGCAGTTTGGCTGGCGGGTAATTGGCCGAGCAGCGCATCTACATCCATCATTTCTGTCCATGCAATTTGATGGCTGGGATGGGCTGCTAGCCACTGCTGCAATGCGATTTCGCCTGCTTGATCGAGGCCTTGTTCTTGTTTGAGCCACCACTGAGCCGCTTGATAGTCTGTGCTCTCCGTCATTTTTCGCTCTTGCCAGAGCCGCTGTTGAGCCGCTTGATAATCTGTGCTCATTGACCACCCCGCGCGGCCATGCCTTTTTTGCAGCTCACCATGGCGTTAATAATGTGTTTTTCCACCATATTGATCGAAATTCCCATTTGCTTCGCAATTTCGGCATGGCTTAAGCCATCAAATTTATACAGCACAAAGGCTTCTTTGCTGCGCGGGGGCAGGGCATCAATTAGCGCAAGCAGATGGTTCATAGATTGCCTGCCCGCTGCGCGGTGCTCCGGCTCGTCGGCACGCGATGCGGCCAGCTCGAGCTGTTCATAATTATCGTATTGGCGCGATTTATTCTGCCGGTATTGATCAATCACGATATTTTTAGCCGTGGTATAGAGCAAAGCGCCCAGCACACTATCATCGTGGTTACCGTTACTAGCTAACACGCGCGCATAAGCTTCTTGCACCACATCCTGTGCCTTATCGCGGCAGCCGATGGAACGGGAAATAAAATGATGCAAATCGTGATAATAACGCTCAAACACCGAACACAACCCAAGGCAGAAAAACGGCGAATCATACCGTTTGAATAAAAAGATAACAAGAATCATTATTATTTATTTGTGATAAGTGATTTGTAATGTTGGGTAAGGGGGATAGCTAAAGCCAAAAAGGTTTTTTTGTAGTGCCTTCGGCGCATTGGCCTGAGTGCCTAATTGTTTAACTTTTTCTTGATTAGGTTGACTCGATAGCTGTGCCGCAGCCGTATTGCCTAATTACAAGGATGCAAACATTTTAGGGCGGGTCAGCCCGACCTAAGAAAAACATTTCGCTTAAGTTGATAGTACTGGGGAATAGTCGATGGAACTTACGTAATTTTATTTTAATTTTACACGAGACTTGTGTGGTGCTAACGTCAGCAAAAAAAACCCATTTTCATTGAAGGATGTGATCTTGTTGCTATTATCAAAAAAATTTTGCTGTATGGCTTTATGGCTGGGTATCTGCATCAGCAGCACGGCCTCTGTGCCCAATACCCAGATTGCCATTGCCGATTTCTTTCGTAAGCCAGAGATGATCAATCCGGTTGTGTCACCATCGGGCCAGTATATTGCGGCGCTGATTTCTAATGGAGCAGCTAAGCACTTAAAGCTGGCGATACTTGATGTGAATGATTTAACTAAATCACATACGATTGCTGGCTTTGCTGACGCAGATATTACTGATGTGCACTGGGTGAATGAAGATCGCTTGGTGTTTAGTGCGGACGATGGGCAATCGCCTTACGCCACACATCGTGGTGCGGGCTTGTATGCGGTGAACCGCGAGGGCAAGGGAGCGATGCGGCGGCTGATTAAACGCAGCTGGTCTATGGTCTCTGAGCAGGCGGTGATCGATCGGGAATTGTCTGCCTACCATACTTTTTTTGCCACTTTAAATGATGGCTCGAATGACGTTATCGTCGCCCGCTATGTTTTAGACAATACCTATGAATTTAAATCGCTCAGCTTACTGCGCTTAGACACGCAGACCAGTCAGACTAAGCTGCTGACTCAAGGTGCACCGCATGGCGCAAGGGATTGGGTGATCGATGCCAAGGGCAATCCTCGCGTGGTAGAAACAATAGATAAGGGCAAGGCGGCTTTGTATTGGAAGCCTAAGCCTGAAGATGCATGGCTGCTATTGCAAGAGGGGGCGTTATTTGGCAATAAGGGTTTGAGCTTTGAGCCGCTGTTTTTAAGCAGCAATAATTTGCTTTATGCCAAGGCCCGTACGGAAGGCAAGATGGATACGACCTCATTGGTCAGCCTAGATTTGAATCAAAAACCACTCAAGCCCGAGCCTATTTTATCGCTCAAGGGCTACGATTTTAGCGGTGCTTTAATCCTTGATGCACAGCGCCAAAATTTGCTGGGCGTGGGCTATTTAAGCGATGCCAGAGGCACGCATTGGTTTGATGAGCGGCTAAAAGATTGGCAAAGTCAGGTGGATAAATTGCTGCCCGCCACGGTAAACACCATTAGCTGCGGTGCTTGTAAAGATCCTCAGCAGCTCTTGGTCAGCTCTTATTCTGATCAACAACCCGTGGCTTATCGTCTGTTTAATCCGCAGCGCAAGGAATTTACCTTTCTCGCATCTTCCAGAAAATGGATAGAGCCGCAACAAATGGCCACGCAAGATTTGCTCCATTTTGCCGCAAGAGATGGCTTAGATATCCCTGTGCAAATGACTCGGCCAGCCGCGCAAACCGGCCCCGCTCCAATGGTGGTGCTGGTGCATGGCGGCCCTTATGTGCGGGGAAGCGAGTGGGGCTGGCATGCTCAGTCGCAGTTTTTAGCCTCGCGCGGCTATGTGGTGATCGAGCCTGAATTCCGTGGCAGCATGGGCTTTGGTCATAAACACTTTGAAGCGGGTTGGAAGCAATGGGGCCTGAAAATGCAGGACGATATTGCAGACGCCACGCTGTGGGCGATTAAACAAGGCTATGCCGATGGCAAACGCGTTTGTATCGCGGGGGCCAGTTATGGCGGTTATGCGACTTTAATGGGGCTGATTCGCTATCCAGAGCTCTATCGTTGCGGCGTAAATTGGGTGGGCGTGAGCGATATTAATTTGATGTACTCCATTAATTGGAGTGATAGCAGTGAAGTATGGAAAACCTACGGCATGCCCACCTTAGTGGGGGACCCTGTAAAAGATGCCGTGCAGTTAGAGCAAACCTCGCCGCTTAAACAAGCCAAAAAACTGACTCAACCTCTGTTGCTTGCTTACGGAGGTGAAGATCGCCGTGTTCCCATCGATCATGGAACCATGCTGCGCAAAGCAGTGACTGCGCATAATCCAAACGTGGAATGGATTTTTTACGCTGATGAAGGCCATGGCTGGGTGCAAGAAGCCAATCAAATCGATTTCTGGGGCAAGGTGGAAACGTTTTTAGATAAAAATTTGAAGCCGTAGTTAAGAAGGGGACTGAAATACTAGCTTCTTTGTGTCGATGAATTTCTTAAGAACTACATTCGGTTTTTGCATTTGTAGGGTAGGTGAAACCCGCCGTTTTGCGTATTTCAACGCAAAGCTCGGCGGGTTTTACCTGCCCTACGATGATTTAATCCTTGTAACTCTGCTTGCAGGGCAGGGTATTTGCCGCTCATGGGCTAGACAAATCGCTCGGCCTAATCAATGGGGGTTGCTCCTTCATCCGTCCGTATTTAACAGGGCAATCTCGAGTTTTTTATTCAATAATCAAGCCATCCTGCCCACGTCAGCTGATTGCTGGGATTTATTGTCTTTTTCTTACTCGAGCCCATCATGAAAAACACCCTAGATGCCGCCACTAAGCAAATGGCGAGTCAGATTATGTATCAGATTTTCCCTGAGCGTTTTGCCATTGGTGGCGGGCTTTCCAGCGCTACAAAGTTGGCGCAAGCGGCGTATGCCCATCCAGAAGTGGTCAAGCGGGGCTGGGACGATACAACGCTGGATCAGCCTTGGGGGATGCAGTTTTTTGGGGGCGATCTGGATGGTATTGCGGAGCGGCTGGATTACCTCGCCGAGCTAGGCGTCACTGGGGTGTATTTAACGCCGGTGTTTACCGCCCCTAGTAATCATAAATATGATGCGGTGGATTTCTTTGCGATTGACCCTATGTTTGGTGGCGAGCCAGCCTTGCTGCGGCTGATTACTGCATTACATACTAAAGGTATGAGCCTGACGCTAGATGCGGTGCTTAATCATGTATCCGACAGCCATCCGTGGTTTTTGGCGGCCAAAGCGGGGGATGCGAGCAAGCGTGATTGGTTTAGCTTTGCAGACGATGGCGCTTATCTGTGCTGGCAAGATTATGGCTTGATGCCGGAACTGAATTTAAGTAACCCCGCTGTGCGCGATATTTTATATCGCCAGCCCGATAGCTTGGTACAGCACTGGCTGGCCAAGGGAATCGACAATTGGCGTTTTGATGTGGCGCAGGATGTGGGGATAGAGGTGGCGCAGGAAATGGCGACTATCATTGCCCAGCGTTTCCCTAAGGCTGGCCTACTTGGCGAGCTGAATGGCTTTTCAGGCAGTTGGTTTGAGGCGGGCGGTGGCTTTAAAGGCATGATGAATTACTGGTATCGCACCGCCACGCTGGCTTGGCTGGCGGGGGAAATTGACGCGCTGCAAATGAATTATGCGCTTAAAGACGCCAGAGCAGCTTACGGCTTAAGTGGCCTGCTTTGCTCGTGGAATATGCTTTCCAGCCACGATACGCCAAGGCTGCTGACTACCGTGGGCAGTGTAGAAAAAGCCCAGCTCGCAATGATTATGCAGTTCACCTTACCCGGCATCCCGCTGATTTATTACGGCGAAGAAATCGGCATGGAAGGCGGGGCAGATCCGGATTGCCGCCGGCCCATGCGCTGGAATCAGGCCGATTGGAACCATCAGCAGCGGCAGTTTATACAAAATTTAATCCGTATCCGCCAAAGTAATGCTGCGCTGCAATATGGTGATGTATTGGTGCTGGGGGATCGCTTAGCGGCTAATGCGCTGATCTTTTTACGCTACACCGATATTCCCGGCGAGGCCGCCTTAGTGATTGTCAATTTATCTAGCCAGCCGCTGACTACCAAGCTGCTCCTTCCTTACTCGCATTGGTATGACGGTGTGCCGCTGCACGATGCGTTTGGCGTAGCACCCGCCTGCCGAGTGCTCGCGGGCAGCGTGCTGCTGAATATCCCCCCCCAATCGGCAGCCATCTACCTCGTGAGCGAGCCTTATCAGCACTACAATTTCTTTAAATTGCGCAACCGTTAAGGCCATTTTTACTGGTAAGTGAGGGCTGCTGCTAAATTAAGATTACATTAAATACTGTTTTATTCTTTTTATTTGGTAAGTTACAAGCTAGGGTTGATAGGTATAAATTATATTTAAACTTTCTTTTATCTTTCTTTTTGTTTGATATTTAGCGATTAAGCCTGCAGCCACTCCAGCTAAAAACCATTATTTTTAACTAAATAGTGGTTTTTTTCGGCCTGATGCTGCTGACTGGCCTTACGATGTTTTTTGCCACCATTGATTCTGGGGAGGGACTCATGATGAGTGAGGGGTTTGCGTTTGCTGCCACCCAGCATAAACAGGCTATTGGTTGGTCAATGAAGCTTTCCATCGCTACGGTGGTGGTGCTGTGCATGTTGGCGGTGGCCATCGCGGTGATCGGCATAGGCTGGAGCGGCGCGCGCACAACCCTGCTGGATACGGCATCTAGAACAGCAAGAGATGCGGGCCAGCTGATTACTGAAAAATCACGGCGTATGTTAGAGCCCGCTCAGGCTACGCTGCGCATGTTGGTAGATGATCCTATCGCCAACGCCTCCACGTTGGAAGAGCGTTTGCAGCGGCTGACTACCTTGGCCGAAGTGCTGAGCACGAATGAGTTATTTTCTTCCGTCTATGTGGGCTATAGCGATGGCTCCTTTATGTTGGTGCGCCCCTTAGATCGCGCAGATATTCGTACTAAATTTAATGCACCGCCTATGGCTAATTTTTTGTTGCAGTCAGTGCAGGTTTTGCCTGACTGGCAGTTAAAAAGTGAGTACCTATTTTTTGACGCGAGTTATGACTTATTAGAACGCAGAAGCGTGCCGGAATATCGCTATGATCCCCGCACTCGGCCTTGGTATCAGGCCTCTGGACGCACCTCCGCTTCGGTACTATCTGAGCCGTATATTTTCTTTTCTAGCCAGCAAATTGGCGTCACGCTAAGCCAAAGTAGCCAAAATGGTAAAGCTATTTTTGGCATTGATATGGTGCTCGATGATCTGGCAAGTAGCCTTGAAGACCTGAAAATATCGCCCAATACCCAGTTGGCTCTTGTGAATGGGCAGGGATGGGTATTGGCCTATCCGGATATGAACAAAGTACTAATTAAAGGCGCTGATAAGGTTGAGTTTAGCAATGTAGATGGCTTGGGTATTGCCAGTCTCAGCCGCTTAAGTGTATTGGCCCCTGAGAAGGGCAAGGTGGCCACTTATGAAGTCAATGGTGAGGAGTGGCTGGGGGTGGTTTTGCCTTTTGAGGTGTGGCAGTCAGAAGGAATGCGCTTACTGGTGGCATTGCCCAGCAATGATCTCTTGGGCGAGCTACGCGGCAAATTATTTCATCTGATTGTAGCAGTGGTGTTGCTGTCTTTATTGCTGATGCCCTTGGGCTGGTTAGCTGGGGCAAAAATCGGCAAGAGCATGGATCAGCTTACATTACAGGCGCAGCGCATGCGCTGTTTTGATTTCAGCCTAAATCAGCGTAAGCACACCATGGTGCAAGAGGTGAATGACTTATCGGGCGTACTCAGTGATATGAGCCAAACCATCCAGACTTTTTTGCAGATTAGTCAGGATATGGCCACCGAGCCTAAGGTGGAGCACATGCTGGACAATGTCCTTAAGCAGCTGGTGAAGGCAACGCGCTGCCAGGCGGGAGTCGTTTATTTACTGAATCACAGTCATGCCAAAATGGAGCGTGCTGTGGCCGTGGGCCCATTATTGGGCCATACGGATACGGGCTTTGTGTATATCGACCGGCAGCAGGGCCCGCCGGTGATTCATAAAGTGGCGAGCGGCCTGATCGAGATGCAGATTGAGCTGCGTGGCCGCAGCGGGCAGCCAGAAGGCTTGCTTATTTTGCAGTATCAGGACGATATCAGGCATTCCGATAGCTCGTTTATGGAGTTTGTGCATAAGCTGTCGGGCATGTTGGCCGTATCAATAGAAACGCGTCAGCTGATTGATGCGCAGAAAAAACTACTGGATGCCGTTATCCGGCTGATGGCGGATGCCATTGATGCCAAAAGCCCCTATACCGGCGGCCATTGCGAGCGCGTGCCGGAGCTAGCTGGCATGCTGGTCGATCAAATGGGCCAAGAAGAAAGCGGGCCTTATGCCAGCTTTAAAATGAGCGAAGATCAGCGCTATGAGTTTCACCTAGGTGCATGGCTACATGATTGCGGCAAGGTGATTAGCCCAGAACACATTATTGATAAAGCCACTAAGCTAGAAACCATTTACAACCGAATTCACGAAGTACGTATGCGTTTTGAAGTGATGTGGCGCGACGCTGAGCTAGATCATTGGCGAGCGGTGGCTTTTGGTGGTGATGAAGCCGCGCTGCTTGTGACGCTCAAACAACGCCAAGCAGCCTTACAAGACGATTTTGCTTTTGTTGCCCGCTGCAATGTGGGCGGCGAATTTATGGCCGATGCAGATATAGAGCGTTTACAGCAAATTAGCGGGCAAACATGGCTGCGCTATTTTGATAAACAACTTGGCCTATCTGCTGATGAAAACCGCAGGCTGGGTGAGTATGTTCCTGAAAGGCTGCCCGTGGCCGAACAACTGCTGGCAGACCGTGGCGACCATATTGTGCCTTGGGGAGCGCGCAAGCCAGCGGTAGAAAAAAACGATCCAAACAATCATTATGGCTTTGATATGGATTTACCAAAACATGCGCAAAATATGGGCGAGCTCTACAACCTATCTATCCGGCGCGGCACATTAACGGAAGAAGACCGCTTTAAAATCAACGATCATATTGTGCAAACGCTGATTATGCTGCGCAGCCTGCCTTGGCCCGCTCAGCTTGCTAGAGTGCCGGATATCGCTGCAACGCATCATGAAAAACTGGACGGCAAAGGTTATCCACGGCGTTTATCTGCCGATCAATTAACCACGGTGGATAGGGTGATGGCGCTGGCCGATGTATTTGAAGCGCTAACCGCCGCTGATCGCCCATATAAATCACCCAAAACACTGACCGAATCGCTGCGGATTATGGCATTTATGGCCAAAGATCAGCATATAGATGCAGAGCTATTCCGATACTTTTTGCACAGTAATCTGTGGCGGGTGTTTGCAGAAAAATTCATGCAGCAAGATCAGATTGATAACGTAGATATCGCTGCAATCGAGAAACTCTTGCCTGCCCCGGCCAGTAATGTTTTGGCGGCCACGCCACTGCTTCAAAGCTAATCTCGCTACCAGACCGATCATATGCTTTACACAAGGAAAGGCACCCCATGAAGGGATTTAGGCTATTAATTTTGCTGCTTGTTGCCTTGCCTGCCTGCGCGCTGGAGTCACCAGTAACAAAGGTTATTCTGACTATTACGGGTAAAGTGGGTGAAAAAAATACGGCCAATGCGGCGGTATTTGATCTGGCGATGCTGGAAAAACTTCCGCAGCAAACTTTCAGTACTAAAACTCCTTGGGATGCGCTGCCCATTAAATTTACTGGCCCCTTATTGCGAGATGTATTGCGGGCCGCCAAAGCCAACGGCCAGCAAATTAAAGCCGTGGCGTTGAATGATTACAAAACTGATATTCCTTTTGATGACGTTAATAAATTTAATATGATCTTGGCGCATAAAATGAATGGGCAAGCTATTCCTGCACGCACCAAAGGCCCGCTGTTTATTGTTTACCCTTACGACAGCAAGCCAGAGCTGCAAACCAAACCTTATTACGATCGATCTGCGTGGCAGGTGAAGTTTTTAAGTATCGAGTAGCGCCGCCGCCAATTAAGTACATTTATCCCTGCGGCTTAGCCTGAGCCGGTCTCTGCAGCTACGGCAATGTTAGAATTGTTCTTTTCCTTTGCCGGACCTCCCATGCCTTTTTCCCAATTTGCCGCCAAGCTTGCCGAGCGTACCGAAGCAGGCTTGCTGCGCTCCCGCCGCCAGATTGACAGCCCGCAGGGCGCGCATGTGGTGATTGCAGGGCGAGAGATCATTAACTTTTGCAGTAACGATTACCTAGGCCTCGCCAATCATCCCGAGCTGGTTAACGCCGCACAACAGGGTGCAGCGCAGTGGGGGGTGGGCAGTGGTGCTGCGCATTTATTGGCCGGGCATTTTGGCCCACATCAGGCTCTGGAAGATCGCTTGGCGGCCTTTGTCGGCATGCCCGCAGCGCTGGGCTTTTCGACCGGTTATATGGCGAATTTGGCGGTGATTACGGCGCTCATGGGACGCGGTGATGCGGTATTTGCCGATAAGCTTAATCATGCCTCTTTGAATGACGCCGTGGCCCTTTCACGGGCCGACTTTAAACGCTATCCGCATCAGGATATGGCGGCGCTGGAGCGATTACTGGCGGCCAGTACCGCACCACGTAAGCTGATTGTGGCTGATGCCGTGTTTAGCATGGATGGCGATATCGCACCGGTTAAAGCCTTGCTGGCGCTGGCAGAGCAATACGATGCTTGGCTATTTCTGGACGATGCCCACGGCTTTGGCGTATTGGGCGAAGGGCGAGGTACGCTGGCTGAGTTTGGCCTAGCCTCAAAGCGCATTATTTATATGGCCACTTTAGGCAAGGCCGCTGGCGTATCGGGAGCCTTTGTCGCTGGCGAGCAAGTCTTATGCGATTGGCTGCTCAACACCGCCCACAGCTATGTATACACCACCGCCATGCCACCACTTTTATCCTGCGCCATGCAGGCTAGTCTTGATTTAATTGAGGCCGAACCTTGGAGGCGGCAGCGTTTGGCCGAGCATATCGCAGCTTTTATAGCGGGTTTAAAAGATAGTTGTGACTTGCTTGATTCCAATACGGCGATTCAACTGGTCTTGCTGCCAGATAATGACGCCACCATCCGCATCGCCAAAGCGCTATTTGAGCGCGGCATCTGGGTAGGCGCAATCCGTCCACCTACCGTCCCCACTCCCCGTTTACGCATTACCTTGTCGGCAGCGCATTCCGATGACGATATCGCCGCTTTGATTCGTGAATTAAAAGCGTTGATGGATATGTAGGGCGGGTGCAACCCGCCAGAACTGAGTAAGAGATGTGAGAAAACGGCGGGTTGCACCCATGTCTGTTACACAAAATAAAAAAGACCTTTTTAGTGCCTTCGGCACGTTGATTTAGGTGCGCCTTCCTTTCTAGTGTGGCCAAGAAACGAAGCCAAGCCACAACCTCAAAAACACGATGGCCCCTGCTGCGGTCCAATCGAGCGGCGGCTGCGGAACTCGCTTCGCTCAAACAGGCATCAAAGAAACCCCGCCCGCTTGTTCCTCGAGTCGCGGTTTCAAGGGGACTCTAAAAGCCCCGTGCAGAGAGCGTGGCCATTATATTTTTTCGTTATTTTTTATGAAAGGTTTTAGTAAGTATGACTAGCAATTTTTTACATATTGAATCAATCGGCCGTGGGCCAGATGTGGTGCTGCTGCACGGGTGGGCGATGAATAGCACGGTTTGGCGTGCTGTGGCTGACGCTTTGAGTGACGATTTTTGCCTGCATCTGGTGGATTTACCCGGCCACGGCAAAAGCACAAGTAGCGAGCCTTTGTCGCTAGAGCAGATGGTGCACGCGCTGGATGCGGCTTTTTTTAGGCCGGTGCAAGTGGTGGGTTGGTCTTTGGGCGGGGCGGTGGCGAGTCGCTGGGCCTTATTGCAGGCAGAGAAAATCCGCTCGCTCACCTTGGTGTCATCCACGCCGTGTTTTATGCAAAGGGAAGATTGGCAGCCTGCCATGGCCCCAGCCACGATGAGCCAGTTTGCCGCAAGCTTAGCCGCAGATTGGCAAGGCACGCTAAAGCGTTTTATTAGCCTGCAAGTGCAAGGCGGTGCAGAGGCACGGGCCTTGGCTAAAACGTTGAGTCAGGAATTATTTCTACACGGCGAGCCAAGCTTAGCTGCCTTGCAAGAAGGCTTAGCGATTTTGCGTGATACTGATTTACGCGAGCAAATAAACCAGCTGACATGCCCCGTATTACTACAATTTGGCAACCGCGATACGCTTACCCCGCTGGGGGCAGGAGAGTGGCTAGCAAGGGCCTTGCCACATGCCGAGCTGATTGTTCACAGCGGCGCAGCCCATGTGCCATTTGCCTCACATTTGGATGATTTTATTGCGGCGCAACGGCGGTTTTTGCTGGACGGGATGTAATAAATAAGCCGTGGCTTAGACGATATATTGCTAAATCAGCTCAACCTTATCTGGTAGGTTTCTTACGGCATCTGCCTAGGGGCGACGTTTGAAACACTTATGCTAATAGCCAATAATCTAGCGCCAGTCCGATAAAAATTACCGCACCAATTCGGTTGTTACTTAAAAAAGCCTTAAAGCAATCTGCTGGCTCACGGGCCATGATCTGGCCGTATTGTTGTGCAATCAGGCCGCTGGCAATGAGCAAAGAGATAAAGTAAATCAAGCCTCGGTGGCTCTCTACCCCTAGCCACACCATGAGGGCAATAAAGCCTGTGAAGCAGAGCATGATGGCGATTACGTCGAAACGACCAAAGGTGATGGCCGAGGTTTTAATGCCGATTTTTAAATCGTCAGGCCGATCGACCATGGCATATTCGGTATCGTAAGCGATGGTCCATAAAATATTAGCGAGAAGTAAAACCCAGGCAAAAGAGGGCACGCTGCCGGTTTGGGCAGCAAAGGCCATAGGGATACCAAAGCCAAAGGCGATACCTAAATAGGCTTGCGGCAGGGCCAGAAAACGTTTGGTGAGTGGATAGGAGCCAGCCAGAAATACGGCAGGGATAGAGAGTAATAGCGTCAGCCGGTTTAAAGGCAGCACCAGTAAAAATGCGACTAGCGCCAAGGCCGCCGCCAGTAATAGCGCTTCCTTGGGCTTGATTTCACCGGATACTAAGGGCCGAGCATGGGTGCGTTCGACATGGCCATCAAAATCACGATCGCAATAATCGTTGATGACGCAGCCAGCAGCGCGCATTAAAAAGGTGCCTAGGCAAAAAATCAGCAGCAATAGGGGGTCGGGGCGGCCATTGCTGGCAAACCATAGCCCCCATAGCGTAGGCCAGAGTAGTAATAAAGTGCCGATGGGTTTTTCGATGCGCATCAGGCGGGCGAAAGCAGGAAGACGGGATAGCATAGGGTGAGTCAGCGTCAAAAATAGGTGCTTACTGTGCTGCTGGAAGGCGCTGGCGTCAAGGCATATGGTGTAAGTGATGATTTTGTTATTTTAGCAGTGCGGGTAAAAATACTTCGGTGACCAGTAGCTTGTCGTGGGCGGCATAAAATACTGAGCGCCTTGCCCAAAGCCTTTGTGGCAATGATCCAACCTCGGTTTGTGCTTTTTGCCAGAGAGGGTGGCGCTGATCAATGCAGCACCAGCTTAGTCTTGAGCGGTGAATGGTGGGGTCAGCGAATAGTAAGGCACCGAGGGGGCGACTGCCACTGCGGCCAAATAAATGGAAGCCTTTATGTAAGGCGGCAGGTGTGGTGATGCTATGCGCGTAAACCAGTGGGGTGTTTTTGCTTTTTAAGATAACTTCACGGCAAGCGATGTTTTGCCTACTGGCCGACTTGCCCAAGCATGTTATTTCATCCTTGTGCGCTTGCTGCCAGCCTTGAAAAACGACTTGCACCGAGATATTAGGAAAATGAGCCATCAACATCGCTGTAAGCGAGCCGCGCTCGGTAAGCCAAGGATGTAAGGGGCGGGGAGCAAGGCAGAGTGGGGTGCGCCAGTATTGCGGCAAAGACATAAACTATGGCCAAGGTGAGTAGAGGGTAGATTATAAGCAGTGTCAGCTTGCTTGTGTGTAGCTGCAGTGGATTGGTCTTTATCACCTAGCTGCTAAACTGAAAGAATGAATAAGCTACTGACCCTTTTTTTGTTCTTACCCGCGATGGGGGCGTCTGCAAAGATAACGCTGCATGTAGGGGTAAACCAACAATTATCTCCCCCCTATATTATGGGGGATAGTCTGCAGTTACAGCCTTTGCCAGGGATTGCGATTGAGCAGATAAGGTCTGCAGCTGGGCGATGTGATGTGGCGCTTCAGCTGGATCGCTTGCCACCTTTGCGTTTATTAAACAATTTAAAAAGCAACCTTGTGCAAGGCGTTTTGATGCTCTCTTATACCGAGGAGAGGGCTGCTTTTGCTGTATATCCCATGCGGGGTGAAGTGCCTGATCATGCTCAGCGCTTAACAACGCTCAGCTATAGTTTTTTTGTTAATCAAAAATCGACACTGACATGGGACGGAAAAGAACTTCATGGTTTACAGGGTAAGGTAGGGGCGAATTTGGGGTGGTCGGTTGTTAAAGATCTAGAGCGTTTAAATATTCCCTATGAAGCCGCACTGAGTGTAGAAAATAATTTTGCTAAATTAAATGCGAGCCGTATTGATGCTTATGCGACGCAGCGTAATGTGGGCGAGGCATTTTTAGCGCGAAATAAAACTTTAAAAATACGAATATTAGAACCTGAAATTATTAAAAAAGATTATTTTCTGATTTTTAGTCAACGTTTTTATTCTGAGTATCCTAAGACAGCGAGCTGTATATGGAAAAATATAGGGGATGAGCGTGAGCGGTTTTTTAAAAATAGAATCCCCTTTTATTTGCAGAGCCAATAATTTTTTCTAAAGAAAACGCTGATTTTTTTATATGAGAAGCCTTTAATGAATATTGTCCCGATTAACCCAACGTTGTTTTCCCAATTTTGGCCCACCTTCTCCGCCATTATTCAGGCCGAAGAAACCTATGCTTTTGATCCCAATCTAAATGAATCACAGGCGTTTGAGCTATGGTGCACATTGCCTATTGAAACCTATGTGCTAGTAGAGGATGGCGTTGTGCTTGGCTCTTATTACATTAAGGCCAATGCCAGCGGGCCGGGCGCGCATGTGTGCAACTGCGGCTATATGGTGGCAAACGCGGCTAGAGGCAAAGGCGTGGCCAAAGCACTTTGTCAGCATTCAAAACAGCGGGCCTTGGCCTTAGATTTTAAAGCCATGCAATTTAATGCTGTGGTTTCAAGTAATACCGTAGCGGTGGCCCTGTGGCAAAAGCAGGGTTTTGAAGTAGTGGGTAGGGTACCCAAAGCCTATCGGCATAAGCAGTTGGGCTTTGTGGATACGTTGGTGATGTATCAGTGGCTTGAGGCGTGATCAGAGTAAGCCTTACATCAAGCGCGATTGCTTTTATTGTTTCTTTTTAAGCTGACCTTAAAACAACTCCCTCCGGTAGTAGATGCTTGATATTCAACGTTTCCGCCATGATGCTCGGCAATCCGCTTAACTAGGGCGAGCCCTAGGCCATGGCCGCCTTTACCCTCGGGCGTGCCGGGAGGGCGGTAAAAAGGCTCGAATAAATGGGCTTGTGCAGCGGCGGCAATGCCTTCTCCCTGATCGCAAACACAGCACTGCACCCAATCGGCTTCAATCTCAATACGGATGCTGAATGGTGCAGCGCCATAGCGGCTGGCGTTTTCTAATAGGTTGCGGATTAAGCGCTTTAAGAGCCGCGGGTCGGCCTCGATCTCGGTATGAGGACCTACTACGCTGGCTTGGTAGGGGGCGGCTTCAATCTGGCACAGTTCAAGTAAATCAAGGCGCTGGGTTTGCAGGCTTTCTGGTCGTGCATCAAGGCGGCTCATCAGCAGAATTTCTTCGACCAGCTCATTCAGCTCGCTGATATTTTGGCTCAGCTCTTTCTGTAAATGAGCAGGAGCGTGATCGCCCAGCAGAGTGGCAGCCATTTGTAAGCGGGTTAGCGGCGAGCGTAATTCGTGAGAAGCGTGGGCAAGCAGGTTTTTATGTGCGTTCAGCAGCTCGGCAATTTGCTCGGCGGCGCGGTTAAAGCGAATCGATAGTCGCGATACTTCATCTTTGCCATGCACGGGCAATCGCACCGAAAAATCCCCTTCACCCAAGGCATCCAGCTGGTTGGCGAGTGCTTCTAAGCGGCGACTGAGCTTACGTGCTAATGGAATCGCTGCAATGGCAATCGCGATGGCCAGCATGGCAAAGCCGGCTAATAATCCAGGGCTTTTTTCACGATGTGGAGGGCGACCGACCAGAATCAGGCGCTGGTCGGGCAGGCGTAATTGGAAAATACGTGGTTTACCCTGCCTTAATTCTAAAGGCTCACCTACGCTGGCGATCATTTTTCCGTTCGCTGCGTAAAGGCTAATAGGGATATCGAATTCTTGAGTTAGCTGAGTAAAAGCAGCGGCTTGTACAGCAATAGGGCGGTCAGCCGCTGGTAGCGCCGCAGCCAGCAGGCTGGCCGAGCCATGAATTAATCGTCTGGGCGGCGGATCGTCATGCCATTGATAAAGCAGCCCCGCAAGAAGCGCAAATAAAACGAGGCTACCGACAACGGTAAAATAGATCTGCCAGTAAAGCTTATGCCGCACGGTGAGTCCTTTGGCGCTAAATAAACATTTAAGACGAGTAGAGCCACAATTCTATCAACTTAAAGGCAGTCTGTAGCTTGGCTTAGTCACTTTATCGTGTGATGCCACTTTTTTTCATTTAAACACGGGCTTAGGCTGGTTTTTGTAGGCCACCGCTATGTCAGCCATTTATATGGATGGAAAGTAAAGATGCTCCCAAGCTTTGATATAGGACGAGCAGAGTTTGGAGTTAACACACATAAAATACTTTCAATTTTGTAACATTTTTGTCAGTTTTAATTGATGTTTCTTTCAGTTTTTTGGGCTTTAAAGATTGAAATTTTTAAAAGTAAAGTCAGTAAACCGCCCATCATTAATCTATTGGAACATGGCTTAAACATTACTAACCTCCAAAGAACTTATTTTACCCACTTGGCTGCTTACCCTTGCTTACGCCAAGTAATTTTTTTTGGAGAGTCAATGATGAGAGCTTCAGCAGCGTTATCGATTATGGCAGCAGCAGTGTTAAGTGCATGCGGTGGCGGCGGTGGGGATTTTAGTGTGCCCGCTACCACGGCAAGCACCGACGTGCCACTTCGTATGCAAAGTGGCGGCGGCGCTTGTGGTAATGGCTGTGGTGGTAATGCGGGAGGAGGAAGTGCGGCGGGTGGGGTGGGTGGTGGTGGTGGCTTGTCGATGATGCGCAATGTAGTAGTAAGCATTGCCAAGGTTGATGGCACGGTATTGGCGAGTGCTGATCTTACTTCTGGCTTGGTTTCTGTTTTCCCAGGCACCCAAACTGGGCCGGTTATTGCCATATTTACCCCGAAAGCCAATGGCGAATATTTTGATGAAGCCCGCCGTGAATGGGTGTCTTTAGGGGGCAGCACATTGCGCGTGTTGTTACCTAAATTGGAAAGCAATTTTAGTGCAAACGCCTTCACTGAAGCGGCGTATCAATACGCTATTAAAAAGGCTGGTAGCGAAGCCGCATTGACGGCTACTAGCATGCAAGAAGCCAATGATTATATTAGAGCTGAATTTAATACCAAATTGGCCGATCGTAATAAAATCACCGATATCACTTTGTTACCGACTTTTATCGATGATACCAAGGGATTGGCGACGCTCACGACAAGCGCTGCTGGCCGTTATGGTGCTTTGCTTTCTGGCTTAGCGTTTGCGGCCCAATCTTTTAATAATAAATTGACTAACCCAGCGTTGGCTTTTATGAAGCAGCTGGTTGAAGATATTAAAGATAATAATAAAATTGATGTTTCAATTAAGCCTAGCGATTTAGCTTACGGTGCAGATTTACCTGAGCGGCTCGATGCCAGCGTTAACCAAGCCACTACAACGTGGGGGGCGGGTGATTTGCAAACTGAAGTGCTGAGTGAAGTGACCGCCACAACAGCAGCCATCATGGCCGCAGATGGCAACGCCTTTATGCTGAGCTTTTTGGCCGATAGTAATTTATTTGGCAATGGTAGCTCGGGGCAGGGAGCGAGTATTCCTAAGAGCAGCACATCGGCTGGGGCGCGTGCTGCGGGCGTGAGCCGTGTTGTTGCGGGTGCAAATAGTGTGGCAACAGCGGGCACTTTTGCCTGCAATGACGGTGGATCTCGCACGGTGACGGTGGTGGATGCCAACAAGAGCGGCTCGCTCGATCAAGCAGGAGACATGGAAAAAACGGTGTATACCGCTTGTAAAGTAGGAACAGAAACGGTATCGGGTTCTGAAGAGCTGGGCGCGCTCACCAATGTGACTTATAGCGGTGCGAATAAATTATCTGGAACGCTTTATTCTAAAAAAGATAGAACAACGGTAAATACCGATAATTCAAGCAGCATTTACCGAGAGGACATAAGTGATGAAACGACGACGCAAGTTGATGCAAATGGTATTCAAAATCTAAAAGGAAAAGTAACCGTAAATAGTTTCTTTAATCAAATTAAAAACACCGCCGGTGTGGTGACAAATCAAGATGAAACGCTAAGTAGCCCAGGGGTGAGTGTGACATTTGATTTTGTACGGCAAGCCGATGGCTCATACCAAGGCACCACCACACAAGCTTGGGGCAAATTGAGCAGCCTAAGCGAAACGTGGGATAAGCGAGATGTTACTGCAACAGGGAATAGATCTTTTGTTAGCCTAGTTGGAAATAGTAGTTGGGATATGTTTTGGAGTGGCTGGAAGAATACAACTCGCAATTCAAAGATTAGCAATTATCTGTTTAAGACAAATAATTTGGGCGTAAGCATTAGCAATAAATTTGATTCTGTGGTTGAAGATGAAACCCTGAGCTTTGATAGTGGCTTTAATCAGCTCACCGCAGTGAGCAAATTTAGCGCACCAAGGATAGATGTGGTTGTGATTGCCCCTAGCCAAATTGGCGCAGTGACCACCAATCAATTAGTCTTTAATTACAAACAAGATAAAAATTGGCAAAAAGATGTTAATGAAACCTCTAGCTACACCGCAGACAGCGTACGGGTCGTTAATCTGCTGGGTACTGCCTCTATTTCCAGCGTTAAATCAACGCAGATCATAGGCTTAGGTAGCAGTAATATAGGCAAAAATAGCTTCTCATTAGCAGGACTATTAACCACTAATAAAGGTTTCACTTTTAATGTGGATAGTATGGTTCCCGATACTAAATTTACTTGGACCGCCGCAGATAAAATTTACCCTGTATCGGGTGATTTACGTGCGAAGGGTGCTAAAAATAGCAGCTTAGTTATTAGGGCGAAGGGGGGGAATAATACTGATCTTATTTACACCACCAGCACAGGGCAAACAGGCACGATTGCTAGTCGTTGGAAATAAGAGCGTTGATTTTTGAGTAAAGGGGCCGCCAAGCAATGTGTTTGGCGGCCTTATTACTTTAGAGAGGGAAACGTCTATCTCTTAATGCACCGCCTGCAACATCTGCTCAACGACCTTTTTAGCGTCGCCAAACACCATCATGGTTCTGTCCATATAGAACAGATCGTTATCTAGCCCGGCGTAGCCTGCGTTCATCGAGCGTTTAACTACCATCACCGTTTTGGCTTTATAGGCTTCTAAAATCGGCATGCCGTAAATGGGGCTGCTTGGATCATTTTTAGCCGCAGGGTTAACCACGTCATTTGCGCCAATAATCAGTACCACATCGGCGGTGGAAAACTCGCTGTTGATTTCCTCCATTTCCACCACTTTGTCGTAAGGCACTTCGGCTTCGGCCAGTAGCACATTCATATGCCCTGGCATGCGGCCAGCCACGGGGTGAATGGCGTAGCGAACGTCTACGCCGCGTGCGGTCAGTAAATCACTCAACTCTTGCAGAGCATGCTGGGCACGGGAAACCGCCAGACCATAACCGGGCACGATGATGACTTTTTCAGCGTTTTCCATCAGGAAAGCGGCGTCATCTGCACTGCCAGAGCGGTAGTTTTTTTGTGCTGAGCCAGCAGGCCCGCTCGCCACCACCGCTGCACCAAAGCCACCTAAGAGCACCGAGATAATCGAGCGATTCATGGCTTTACACATGATGTAGGACAAAATCGCCCCCGATGCGCCAACGCAAGCACCGGCAATAATCAGCACTGGATTATTCAGCGTAAAACCAATTCCTGCCGCAGCCCAGCCTGAATAGGAATTGAGCATCGACACCACCACCGGCATATCTGCGCCACCAATCGGAATAATCAGCCGCACGCCCAGTGCAAGTGCAATGCCGACCATGATTAGGAACGCTGATTGGCTATCCGCGACCACATACATTGCACCAAAGCCCAGCATGGCAAGGGCCAGTACCAGATTTAAACCATGCTGGCCTTTAAAGTTAATTGCCCTTGCGCCAAATTTTCCCGATAGCTTGCCATAGGCAATCACCGAGGCACTAAAGGTGATTGCGCCAATAAATGCGCCAATAAATAGCTCGATTTTTTGAATGCTACTGTGGCTGACGCCCAGATGGAAAATCGCCGCAACAGCAATCAGCACGGCAGAAAGCCCAACTAAGGAATGCATGGCCGCAACCAGTTCTGGCATGGCGGTCATGGCAACAGTGCGCGCTTTGTAAGCACCGACCACGGCACCGGCCGACATGGCGGCTAAAATTAGCCAAATCACTGGTTTATCCGCTACAAAAAACGAGGTGACGATGGCTATGGCCATGCCGAGCATGCCGAATAAATTACCGCGTCTTGCCGATAGGGGGGAAGACAGGCCTTTGAGCGATAAGATAAATAGCACGGCAGAAATCAAATACAGAATAGAAGTGAAATTTTGCATTATTTAGCCTTCCTTCTAAACATCGCCAACATGCGTTGCGTGACTAAAAAGCCGCCAAAGATATTAATACTGGCCAGAAAAATCGCCGCTGCGCCCAATACACTGGTCACGCTGATGGTCTGCGCATTGATATCCACCACTTGCAGCATGGCCCCGACGACGATAATGCCGCTGATCGCGTTAGTTACCGCCATCAGCGGGGTGTGTAAGGCTGGGGTCACATTCCAAACAACGTGATAGCCCACAAAAATAGCCAGAATAAAAATAGTTAGGCTGCCAATAAAAGGATCAGCCGCCAGCGCGTGGCTGCTTGCTTCTGCAACGGCAGAGGCAGATTCAATAAACATCGCGTACTCCTTAAGTCATGGGTAGGGCGGGTGAAATCCGCCGTATTGCTAGCTGATTTACATCAAGCGGCTTGAGCTTGAGTTACGTTGTGTGCGGGTGTGGGCGCTTTGCCAAAGAGGGGCTCGCCCTGATGGCTAATCAGCGTGGCTTTGATGATTTCATCCTCCATATGCGGGGCATAAGCACCCTCTGCATCTTGCAAAAGGCTGAGGAAAGTCAGCATATTGCGGGCATATAGCGCGGATGCATCTGCCGCCAGCAAGCTGGCTAGATTGCCGTGGCCCACAATAATCACGCCGTTGTCGCTATGCACCACCTCGCCACTCTTGGATAAGGGGCAGTTGCCGCCGCTCTCCACGGCCAGATCGATAATCACCGAGCCTGCCTTCATGCCTAATACGGTATCGGCGGGGATCAATACCGGCGCGGCTTTACCAGGGATTTGCGCGGTGCTGATGATGATGTCGGCAAGGCGGGCTTGGCTGTCAATCAGCGCGCTTTGGCGCAGCTTGTAGTCTTCTGACATTTCACGGGCATAACCACCAGCGGTTTCTGCTGCGGCTTTTTCAGCATCATTTAACGGCACTTCAATAAACTTGCCACCTAAGGATTCGACCTGTTCACGGGTGGCTGGGCGCACATCAAAGACTTCCACAATCGCACCGAGTCGCTTGGCCGTAGCAATCGCTTGTAAGCCAGCCACACCCGCACCCAAAATCAATACGCGGGCGGGCTTAACTGTGCCAGCAGCGGTCATTAACATGGGCATAAAGCGTGGATAGTATTGCGTGGCCAGTAGCACGGCTCTATAGCCCGCAATATTGGCTTGGGACGATAAAACATCCATGGATTGGGCGCGGGTAATACGCGGCACCAGCTCCAAGGCGTAAGCGCTGATGTGCTTGGCGCTGAGTGCATCTAAGTGGGCGTAGCGATGAATATCAAATAGGGCGACAAGCGCAGCATGATCAGGCAGTTGCGCGAGTTCATGGATTTGAGGCGCACGAACTTTAAGAATAAGTTGGGCGCCTTGGTAAAGCGCTTCTGGGTGCGGTGCGATTTCTGCGCCAGCCCCGGTATAGGCGGCATCGCTAATGGCGGCATGTAGGCCAGCCTTACTTTCTACCCTGACGGTATGCCCGGCTTTAATCAGTTTTTTTATTGTTTCCGGCGTAGCAGCGACCCGGAATTCACCGGGCTGCACTTCGGCGGGAATGGCAATCAGCATGTCTGTGTCCTTATAGTTTGAATAGGTCAAGGGGCAATGCAGAACAATGGGCGCTAATGTCGGTTTGATTCTTGGCCTAAGTTAAAAAAGCATCAGTTTGATCTTATCGCAGTGCAACATAAATTAAGTGAATGCCGTGCTCAATTGTTTTAAAGGTGTTGTATTTGATGTGAATCAATATTCATTTTCATGCTTTTATTCCTAGGGTTTTTACTTATATTTTGTTTTTTTATGGCTATTTTTTGTATTCATAGGGCTTGATTAAGTTACTGATTTAAAACAAATGTATTAAATAAATATCTGATAATTGTATGATTTTGATGATATTTTTTTGATAGATTCAAATTTCTTAAGGGAAGTGTTGTTTTTTTGAGGTGAAGTGAGTCCTTAGTCTATGCGCGGTGTTTTTGCTTGTAATAAAAATGCTATTGATAATCATTATCGTTTGTAGGAGAATCAACTCAACCACTCTCTAACAAGGCAATGTGATGAACGCATATTTAGTTGGCGCAGATGTACTGGGCAATATTCCTGACCTATTATCGAGCTATGGCATCAAGGTGCATAAGCATGTTTCAGGGCGTAATGCCGCGCACCAGCGTAAGCCTGCCAGCCTAAAAGGCGCAGATCTCTTGATCTTGTTTACTGATTTTCTAAGCCACAATGTCATGCGTGCCTATCGTGATCTGGCCCACGAAGAAAATGTGCGCTTTGTAGCCTGCCGTCGCTCAGTCTGTGCCCTAAGTCAATCGCTGGATAAAATAGAGTGTATGAAGCTGTGCGATACCTGCCCAAATCGGAAAGTGCATTAAGTAAGCGGCAATAATTGCCGAAGCCCCTAGCTGTTTTTACCTTAAGCCCGCTGAATGCGGGCTTTTTGCTTGGCACGCTTCCTGCTTACATTAGTGTGAAAACCGCGTATTGTGTGGCTGTGATTAGATAAATAGGAGTTTGGCTATGTTAGGTCGTTTGGACGATTACTTCCGCCAGCAGGAAACGGCGCTGTCGCTACGCAGCCAGCGGCAAGAAGTCTTGGCCTCAAATATTGCCAATAACGATACCCCGGGCTATAAGGCGCGCGATTTTGATTTTAAGAAGTCGTTTGAAGCCGCCTTGCAAAAAAATCCAGTTAAGCCACTGCAAAACACTGATCCGCGTCATTTGCAGCCTAAAGACAGCGTTGATCCTTTATCAAAGGCTTTGCTTTACCGCAATCCAAGACAATCTGGCATCGATGGCAATACGGTGGATATGAATGCAGAAATGGCCGCGTTTTCAGATAACGCCATTCGTTATCAGGCGGGGATTACCTTTATGCAAAAACGAATTGAAGGTTTACGCACTGCGCTGACCGGCCAATAAAGGATTAAATCATGTCGATGTTTAGAGTGTTTGATATTGCGTCTACTGCGATGCATGCGCAAACCACCCGTTTAAATGCAGTGGCGTCTAATCTAGCTAATGCGGAATCGATTACCAGCTCTAATGGCCAGCCTTATCGTGCCAAGCAGGTGGTTTTTCAATCGGCGCAGATTGCCGGTGGCGGCAAGGAATCGGTGGGCGTGCAGGTAAGCGGCGTGATCGAAGATCAATCTCCGCCTAAGCTGGTGTATGACCCTAAAAATGCGCTGGCCGACACCAATGGTTATGTGGCAATGCCGAATGTGAATGTGGTCGAAGAAATGACCAATATGATTTCTGCTTCGCGCTCGTATCAAACCAATGCTGATGTGATGAACACGGCCAAAACCTTGCTGCTGCGCACATTAGCGCTGGGCCAGTCTTAATTCGCTTAGGAGAATCATCATGGTTCCTCGTACAACGGTTAACTCCACCACCGATTACGCTGCAATTAATAAAAAAACAGACACTAAAACATCCGCCGCAGATCAGCAGCAAGATCGTTTTCTTAAGTTGTTGGTCAAGCAGTTGCAAAGCCAGGACCCGATGAATCCAATGGATAACGCGGCGACCACCAGCCAAATGGCGCAGATCAGTAGCGTGACCGGTATCGAAAAACTCAACACCACCATGCAATCGATGATGGCGAGTTTTGCCTCAGCACAAAGCTTTCAGGCCGCGGCCTTGATTGGTAAAGAGGTGCTGACTCAGGGTAATCAAATGAAATTTGATGGCACTAAGCCAGTTGATGCCCGTATCGATTTGCCTGCGGGGGTAAGCAATATCAAAGTGACTATCTCTGATAAAAATGGCGCCGTAGTCGACACCATTACCTTGCCACAGCAAGCCGCTGGGGCCGCTGGCGTGGTGTGGGATGGCAAATTAGACAATGGTGAGATTAAGGCTGCGGCGGGCGATTATTTTATTTCTGCCCGAGGCGTGCAAGATGGCAAGGAAATTGCTTTAAATACCCTGACCTGGCAAACGGCAAGCAGTGTAGAGCTGGCTAAAACGGGGGTGAATGTTATGTTGGCCAATCAGAAGTCCGTTGCATTTAGCGATGTGAAACAAATCCGCTAACGCCTGTTTGCGGTTAAATCGGCCGAGCTGTTAGTCGTGAATAGAACAATTTGAGGGTAAGGTTATGGGTTTCCAGCAGGGCTTGAGTGGTTTGAGTGTGTCGTCCAAGAGCCTGGACGCGATTGGTAATAATATTGCCAACTCCAGTACTGTCGGTTTTAAACAGTCCCGCACTGAGTTCGCTGATATGTATGCAAATTCATTTGCAACATCTTCAACGGTCACCGGTATGGGGGGGCGCACCGCTGCAGTGAGCCAACAGTTTGGTCAGGGAAATATCACCTCAACCAGCAATCCCTTAGATATTGCGATTACCGGCAATGGTTTTTTTCGGATGGTTGACGACACCTCGGTGAGCTACACCCGAAATGGTCAGTTTCAAGTGGACAAGTCCGGCTTTATTGTCGGCGCTAGTGGCAAAAAGCTCACTGGCTGGCCTTTTGATATTGATTCAAATTCACTCAAGAAAGGGGGCTCACCTGCTCCTTTGCAATTGTCGGTGAGTAATATTGGTGCAAAAACAACCGGTTGGACCGAGGTTGCCGGTGGTGGCGTGAGCGCGGGTCTTAAGTTGGGAATGAATTTAGACGCCAGCCAGCTTGCTAAAGATAGAACAAATCCTTTGGCGACCAATTACGTGGGGGCGCTTAATCCAGCAGACCCAAAAACCTTCACTAATTCAACCGCTGCGAAGGTGTATGACACACAGGGGGTTGAGCATAATTTAACCATGTACTTTACCAAAACAGCCCCAAATACTTGGGAAGTACGGACGCGCTTTGATAGCGACCCAGTATCCGCTCCTAATGTGGCGGGCGTGCCTTACCCCGATGTGGCGTTTGATACCAATGGTAAATTGGTGGGTAATACCCCTTTGGCTTTTTCGACCACACTAGCGTCCGGTGCAACCACACCATTTGCATTTCATGTGTCACTCGAAGGAACCAGCCAGTTTGGTAGCCCATTTGGTGTGAATACCATTCAGCAGGATGGCTACCCTGATGGCACCTTAACCGGCGTTGCGGTGAGTCGCGATGGGGTAGTACAAGGTAAATATTCAAATGGGCAATCGAGGCCCGTTGGACAAGTGACCTTAACTAACTTTGCTAACCCTCAGGGCTTACAAAACTTGGGGGATAATCGCTGGGCAGAGACCTTTACTTCTGGTCAGCCACGAACCAATGACCCCGGTACCAGTGATTTGGGCTCTTTACAGTCGGCCTCTGTCGAGGATGCGAACGTTGATCTAACAGGGGAGTTGGTTAATTTGATTACCGCACAACGCACCTATCAGGCCAATGCGCAAACCATTAAAGCACAAGACACTATTTTGCAAACGATTGTGAATCTGCGTTAATTTAGCTGTGTAGGGTGGGCTCGGTTTTGTGCCCACGCGCTTATCATGATTCTTTCTTGCTGCCGATTGGCTGCTCGCATTTGAGTGAACTAAATGGATCGAATGCTCTACATCGCGATGACGGGAGCCAAGCAAACCATGCTTCGGCAAGCGTCTGTCGCCAATAATTTAGCCAATGTGGCAACGCCTGGGTTTCGGGCTGAGTTAACGGCGTCCCGTGCAGTGCCTGTAATTGGTGGTACGGGCGTGCCAAGTCGCGCTTATGTAGTGGAGCAGACGACCGGCGCTGATTTTACCCCTGGTATTGTTCAGCAGACGGGGCGATCCTTAGATGTGGCCGTGAATGGCGAGGGCTGGTTGGCTGTGCAAACGCCAACAGGTGAGGCCTATACCCGTAATGGGGGCTTTGAGATTGATGCTGCGGGTCTTTTAAAAACACGTAGCGGGCTGGTGGTGCAGGGCGAAAACGGCCCTTTGAGTATTCCAGAAAATACCCGAATTACTATTGCCAAAGACGGCACAATTAATGGCGCGCCGTTTGATAATCCGGCACAGGCGGTAGAAATTGGCCGACTTAAATTGGTTAATCCACCCGAGCGTGAGCTAGAAAAAGGCAGTGACGGTTTGTTTCGCCAAAGAAACGGTGAAGTCGCTCAGTCAGATGCTGGCGTGAAACTTGCTTCAGAGTCCCTAGAAGTGAGTAATGTGAATCCAGTCGATCAATTGGTGCAAATGATTGGATCGCAACGCCAATATGATTTACAGATTAAAATGATGCAAACCGTCGATCAAAATGCCAGAAGTGCGTCGCAGTTATTAACACTGACGGGTTGATGTGTGAGTCGGTCATAAAACAGCAGTCAAATTAAAATAATAGGAAGTACGCATCATGATGCGCTCGTTGTGGATTGCAAAAACCGGCATGGACGCCATGCAGATGAACGTCGATGTTATCTCGCATAACTTGGCCAACGTCAGCACCAATGGCTATAAGCGTGAGCGTGCGGTATTCGAGGATTTGCTGTACCAAAATTTGCGCCAGCCAGGTGGATCGACCAGTGCTCAAACTCAGCAGCCTACTGGCTTGCAATTGGGAACCGGTGTGCGGCCTGTCGCAACAGCTCGTATTCATATGCAGGGTAATTTACAGCTGACCGATGGCACCTTAGATATGGCGATTAATGGTCAAGGTTTTTTGCAAATCTCTATGCCCGATGGCACTACCGCCTATACCCGCGATGGCTCTTTTCAAGTAGATAGCCAAGGTGCGGTGGTGACATCCAGCGGCTATGCATTGCAGCCTGCTTTGCAAGTGCCAACGGGAACCACCAAACTGACTATTGCTAAAGATGGCACGGTCACGGCCATTGTGAATAACGATGCCGCAGCACCTGTGCAGCTAGGCAATATCCAATTGGCTACGTTTATTAATCCACCCGGTTTGCAATCGGTGGGTGAGAATTTATATCTAGAAACCACTGCATCGGGCGCACCGACGGTAGGAACACCGGGTACCAATGGTTTGGGCGCACTTAATCAGGGTTATGTAGAAACATCCAATGTGAATGTGACTGAAGAATTGATCAATATGATTCAGGCGCAGCGCTCTTTTGAAATTAATTCAAAGGCGATTAAAACGTCTGATGAAATGTTGCAAAAGCTTACGCAACTCTAGCATTAAAAGGATTTAAATGATGATGCGCCTTGCCGCTGCGGCAATGATTGCCGTGTTACTTGCCGCTTGTACGACCACACCACCTTCCGTAATTACATTGCCCACAACGGCTAGGCCTAGCCAGCCGGTGGTGGCGAGCATCAATAATGGCTCTATATTTCAGCCAAACAGCTCAAGATTATTATTTGAAGAAAGAGTGGCCCGCAATATTGGTGATTTGCTTAATATTACTATCGAAGAAAATCTAGCCGCGGTGAATACCTCCAATAGCAGTAGTAATAAAGCCGGATCACTTGATTATAAAACGACTGGCAATATTCCTTTATTACCTTGGGATATTGAAAAGTATTTCTCTCGTGAAGGCGATGCAGCGGTTAAATTGGCAGGCACAAATAAATTTGAAGGTAAGGGCGCGACCAACAGTACCAATACTTTTAAAGGCACGATTTCGGTCACAGTGACGGATTTACTGGCTAATGGTAATTTGATTGTGGGTGGCGAAAAGCAAGTTGCGGTGAATAATCAAATTAATACCCTACGCTTTACGGGCGTGATTAATCCGCTGGACATTAAGGCAGGTAATACGATTTCATCCAATAAAGTAGCCGATGCGCGGATCGAGCAGCTTGGTGTTGGCTCGATGGCTGATGCCAATACCATCGGTTGGTTGCAGCGGTTTTTCTTAAATGTGATGCCGTTTTAAAGTTGGTGTTTGGATGTTTTTAAATGCTGTTTAAATAGGTTGTGTGTATGTCTCGCTTTGCCCTGATCTGCTGTTTTTTATTTGCGCTGGTGCCCGCTCATGCTGAAAAGCTTAAAGAGCTGGCGTCGGTTGCAGGTGTGCGTAATAACCAGTTGGTCGGTTATGGCTTGGTGGTGGGCCTGGATGGCAGTGGTGATCAAACCACGCAAACACCGTTTACCGTGCAATCGGTGGTGAATATGCTGACCAATCTAGGGATTCAAGTGCCTACGGGGGGCAATTTGCAGTTAAAAAACGTGGCTGCAGTGACCGTAACGTCAACGTTGCCGGCTTTTGCAAGGCCGGGTCAGCCCTTGGATGTAACGATCGCCTCGATTGGTAATGCCAAGTCTTTGCGTGGCGGAACGCTTCTGATGGCGCCGCTGAAAGGGGCTGATGGGCAAATTTACGCCATGGCTCAGGGCAATATTATTGTGGCTGGGGCGGGGGCATCGGCGGGTGGGTCAAGCACCCAAGTCAACCAGCTGGCAACAGGGCGTATTCCATCGGGTGCGACGGTCGAAAAATCCGTGCCTACTCTATTAGGTAATGGTGAGTTTATTCAGCTAGAGCTGCTAACTACTGACTTTACGACTGCCAATCGCGTAGTGAATGCGGTGAATGCGCAGTATCCAAGTACGGCTGTGGCCCTAGATGGGCGAGTGATACAAGTGCGCGCCCCGCAAGATAATAATTTACGCGTGGCGTTTTTATCGCGCCTGGAAAACATCGATGTAACCCCCGCAGAATCTAGCCCCAAGGTGATTATCAATGCGCGCACAGGCTCGATTGTGATGAATCAGGCGGTGAAGCTAGATAGCTGCGCCATTGCGCATGGCAATTTAACCGTGACGATTACGGCAGACAACACCGTGTCTCAGCCTAATCCTGTTTCTGGGGGCAAAACCACCAAAGTACAAAATGCCGATATCCAGATTCAAGCGGATAAGGGGCCCATTGTTCGTCTGCCTAAATCCAGCTCCTTGCGTGAAGTCGTGCGTGCCTTAAATGCGGTGGGAGCCACACCACAGGATTTATTGGCGATTTTACAAGCAATGAAGGCGGCAGGCGCTTTAAAGGCTGAGCTAGAAGTGATTTGATGGCTGATGAGTATTCCTTAATCATTGCTTGATTAGGGAATACATTGAATTATGATTTCCCGACTCCCGACTCCCGACTCCCGACTCCCGACTCCCGACTCCCGACTCCGGCATAGTTATTGCTTCATACTTGCTTAATCTTATATTAAGCGCTGCCCAGAATGATCTCCTCTGCCACTCCTTCGAATAATGAGCTTGCTATTGATGTGCGTAGTGTCGATAGCTTACGTCAGTTGGCGATTAAAGATCCCAACAAAGCCGCTCTAGAAGTCGCACGTGAGTTTGAGGCTTTGCTGACCAATCAAATGCTTAAATCAATGCGTGAAGCGACGCCTAAGTACGATGAAACCGAATCGGGCACGGCCGATATGTTTCGTGGTATGCATGATCAGCAGCTCTCGCAGATGTGGTCTAAACACGGCGGGGTGGGGTTTGCGCAATCCATCATGCGGCAAATTGAATTGCAGCGTGATCCTTCGCTCTATCAAAAGCCCTCAAGCAATTTTCACCACAGCTTGCCAGCGGCAAAAGCAGCCGATACTTCGGCAAAAGATGCCGTTTTAGGGGGGGATTCGTTTGCCTCTAAATTAGCTGGGCATGCTGAGGCGGCATCGGCTACGTTGGGTGTTTCTCCTCATGTGTTGATTGCGCATGCGGCATTGGAATCGGGCTGGGGCAAAAAGCCGATTAAGGACGCTGCGGGTAGCGATAGTCATAATTTATTTGGCATTAAAGCGACAAAAGATTGGAAAGGCAAAACGGCTGATATTACGACCACAGAATTTGTCGGAGGGCAGGCGCAAAAGCGGGTAGAGAGTTTTCGTGTTTATGACTCTTATGCCGACGCATTTAATGATTACGCCAGCTTGATTAAACGTCGTTATGGCGATGCGCTAGGCCAAGGGGCGAATGCTCAAGGTTATGCCAAAGCCTTGCAATCAGGTGGCTATGCCACTGACCCGCAATACGCGAATAAATTAGCGCAAGTTGCGGAGCAATTACGTCGTCAATTGGCGTAATAAATTAAAGCTGTGGTAACTAGAAAAACCGACTGGGTTTTGAGTTGCCTTCAAGTATTGGCCATTTGTGCCGATAAATAGTAGCAAAGGAGTTGCATCATGGGCGCCAGTGTCTTTGGTATCGGTCTAAGTGGATTAAATGCCGCTAGTTTGGGTTTAAGCACCACAGGCCACAATATTGCAAATGCCAATACTCAGGGCTATTCACGCCAGAGTATTAAGCAAAGTGCGCCATATCCTCAATATACGGGGAATGGCTTTACTGGGCTTGGGGTACGCGTAGATACCGTGGCACGGTCTTATGATGAGTTTTTGACGAGGCAAGTCCAAACAGCCGTATCCCAAGATAGCTATTACGGCACCTATCAAGCCGAAATTAAGCAGGTTGATAATTTGGTGGCCGATCCTGCCGCTGGCGTGTCTCCTGTTTTGCAATCTTTTTTTAGTGCCGTGCAAGGGATGGCGACCAATCCTGCATCTTTGCCTGCTCGCCAATCATTGATGAGTAATGCCCAAGGCTTAGTCAATCGCTTCCAAGTTTTTGATCAGCGCTTAGCTGAAATGCGCGCCGGAGTGAACGGTAGCTTGGTCAGCACGGCAGATCACGTCACAGCGCTGTCCAAACAAATTGCACAGATCAATGGGCAAATTTCGGTTTCGAGTAGTGGTGGGCAATTACCTAATGATTTATTAGATCAGCGCGATCAAATGGTGCTGGATTTAAACAGCCTCGTGAAAGCCACATCTATTAAGCAAAGTGATGGCACGATTAATGTATTTATTGGCAATGGTCAAAACTTGGTCGTGGGCGGAACGCCGTATTCAATTGCGGCAAAGCCATCAGCCGGTGATCCACAGCGGCTTACGATTGTGTATACCCAAGGCAATCTCGATGCTGAAATCCCTGAAACCATGCTCACCGGCGGTAAATTGGGGGGCTTATTAGAATATAGAAATAAAACCCTCGATAGCGCAGAAAACTCAATTCAGCGCATGGCGATGGTTTTGGGGCAGACCGTGAACGCCCAGATGCGTCAGGGGCAAGATTTGTACGGCAATATGGGGACTAATTTCTTTGATTATCAGCAGAGCAATATCTCCCTCACGCATACGGTTGCAGGGGTGAGTACGGCTTTTGCGACGGTGAGCTTGCCAACGGGCGTAAAGAGTGTGGCGAGTGATTATTCGCTCACCTTTACTGGCACAGCAGGTAGTGAATACAGCATTACTCGTCTATCTGATAATGTGAGCCAAACCGTTAGCGCCGCCGTGATGGGGACTAATCCTACCGTCTTGGGCTTAAATTGGAGTGTTCCAGGGGTGATGGCGGCAGGGGAGTCGGTGGGGGTGAGTATGCCGCCAGCAGTGGGAAATGTGCTTGCCAATCGTAATAACACCGTACCAGTGTTGCCCGCGCTTCCTCCTTTATTGGGTGGCTATATTGAGGATGTAAGCAAAGTTCAAGCGAGTGATTACGAGGTGTCGTTTGATGGCACAGATTATCAAGTAATTCGTCAGTCTGATGGTCAGCGCACGATGATTACTGGTGCACAGTTTACAAATGATGCGCAATCGCTCAGCGTGGACGGACTCAAGCTAAAGTTCTCACAAGGCGCGCCCACCGCAGGTGATCGCTTTATGGTCCAGCCTTTTGCAGGCTTTAGCCGTGGCATGGCGATTAAACCGACTGATCCACGTGTATTAGCCGCAGGTGTGCCGATTATCTCGGATACGCAGCGCACGAATACCGGAACGGGGAAAATTGGCCAAGTTGCAGTGGATACGCCATCTGCACTCACGACGTCATCGGCAGTCAACCCCGCATTAAAAAATCTCGTGAATATCACGTTTACTACGCCAACAACCTATACCTTAACGGATACGGTGGCGGGGACGACATCGGCGCCAGCAACTTATACCGCAGGGCAAACTATTTCTTTTAATGGCTGGAATTTGAAAATTGATGGTCAGCCTGCGCAGGGCGATAAATTTTCGGTAAAGCCGGGTACGTCACAAGATGCCGATGGCCGTAATGCTTTGAAATTGGGCGAATTACAAAGCCGTAAAATTATTGATGGTGGCAGGTCTAATTACCAAGAAGCATATGGGCAAATGGTGGCGGTGATTGGTGCAAAAACCAATGAAGTTAATATTATGTCGACTGCACAAACAGAAGTATTAAAACAAGCCGAGATCTCTCGTGATTCTGTTTCGGCGGTTAATTTGGATGAAGAAGCCGCCAATTTATTACGCTATCAGCAAGCTTACCAAGCTTCTAGTAAAGTGATTCAAATTGCGCAGCAAGCATTCGACGCCATTGTTCGCATTGGCGGTTAAGACTAGCGCCTAAATGAGCCGTAATTACTCGCTAAATGCTGAGTTTGATATTGGCGCGGGTGAATAGTAAATGAGGAATAAAGATCATGCGTATTGCAACAACAACTATTTATAAGCAAGGTGCAGCTGAATTACAGCGGCACTCTAGCGTACAAGCCAAATTGCAAAATCAATTGTCGACAGGGCGGCGCGTATTGACGCCTGCTGATGATCCGATTTCATCAGCCAAAGCATTGGATGTGACGCAAGCCAAAGAGTTGAATGACCAATATGCGGTGAATAGTAAAACTGCTGATTCGGCGATGCGCCTTTCTGAGTCTACGATGCAGCAAGTGACTGATTTATTACATGATATTTATTCTTTGGCCGTTTCGGCAGGCAACCCATCGCAAACGATTGCGGAAAAAAAGCTGCTTGATGCTCAGTTACAAGGCCAATACAAGGAAATGATGAGCCTTGCCAATGCAACGGATGGCGCAGGCTCTTATCTTTTTTCAGGTTTTAAAGGCACGACTCAGCCTTTTTCTGAAACTTCTTTTGGTAATGTCCAATATTTTGGTGATGATGGCCAGCGGCAAGTGCAAATATCTGGCTCTAGGCAGATTCCTGTGTCCGAATCGGGCTATCAAATGTTTCAAGCTGCGCGCACAGGTAATGGCAGCTTTGTGAGTTCGGCCAATGGCGTGGCTCCGGGTAATAGCGGCAGTGGTGTGATCAGCCCAGGTGAAGTGGTTGATGTGACTAAATGGAATGACCCGACTCATTCTCAAAAATTTAAAGTGCAGTTTCAATCAGTGAATGATCCTGCTAATCCGGGTAAGCCAGTGATTGCGTATGATCTAATTGATAATCAGCCCTTATTGGCTGATGGGGTAACGGCCAATACCAACTTTAATAAATCAATTGTAGATGGTTACGATTATACCGCCGTGCCTATTCGGCCTGCGATTCCGGGAACGCTCAATAATTACCCACGTGCTTATTTATCAGGCAGTGATATTGAGTTTAAAAAACTGGCAACAGATCCGGTAGCAATGCCTGCTTGGGATTACGGCATTAAAATGAATGTCAGTGGCAAGCCCAGCGTAGTGATTGGCGCTTTGGGTGCAAGTGCTACCCCTACAGGCTCGGTGTCGAGTGGCACGGTCGATTCGTTTGATGTTGACCCTAGTCGCAATAATGGGGATATTTTTCAAACGATGAAGGTGTTTTCTGATGCCTTAAATACCTATCAAACCAGCCCAACCGGAATGGCTAATTTCCAGAATCAGTTAAATTCAGTGTTGCAAAACACCAGCAATATGCTGACTAATATTTTAACTGCACAGGGTGGGATGGGGGCCAAGATGAAGGAAACGGAATCCGTGCAAAACACCAATGGCGATTTAAAAGTGCAATACGGGCAAACCTTGTCTCAATTACAAGATTTAGATTACTCCACTGCACTGAGTGATTTTTCGCTGACTCAAACGCTGCTTGAAGCCTCACGCAAATCTTTTTCCCAGGTGCAAGGCCTAAGTTTGTTTCAGTATATTAGTTAAAGGGCTGAGGTCAGAAGGGGGGCTGAGTTTGATTCTCCTCGCTCCTGACACCTAACGCCCGACACCTGTATCATCTCGCCTATGGCTAAAATTCGATCTTCCTTTGTTTGTCAGCTCTGTGGCTCCGTATCTCCTAAATGGCAGGGGCAATGCCCCGGCTGTGGCGAGTGGAATACCCTGCAAGAGGGCGTGGCAGAAACCGCGCCCAGCACCCGCTTTCAATCTTTGGCTGCCGATGGTGCAATTCACCAATTAAGTGATGTAGAAGCCGCTGAAATCCCGCGTATTGCTACCGGCATGGCCGAGCTTGATCGCGTGCTGGGCGGCGGCTTGGTGCCTGGCGGCGTGGTGCTGATCGGGGGCGATCCTGGAATCGGTAAATCAACCTTGCTGCTGCAAGCAATGACGCTACTGGCTGCAGAGCGGCCGGTTTTGTATGTGTCGGGTGAAGAGTCGCCCCAACAAATCGCATTACGCGCTAAACGCCTTGGTTTGCCTGCGGGCAAAGTGGCGCTCTATGCCGAAATTGGCTTAGAAAAAATCCTCTCCGCGCTAGATAAAGTGCATCCACAGGTGGCGGTGATTGATTCGATTCAAACCGTTTATTCTGAAGCGCTGACTTCTGCGCCGGGCAGTGTGGCTCAGGTGAGAGAATGTGCAGCGCAGCTCACTCGTTATGCCAAACGCACCGGCACGACCATCTTTCTGGTTGGGCATGTCACCAAAGATGGTGCGATTGCTGGGCCGCGCGTGCTTGAGCATATTGTCGATGCGGTACTCTATTTTGAAGGCGATACCCATTCCAGCTTTAGGTTGATCCGCGCGATTAAAAATCGCTTTGGTGCGGTCAATGAGTTGGGTGTATTTGCCATGACCGATAAAGGCCTGCGCGAAGTATCTAACCCTTCGGCGCTGTTTTTATCCCAGCATAAAGAGCCCGTCCCGGGAAGTTGCGTCTTGGTCACGCAAGAGGGGACTCGTCCCTTATTAGTTGAAATTCAAGCCTTGGTGGATGATTCGCATTCACCTCAGCCTAAACGCCTCGCCGTAGGGGTGGAGCAAAACCGCTTGGCCTTGTTGCTGGCGGTATTGCATCGCCATGCAGGCATTGCTGCATTTGATCAGGATGTGTTTATTAATGCGGTTGGTGGGGTACGGATTGCTGAGCCTGCTGCCGATTTGGCGGTGCTACTTGCCATTGTATCTTCCTTAAAAAATCGCCCTTTACCTGAAAAACTAGTCGTGTTTGGTGAGGTGGGGCTGGCTGGGGAGGTAAGACCCGTGCAAAGAGGGCAAGAGCGCTTGCGAGAGGCGGCTAAGCTAGGGTTTACCCACGCGATTATTCCTAAGGGTAATCGCCCAAGACAAGCGATTGAAGGCATGACGGTTACCTTGGTAGAGCGTTTGGAAGAAGCCGTTGGCGCGGCTTTGTAAGTTTTCTAGTACAATGCTTCCAGTGTAATGGGCTTGAAAAATATTGAATCGCCCACATCAATAAAACATTGCAGGCCACTTTATCCTTCGTCTAGGATTTGATGAGCCAAGTCTTTGAATGAACCACATACCCCATGCTGGAGAGTAAATATGAGTGAACATATCGCACACGTAACAGACGCCACTTTTGAGACTGAAGTATTGCAAGCGCAAGGGCCATTCTTGCTTGATTATTGGGCTGAATGGTGCGGTCCGTGCAAAATGATTGCTCCTATTTTGGAAGAAGTGGGTGCGGAATACGCAGGTCGTTTGAAGGTGGGTAAGCTCGATATTGATGCAAATCCAAATACCCCGCCTAAATTTGGCGTTCGTGGTATTCCAACATTAATGCTGTTTGTGAACGGTGAAGTGAAGGCCACTAAGGTCGGCGCGTTGTCAAAATCACAATTAACCGCATTTCTTGATAGTAATATTTGACAGCACTAAGTAAACCCATATAGGCTTGTGGGTATTCAACTGGGCCAGCCGAATATTCTTTTCGGCCCGCCCAGTCTAAGTTTCTATTTTTCCCTTCCCGATTTATTCAAGCGCGCCCTCCTATGCACCTGTCTGATTTAAAACACCTCCACGTTTCCGAACTTGTTGATATGGCTACGTCCTGCGAGATCGACGGTGCAAACCGATTGCGTAAGCAAGATCTTGTTTTTGCCATATTAAAAACAAAAGCCAAAAAAGGCGAAAGCATTTATGGCGATGGAACATTGGAAGTATTACCCGATGGTTTTGGCTTTTTGCGAAGCCCAGATACTTCATATTTAGCGGGCCCCGACGATATTTATGTCAGCCCTAGCCAAATTCGCCGCTTTAATCTACACACGGGCGACACCATCGACGGCGAAATTCGTACGCCTAAAGATGGTGAACGTTACTTTGCGCTGGTTAAAGTCGATAAAGTAAATGGCGAATCGCCAGAAAACGCCAAACATAAAATTTTATTCGAAAACTTAACGCCATTATTTCCGAATAAGCGTTTGCATCTTGAGCGTGATATTCGCGCCGAAGAAAACGTCACTGGCCGTATCATTGATTTGATCGCCCCGATTGGTAAAGGCCAGCGCGCACTGTTAGTTGCGCCGCCTAAAACCGGTAAAACCGTGATGTTGCAGCATATTGCCCATGCCATTAGTGCCAATCACCCAGAAGTGATGCTGATTGTGCTCTTGATTGATGAGCGTCCTGAAGAAGTAACCGAAATGCAGCGCTCCGTGAAGGGTGAAGTGGTTTCTTCTACTTTTGATGAGCCAGCAACTCGCCACGTACAAGTGGCTGAGATGGTCATCGAAAAAGCCAAGCGTCTTGTTGAGCACAAAAAAGACGTGGTGATTCTGCTAGATTCGATTACCCGCTTGGCTCGCGCCTACAATACCGTGGTGCCTGCTTCTGGCAAGGTATTGACCGGTGGTGTGGATGCGAACGCATTGCAGCGGCCTAAGCGCTTCTTTGGTGCAGCACGTAATATCGAAGAGGGCGGTAGTTTAACGATTATTGCCACGGCGCTGATCGATACCGGTAGCCGTATGGATGATGTGATTTACGAAGAATTCAAGGGTACAGGTAATAATGAAATTCACCTTGATCGTCGTATGGCAGAAAAGCGCACTTATCCAGCACTCAATGTAAATCGCTCCGGCACACGTCGCGAAGAATTGCTGATTCAGCAAGATCAATTGCAAAAAATTTGGGTTCTGCGCAAATTACTTTATCCAATGGATGATTTGGATGCGATGGAATTCCTATTGGATAAAATCAAAGGAACCAAGAATAATATGGATTTCTTTGATTCGATGCGTCGATAAGTACATATAGCGCAGCTTGTTCTTATTGCGCTTTTGTGCGATGATCTCGTTTTTATGGCTAGTGTTGGCACAACCCCAGCACGCTAACAATGTAAAGGGAAGTAAAATGAAAGATGGTATTCACCCAGAATATAAAGACGTTGTATTTCATGACACAGCGGCTGATTTCAAATTTATGAGCCGTTCTACTCTGACCGCTAAACAAACTATCGTTTGGACTGACGGTAAAGAGTACCCGCTTGTTAAGCTGGATATTTCTTCGGAATCGCACCCATTCTACACCGGCAAACAGAAGATCGTGGACACTGCTGGTCGTATCGACAAGTTCCGTCAGAAATACAGCATGTACGGCAGCAAGGAATAATTGTTCCTGCGCAGTATCTGAAAAAGGCAGCCGCGCGCTGCCTTTTTTGCATTTAAATATTGTCTTCAAAAATTCAATAATATTTATTGGATTCCTGCTGGTCTTGGGTAAATACCATGTTGACTTATATTCCTCCTCTTGAGCGCGAGCCGCTGCCTGCTGGTACAGAAAAACCTTGGCTGTTGCTGCTGCTTTGTTTGGTTTGGTTATTGCCAGGCTTGATTGGCCATGATCCATGGAAGCCGGACGAGGTGGAAACGGCGGCGGTAATCAAGCAGTTTATGCAAGGAGCTTATTGGTCGGTGCCGCAGTTTGCAGGCCAACCTTATTTAGAACACGCACCTTTATATTATTGGAGCGCGGCACTTTTTGCGTGGCCTCTGCAAAAGCTCGGTATGGCAGTGCATGATGCGGCCCGCTTAACGACTGGTATTTGGATGGCGCTCGCCTTGTGGGGGCTGGGGCTAGCAGGGCGCGAGTTATATGGTCGTCGCTATGGCCGCGTGGCTGTGATTACCTTGATTGGCTGCATTGGTTTGATTATTTGGGGCCACCATCTATCCCCACAAGTTTTGGTCTTGGCTGGCTTTGCTTGGCATATTTATGCTTTAGCTTATGCTTTACGCCAGCCATTACGTGCAGGCTTGCTGCTGGGTTTGGCATGGCTGTTGCTGCTTTTAGGTGGAAATTGGGCTGAATTTGTTTTGGCGCTGACATCGGCTGTGCTGCTATTTCTATTTAAGCCTTGGAGAAATACCTCCTATGGTGTGAGTTTATTATCTGCCGTGGTCATTGCCGTTCCACTGAGCGCAATCTGGCCTATCGATCTTTATCAGCATGCTCGGCCGGTCTTTGATTTATGGATTAATCAGTATGCGTTTGGGCCTTTTGGTGGGGTAGCTGATTTTAAGGCTTTTCATGCTTTTGGGTTTTTTTCCTCGATTGTGCTGTGGTTTGCGTGGCCCGCTTTACCTCTTGCGATATGGGGCTTATGGGCGAATCGCCATCAGCTGATTCAGCCTAAAATGCTTTTGCCTAGCGTGTTACTGCTTCTGCATGTGCTTTGGTTTGTGATGGCGGGAGATGCGCGGGAATCTCATGCTTTGATTGTGTTATTGCCCCTGTCTATTTTGGCCGCTAGCGGGGTGGATGATTTGCGCCGTGGCGCGGCTCAGGCGCTGAACTGGTTTGGCCTAATGACGTTTGGCCTATTCACTGGATTGTTATGGCTGGGTTGGCTGGCGGTGCATCTCGGCGTACCAATGGGCATAGCGAGAGCTTTGCAGGAGGCTAGCCCTGCTTATCAAGGCCAATGGAAAGGGGTGGGAGTTGTCTTTGCACTGGGTCTGACTATTATTTGGTGCTTTGTCATTGCACGTAAACGCCCACCAGGACGTTTAGCAGTAACAAATTGGGCATGTGGTGTGACTTTGATTTGGGGCGTGCTTATTAGTCTCTGGCAGCCTTGGCTGGATGCGCAGAAAAGTTATCGTGCGGTTTCTTATTCTTTGCGTGATGTAATGCAGGCGCAGAAGGGGTGCATTGATGGGCGAAATATCCCCTCAGCGCCTCTCGCATCATTTGAGTATTTTGCGGGGATTGCGCTGCAACAAGGAAGCAAGGCGCAAGCTTGCCCTTTGCGAATGACCATTGGTGGCGAGCCATTGGGGAGTACGGTGTTATGGCGGGGTAATCGTGCAGGGGAGCGCAAAGAATCCTTTGCGTTGATTACAGTGCAATAATAAAAAAGGATCGCTTTATTGATAAGCGATCCTTTTTTTAATGTGCACATGGTTTTTATGCTGATTTATTGTCTTTTTGTTGCTAGATCTTTTCGGTGTGCGGCAGTATCTTCAGTTACTTTGCGACGTACATAGAAAAAAATATAGAGTGCCATCCCTAAAATAAAGCAAATGGTGAATAGGCTTAATAGGCCGATATCAGTAGTAAACAGCGCTTGTAGTGGTGTATTTTCCATGATGACCTCCATCTCTGTATATATCGCTATATAAAAGCAAATCGGTCTGGAGGGTGTTGACGCATATCAAATTTGTATGTCTATATCATTCGTTTTTTCTTACGCTGTTTTCTTGCTGTAAATTACGGTTTGATTTCTGCCTTCATTCTTTGCTTGATAAAGTGCTAAATCTGCACGCTTAAGAATTTGATCAATTTTTTGATCATCAGCGGAGAGTATGCTGAGTCCAATACTGGCAGTAAACTGCAATGTTTGTTGATTGGCTAATGCAATACGCTGCGCCTCAATACGTTGTCTTAAGCGCTCTGCAACAGGGAATCCTGTTTCTAAGTCAGTCTCTGGTAATAAAATAGCAAATTCTTCACCGCCAATACGGCCAATAATATCAATATCCCGCAATGTAGAGCGGCAAAGCTCGGACAAACTTTGAATCGCTTTATCCCCTATATCATGCCCCCAATTATCATTGATACGCTTGAAGTGATCGATATCAAGCATGATAACTAATAAGGGTTGTTGATTTCGTTTGGCTCGCGCAATTTCATGATTGGCCCGCTCGGTAAAATAAGCGCGATTAAATAACCCTGATAAGCTATCAATTGTGGCACGGTGCTGTAGATCAGCTTCTAATTGTTTTTTTGTGGTGATATCACTAATCCCAATCATTAGCGTAGTGGCTTGGGATGTTTCACTGATTGACATGGAAAGGCTTCCCCAGAAAGGCTGGCCATTTTTGCGTTGTAGTATCACTTCAATATTATGCTGATCTTCCCCTGCTTGGATTTTGTTAAGCTGATCTATAAAATTGGGCTTAGATTTATATAATTCAAAAACGCGTTGCGATAAGGCTCCTGCTTGCGTTTGATCGAATAACTCTGCCGCCTGATGATTGATATAGGTAATAAAGTAATCCGGCATGCGGGCGAGCACAATGGCCACAGGACTGGTTTCAATCATTTGCCTGAAACGTGCCTCGCTTGCATTTAAGTGTTTTTCTTTTTTATGCAGATTTTGAGTTAAACGATGTGATCGCCAAAAGAAATAACACATTAGCAAAGCCATAATCAGTAGCGTGCCACCGCCTAGTAAGTAATACAGGGTGTTATTTCGCCAAAGCAATAAATAATCGTCAGATGAGGCATTCACAATCACAATAAAAGAGGTATCTTTTATTAAATGGTAGCTGCTGATGCTCTGTGTGGGCTCGGTATGGTTAAGTAATATTTTACTTTCTTTGCCTGCGATTAGATTTTTGAGCGTTGCCTCATTGATTGGTAAAGTGAGTGCATTGGGTGGATATTTCGCAAGTATGTTTTTATGTTGATCAATGAGTTGCACGCTGCCGTGCTTTCCCAAATGGAGTTCACTTAATAACTCATCTAAATAATTGTGAGTGATATTGGCGACAATAAGCCCAGAAAATTCGGCGGTGAGTGATTCAACCCGTCTAGCCACAACAATTCCTGTATTTTGGCTGTGACTGGCGAGGCGAGTGTAAATACGTTCTTGGTAACGATTATTACGAATGAGCTGAAAATAAGCATCGTCCATTAATTGCCCATGGCCTGGCGTATCTAGTGCGCGATGGGTGATGCTGCTATCGCTACTTACCAGGACGATATTGTCCGCTTGATGAATTTGAAGTAGTTTATCTAATAAAATATTTTGTAATTCTGCATTGCGGCTATGGCCTTGCTCTGCATTGAGAAGGTCTTGAGGGCTAATTCGATCGCTTAAATCTTTAAGGACGATGTCTATTTCTCTTAATGCACCACTGATTTTGTGGGCGACTTCACTAGATTGCTGGGCAGCGCTCAAGCGAGCGCGCTGTATTTCAACTTTATAAGAGCTATTCACTTGATAAGCTAGAATAAAAATCATCCCTAGGCCAAATAGCATGGCAAGCAGGGTGATAAAAGCAGATTGGCGAGTAGTCCAGTTCATGGTGTGGGCGGCAATAATCTGCCGCCCTAATCCTTAATTATTAGTCGCGGAAATTTTGATATTGCAATGGGAAGTCGGTAATTGATTTACGCATGAGTGCGATGACTTCTTGCAAAATATCTCGCTTAGCGCCCGTTACACGTACGGTGTCGCCTTGAATTGCAGTTTGTACTTTCAATTTTTCATCTTTAATCAGCTTGATGATTTTTTTGGCTAAATCTTGATCAATCCCCGCCTTGATTTTCATTTCTAGCTTTACTTTGTTGCCAGATATTTTTTGCACTTCGCCACTTTCTAAGCGTTTGCTGCTGTCGGCTTCTTTTTTCTCTAAGGCTGGAAATAAAATATCTTTAATTTGATCCAGTTGCGCGTTGGAATCACCATGCAGGGTAATGGTTTCATCTTTTTCGTTTAGATCAACTTTGGCGCTAGTGCCTTTAAAATCAAAGCGGTTATTGATGACGCGATCAACCGCGTCAATGGCATTTTTGAGAGCAACCATATCCAGTTCGGAGCTAATATCGAAAGAAGGCACGGGCTTCTCCTTTTTGTAAGTAGTGAATTAAATCTATTTCAGTTTGCTTTATGCAAAATGACAAACGTAATGCAGTGTTGCTAGTGTTTCAATGCTAAAGCTAGAGTTAGCTGGCACATTAAAGCTTTGACCTGCAGTATAGGGGGTGGCCTCAGATTCACCGGCCAGTTTTACATGGCAAAGGCCAGCGACGATTTCCATGATTTCTGCTGCGCCAGTATTAAATGTCAGCGTTGATGGCAAAATAACACCCACTGTTTTCTTTTCGCCGCTGGCTAAAATAAGGGTGTGTGATACGCATAGGCCATCGAAATAAACATTGCCCTGCTTAAGTACCGATACATTATCAAATTGTGACATAGAGAATTCTCTTTATTTTTGAATGATTTCGGTTAGCACGGTTTTAATAATAAAGCCGAATACGCCGAATCCTAGTGTAAAAAATAAAACTAAGGAGCCGTATTTCCCCGCTTTAGAATCCGCTGCTAATCGATAAATGATAAAGCCCATATAGATGATGAGGCCGGTGCAGAGGATAGACACCGATAGGGTGGTGAATGTTTCCTCTGACATATTTTTAAGCGCCTCAAGCATGATGGTTTCCTTTGACGAACAAAGCCGGCTGTGAGCAGCCTGTCGGACTTAGTATCAGTCAGCTGCAAAATCACCTGATCGGCCCATATTTCACCGTATTTTTGACCAATAACACGTTATTGGCGCTGCAAATCCGGCAAAATCTGTTCTCGACCATGCGATTTTTCGCTTTGACTGCCTAAGTCCGACAGGCTGCAAGCCGGCTTTGTCAAATAACGATAAGCTTACTTGCGTAATTTAGCGGCAATTCGCATGCGCAGTGCATTCAGTTTAATAAAGCCTGCTGCATCCGCTTGATTATAAGCCCCACCGTCGTCTTCAAAGGTGGCAATGTTGGCATCAAATAGCGATTCTTTAGAATCACGTCCCACCACAATAACATTACCTTTGTAGAGCTTGACGCGTACCCAGCCATTTACATGGGCTTGGCTTGCATCAATCATGCTTTGCAGCATGAGGCGCTCTGGAGCCCACCAGTAGCCGTTGTAAATCAGGCTGGCGTATTTAGGCATTAGCTCGTCTTTAAGGTGAGCGACTTCGCGATCGAGGCAGATGGATTCAATGGCGCGGTGCGCCTTGAGCATAATCGTGCCACCTGGGGTTTCGTAGCAGCCACGGCTCTTCATGCCTACAAAGCGGTTTTCGACCAGATCAAGACGGCCAATGCCGTGCTTGCCACCGAGCTTATTCAGCGTGGCTAAAACGGTAGCTGGGCTCATTTTTACGCCGTTAATGCCGACGATATCGCCTTGCTCGTATTCAAGCTCTACATACTCAGCAGCATCTGGCGCTTGTTCTGGGCTAACCGACCACAGCCACATATCTTCTTCTGGCTCGGCTGCTGGGTTTTCCAGTACTTGGCCTTCGTAAGAGATATGCAATAGATTGGCATCCATCGAGTAAGGGCTGCCGCCGTTCTTTTTCTTCGCGATATCCATGCCGTGTTTTTCGGCGTAATCCAGCAGTTTTTCGCGGCTGTTTAAATCCCATTCACGCCATGGTGCAATCACTTTGATGTCCGGGCGCAGGGCGTAATAGCCTAGCTCGAAGCGAACTTGATCGTTGCCCTTGCCAGTTGCGCCGTGGCTAACGGCATCTGCACCGGTTAAATTGGCAATCTCAATTTGACGCTTGGCAATCAGTGGGCGAGCAATGGATGTGCCCAGCAGGTATTCACCTTCGTAAACCGTGTTTGCGCGGAACATGGGAAATACAAAATCACGCACAAATTCTTCGCGCAAATCATCAATAAAAATATTTTCTGGCTTAATGCCAAATTGCACCGCTTTTTGGCGGGCAGGCTCAAGTTCTTCACCTTGGCCCAGGTCTGCGGTAAATGTCACCACTTCGCATTGATATGTATCTTGCAACCACTTCAGAATTACCGAGGTATCGAGGCCACCGGAGTAGGCAAGAACCGCTTTTTTTACATCAGACATGAGAACTCCAAGAAGGGAGAAAGGCAAGGATTAGTGAATAAGAGCAAGCCGCGCACCAAAGCTGATGAAAAGTACACCAGTTAGGCGTGCTAGCCAACGGCCCAGCCACTGTTTGCCTGCTAGCCGCCGAGAAAGGCCAGCGCCAGCAAAAATTAAAAAGGTCAGATAAGCCAAACTTACGGCTTGTACGATCATGCCAAGTACTACAAACGTCAATGGAATCCGATCATAAGTCGGATCCACAAACTGGGGGAAGAAGGCCATAAAAAATAATATAGCTTTCACATTAACCAGTGAAATTGAGAGTGCCTGCTTAAAAATATGACTAGAGGGCACTTCAATCGGGGTATTGCTTGTTGCCTGAGGTTTGGCAAACAGCATTTTAAAACCCATCCAAGCTAAATACGCTGCACCTGCGTAGCGAACCATATCAAAGGCGGCTGGATGCGTGCGCATGATAGAGGCAACACCTAAGCTGGCTAATAGCATCAAAATAAGATCGCCCGTCACAATCCCTGCCGCAGCAGCATAGCCTGCGCGCACGCCTTGTTTGGCGGCAACAGAGAGCGCAAAAATGGAATTAGGCCCCGGTAATAAAATAATAAAAATAGTGCCGAGTAAATAGCTGCTTAAATCGGTAATGCCAAACATCTGGGTAATCCTGTATTCCGGGGCTAGAAATAAGCAGTTTGTGCCCATTTTGGGCGCGTAAACTCACTTAATCCTCTACTTTACCGAGTAATAGGTATTCAATCACTGCTTTTTGCGTGTGCATGCGATTTTCTGCCTCATCCCAAACTACAGATTGCGGGCCATCAATCACTTCTGGATCGACTTCTTCGCCGCGATGCGCTGGCAGGCAATGCATAAACATGGCATTTGCCTTGGCTTGCAGCATCACTTTTTCGCTGACTTTATAGTGCAAAAAGTCTTTTCTGCGTTGCAATGTTTCACGCTCAAAACCCATCGAAGTGCAAACGTCGGTGGTGACAATGTCGGCATCTCGGGCGGCTTGATACGGATCGTAAAATGTTTCGAAATGCTCGATGCCGTATTTTTGGCCATCTAAAACGGTCATTTCATAGCCGCGTGGGCAGGCTTGGTTGAGCTTGAAGTTGAATATTTTTGCCGCTTGTAGCCAAGTGCGGGAAATATTGTTGCTATCGCCAATCCAAGCTACGGTCTTGCCTTCGATTGAGCCATGTTTTTCGATATACGTAAAAATATCGGCCAAAATTTGGCATGGATGATATTCATTGGTCAGCCCGTTAATCACAGGCACTAATGAATTATCAGCAAAGCGCTCAACAATGCTTTGCTCAAAAGTGCGAACCATGACGATATTAGTCATGCGGCTAATGACTTTCGCCACATCTTCGATGGGTTCGCCACGGCCTAACTGGGTGTCTTTAGATTGCAAAAACATCGCATGGCCGCCGAATTGCGCCATACCGGCTTCAAAAGAAACACGGGTGCGGGTCGATGATTTTTCAAAAATCATGGCTAAAACTTTGCCAATCAGCGGCTGATAAAGCTCGCCTGCGGCTAGTTTGGCTTTAAGAATGGCGGCGCGTTTGAATAGATATTCATATTCTTCGCGGGTGAAATCAGTAAATTGCAGATAATGGCGCATAGGGAACAGTCCGAATGGGCTGCCGCTTCAAAAAAGATAAATCTCACTAGGCTGTGATCCACAGTGTTCTGCACAATTTCTTACAGACTTTCGATGGTGCACATCATTTTTCATGCTGGATTTGCAGTCTTTATTTTTGAAACGGTGTGAGCCACTTTGAGAAAAAATAACCATTATTCAACCGTTTGCAGGCGGCTGGCAAGCTTTGTCAGTGCTTTATGGTTTTAAGTACAGGATTAAATCTAGTTAACTTTGAGAATTTCTAAGGCAGCAGTTTGGCCTGCGATGGTATAATCTGATGGATATTCCACCATTAAATACGCTGTTGTTAAAATGATCTGCAATCCATACGAAATCATTATTCAGGGCATTACCAGTAATGGGCGTGAATTTCGGCCCAGCGACTGGGCTGATCGCTTGTCTGGCATCCTAAGCACTTTCGGTGTTGATCAGAAGCTTTCCTATGCTCCTTTTGTTCGCCCGATGGTGCACGACAATGTTCGTTGCGTAGCGGTTGATAAGCAGCTTGAAAAAATCGATCCGCGTGTCTTTGAATTCCTTATGACCTTTGCCCGCGACAATGATTTACGCATTGTTGATTGCCGCTCCTTGCTGAGTGAGCATTACGCGGATAAACCAGCAGAGTAAGCCTTCCCCAAGCCTTTGGGCTTGGGATACCTTCCTCATTCTTCCTGATAAGATCAGCTAAGTGGCCGATTTAGTTGGGAATGTGTAAATGTTTATTCCTGTTGTTCTTCGTTTTTCTTTCTTTTCATGAGATTTTGACTTGTTGCGCTGCACAAGTTGCGTCTATGCTTAGCCTATCGCATAGGGATAAGAGGCACTGCGTGTTTCTTATTGACTTGCTCTGAGCCTGCGGGGCTAAGGTGCTGATAGATAACAGAAAGCGTTTCCTTTTTTTCTATATCGGCCTTGCTTTTTCTGCATGCGGAGCGAGCACTCTGTGCAGCCATTTTACAATTGATCGATAAGGTGCGTTATGCGACTCAAAGATAAAGTAGCAATTATTACGGGCTCTGCCAGTGGAATTGGGCAGGCAACCGCGGTTAAATTTGCCGCTGAAGGCGCTAAAGTCGTGGTTTGCGATGTAAACCAAAGCGGTATTGATAGCGTGGTGTCGAGCTTGGTGCAAAGCGGTGCAGTGGCGGTGGGTTATGTGGTCGATGTGACTAATAAAACCCAAATTGCCGAAATGGTGGCTGCGGTTAAGGCGCAATTTGGTCGTATTGATGTGCTGGTGAATAACGCTGGTATTGTGCAAGACGCGCAACTGATCAAAATGACCGAAGAGCAGTTTGATCGCGTGATCGATATTAATCTGAAAGGCGTTTACAACTGTGCTCGTGCTGTGGTCGACACCATGGTAGAGCAGGGTAGTGGTGTGATTTTAAATGCCTCATCGGTAGTGGGCGTGTACGGCAATTTTGGCCAGACTAATTACGCAGCGGCTAAATTTGGGGTGATTGGCTTTGTCAAAACATGGGCCAAAGAGCTGGGTAAGAAGGGTATTCGCGCTAACGCAGTTTGCCCTGGCTTTGTAGCAACACCGATCCTGAAAGCCATGCCAGAAAAAGTGATCCAAGATATGGAAGCGCGTGTGCCCATGAAGCGCATGGCCCAACCCGAAGAAATCGCCAATGTGTATGCGTTTTTAGCTAGCGATGAAGCCAGCTATATCAATGGCGCAGCGATTGAAGTGACGGGTGGCTTGACGTTGTAAGTTTTGATGTAACGTAGGGTGGGTTAGGCCGCTCTTAGTGCTGATTAGGGTGCTGAGCTATTTCGGCCGTAACCCACCGTGGCGCTGCGGTGGGTTACGGCCGAAATACGGTAGCGCTCATATTTAGTGCATCGCTTGGCCTAACCCACCCTACAAGCTCTCTGTGTCTACAGAATTTTTTGTTTTACCCCAGCGTTTTTCCACTGAGCTTTTTAACCACCATCATCAGCTCATCAATCGCTGCATCTCCTTTCCCTTCTTGAATCGCCTTTGCCACGCAGCCATGAGCATGGTTTTCTAATAGCTGCATGGCGACTGAATCCATGGCGGATTTTATGGCCGAGATTTGCGTTAATACATCCACGCAGTATCTATCTTCATCGACCATTTTAATCACGCCGCGCACCTGGCCTTCGATGCGGTTGAGGCGGGAGAGCAGCTTTTGCTTGCCCGGCTGAACCACTTTGGGCCCTTCATCTGGGGTGCCGCAATCAGACAAGCTCAAAGCCCGCTCCTTCAATCGCTTCGTCTAAAGCATCAAGCGAGGTCATCGCCGCGTTGTGATCGACTTTGGCGATGCCGCTTTCTAAATCAATCGCCACATGGCTTACTCCGGGTAGGGCGCTTAAAGCGTTGGTTAAAGATCGCACACAACCCATACAAGTCATGCCTTCGATTTTAAGCGTGCTGTGTTCCATTTTCTTACTCCTTTTAATGTATAAAAAAATGTAGGGCGGGTTAGGCCGCTCTTGATGCTCATTAAAGACGCTGATTTATTTCGGCCGTAACCCGCCATGGCGCGGCGGTGGGTTACAGCCAGGAATCCGTTCTCTCTTTCTTTGGTCTTTCAATTGGCCGTAACCCACCCTACGGAGCTACAGGTTTAGTGATCTTGTTGGGGCTCACTTCTCCACCGCCTCAGCAATAGTGAATTACTCACCACCGAAACCGAACTCAGCGCCATAGCAGCTCCTGCCAATACCGGGTTAAGCATACCGATGGCCGCCAGCGGTATGCCTAGCGTGTTATAGAAAAACGCGAAGAATAAATTCTGGCGAATTTTTTTGATGGTGGCGCGGGACAAGGCAATCGCGTCGCTCACCGCCAGTAAATCGTTATGCAGCAGGGTGATATCGGCCGCTTCAATCGCCACATCGCTGCCTGCGCCCATCGCAAAGCTCACTGCTGCAACGGCGAGTGCGGGGGCGTCGTTTACACCATCGCCAACCATCGCCACGACTTTGCTTTGTTGTTGGATGAACGCAGCTTTGTCCTGCGGGCGCATCAAAGCTTGGTATTGGCGGATACCACTGGCCTTGGCAATGGCGGCGGCTGTGGCTGGCTGATCACCGGTCAGCATCACTACTTCAATGCCCATTGCTTGCAAGCGTTTAACGGCCTCCACCGAGCTGGCTCTGAGTGTATCGGCCAGTGCTAATTGTCCCAGTAAGATGCCATTTTTGGCGATGCTGACTAAGGTATGTGGCTGGGTGTTTTTTTCTGGCATTTCACCTGCCCAACTTGGGATGCCGATTTTGATTTCACTGCCATCGTCCAGCTTGCCCATCACGCCTTGCCCTGCTACGGCGACAAAGTCACTGATAGGCAATAGCGGCAAGGTGTTAGCGGCCAAGATGGCGTGGCCTAGAGGGTGTTCTGAGCCTTGCTCCAAGCTGGCAGCGAGTTGCAGCAAATCCTCTTTGGATAACTCGCTCTGCAAACTGATGATTTCTACAACCTTGGCCTGCCCTGTGGTCAGCGTGCCGGTTTTATCGACCACCAGCATTTCAATCTTGCCTGCATGCTCTAGCGCCGTGGCATTTCTAAATAAAATACCCTGCTGCGCCGCTCGTCCTATGCCGACTGAGATTGCAGTTGGCGTGGCCAGCCCCAGTGCGCAAGGGCAGGCGATCACTAAGACGGCAACGGCGTGAATCAGTGCGGTAACGGCGCTATCCCAGTACCAAAAGCTGCCAAAAAAGGTCAGCACGGCAATCGCCGCCACGATGGGCACAAATACGCCAGAAATCTGATCGGCAAGGCGCTGGATAGGCGCTTTAGAGCCTTGCGCATGCGCCACTAGCCGCACAATTTCTGCCAGCTGGGTTTTGCTGCCCACGCTGCTGGCGCGGATTTTAAGCATGCCGCTGCTGTTTTTAGTGGCGGCAAATACTTTGCTGGCTATATTCTTTTCAACTGGCAGGCTTTCGCCCGTCAACATGCTTTCATCGACCGCAGCTTGGCCCTCGATGACTACGCCATCGACGGGAATCACTTCGCCGTGGCGCACAATCACCATATCGCCTGGCTTGAGTTGATTGATCGGTAAATCAATCAATCCATCCACCGTTTCTACCCTTGCGGTTTTGGGTTGAAGTTTTAAAAGCTCGCTAATTGCCCCCGATGTTTTCTTTTTGGCGCGGCTTTCCAGCCATTTACCTGCCAGTACCAGCGTAATAATCATCGCACTGGCTTCAAAATAAACGTGCTGCTCGTGCAGGCCCAGCAGGGTGACGGCCGCCGATAGGCCATAGGCCATGGTCGTGCCCAGCGCCACCAGCACATCCATATTTGCCCCGCCACTTTTCAGTGCAAAGAACGCACCGCGATAAAAGCGCCATCCCAGAATAAATTGCACCGGCGTAGCCAGCAGCATTTGTAGCCAGCGCGGCAATAGCTCGGCGTGATCTGCGCTAAACATGCTGGCCATCAGCGGCAGGCTAAGCAGGGCGGCGATCAGCAGCGGCCAGCGCTCGTCTTTCTCTGCAGCAGCAGGCGTGCTGGCTAGCTCGGCCGTAAATCCTGCGCGGCTGATGGTGGCGATCAGTGCATCGGCGGTGATGGTTGTGTCGCTGCTGCGGATATGCGCGGTTTCAGTCGCAAAATTCACCTCGGCGGCCACACCCGTCTGGCGATTAAGAATTTTCTCAATCCGCGCCGCACAAGCTGTGCAGGTCATACCTCCAAGACGAAGTTGGATTTCTGAAGTCATTTTTCCCCTCCTGTTTGAGATGATAATATACCCATGCAGGGTATATTGAAAGCTTTAGAAAATAAGGGCTGGCTATCGCTGGGAAAATAAATTAATTAGGAGTCCTTTACAATTTACACTTCATGTTTTAGGATGCAGGGATGGAAACAGAACTTTCAACACTTTGGGGCGATACCCCGGCGGGCAGTGAGCGCATTGTCAGTGCCATCTCTCGCATTGCTTCGGTATTGCGCACGGGTGTTTGGCAGTTTGCGACGGCTGAGGGCCTAAACCACGCTCAGGTGGAAGTCTTAGAAATCTTGCGCTCACGCAGCGAGGGCGTCCGGCTATCGTGGATTGCTCAGCAGCTAGGGGTGACGGCAGCCAGTGCCAGCGATTCGATTGCCTCTTTGGTGGCTAAAGGGTTGATCGAAAAAGGGCGTGCAGCGGGGGATGGGCGAGCGGTGGCTTTGCGGCTTACTTCAGCCGGGCAGGCGCTGGCCTTAAAAATTGTCGATGCTACGGGTTTTGCGTTAGAGGCTGTCGAGCGTTTGCCTCAGCCTAAGCAAGACGAATTGTTTTCATCGCTGCTGGCTTTGATTGGCCAGCTGCAGCAAACAGAGCGTTTCCCTGAATTACGCGCCTGCCTTAGCTGCCAGCATTTTGCGGCCAATGTACATGCAGATAGCGCTGCGCCGCATCATTGCCGCTTGGTCGATGCGCCTTTGTCTGCGGCCTTGCTTCGGCTTGATTGCCCTGAGCATATTCAGGCAGAGCCTGTGATTGCTCGGCTGAATTGGGAAAAAATGGAATAGCTGCAGTGGCGCTATTTTTTTAATTTAAATAGTTAGGAGTCCTATGTAATATTGCGATAACTGAATTAAATCGTGCTAAGCAGCCCTTGTTTTACCCCTCTCTCATTTCTATCTATGCAAAGGAATTAAAATGTCACACCTTCCCTTAATTGACACCCAATCCACCACGGCAGACCGTCAGGCCGTTTTGTCACAAATTCATGCTGCATTCGGGGCCACGCCAAATATGTTTCGCGTTGTCGCCCATTCGCCAGCGGCGCTTAAAAGTATGTGGGGCTCTTTTGCTGCGCTAGGTGCAGGGGTGATTTCCCCCAAGCTGGGCGAGCAAATTGCGGTGGCCGTTGCCAATCGTAATCGCTGCGAATACTGCTTAGCAGCGCATACCGCCTTAGGGAAAAAAGCTGGGGCGACAGCCGATGAAATGCGGGCAGCCCAGGCGGGTGAAGCTAGCGATCCGCAGACCAGCGCTGCGCTACAGTTTGCCTTGAAGCTTGTGGAAAACCGCGGGCAAGTCTCAGCGGACGACATTGCCCAACTGCGAGTGCATGGTTTTAACGACGAGCATATCGTTGAGATTCTTGCCCATGTCGCTCTTAATTTATTCACCAACTATGTCAATGTGGCATTTGATGTGCCGGTGGATTTTCCTAAAGTAGCCCTGCTTGCTTAATGGATAAGAGGGGCAGCGAGCTGCCCCTTAGTAGCAACAGCTGCAGTAATAGTTGTAGTAAAAGGAGAAATAATCATGAATTCATCCCCCCGCTTAGCGCCAGCTCTTCAGACCTCGCAATGGCTCAATAGCGATCAGCCCGTGGTCTTAAACGATCTTTTGGGTAAAGTGGTGCTGATCTATGTGTTTCAAATGCTATGTCCAGCCTGCGTGAGCCATGGCTTGCCACAAGCCAAGGCGATCCGTGGCGCTTTTGCTGAGTCGGATGTTGTGGTGCTGGGGCTGCACTCCGTTTTTGAGCACCATTCGGTGATGAGCGCTGCGGCTTTACGGGTATTTTTGCACGAATATCGCATCGGCTTTCCTGTGGGAATAGATCAAGCATCCTTGCAGGGGCCTATCCCACAGACCATGCAAAACTACGGGTTACAAGGCACACCCAGCCTCATTTTAATCGACCGGCAAGGGCAGCTGCGCCTGCAGCACTTTGGCCATCTGGATGATTTACGTTTGGGCGCAAAATTGGGTGGCTTGTTGGCAGAGGCAGTGGTGGATACTGTGGCAAATACGCCAGAAGGCGCTTGCGATGCCAATGGTTGCCGCATTGCTTAGAATGGGTCTTACGCAAGGAAAACCCAAGCCTTGAAACTTCGATGCCCCAGAGAGCATGGAGTTGCACAGAGAAAACCAAAGAATTGCTGCCTGTGTGCTCTGTGTTCTCGCTTGCTCTGTGGTTTTAGGTTTAGTCGCCGTTTTTAATCAGAGTGTTTTGTTCGCTTTTATCTTCCGCATTCACAGCATCTCCAAGCGATGTCCAAAGATGTTGCGCCGCATAAGCTCGCCAAGGCCGCCATGCTTCGGCTCTGGTGCTGAGTTTGCACTGGCCTTCTAGCTGGGTGATGGCTTTGATCAGGGCAACATCGCTGGCGGGGAAGGCGTCAGGTTCGCGCAATTGGCGTATGGCGATATATTGGGTGGTCCAGTCGCCGATGCCAGTAATGGCGAGCAGTTTGGCGCAGGTCTCGGCAACATTGCTGCCGCTGCTTAATAAATCAGGGTCGGCCTCAAAGGCGGTGGCCAGCGCCGATAGAGTGTTGGCGCGGCTTTGCGGCATGCCCGTAAAATTCGCCTTGCTCAAGATGGCCGCAGTGGGGAAAACATGACTTAAAGAGGGGTGTTGCGCATCAAGTGTGCCTAATGGCTCGCCATATTGCGCCACCATTTTGCCCGCGAGTTTAATCGCGGCGGCGACGGTAATTTGCTGGCCAAGTACCGCACGCATCGCCAGCTCAAAGCCACCCCAAGCGCCGGGTACACGCAGGCCGGGGCGTCTTGCGGTGAGCTTTGCCATGAGTGGATCGGAGGCTAATTGCTGATTAATCATGTCGGGGTCGGCAGATAAATCAAACATGGCTCTGAGGCGGGCAATAATTTGTGGCAGTGCGGCTAAGTTGGGAAAACAGATGGTGGCTGCCAGCGCATGCTGCTCGCTCTGTTGCACCGATACCAAGCCCTGCACACCATTGATGCAGATGGATCGCACGTAAATGCCATCCTCTACGACCTCTAGCCCCGTAATAGCGCGGGCCGATAAATAGGCCAGCATGGCTTGCCAGTCGTAAGGTGGGTGATAGCGCAGCAGCAGGGTAACGCCGGTTGAAGATCCGGCCTGCTTATCTCGGCGTAAATCGCTGGGCGGGCGCTGGTAAAGCTGCTGAAAGACTTCATTAAAGCGGCGTACGCTGCCAAAGCCCGCTGCAAAAGCGATATCGGTGATGGGCATGGCCGTTTCGTGGATGAGTTGCTTAGCCAGTAGCACGCGCCGCGTTTGTGCCACACCCTGTGGCGATGCGCCGACATATTGCTCAAACAGGCGGCGCAATTGGCGCTCACCAATGCCTAATTTATCGGTGAGTGAATCGAGTGTGCCCTCATCTAAATCCCCCATCTCTATCAGCCTGAGCGCACGGCTGACCGTATTGGAAAATCCTGTGTTAGATACGCCACGCCAAGCACCGGAATGCGGGGCAGCCTCTGGCCTGCAACGTAAGCAGGGGCGATAGCCCAGCTCCTGTGCCTCGGCTGCAGTATGAAAAAATAAAACATTCTCTTGTTTAGCGGTGCGGGCAGGGCAGATGGGCCGGCAATAGATACGGGTGGTTTTGACGGCAATAAAAAACCGCCCATCAAAGCGCGCATCGCGGCTGGCAAGTGCTCTGTAGCAAATATCGTGATTGAGTTCCATGGGCGAAATCATGACAGGCAAGTTTGATACGGGCTAGCGGTTTTCGGACGTGGCAGGCTGGGTAGATGCGAATGCCCACAGTGGAAGCAAATCCCTGAGCAAAACCTTGAACCACAGAGAACACAGAGGGCACAGAGTTTCACAGAGCAAAATCCAAATCGGACTTGGTTTTCTCTGTGGCCCTCTGTGTTCTCCTTTTACTCTGTGGTTCAAGATTTTGGTTTAGGTGAAATGATCATAGCTGAGAGTAAGAATGCCTGAGGCGGGCTAAATATGGCTTCATCCTTAGTTATTGGGTTTTCTCCGTGTGCTCTGTGATCTCCCCGCTCTCTGTGTTTACAGAACTGTTTCAGCCATGTCCACGTCCGAAAAGCGCCAGCCTAGTCTTTGCCTTCGCGGCAAGATGCGGTTTTTTTGGGAGACACAGCATGCAGCTTGCTCAGCAATTTCGCGCATTAAACAATCAGGGCCAATTTTTACTTGCTAATGCTTGGGATGCAGGCAGTGCGCGGGTTTTTGCCGCCGCAGGCTTTGCGGCCATTGGCACAACGAGTGGCGGAATGGCCTATGCACGTGGGCTTAAAGACGGCGAGCAAATTGATCCTCAAATTATGTTCAGCGAGCTAGCGGCCATCTGCCGTTCGGTGAGTGTGCCCGTGACTGCAGATATTGAAGCAGGCTACGGCAGATCCCCGGAGGCGGTGGCAGAAACCATCAAGGCGGTGATTGCGGCGGGGGCGGTGGGGGTGAATTTAGAAGATCGCCAGCATGGCGCAGCGGGCTTGTTTGATATAAGCGCACAAGCGGCAAGAATCAATGCCGCACGCGTGGCGGCAGGAGATTTGCTGTGGATTAATGCGCGTACCGACACTTATTTACTGGGCCTTGGGATGAATGAGGAAGAACGCTTGGCTATCACTGTAGAGCGCTCTAATGCCTATTTGGCCGCAGGTGCTGATATGGTGTTTGTGCCGGGCTTAGTTGATTTATCTGCGCTGACACGACTTTGCCAGCAGGTAAAGGGGCCCGTCAGCGTGATGGCCATGCCTGGCGCGCCATCTGCGGCGGCCCTGTTTGCTGCAGGTGTGCGTCGAGTAAGTCTTGGCGTTTGCCCAATGTTGGCGGTGATGGGTACTCTGCGCGATATTGCCCATGAGGCGCGTGAAGCAGGAACTTGGCAGCTGATGGGCGAGCGATTTTATGGCTTTGCCGAGGCGGAAAGTTTGTTTGCCACAGCGCTGTAGCCATATCTGCTTTAGTCTAGTCCAAATCTGTTGATGTAAATAATATGGCTTACTACGGCAAAAAAATCGGGTTTACTGTATGTTTTTTAATCAATACTGGGCTTTCATGCTTAGCCGATTATTCAGTTTTGCTTTGGTTTTGTCCCTAATGAGCTCGGCGGCTTTGGCCGCCACTACTACTTCTCAGCATTTTATTTATATCAATCACCGCGAGGCGGGCGGGGTAAATATTAAGGCAGATAAGGGCCTGCTGGATTCTCGCTTTAGTGGCGCGCAAATTGTCTATAAATGGCGAGATCTGGAGCCGACTCAAGACAACTACGATTTTAGCGCGATTAAAGTGGATATCGCCTATTTGAATTCGATCAATAAAAAGCTGTGGATTCAGCTGCAAGAAAAGTCTTTTTCGCCCCGCCTCAATGTGCCTGCCTATCTTTTGCAAGACCCTATTTATAAGGGCGGCGCGATTAAGCAAAGTATGCTGAGTGCGCCAGAGCGTGATCCTAATAAGCCGGTTACTGATGATGAATATGGCTGGTCGGCCAAAATGTGGGAGCCATCGGTGCGGGAGCGGTATCAAAAATTAATCCTGCAATTGGGCCGTGAATTTGATGGCAAAATTGCGGGGATTAATTTTAGCGAAAGCTCGATTGATGTTGGCACTGAAAACGCTGATGGCACGACCACTTTCCCTCAGGATTTCAATCCTAAAGCCTATGTCGATGCCATTGGCGACAATATGCGCATATTGGCGGCATCGTTTAAGCAATCCACCGCCATGGTTTATTTAAATTTTCTGCCGGATGAATGGTTGCCGGGCGATGATAAGGGCTATATGCGTGGCCTATTTGCCTTGGCCAAATCGCTAAAAATGGCTGTAGGCGGGCCGGATTTAATGCCCTACCGCAAAAGCCATATGGCGCAGAGCTATGGGTTTTTTAAAGATTATCCCAACAATCTGGTAAAGGGCATGGCGGTGCAAGATGGCAATCTTCGCCAGATCAATCCTAAAACCGGCAAAAAAAATACGGTGGGTGATATTCTGGATTTTGGCCAGAATTATCTAGGATTGGATTATATTTTTTGGGTAGAAGATGAACCTTATTTTACGAATGAGGTACTAAAGCTACTTTAGTCATTTTTTACAAAGAGGTGTGCCCCCTCAATCAATGTATAAAGCACTGTAAATAATATGCATATTGATGAATTAATTTAGCTGCTTTCATTGTTTAAGATTGGGAGTTTTAATTTTGTGAGTGTCATAACATTTGATTTGCCTAGCATTTTGCCTTATCGACAGACTTCTGAGCGGGTGAGGCGAGATATTGCCTTGCTGATGCACCGTGTATGGCCAAGTTCGCCTGCTCCCTCTCAGGACGAAGCCGTGCCAGAGGAGCACGATCCGGCGCTGGATGCACTTTCCTGTTTTATATATCGGGATAATCGCCTGCTGAGCTATGCTGCGGTGCTGAATTTTACGCTAAGCCACGCTGGGCAACACTTTCGCACGGCTGCTTTGAGCTGTGTAGCAACTGACCCCGCTTACCAAAATCAAGGCTTAAGCAGCTTAGTTGTCAGTGCAGCAACGCGCTGCATTGAAAATAGCCATGCAGATATCGGCTTGTTTACTTGCGATCCGCCGCTGGCCTCGTTTTACGCCAAAGCAGGCTGGCCTGTGGTTTCCGTGGCGGTGATTGGAAGCCACGATGTGGGCGCTTTATCCAGTACGGAGTTGGGCAAGGTGGTGCTGCTTCGCCTATTGTCTGAACATGCGCATCAGCACGCTGCGGCGTTTGCGAACTCCCCTATTTCATTGGGTTTGCCACTGGGGCAGTTTGTCTGATCATTAAATAGAAAAGGGCGCGTTTGGCCTTATTTGAACAGCACTTTTAGTGCTTGCCCCTAAAGATTGATAAACCCGTAAAATGCCTGAATTCACTCACCCTTTATGCTATTGGATCTGCTGTGGAATTATTGAATATTAATTGCCTAGGAAAATCACTCAGGCTAGAAGGCACGCCAGCGGGCTGGCAGCAGTTATTTTGGGACAATACCCTAGTTGCCGAAAAAAACGCCTCTGCTGAGCGCGAAGGTTTGAGTGCTTTGCAATTTGAGCTTTCGGCTATAAGCCCTGATGGCATGACTACAACGACGCGTATTTATCTTGAAACAGATTTGCAATGGCAGCCTTTTGTATTGAAATATCGTTTATTGATTGATGATAAAGAGTCGCTTAAAGGCGAGCGCAATACTCAGGATATTGAGCGGCAAACACCGGTTAATCAAAATATCAAGCCCAATAAACTCAGTCTGCTGGGTTTGGGGGCTTTAGTGCTAAAACTACTGAAAAGTGCCAAGCTGGTTAAAGTCGCTTTGGCTGGGGCCAGTGTTGCAGCCTATTCATGGTTATTTTCTTTTCAATTTGCAATTGCCTTAATTGCCTGTTTGGTTTTTCATGAATATGGCCATATTAGGGCAATGAAATACTTTGGCATCAAAACTAAGGGTATTTATCTCATCCCCTTTATGGGCGGATTGGCATTGTCGGATGAGAAAATTAATACCCGCTGGCAAGATGTGGTGATTTCCATCATGGGGCCGACCTTTGGCCTATTGCTATCGATTGTCTGTCTGGTTATTTATTGGTTGACAGGCTCGATGCTCTTTGCGGGCTTAGCTACTTTTAATGCGCTGCTCAATTTATTTAATTTATTACCCATTTTACCGTTGGATGGTGGGCATATTTTAAAAAGCATTAGTTTCTCCATGAATAGCAAACTAGGGCTAATCGCCTGTGTGGTCGGTGCGGTGCTAGGGGTATTTATTAGCTATTCATTGGGTCTTGCGCTACTAGGGTTTTTATTGCTGATTGGTAGCGTAGAAATTATCTTTGAATGGCGTGGTCGGCATCAAAGCCACTTGCTGCCGCTGGACCGCTATGGGCAAATTTTCTCTGCAGTTTGGTATTTAATCACCGTTGGCGCTCTGATTGGCATCATCTGGTATTTTGCAGGCCATGGTGACGATATGCTGCGTATGCCTTTGCAGGTTTTAAAAAGTTAAGGTGCTGCATAGTTTGTAAATTTAAAAAGCCAGATTGGATGATCTGGCTTTTTATTTAAATAAAAGCCAAGTTGAACTTTGTTTGGTTTTTTTATTTCATGGGTCTAACTCCACCGCGACGTCCAAGTCCGAAGCCTACTCGATACAAATCAGGCATGTTAACGCGACCATCTTTCATTGTCTCGAATAGTCCGAGCCGCTCAAGATCCTCTCGAACACCTAACCATCCACGTGCTGCATGTTGTGGTGGTAGTCGCTCATGAGATAGTGCTGTTGGCCCATCTGTAAACTTCTGCGCCCACCGTTCTTCAATAATTGAAAACTCACAAGGGACGGTTACGCCCTTTAATGGTTCAAAAAAGTCTTTCACCCATGGGTAATCTTCTGCCATCTCTGCAATACGGATTTCTGAAGCCTTCTGAACACCGCGTTTTATGCTTTCGTAGTGTAGGGCGACGTGATGGCTAGTGTATTTATCTAGAGAATCTTCTGCTGCCGCATGAATCGCCGCTAGAAATGATCGTGGCGATGTCCGCCCTTTACCATCAGCTAAATGACTTACGGACCATACATAGGGTACTCCGCGACGTCGGTCCTTTCCCATCCAGGGGCCGGCTAGTGTTTCGAACAGTGCTCGCTGTTTGAGTCCTTCGCGTTTGGCCGTTTCATGTAGTACCCAAACTCCATTTGCTTGAATGGGAAGGCTTCCATAGGCTTGCTCATAAGTTGCTCGAAGGATTTCCCCATGCATATCCGGCGCATTGCAGAGTAATTGCCACAGCAGGCCGTGTAGGTCATGGGGTTGCCATGTTAGCTCGGCTTTGGTCGACATTAGTTTTGAGGCATCAGGGAAGTCTGTAACAGTTCGTTCTAGCTGATCTTCTCGGAGAAAAACCTTGGCATGGATTGCTGGATAGGATTTTAGCCATAGCACTACCCTGAGTAAGTCACGGACGATATTGTCCATGCTTTGCCAGTCATTGCTTGAGCGATCAAGCGCATCGAATACGATGAGTCCTTTTTTGCCATTTGTTATAAAAGCCTGATTTGCTTTTTGTATGAGTCTAGCCAAAGGCTCGGGGTTTGTTCTTACCCAAGAGCTTGTTTTTGACCAGCTGTCTGTTGGAATTGTTTCATTGATATATTCCGCAAGCCAGCGCAAGACGACAGCTCGCCATACTTCATATGGGCTAAAACCTTCGGTTAACAGGTTGGCAAAAACCTCGGTGTTTGGGTAGAAATCAATGTTTTGATTGACCGCAAATCCGATACGCACTTGGGTATGTTCCAATTCGCGAACTGAGGCCCCTAGCATCGTACGTAAAGCGGCGGATCCTAGTGCTGCCGTCCAAAACGATTTGCCGACACCACGTGAGCCTATAACCAGATTTGATTCTAGTCTTAGTGCTTTAAGGTGAGCTGGGGGAATATAAACCAGACTTTGCTCTGGTACTTTTCCATAATTCGATGTTGTGTAAGGAATTGCCTCGATCATGGCGTGGCGAATTGATGTAACTTGGTCATCCATGCCTCTCTCCTTCGCTATCGGCGATAGCATCTATGCCATTGACCAAGGGGCCAAAGATTGCTGTTATTTCATTTGGGTCTACATTCTGGCAACGAGTATGTACTGAACGGAGTGCTGCAAACCCGCGATGCCATTTGACTGGCCAAGGGTAGTGAGGAGCCGCTTCATCGGGTTCATCAAAGCTAAAGCGCTCCTCCGTGGTTTCTCCCGCAGGGATTTCATCATAGAGGGCTTCCGTAAATGTACTCCAAGCCCGTTCTCGCAGCCCCTCGAAATATTCAGCACCATTTAATTCTGGAATCATCGCTCCAACCATTTGAAGTCGCTCGCGGATGCCTCTTGCGACCCCTGCGCGATGCCAGTGGCGAAATAAAATACGATAGCCAGACCAAGTCTGCTCACCATCAATTGCAAAAAGCAATACTCCACACGCCCCGAGGTCGGTAACACAAGCCGATGCGACTTCGTCAATACCGGCTCGTGAATCAATCAAGATTACATCCGGGTTTATGCGCTGTTCCAGATCGTTTAGTAAGCGATTTAAACGTTTTGACCAAGATTCGCGTACGCCATCTGGGCCGACTTTAGACATCCACACTCGTCCGAGTTTTGCAACGTATTCGCCTGGATCGCGACCATGAGCAGGAACGACGTAAATCTCTCCGTCGTGGGAGAGATTGCTTGTCGCGTACATGTCTGAAAAGACACTCGCACCGTTGTCTACCAAGTCTTCTACCAGCCAGTCGGCAATACCAAATTGGGGGCGGCGCTCCTCTGGCAGTAATGAACTCGATAGTCCGGGTGACTCTAAATCGAGATCTAGTACCAGAACGCGTTTACCCTGTTGTGCCTGTGACCATGCGGAAACAGCAAGTGCCGTAGATCGTCCTACACCCCCTTTGATTGAAAAAAATACAATGCGTGGTGCACCGGCTGCAATAGGCTCTATATTTGCCCAGTCAGTATCTGTGGTTAGTCGATCAACAATCGTTACGGCGTCAAAACCTTCCAATTTGAAGTGTGGTGCATTCTGTATCACTGTGTGTACGTCGGCTTCAAATAAAACCATACGCTCAGGAGGAAATGAGTGTGTGCCAAGGCGCGTATGTAGTTCCAAAACTATAGAGTTAAGGACATGATTAGCTTCAGTGTCATCACGTATGCTTTCGTTTACGACTAAACGCACACGGCCATTTAAATCTCGATTGATTACGATGGCGCCAAGTTTTTGTAAGTTTTCGGTTTGCGCCTGCAGTATTTCTTTGATCGCAGGCAAAATCTCATCAAAGGTGCTCATGAAAATAATCCATCCAATTTTGCTTTTTTTATCAGCGCATGCACAACGTTGGCTCCGTTTTGATGTACTTTTGCACGCACTTCATCGAAATGGGATTGATGGGCATAGCGTTGAGCCACATCCCAATCGGCATATGGATTAATTGTTGGGAGTGGATAACTTGCGCCGGCTGTATTTCCAGAACGATAAGATTCATAACGTGCCCATATAGCTTTTGCATGAACTTTATCGTTTTTATCGGTTGGGTCACCGGTGGCACTAACTGTCATTCCAAATAGCATCATTAGTCGCTTTAACCCACATTCAGCGGCTACACCATAAAGATGATCGGCATTGGCCCAGCGTGAAGCTTCAAACAAAAAATCAGCATCTTGCTTGTGACGATCATGAGCGTCGAGAAAGTCAGTGTCCATTGCCATATGTTTCCAATATCTAACTCAAAAGTGTCTTGTGTTTGAATGGTTTTGGTTTGTTTTGATGGATAGTATCGAAAAAGCTGTCAAACCAATTTTTTTTGCAGTGAGGGTATTGATTTTTTTATTGCTGTTTTTAATATGTATTAATCATTTTTTAAAATAAACCGTAGGTTGTTTTCTCCGCCTTAGCTACTTCAGCTATGACGCCTATTTGAGGTAAGCGTTGCTTTCGTGAAATGGAGCCGTAGTTTGTAATGACGCTTGTGGCGTACTTAGGTAAGTGGGGAGCCATTCACTTTTAATATGGGTTAAGTTTACCACTGCGCTTAAATTACATGGAAGCTCGTTTGGATAGAGTGCCTTGAATGAGCTTTTTATATACGAGCCTAATGGTCTTTTCGATCATCATGTTAATTTTGATGCTTCTTGCTTTTTTCTGAGCTTGTATGCGAGCTTGTATGCATATCTATGATTTATTCCGTGTTTTTGCCCCGTGGCAAAATTGATGAAGGTTAGTTCTTTTCTCTTTCCATCGCATAAACCCGTAAAATACCCCTCTTTGCCTCAGCCAGATGTCTGCCATGTCGATTATTCTTGCTACTCTCAACGCCCGTTACACCCATGCTTCCCTTGGGCTACGCTATTTGCTGGCCAATATGGGCGATTTGCGGGGGGAGACTCAGCTGGCGGAGTTTGTGATTGGCACCAAGACCACCGAAATCGTTGAGCAATTGCTGGCTAAGCAGCCCAAAATCATTGGCTTTGGGGTGTATGTCTGGAGTGTGGAGGAAACCTGTCGGGTGGTGGCGATGCTCAAACGCGTTGCGCCGCAGATTAAGATTATCTTGGGTGGCCCTGAGGTGTCTTACGAAAGCGCGGAGCAAAGTATTGTTAAGCAGGCGGATTATTTAATTACCGGTTGGGGCGAGGTGACATTGCCGCAGCTCTGTAAGCAGATTTTGCAAGGCCCGCAGCCCTTGATGAAAACGCATGTGGGTGTGCAGCCACCGCTTAACGATTTGGCGCTGCCGTATTCACTGTATACCGATGAAGATATCGCTCACCGCACTCTCTATGTGGAGGCTTCCCGAGGTTGCCCGTTTAAGTGTGAATTCTGTTTGTCGGCGCTGGATAAAACAGCGTGGCCGTTTGATTTGGATGTGTTTCTGGCCGAGATGGAGACGCTTTATCAGCGCGGTGCGCGGCTGTTTAAATTTGTTGATCGCACCTTTAATCTGAACATCAAATCCAGTTTAAAGATTATGCAGTTCTTTCTGGATAAAATTGCCGCCCACCCAGATGACCCAGTCTTTGCTCACTTTGAAGTAGTGCCTGATCATTTGCCCGAAGCCTTAAAGGCAGGCATTAGTCAGTTTCCTGCCGGTGCTTTGCAATTTGAGATTGGTATTCAAAGCTTTAATCCTGAAGTGCAAGCCTTGGTGAGCCGTAAGCAAAATAATGAAAAAGCGGCAGATAATATTTCTTGGCTGATTGAGCATTCGCACGCGCATTTGCATGTGGATTTAATTGCCGGCCTGCCAGGGGAAGATATGGCGAGCTTTGGCAGGGGTTTTGATCAGCTGTATGCGCTGCGCCCACATGAGATTCAGTTTGGTATTTTGAAACGCCTGCGTGGCACGCCAATTATTCGCCATACCGAGGATTTTGGCATGGTGTATGACAGCTTCCCGCCGTATACCATTCTTGCTAATAAGGTGATTGATTTTGCCACCATGCAGCGTTTGGTGCGCTTCTCACGCTATTGGGATTTAGTGGCTAATTCTGGCCGCTTCGCCCATACGTTGCCAGTGCTTCTGGGTGATTCGCCGTTTAATCGATTTATGGCTTTTAGTGATTGGCTGTATCAAAACACCGATGCCACGCACCGCATTGCATTAGATAGGCTGGCAAAAATGGTGGTGCAGTATTTGGTGGAAGAGCAGGGCCTAGCTTTGGATGCAGCACAAAGCCTGATCGCGAGTGATTACGCGGGCAAGCAGGCTAAGGGGAAAACGACAGCTGCACCACAGAGGCAGGCGATGCATTTGGTTGCATGAGGCGGATTGGTTTTGAAATGTGAGCTGGCCGTGCTGAGACGTAAAAAAACCTCCGGTTAAAAGCCGGAGATTTTTTTTATGCTAACAATCAGCTGAGCGCTTTATTTACAATCTCCGCCAAATCGCTGGATAAATCGCCTTGCTGGGCAATGCGTTGTAGCTCGGCTTGCATCATTTGCTTGCGTTGTGGCTCCATTTTTTTCCAGCGATTAAAGCTGGAAGCCAAGCGGGCAGCCACTTGCGGGTTGATTTTGTCGAGTTCGATAATTCGATCTGCGGCAAATGCGTAGCCATAGCCGTCTGCTGCGTGGAAGTGCACCGCATTTTGCAGGCAGAAACCCATGACCAGCGAGCGTACTTTATTTGGGTTTTTAATTGAAAACGCCGGATGATCCATCAGTGCTTGCACACGGCTCAATGCGCCGGGACGGCGGCTGGTGGATTGCAGGGCAAACCATTTATCCATCACCAGCGCGTCGTCGTGCCATTGCACGGCAAAGTCGGCCAGCTGCGCTTCACCACCATCGCGGTTGACCAGTGCTTTAAGCGCGGCAAGGCGGTCGGTCATATTGTCGGAAAGGCGATATTGCTTACTGAGTAGCTCGGTCACCAATGGCTCATCCAGTTCGGCTAAGTAATCTAAGCAGATGTTTTTTAGGCTGCGTTTACCTGCGTCTTCGTACTGATAGGCGCTGCCATCGTTGAGCTTATTGTAAGTGGCGATCAGCTCGGCGCGTAATTCACGGGCGATTTGCGCTTTGACGCTGCGATGCACTAGATGCAATTGCGCAGGGTTGACGCTATCAATTTGCTCAAGCAGATAGTTTTCACGAGGCAGATCCAGCATCAGCGCAATAAGTGAAGGATCGAGCTTTTCGCTTAATCCTTTACGCAGCGCATTGATAAAGCTGGCTGGCGCAAGTGGCTGGTCATCGTTACTGGCGTAAAGTGAGAGCAGTAGGTTTTTGGCAAAGGTATTGGCCGCTTCCCAGCGATTAAAGGCATCGCTGTCGTTAGCCATCAGAAACACCAGCTCTTCATCGGTATAGGCGTAGCTGACCTTCACTGGTGCAGAGAAATCACGCAGCAATGATGGCGTTGGCGCTTCGTCAATATTGATAAAGCTAAAGCTGTGGCTGGCGGCGGTTAGCTCTAGTACACGCGTTGTACCCTGTGCTTCTACTTCACCTACTAATTGCAGCGGCAAGTCTTTGCCGCTCTTATCCAAAAGGCCAAGTGCCAGTGGAATATGGAATGGGCGTTTTTCGGCTTGGCCCGGTGTGGCTGGGCAGCTTTGGCTGATAGTCAGTGTGTAGGTTTTCGCGTCAGCATCATATTGGCTACTGATGGCCAATTCTGGTGTGCCTGCTTGCTTATACCATTCTTCAAACTGAGTGAGATCTACACCGTTAGCGTCGCTCATCGCAGCGCGGAAATCATCACAAGTGACGGCCTGACCATCGTGGCGCTTAAAGTAAAGATCCATTCCCTTACGGAAACCTTCACGCCCTAAGAGGGTGGCATACATGCGCACCACTTCCGAGCCTTTCTCGTAAATGGTCATGGTGTAGAAATTATTAATTTCTGAGTAAGCTTCAGGGCGTACCGAGTGCGCTTGCGGGCCCGCATCTTCGGCAAATTGCATTTCGCGCAGTGCTTTCACATTATTAATCCGCTCCACCGAGCGGCTGCCGATATCGCTAGAGAATTCTTGATCGCGATAAACGGTGAGCCCTTCTTTAAGGCTGAGCTGGAACCAATCACGGCAGGTCACCCGATTGCCGGTCCAGTTATGGAAGTATTCGTGCGCAACCACGGCGTCGATGCCGTCAAAGTCAACGTCAGTCGCAGTTTCAGGCTTGGCCAACACATATTTGGTGTTGAAAATATTCAAGCCTTTGTTTTCCATCGCGCCCATATTGAAATCGCTGGTGGCAACGATCATATAAGAATCTAAATCGTATTCCAGACCAAAGCGCTCTTCATCCCAGCGCATGGATTTTTTAATGGCGGCCATGGCGTGATGACATTTATCCAGATTGCCCGGCTCTACAAAAATTTCCAGCGCAACCTGGCGGCCACTTGGCGTGGTGTGCTGATCGGCCAGCATGACTAATTTACCGGCCACCAGCGCAAACAGATAAGCCGGCTTTTTAAACGGATCGACCCATTTTACCCAGTGGCGATTTTTATCCATCTGGCCGCTATCAACGCGATTGCCATTAGACAGCAGCACAGGGTAGCGGGTTTTATCGGCAATGATGGTGGTGGTGAACTTAGCCATCACATCAGGGCGATCTAAGTAATAAGTAATCTTGCGAAAGCCTTCGGCCTCGCATTGGGTAATAAAATTACCGCTAGAAACATACAGCCCATTTAAGCTGGTGTTGGTAAGCGGGTTAATCATGGTCACGATTTCTAGTATGGCTTCATCGGGCATGCTCGCGATGACTAGGCCTTTGGCAGAAACCGTATAAGCATCGGCCTTGAGTGGCGCGCCGTCTAACTTGATTGATTCAAGTGTCAGCTCTTCGCCTGCCAGCTCCAGCGGTAATTGTGGAGCGGCCTCAGGGTTGCGTTTGAGTACCAAGCGGGATTTAACCCGAGTTTGGCGCTCTTCCAGTTCAAAAGTAAGATCCACTCGGTCGATTAAAAAGGCCGGAGGAGTGTAATCGAGGCGATTAATTGGGGTGCTTTGGAGTGTCATGCTGTGGATTCAAAGTTCGATTGAAATGCGAGGATACTCTTCGTGCAAGAGCCGTGTAAATAAATCGCCATCGTGGTTATCCCATACGATTGTTTTGTGCCAGAGAAGTGCAAGGTAAATAATGCGTAGAGTATTGCTTTGCTGGGGTTTTTATTTGTGGATGTCGCTCAAGCTTTGAAAAATGCGAATTGAAACTGCTTTGGATAAAGACAGCGTTAGACCTTAAACCTTAGAGTCAAACAAGGGTACAGAGGAATATCGAGAAACCAAGCTGATTCATTGGTTTTCTCGGTGAAACTCCGTGTCCTCTGTGTTCTCTGTGGTTCAAGATTTGGGCTTATTCGCTAATATTTATTTCTAGCTATCTCAAAGCCCCCGTGTATATGCCGATTGCGGCCTAACCTTATTCAAAAATAGTCATTTAGTTTACAAAGTGCCGCTGGTATAGTCTGAGGCATAAATAGGCTTAAATGCTGAGCGCTCTCGGGTAGACAATCTCTGCAAGTAGTGAGATTTTCTGCCCTTTTTATTGCAGCTTTAATGCCATTGGCGGCACAGCCCGATCTCTTTTTTGGATGATTCAGATGTATATCTACGACGACTACGACCAACGCATCGTAGACCAGCGTGTGGTTCAGTACCGTGATCAAACTCGCCGCTTTTTAGCGGGTGAGCTGAGCGACGAAGAATTCCGCCCTCTGCGTTTGCAAAACGGCCTTTATATCCAGCGTCATGCCCCAATGCTGCGCGTGGCGATTCCCTACGGGCATCTGACTAGCATCCAATTACGTAAATTGGCAGAAATTGCGCGTAAATATGATAAAGACTACGCACACTTTACTACTCGCCAGAATCTGCAATATAACTGGCCTAAATTAGAAGATGTGCCTGATATTCTGGCTGAATTAGCGACTGTGCAAATGCACGCTATTCAAACTTCGGGCAACTGTATTCGCAATACCACCTCAGATCAGTTTGCCGGTGTGGCGCATGATGAATTACTCGACCCGCGCCCTTGGTGCGAGATTATTCGTCAATGGTCAACTTTTCACCCTGAATTCGCCCATTTGCCACGTAAATTTAAAATTGCCGTCAATGGCGCAGTAGAAGATCGCGCCGCGATTTGGGTGCACGATATCGGCTTAAATGTAGTGCAAAATGAAGCCGGTGAGATTGGCTTTAAAGTGATTGCGGGTGGTGGCTTGGGCCGCACACCGATTATTGGCAGCGTAATTCGTGAGTTTTTACCTAGTATTCATTTGCTGACTTATTTAGATGCTGTATTGCGTGTGTATAACCGCTATGGCCGTCGGGATAATAAATATAAAGCGCGAATTAAAATTCTGGTTAAAGCCATGACGCCCGAAGTATTCGCCAGCAAAGTTGAAACAGAATGGGCGTTTTTAAAAGACGGCCCACAAACTTTAACCGCTGCTGAAATTGATAGAATGAATGGCTTCTTTACCGTGCCGGATTACACTGCTTTTGCAGGGGACGATGCAGGCTTTGTTCAGCAGCAATTAGAGAGCCAAGCGTTTGCCCGCTGGGTAGAGCGCAATGTGTTTAAGCATAAGCAAGCAGGCTATGCCGCTGTTACGCTCAGCCTTAAAAAGCATGGCGCTGCACCAGGGGATGCGTCTAGCGAGCAATTAGCTGCCGTGGCCGATTTGGCTGATGCTTATTCCTTTAGCGAATTGCGTGTTTCGCATGAGCAGAATTTGATTCTGGCTGATGTAAAGCAAGCTGATTTATTCGAGCTTTGGGAAAAAGCCAAGGCGATTGGTTTTGCTACACCTAATATTGGCTTAATGACCGATGTAATTTGCTGCCCCGGTGGCGATTTCTGCTCGCTCGCTAATGCCAAATCAATCCCTATTGCGATTGCAATTCAAGCGCGCTTTGATGATTTAGATTATCTGCATGACCTAGGCGAAATTGATTTAAATATGTCGGGCTGTATGAACGCCTGTGGTCACCACCATGTCGGTAATATTGGTATTTTAGGGGTCGATAAAAATGGCTCCGAATGGTATCAGGTGTCCTTGGGCGGGCGTCAGGGTAATGGCGCTACTTTAGCTAAAGTGGTTGGGCCTTCTTTTGCTCAGGAACAAATGCCGGATGTCATCGAAAAAATCATGGCCGTATTTGTGGAAAATCGCCTAGGTGAAGAGCGCTTTATTGATGTGTTTGATCGCATCGGTATGCTGCCCTTTAAGACCCGTGTTTATGCAAAGGAGATTGCATAATGGCGCGCATGATTAAAGATGCTGCAATTGTGGAATGCGATGCGCAGCTGCTACGCCTTAGTGACGATGGCAGCTTTGCTGAGCTGCCAGCCAGTGGCTTAGTGATTGTGCCGCTGGCGCAATATTTGGCGCAAAAATCAGCGTTGATCAGTCGTGGTGATTTTGGGGTGTGGTTTGCACCCGATGATGAGCCAGAAAGCTTAGGTGCAGAGGCTGCTAGCCTTGCGTTGATCGCAGTGGAATTTCCTGCGTTTACCGATGGTCGTGGCTTTTCGATTGGCCGTGTATTGCGCGAGCGCTTTGGTTTTGTGGGCGAGTTACGTGCGTTTGGCGATGTATTTAAAGACACGATGGGCTATTTAAGACGCTGTGGTTTTAATGCCTTTGTCGTAAATGGCGATAAAAGTCTTGAAGATGCTTTATTGGGTTTAAATGATCTTCCAGAAGTGTATCAAACAGGAATTGATCAGCGGCAGCCTTTATTTAGGCGGCGTGCTTAAATAGCGTGCTTTATTACTAAAAAAATCCCCTTTTTATAAAAGGGGATTTTTTTGAGCTGAATATGTTCTAGGGGAACTACTTTTTATAAGTGGCGTCTAATCGACATTATGGAATATTAATGCCTGATTTACAGGCGGGTTTGGAGATCTGAGTATGAGTGCATTACCCCCAATTACCGTATCGACTTTAGATAGCGATCGCCTTTATGCTTTGCTTGATAAATTGCCTGCAAATGCTTTTCCAGGTGCAGATGCATTAGAAGCAGAATTAGCACGTGCTACGGTGCTAGAGCAAGCCGATATGCCCAACGATGTGGTGACGATGCACTCTACGGCACGTTTTTTAATGACGCCGGGTAATAAAGAATTTGAGCTTACTTTATGTTTTCCGCATGAGGTGAGTGGAGAGGCGGGCAAAGTATCGGTGACGGCTCCAGTAGGGAGCGCTTTATTAGGTTTATCGGTAGGGCAAAGTATTGATTGGCCTGCTCCGGGTGGTAAAGAAGTAAAAGTTAAAATACTCAGTGTCTGTCGATAAGATTGGGCGCATAAAAAAACACCGGTATATTTAAATATGTAGGGTGTTTTTTTTAGCTTGTATCTTTAGCCTAATTCATTGGCCCAGCTCATGGCGCTAAGCAGGGCATCAAGATCGCTGGGCATCTCCTTGCTAATTAGAGGGTTGTTGTCTTCAGCGAGTAGCGCTTGATTGAGTAATTCCCCCAGTGCATTGGCTTTGCCCGTAAGCGCATCACGCACATCGTCATTTAAATTAAGTGGTTCGATGAGTTCTTGAAGTGGCGCATTAAATAGCACATCAATTAAAGAAAACATCCCGACCATAAACGCCTGATCTGCAAAGCTTTGATCGCGTGGTTTTTTCTTTAAGGCTAGTAATTCCATAAATTTGCCGCGAATTGCCGCTGTTTGAACGAGGGGATTATTGCCGATATTTTTCCCTGATTGCTGCACATAGGCTAATAGATGAATCCAGCGGCCAAGTTGGCGGCGGCCTAATACGGTAATGGCGGCGGCAAGACTATCAATTTTTTTTGGCGTGCCAGAACCCACTGAATTAACGAGTTTAAGTAAATTAATAGTTAGATCAGGGGAATGCTTAAATGACAATTCAATATCATGGTTATCGGCATTGCTATTAATGAGGCCCAATAAACGCAATAAAGCCATTTGTGAGGGCTGGGGTTTACTGCCTGATAAAATCGTCGGTTTAGCAAAGTAATAGCCTTGGAATAAATCAAAACCAAGTTTCATGCATAGCTGATGCTGGTCAGGGTTATCTACTTTTTCTGCCAAAATTTGCAAAGGATAGGGGCGTAGCTCCTTGATTAAGGCGCTCATTTGCGCGCTTTCCATACCCATGACTTCTAGCTTGGCAAAGCTCAGGTGAGGGAGGAGTGTTCTTTGCGTGTCATCTAAATGAATAATGTCATCGAGGGCGAGTTTAAAGCCTTTCTTTTTGAGTGCAAGGCAGCGCTCAATAATGGTAGGGGTGATTTCAACGGTTTCTAAAATTTCTAAAACAACTTGCTGTGGTGGGAGTAATTCTAGAACGTCAGACATCAGTAAATCTGCGCTGACATTAATAAATCCTAATTTGTCACCTAATACACTGCTTGCCCCGAGTGTGCTGAAAGCATGTTGAATGACATCCAGCGTGGCTAGAAAGTCATCGGGGACGATGGCTTCGTTACGCTGGCTGCTGTTTCTGAATAATAATTCGTAAGCCACCAGCTCTTGCTGACGATTTAGAATGGGCTGACGTCCCAGATGATATGAATTTTGCATGGCAGTCTGAGCAAAGGTGAGTACTGCAGTCTAGTCGTAAATTTTTAAGACCGAAGAACTCAGTTTTACTTTGTTGAGACCCGACAAGATGATCGGTTTAAGCCAAGGGAGGCGTGAGCGTGCCTTTAAGGCGCAGTAAATCCTGCCATGCTTTAGATTTGTCGGGTAAGTTGCGTAATAGATAAGCTGGGTGATAGCTGACGACGAGCGGAATCTGTTTGTAGTGTTGTAGCTTTTCACGTAATACGCTAACGGGCTCGTCGGTTTCTAGCAATGTTTTAAGGGCAAAGCGGCCTACTACAAACAAGGATTTAGGCTGAAGTAGCTGGATTTGGCGCTTTAAAAACGGCGCGCATTGCAGGGCTTCGGCAGCCTGTGGATTGCGTTTATTGGGTGTGCGGCATTTTAGAATATTGGTTTTGTAGATCAAGCTGTCTTTGCTAATGGCGGCCAGCATATTGTCGAGTAGCTTGCCTGCCTCACCTAAAAATGGCTTTTGCTGGGCGATTTCGTCGCCATCAGGGGCTTCTCCGAGCACCATAATGCTGGGCTGCATTGGCCCGGTGCCAAAGACCGGCTGCTCATTGTTTTTTTGGCGGCTTTGGCAAAGTGGGCAGGCGGTGCAGCTGCTGACCGCGCTTTGCAACTCATCCCAATTCATGATGGCAATGCGTTTGGAGCGCTCGTCTTCGACCGGATCATTGGCGGGAATGGCGACCGCTGGCGGGCTGAATTTGGGCTGACTCACTAAAGGCGCAAGGGCTTGATGTGCTGCCACGGCGACAGCTGATAAGCCTGGTGGGCGCGGTGCTGGCGCAGGCGCTTTGACGGCCACAGCCTGCACGGCAAGAGCGGCAATTTGCAACTCAGGCAGTATGGCTGTGCGCACCCAAACAGGGTTGAGACCCAGCTCTTCCAGTATCAGCGCCCGGCGGCTCATTAGGCTTTACTCATCATCATGGCAAAAATAAGCGCGTCTTCACGGCCAGAGCCGCTGGCTGCGGGGTAGTAAGCAGGGCGGATGCCGGTTTCGGCAAAACCTGCCGATTCGTAAAAACGCCGTGCTTTGCGGTTGGATTCACGTACTTCTAAAAACAGGCTTTGTGCGCCACTATTGGCTAGTTTTTCAGTCAGTGCATTGAAAATGAGCTGACCAAGGCCCTTGCTCTGCAATTTGGGCTGAACCGCAATCAGCAGCAGCTCGGCCTCATCGACCATCTTCATCGCTACGGCAAAGGCTTCGATGCCCGTGTCGCCATCAACACCAAGGCAAACATCCGCTTTTAATGAATGCTGCCAGTGGCTGATGTCCCAAGGATGCGAGTTGGTGGCGGCATCTAGCGCCATTAGCTGTGGAATATCGCTGGCATTTAAGTCGCGCACGCTCATTTCTTAATTCGCTCATGCGTTTTAAGGGCCACTTTATTGCGTAGATACACCAGCTCTGCCTCAGCGGCGGGCATGCCCTTACCCGCTGCAAAATCTGGCAAGGCGAGTGTCAGCACATCTTTAGCTTGTGGGAAACGCTCGGCATTAGCGCCATTGAGCTGAGCGCCAAGGCGTTGCTTGAGCGCCGGACCATAGGCGGCAAAACCACTGCCTGCACCGAGCCAGTTACTGCCGTCTGGCAAGGGAATGGCGTCAGGATCGCTCAGGCAGGGCTCGACAATCGTCTGCCAAACGCCCGCTTCCTTGCGATAGGCAGCGCAATAGACTTGGTTCATTCGGGCGTCAAGACACACATAAACCTGATTGGCGTGACAGCCTTCGGCCAGCGCCGCCAAGGTAGAAACCCCCAGTACAGGGATATCTTGCGCAAAGGCTAAGCCTTGGGTGATTCCCGCTGCGATACGCAGTCCGGTGAATGAGCCAGGGCCATTGCCAAAGGCGACGCCTTCGATGTCTTGCATGGAAAGCTGGCACTCTCTGAGTAGCTCGGCTAAGGCGGGAAGAATCATCTCGGCGTGTTTTTGCCCCGCAGGCCAATCACGGGCAACAATGCCCTTGGTGGTGCTGATGGCAAGTGATAAGTATTCGGTGGAGGTATCGAGTGCAAGATAGGGCATGGTTTGGCTGAAAAACAGATAAGGCTTGATTCTACCATGTGAGCTGGTATTGCAGGTTTTGGGAATTGTTTGGAATGGGTTTGCTGCAAATGTAAAAAGCCCACGTTGTCGTGGGCTTTTGAGTGAACTACTTAGCTTATATTACAGAATCAGTGAAATTGCACTTGAATCTGTTGTTTGGCTAAAGTTGCGGCGCTGTTTAGTACGCTGTGCAACTTATTGTCGTGTGCTTGGGGTGCTGCTTGCCAGTCGGTGACTGGTTTTTTATGCTTGCCGTGACAAACGACGATTTGGTACCAACCTTCCATGCCAGTGTGACGAGTGGAGGGACGTGCTTCTACGATAAAATCAAATTGTGCCATGATGGCTCCTAGTAAATGGCCATCCAAGGTTGGATGGCAAAGCACCAAAAGAAGAGCACCTGGTTCGGGGAGAACTTGCAGAAAAGCTGAGAAGGCTTGCTGGATAGTGCTGCTACAAACACATTGCGAATAAAAATATTCGCTTTACAAGGTTATGCTCAATCAAATTAGTGAGGCGATTGTTGCTGTCTTCTTGTTTCTTGTCAACGGCTTTTTGTATTTTTTGATAAAAAAGTGCAAATTACAGAATTTTCTTATGCTTTTATTCTGCAGTAATTTGTTTTTAAAGCATAAATGAGCAGCCCGCCATTTTATGAGTGTGGCGGGCTGTATGAAGCAAAGTAGTAAATCAACTCCTTGCTTTCTTCATTTTTTCTCTCTGTGACAGGGTTTGTCACAAATTTATAAGAAGCATAGCTTACGCCGGTGTCAGTACTTCATCCATAATGCGATGGCGCTCGTCGTGGTAGGACTCTTCACTAAGCTGGTATTTCCAGTAAGGCACGGCGTAGCACTGATTTACATTGAGCTTTTTATTAATACGCAGATATTTTCGGATTTGCACTACGGCTTCTGTTTCGCCGGCCACGGTGGCAGAGACTAATCCTTCCGGCCACGGCAGATCTAAAACGGCTTGTGGTAGCAGAGCACTAGGCGTGGCGCTGATTAGCCATACAATATTAACCCCAGCCGGGTGTTGCAGGGGCTGCTGGTCTTCTGCTGTAGGGATCTCGATCAAAGCGGTGCCAACGGCGTTTGCAGGCAAGGCTTCAAGCACTGTACAGAGCGCTGGCAGGGCAGATAGATCACCCGCTAATAAAAAGTAATCTGCATGTGGATTGAAACGAGCCGGGCCGCCGGGGCCTGCCAGACCGACATCGTCGCCTATTTGTGCATGCTGCGCCCAGTAGGAAGCGGGGCCGTATTCATCATGAATAACAAAATCAACGATCAACTTTTGCTGCTCAACATCAAATTGGCGAACGGTATAAGTACGTACTACGGGGCGGTCTTGTGCAGGTGGCCAGATTAAGCCTTTGGGACCCACGATAGGTAGGGTGAGTGCCTGCCCTTGCTGGGGTAAAAGTAGCTTGATATGCGCGCCATTGCTTGGGCTGGGAAAACCTTGCAGCTCTGGGCCTCCCAGAGTCAGGCGTTGTAGGTGCGGCGTTAGCTGAACGCTATGCAGCACTTGTAATTTACGTGGGGCTAGTTTTGGGGGCGATACTTGGCTCATGGCCGCTCACTTTTTTACGGTGTATCAGTAGTGATACAGTAACATAAGTGATAATGATTACCAATTGTGTTGTGAGGGAATAAACACCTTTTCTTTGCTGAGGCGATCCCTTAAAGCAGCCATCGCCTCCCTGGCGATGGCTGCTCTTTTTTACAGCGCTGGAGCGCTTAAGTGGCGGGCGATATCGTCTTGTGAGATTTCACCTTGGTAATTATTGTCATCATCCACAATCGGCATCCACACTAGGTTGTGTTCATAAAGCTTGGAAAGGATGACGCGCAAATTATCGCTGGCCTGGGTAGTGACTTCAGCAGGATGGGGCTTATCAATACCAGTGCCGCTGGCGTTGCGGATTTCCTTGCGGGAGACATCGCTCAGTGGAGTCGCCTTATCGTCAATAATGGTTAGAAAACGCTGCTCGCTGCCGTCCATTAAGCTGAATGCTTCTTTTAAATCGGTAGAAGGTTGAGCGGTTAGGGGGGTATCGCAGACTTGGCCTGCATTAATCAGTAGCAGGCGTTTTAAGGTGCGATCTTGGCCGACAAAAGAGCCGACAAAATCGTCTTTAGGTGCGGCCAGTCGCTGATCTGGTGTGCTGCACGTAAATGTAAAGTGTTGTAATTGGTTGTGACGCTTGTTTTTATCGCAATGTCATGGCCTTTTTTGTCATGCTACGCCCATTTGCACAGCATAAAGAAAGCGGGGTGCATGTTTTTACAGTTCATTGTTTTATCAGTTTTTTTTTATGATCAATAAAGCAATTGTACCTGCAGTTAAACCCCAGAATGCTGCGCCAATTCCTAAGAGTGAAATGCCTGAAAGCGTGACCAAAAATGTGACGAGGGCAGGCTCGCGAATTTTCTCATCGCTCATCGCCGCGCTCAGTCCATTGGCGATCGTGCCCAGCAGGGCGAGGCCGGCAATCGCCAAAACCAGGGCTTTAGGAAAAGCGGTAAAGAGTGCCCCTATCGTTGCGCCAAAAACACCCAGTAATAAATAAAAACAGCCGGCGGCAATGCTGGCTTTATAGCGCTGAGCGGGGTCTTCATGCGCCTCTTTGCCCATACAAATGGCGGCGGTAATGGCGGCTAAATTAAGCGAGAAGCAACCAAAGGGTGCAAGTAATAAAGTGGTGATGCCGGTCCAGCTAATTAAAGGTGAAATTGGCGTGTTGTAGCCATTGGCCCGAATCACCGCCACTCCCGGCATATTTTGGGATGCCATCGTCACTACAAATAGCGGCACGCCAATGCTGAGCATGGTTTGCCAGTTAAAAATGGGCATCATGAATTCTGGCTTGGCAAAGGCGATATTGACTTCTTTTATATGTAATAAATCTTGCCCTGCAGCAATTGCAATACCCAGCAGTAGCACCAGCATGATGGCGTAACGCGGCCAACATCTTTTACAGATTAAATAAGCAATGAACATGGCAAAGACAAGGGCGAATTGGCTTTGCATTTCGGTGAAGATATTGATACCAAAACGCGCTAAAACACCTGCCAACATCGCCGCCGCAATCGGCAATGGAATGCGCCCCATGATGCGTTCAAACCAACCTGTGATGCCGCTTAAGGTAATTAGCGCAGCACAAAACATAAATGCCGCAATCGCTTCCCCCATCGGAATACCCTGCAAACTGCCCGCCAGCAGCGCCGCACCCGGCGTGGACCATGCTGTGACGACTGGGTTTTTATAGCGTAGCGATAATCCAATACAGGTGAGGCCCATCCCCATGCCCAGCGCCCACATCCAGGACGCAAGCTGCCCCGGCGTTGCACCCGCTGCGCTGGCAGCCTGAAAAACAATCGCGGCTGAGCTGGTAAAACCCACTAAAACCGTGACAAAGCCGGCAGTAAAAAGCGGCAAGGCGCTGGAGGTCTGTCGCATGGCGGTAGCTCAAAAGGTAAAGAGCTTTGATCATGCCGATGGGTTGGTTTTTTGGCTAGTTACACCTTTGCCTGATAAAGAGGGGCACAGGGAAGCTTAGGGATTTCCAAGGTGTGAAATGCAGGGGTCAGGCAGGACATAGCTAAATAGGGACTGTTACAATTTAACTTTCCTGCTGTTTATTCTCGGAGTAATGGTCTTGCTTGCTGAATTTTGTCTGCCTATTGATTTAGCCCAGTTGCGTCAACGTTTTCAAGCCGATGGCGTGGTGCTGGTGCGTGGCTTGCTAGCGCCTGATCGCGTGAGTGAAATTCGCCGCTTGGCGATGGATGCAGTCGCGGCGCGGCAGCCCCCTTTTGAGCTAGAGGCTGAGCTTGGCTACCCTGGCGCACCTGCTTCTACCGCGGTTGAAGGGGGCGGCACAATTCGGCGCTTAAGAAATATGGCCGCAAGGCATTCTGAATTTGCCGCTTGGGCGGGCGATCAGGTATTACTCTCTATGATGAGTGCACTACTTGATACGCCGCATATCACGCTAACCCAAGCGCACCACAATAGCTTAATGAGTAAGCAACCTAGCTTTAGTAGCGATACCCGCTGGCATCGTGATGTGCGTTATTGGCGCTTTACTCGTCCTGAATTAGTTTCTGCATGGCTTGCGTTGGGCAGTGAAACCAGTGAGAACGGCGGCTTGGGTTTTTTGGCAGGCTCTCATCAGGTTGATTTTCCTGAGGATGCTTACGATGAACGTGAGTTCTTAATGGGCGACCATCCGCTGGCGGGGCCTTGGGTGGCGCGCGCGGTGTTTCCTAATTTGCAGGCGGGGGACGTGGTGTTGTTTGATGCGCGTACTTTTCATGCCGCGAGTAGAAATCGCACACTGCACACCAAATATTCTCTCGTCTATAGTTATCACGCCAGCAGCAACCCACCGCAGGCGGGATCACGTTCGGCCAGCCAAGAGGGTTTGGCGTTTAATGTAAAAGAAGTTGTCGAATCCGCACTGTGATTATATAAGTGGGTGGTTTTTGCTAGGGTTAAATGCTTTTTGGCGATTTGCCGTGACCGGTAATCGACTGATTAGTATGAATTATTTCCTAAGGCGTCGGAACTTAGTCGCGTAATCCACTTCGCGTGGTACAATCCGGCCACTTTTTTTACAATCTGCAGCCCAGACAATGACAACCCGCGCTATTCGTAATATTGCAATTATTGCCCACGTTGACCATGGTAAGACTACCCTCGTTGACAAACTTCTCCGCCAATCTGGCACATTCCGCGAAAACCAACAGGTTACAGAACGCGTAATGGACAGCAACGATATCGAAAAAGAGCGCGGTATCACGATTCTGGCTAAAAACACCTCCCTTCAGTACGAAGGCTACCATATCAATATCGTAGACACTCCAGGTCACGCCGATTTCGGTGGTGAAGTGGAACGTGTTCTAGGTATGGTTGATGGTGTATTGCTGCTGGTTGATGCTGTTGATGGCCCTATGCCACAAACTCGCTTCGTTACTAAAAAAGCTTTGGCGCTTGGCCTGAAGCCTATTGTTGTTATTAATAAAATTGACCGTCCTGGCGCGCGCCCAGATTGGGTTGTAGACCAAACTTTCGATTTATTCGATAAGCTCGGCGCAACGGATGAACAGCTTGATTTCCCAATCATCTACGCATCTGCTTTAAATGGCTACGCTAAGCTCGAACTCGAAACCGAGTCCGATACCATGCGTCCATTGTTAGACACTGTACTGACACACGTTCAAGCGCCAGTTGGCGATCCTGATGCGCCATTGCAATTGCAAATTTCTGCGCTGGATTACTCCACCTACACCGGTCGCCTTGGGGTGGGCCGTGTACTGAATGGTCGTATCAAGCCAGGCCAAGCTGTTGTTGTGATGAATCACGACGACCAAGTCGGTCAAGGCCGTATCAACCAAGTATTGGGTTTCAGTGGTCTGGAACGCGTTGCGGTTGAAGAAGCACAAGCTGGCGATATTATTATTATCTCTGGTCTGGATGAAATCGGTATCGGCGTTACCATCTGTGACAAAGAAATGCCAGTAGGCGTGCCGATGTTAACCATCGATGAGCCAACACTGACCATGGACTTTATGGTGAACACTTCACCATTAGCCGGTACTGAAGGTAAATTCGTGACCAGCCGTCAAATTCGTGACCGTCTGACTAAAGAGCTGCTGATTAACGTAGCGCTGAAAGTAGAAGACACCGAAGACGCTGATATTTTCCGCGTTTCTGGTCGTGGCGAATTGCACCTGACTATTCTGCTAGAAAACATGCGTCGTGAAGGTTTTGAAATGGCCGTGGCTAAACCACGCGTTGTTTACAAAGAAATCGACGGTGTAAAATGTGAGCCTTACGAAAACCTGTCAATCGATCTTGAAGATGAACATCAAGGTGGCGTGATGGAAGAAATTGGTCGTCGCCGTGGTGAGCTGACCAATATGGAATCCGATGGTCAAGGCCGTACTCGTCTGGAATACCATATTCCAGCTCGTGGTTTGATCGGCTTCCAAGGCGATTTCATGACCATGACTCGCGGTACTGGCTTGATCGGTCACGTGTTTGATGACTACGCACCGGCTAAAGCCGACATGCCAGGTCGTCATAATGGCGTATTGGTTTCCCAAGAAAACGGTGAAGCAGTTGCCTACGCATTGTGGAAGCTGGAAGACCGTGGTCGTATGTTTGTAGCCCCAGGCGACAAACTGTACGAAGGTATGGTGATCGGTATTCACACTCGTGATAACGACTTGGTGGTTAACCCAGTTAAGGGTAAGCAACTGACCAACGTTCGCGCATCCGGTACGGATGAAGCCGTTCGTTTGACAACAGCGATCAAAATGACGCTGGAATCAGCAGTTGAGTTTATTGATGATGATGAATTGGTTGAAATCACACCAACAAGCATCCGTATTCGTAAGCGTTACTTAAACGAAACAGATCGTCGTCGTCACTTTAAAGCAAAAACACACTAAGCTTTTATTCCGGTTTTTCGGGATACACAACACCCCGCTACTGCGGGGTGTTTTTGTTTCAGGAGCGTAAAATGGCTGGGATAAAAAGCGTTCGGATTGATAAATGGCTGTGGGCTGCGCGATTTTTCAAAACACGCTCCTTAGCCAGTGCCGCGATTGATGCGGGCCATGTGCATATCAATACAGAGCGCATCAAGCCTGCTCGGCTGTTGAAAGTAGCGGATCTAGTGCGAGTGCATACCGAGCAGGGTGAATTTGAAATCAGTGTGCTGGCTTTATCTGAGCAACGTGGCCCAGCCGTGGCCGCGCGATTGTTGTATCAAGAAAGCGCCGATAGCGTATTAAAGCGAGAGCGCCAGCGTGAAGCGCAGCAGCTAGCCCCGAGATTTGAGCATCCAACAGGAGAGGGGCGGCCAAGTAAAAAATGGCGGCGACAGCTCCATGAATTTGAGCGAAAAAATAACAGTATTGAATAGGATTTTTAGAAATTTGGGTAAAGACTGATATTCTAATAGAAGTCATTACAAAATCAGCAAAGATCATTCTTGCGACGCGGTCTTTGGTGCCGTACCTTTATTAAGTATGATAATTAGGCCAATATGAATTCAAATCAAAAAAAACCAATCGTTTATTTGTCTGTGAGCCAGACCCAAGGGATGGCTGAATTATCCAGACAATTAACATTTTTTGGTTTTGAATGTTTTGTTTTTTCTAAGCAAAGTGCTTTATTGGCCGCGATGCATACAACGGCTCCTTTTGCTGTTTTGCTAGGGGAGGCGGGCTTGGAGGATTGCCCCGCTGAGAAAATTCTTCCTTTATTGCATAAACTCTCTCGTGGCCCTCTTTTATACCTCACTTCGTCATTAAGTGTGGCGCAGCAGATTCATTTAATGAAAATGGGTAGCACTGATTTTGTTTATTTTCCTTTGAATATTCAAAAGCTAATTGAACGGCTCGATGTTTTGGTCGAAAGAAGCCAGCGCACACCTTATCGTGTGTTAATTGTTGATGATTCAGAAATGATGGGAAAATTAAGCGCTGATATTTTAATTCAAGCGGGCATGCAAGTGCAGGTGTTAAAAAATCCGCTCGATGTTTTTGTTCCCCTTGAGCGATTTTCGCCTGATATTGTATTGATGGATGTCTATATGCCGCAATGCTCGGGGGATGAAATTGCTAAAGTGATTCGCCAGAAAACACAATTTGATAGTGTGCCTATTGTCTTTTTGTCGACAGAAACAAATCGCAATAAGCAATTAATGGCTCGGAGTATGGGGGGGGATGATTTTTGGGTTAAAAACATGCCGCCGGAGGAATTAGTTGCTTCCGTTGCAATGACCTGTGAGCGCTATCGTTTATTACGCCGCAGAATGAGTTGTGATAGCCTCACCGCTTTATTAAACCATACGCATATTATTGAATTACTTGAGCGTGAAGTATTACGGGCTAAAAAAGAAACGCTCTCTTTATCTTTTGCCATGATAGATATCGATCATTTCAAAAAAATAAATGATAATTATGGTCATGCAATTGGGGACCAAGTGATTAAAAATTTAGCGCGCTTATTACAGCAATCGATTAATGGCGATGGCTCAGTAGGACGCTATGGCGGTGAAGAATTTGCCGTGGTTTTTTCGGGATCTAGCTTGATTCGCGCCGCTCAAAAGCTTGATGATTGGCGCCAGCGTTTTGCTGATTTAATTCAATCATCGGGTGATATTCAATTCCACGTTACATTTAGTGCGGGGGTTGCGGCTTTAAAAAATAATATGGATGCGGCCCAGCTTATTGATGCAGCCGATACCGCACTTTATCAAGCGAAACATGCCGGGCGTAATCAAATAGGATTGCATCAGAACTAATACTTATGAGCTTGTTTAAATAGTGCAGCAGTAATAAATAGCTGTTTTTCTCGACTTTCGTTTAAAGATTAATGATGACTATTTCTTATACAATTTCGCCAGCGTCTTTGCACGCACATTTATTTAATGTTTCTATTGTTATTAAAAATCCTAACCCTGCAGGGCAGTTTGTCTGGCTGCCTGCATGGATTCCAGGTAGTTATTTAATTCGTGAATTTGCGCGAAATATTGTAGAGATTCGGGCGGAATCGGCAGGCAAAGCCGTTATTTTAGATAAGATTGATAAAAACACTTGGCATGCCGTCGCGGTGACTGCCCCTTTAGAAATTCATTACAGTGTTTATGCTTGGGATTTATCGGTGCGTGGTGCTTATTTAGATCAAACACGTGGTTTTTTTAATGGCACCAGTGTGTTTTTGGCGGTGCAAGGGCAAGAAAATTCGCCATGCAAGGTAGAGATTATTGCACCAGAAGGTAAGGAATATAAAAATTGGCAAGTGGCGACAACCCTGGGCACATCTACGGCTAAGCAGGGCCAGTTTGGAGCTTATCAAGCGGCTAATTATGATGAGTTGATTGATCATCCGGTTGAAATGGGTGAATTTAGCCAGATTAGCTTTAAAGCCTGCGGCATACCGCACGATATTGTGATTGCCGGTCGGCATAATGCAGATTTAAAGCGTTTGAAAAAAGATTTAAAACAAATTTGCGAATACCAGATTCGGCTGTTTGGCGAGCCTGCTCCTTTTGATCGCTATGTATTTATGACTATGGCAGTGGGCGATGGTTATGGTGGCTTAGAGCATCGCTCATCCACTGCATTAATGTGTAATCGCGATGATTTGCCTTTAGCGCATGAAACACAAATTAAAACAGGCTATCGCCAATTTTTAGGCCTTTGTAGTCACGAGTATTTCCATAGCTGGAATGTAAAGCGGATTAAGCCTGCGGCGTATGCGCCTTATGATTTAAAGCAAGAGAATTACACGCGTTTATTGTGGGCTTTTGAAGGCATTACCTCTTATTACGATGATTTAACCTTGGTGCGCACGGGTTTAATTAGTCAGCAAGAATATTTAGATTTATTAGCACAAACGATTAGTGGCGTAGAAAGAGGTAATGGGCGTACTAAACAATCTTTAGCAGATTCTAGTTTTGATGCCTGGGTGAAGTTTTATCGCCAAGATGAAAATAGCCCTAATAGCTTGGTGAGTTATTACACCAAGGGGGCTTTGGTGGCGCTGTGCCTTGATTTATTGATCCGCCAGCAAACGGCGGGGCAGAAGTCGCTCGATGATGTGATGCGTGCATTGTGGCGGCGTTATGGCAAGGATTTTGCGACTCAAGGCGAAGGCGTTGCAGAGGATGATTGGGAGCGAGTAGCAGCGGAAGTCAGCGGCCTTGATTTACAGTCCTTTTTTGATTTAGCACTGCGCTCTACCGAGCCCTTGCCATTACAAAACTTACTAGAAGCATTTGGCGTGGATTGGCAGATGCGTGTCGCAGTAAGCGCTGCAGATAAAGGCGGCTGGCTAGATAAGGCCTTGCCAAGCACGAATACCCTTGGGGTAAAGACAAGTAATGAAGGGGGCTTTGTAAAGCTAAGCCATGTGTTAGATGGCGGTGCGGCGCAAAAATCTGGCCTATCTGCGGGCGATTTATTGATTGCAATGAATGGCTTACGCGTGACCAGCGGTAATTTAGACGCGCTACTGGCTAGTCAGCCGACTAATGGCGAGATTGAGGTCATGGCTTTCCGTCGGGATGAGTTGATGCAGTTTAATGTGCATTTGCAGCAATCCGCAGCGACAACTTGCGGTTTAAGGCTAAAGACAGTAAGTGACGGGGGTAACTTGACACAAGGTGCTTGGCTACTTGGGTAGAAAAATGACGTTGCCTTGCTAGCACCTGACTGCTATCAATTTGGGATGACAAGGAAGATTGAACATGTCGTTCCAGATGGCTACTCCATTTATAAAGCATCGATTTCGTCAGCTAAATAGTGCGCGAGTAAAAATTTTACTGGTGCTGTTGGTGCTCAATCTATTGCTAATGATTATTTTTACATTACTGCTTCAGTCGGTCATGTGCGACGAGGTGCGCCGCGATGCAGATAGTCGCCTATCTGCTGCGGTGCAAACCTTTCCCATGATCTTGCCTAACAACTCTTTGGCTCGTGTATTGGCGGGGGAAGAGATTTCACCCGAAGAGTATCTGCAGCATCTGGATATCTTAGAGCGGTATTGCCAGATCGCGGGCTTGCGTGATCTCTATGCATTTAAATTGGTGAATAACAAGGTTTCCTATTTGATTGATAGCGCTACGCCTGCAGTGCTTGCTAAAGCCAATTATGGGCGTTATCAAGCGCTGAATGATGATCCCGCTAGTCCCGCATTACTGTCTTTAAAAGATGGGCATCCCCGTACCGTGATTGTGAATGATGCCTGGGGGGAATCTCGTTCTTATTTATTGCCTATACCGCTTGCCGATGGTTCTTATTATTTAATTGGTGCAGATATTAATAGCGCCCTTCTTTATGAATCGCTGACTAAAGCGAGATGGCAAGCATTAGGGATGGGATTAATTCTTTTTATTGCCGCATGTGTGGTTTGTTATATTGTGGCCCATCATTTTTCTGCACCATTGGCGACGCTTTCTAGGGCTGTACGCAGAATGGCCACGGGTGATTTTGGAGTGAGAATTCAGGCCGGGCGTAAAGATGAGTTGGGAAGTATAGCAAGAGCGTTTAATGCGCTGGGTGAGCTAGTGACCGCTAGAGATCAGTCTTTACGTGAATTAGCTTATGTAGATTCATTATCTGGACTGGCTAATCGAGTGGGTTTTTTACACTATATGTCTGAGCACTTACTCCTTGAAAGAGGCGCATTTGCTTTGTTAATTCTCAATATTAATGACTTTCATTTTATTAATGAGTATTTAGGTTATCAAGATGGTGATGAGGTTTTGCGTTGCATTGCTGGGCGTTTAAATGATTTTCAGTGCCCGGTTACAAAAGTGGCTCGTTTGGGGGGGAATACTTTTGCTTTATTGCTAGAGCGAGTATTAGGTGATGATGTGCTTAAAGTATTAGAGCGGGTTGACGCGAGCATGGCGGAGCCGGTATTTATTGGCAAAGAGCGATTAGATATTAGTGCTACATCGGGTGTGGCTTTATTTCCTGAGCATGGTTTAAGTGCGGATATTTTATTGAGAAATGCTGAAGTGGCCCATTGTGATGCCAAATTAGCTCGGCGAAGTTTTGCTTTTTATGATCCAGAACAAGAGGCTTATTCTCGTAATCAGCTCACCTTAATGGGCGATTTGCGTACCGCATTAGCAGAGGGTCATTTGCTGGTGTATTACCAGCCAAAAGTAAAAATGCTTGACGGAATGGTTTGCGAGGCGGAAGCCCTTGTGCGTTGGCAGCATCCAGATCGGGGGTTTATTGCTCCCAGTGTATTTATTCCTTTTGCTGAGCAAACCGGCAAATTAAGGGCCATTACCGAATGGGTCGTTCACGATGTATTAATGCAAGCTGCCGCTTGGATTGAAGATGGATTGGTGCTGTGTATTTCGGTGAATGTGGGGGTAAGCGATGTAGAAGACACGAGTTTTGTTTCTTTTTTAGAAAAAGAATTAGTGTTGTGCAATGTACCGCCGCAAAATTTATGTCTTGAAATAACCGAAACAGGGGTAATGAGAAATGCGAAGGAATTAATGCGCAATTTAGAATATTTGCGTGCCGTGGGCGTGAAATTATCCATTGATGATTTTGGTACGGGTTATTCTTCTTTTGCCTATTTAGCTAAAATGCCGGTGCATGAATTAAAAATTGATCAAAGTTTTGTGATGTCGATGAATGAGCGTTTTGAAAATGTATCGATTGTGCGATCCATTATCGAGCTTGGGCATATTTTAGGCTTGTCAGTGGTGGCTGAAGGGGTAGAAACCGAGGCGGTATGGCAGGCTTTGGCCGTGATGGGCTGCGATGAAGCTCAGGGTTATTTAATTGCCGCACCCATGCCCGCACAGGCTTTTGCGCTTTGGTGCAAAGCAGATTCCCACCTGCATTTACCCATTACGCCCTCGAACATGGCCGAAGGAAGCCATTCTATACGGCATTTTTCATGAGAGTTTGTGAGAAGGGATTTAGGCCCTTGTAAAAAAAGCCGCATTTATTCAAGGCTTCAAATAGCTCCTGATTAGCAAGATATTTTGCTCGCCTTGATAGGGAGCTAAACCTTGAACCACAGAGTAAAAGGAGGGCACAGAGGGCCACAGAGAAAATCAAGTTCGCCTTGGTTTTTCTCTGTGAAACTCTGTGTTCTCTGTGGTTCGAGATTTTGCACCCTAGGTTTTTAGCTGAAGCAGTTTAATAGTCAGGGCGAGGCTTAATAACTGCTCATTAACGCCGCGCTGGCTGCCCGAATCTGCTCATTGTTTAATGAGGCATAGCCAATGAGCCAGCCTTCTATGCTTGCCTCTGTTTGATAAAAAGCCGAAAGCGGCCTAAGCGCCAGCCCCGCTGCAGTACCCTGAATGGTCCATGGTTTTTCTAAGCCCTTGGGGAGTTGCAATGCAAATTGCAAGCCCGCTGCCGTGTTGATGGGCTGGGTTACATCGGATATGGGCTGTAGGCATTCCAGTAGTAAATCTCGGCGGCTGCGGTAAAGTAGGCGCATATGGCGTAAATGCGTGGCAAAGTGGCCCTGCGCTATAAAGTCAGCTGTAACGGCCTGTAGAAACTGCGCGCTATGCCCATCAAAAGCGATTCTTGCCGTGGTAAATGCAGGGACTAAGGCGGGCGGCAAAACGATATAGGCGAGGCGCAGGGAGGGAAACAAGACCTTGCTGAAGGTGCCGACGTAAATCACTCGCCCCTGCTGATCTAAGCCCTGTAGCGCAGGTAGCGGGCGTTGGTCATAATAAAATTCGCTATCGTAATCATCTTCAATAATCCATGCCTTGTGCGCTGCGGCTTGCGCAATCATTGCCATTCGCCGAGGCAAGCTCATGGCAATGCCGAGCGGATACTGGTGTGATGGCGTGGTGTAAATCAGCCGAGGCGCGGCCAGTGTTTGGCTGATGTCGGTGTTAAAGCCTTCCTGATCGACCGGCACCGGCACAATTTTGGCGCCTGCTGCCAGCATGGCGTTTCTTGCGCCTAGATAGCCGGGGTCTTCTAGCCAAACGGTGTCTGTCGGATCAATAAGTAGCTGGGCAATCATTTGCAAAGCCTGCTGAGAGCTATTCAAAATCAGAATCTGCTCTGGCTGGCAATCCACTCCACGAGCTTGCGCCAAATAGCCCGCAATGGCCGATTGCAACTCCGGCAAGCCCTGTGCCGGGCCGTAGTTGGCGAGCGCTGCACCACTTTTACTCCAACGCTGTTGCATCAGCTTTTGCCACAAAGCATGCGGAAAAGCACGAGCGTCGGGCTGGCCTGCGTTAAAAGCGAGGCTAGCCAGCGTGCTATCTCGGCAGCCGCCAGCATCCACAATCCCTTGTCCCCTCAGTGAGAGTTGCGCCATGGCGCTGGCTGCTTTTTTTGCCAAGCGTAGCTGCGGCGTAAAAGCCACAAAACTCCCTGATCCCGCTCGCCGTTCTAGATAGCCTTCGGCCTCTAACTGCGCATAAGCGCTCTCTACGCTGCTGCGAGAAATCGCTAAATCTTTGGCAAGCATCCGGCTGGCAGGCAAGCGGCTACCCTGAGGCAATCGCCCAGCCAGCAAGGCTTTACGCAGGGTGTGGATCAGCTGTGCTTGAATCCCCATGCCGATAGTGGCGCTTGCAGCAAAAAGGGTCGGCCAGACGGGGGCTGAAAGTGGTTTGCTCATTTTTGTAAAATTGGTAGGTAGCAGCAGGCCAATTTACCTTTAAATTAGCGCTGTGAACAATTAATTCGGAGAGTGTAATGAGCGATCAATCTGCAGTTAAAAGTAGCGGCTTAGCCAGCCCAGCTGAGTCCGCAGCGTATTTGGCAGACAAACTACGTTTTCATACCGATGCGGCCGATTTAGCCAGCGATCTTTATGCACAGCACCCAGAAATTATCGCGCTCGACACCCGTAGCAGCGATGCCTATGAGCGTGGCCATATCCCAGGTGCCATCTCGTTTCCGCATCGCTTAATGGACGAAGCAAGCACGGTGCAGCTTGATCGCAGCAAGGTTTATGCGTGTTATTGCGATGGCATAGGCTGCAATGGCTCGACATGGGGCAGCTATAAGCTTGCCAAGCTTGGTTTTACCGTAAAAGAGCTGGTGGGTGGTTTGGATTTTTGGCAGCGGGATGGGCATCCGATTGCGGTTGGAAAAGAGGCGGGGGTGTTGGTGGGCGGGAGTATTGAGTGTGATTGTTGAGGGGGGCTTAATGTGTGCAGAGGGAAACCAAAAAGACCAAAATCAAAAGACCTTTTTAGTGCCTTCGGCACGTTGGTTTAGGTGCGGGCGTCCCGCTGGACCTTCCTTTCTTGTGCGGCCAAGAAACGAAGCCAAAGAAGGCCGCCCCACGAAACACGAAGGCCCCTGCGCTGCGGACAATCGGGTCGGCGGCGGGCGGGATTGGCTCGTTCCTCGCTCCCAAGCGATCCCCCGCCCCGCTTGTTCCTCGCTCCGGCGTGTTTCAAGGGGAGATTTAAGCCCCGTGCAGGGAGTCGCGATATAGATCCATTTTTCTGAGGTTGAAACGACTTAAAACCTAATAATTGCCTCACTACGAAATGGTTTTCTCCGCGAAACTCCGTGTTCTCTGGGGCCGAAGTATTTCAAGACTTGGGTTTTAGTTACGCAACATCAGTTATTTAATTTGAGGAGCTTTTATGGACTACGAACTAAACCAATTCGGCCAGCCTGTTGGTTTGCCGCTGCAAGATTGGCTTGCACCTGTTTTTCCTCCTGCCAAGCTACTTAATGGCTGGGGCTGCCGCGTGGAGCCTTTGTCTTTGGAGAGGCATGGCGATGATTTATGGCAGGCTTTTTCGGCGGATGATGGCCGGATATGGACTTATTTAACCTCTGGGCCTTTTGCAGATGTGCAGGCTTTTAATGCTTGGCTGGACAGGGTAAGTAGCGGGGTTGATCCGCAGTTTTACGCCATTGTGGACGAGGCCAGTGGCAAGGCCTTGGGGTTGGCATCTTATTTGCGGATTGATCCGGCGGCGGCTGCCATTGAAGTGGGTTGGCTGCATTTCTCTCCTGCATTGCAAGGCACTCGCCTCGCTACGGCGGCGATGGTGTTGATGATGAAAAATGCGTTTGAGCTGGGCTATCGGCGTTATGAATGGAAGTGTAATGCGCTGAATCTGCCTTCGCGCAAGGCCGCACAGCGTTTGGGCTTTAGCTTTGAAGGCGTGTTTCGCCAGGCCACCGTGAACAGAGGTCGTAATCGTGATACGGCGTGGTTTTCGGTGCTGGATAAGGAATGGCCAGCGCTTGAGCAGGCATTTACTCAATGGCTGTTGCCCGAGAATTTTGATGAAGCAGGGCGGCAGCGGCTGGCTTTGTCTGATTTAACTAGGCCTTTGCTGGCAACGCCGTTCTTGTAAGTGTTTTTGTAGTGCGGGTTTATGCGATTTGATTTTAAAAGATGCTTCAGTTTGTCAGTGAGCTACACCTTGAACCACAGAGTAAAAAGAGGACACAGAGTGCCACAAGCAATCTTTGGCTTTCCTCTGTGAAACTCTGCGCTCTCTGGGTTCTCTGTGGTTTAAGGTGTAGCTCTCCTAGCACTTCCTCCTCCCCCCAGAAAAAATCGTCACACAATATTCGTCTAGACGTCACGCCTATGTAATGTAGCTTTCCTACAATCCTCCACGCTCCCTTGCTAATTTACCGATCGTGAAAGGATAGAAGAATGACACGTATTGCTGTATTGCTCTCCGCGCTACTTGCCGGACACGCTTTTGCTGAGACTTCTCTGACTGTGTATACCGCGCTTGAAGCGGATCAGCTCAAGCCTTATCAAGCGCAATTTGAAGAACAAAACCCTGGCATTAAGCTGAAATGGGTGCGGGATTCAACCGGCATTATCACGGCTAAATTGTTGGCAGAAAAAAATGCCCCGCAAGCCGATGTGGTGTTGGGCGTGGCAGCTTCTAGCCTGCTGGTGATGGAAAAAGAAGGCATGTTGCAGCCTTACGCGGCCAAGGGTGCAGATAAGCTTTCCAAGCAATACGTCGATGATGCTAACCCGCCTGCATGGGTAGGGATGGATGTTTGGGGGGCGACGGTTTGTTTTAATACGGTAGAAGCGGCCAAGCTGGGCCTAAAAAAACCAGAAAGCTGGCGCGATCTGACCAAGCCTGAATACAAGGGCAAAATTGTGATGCCTAATCCGGCATCCAGCGGCACAGGTTATTTTGATGTCACTGCTTGGCTGAAAGTGTTTGGCGGCGAAAAAGACGGCTGGGCCTTTATGGATAAGCTGCACGAAAACATGGCGCAGTACACGCACTCCGGCTCCAAGCCTTGCAAACAAGCCGCTGCAGGCGAGTTTCCGATTGGTATTTCCTTTGAATACCGTGCAGCCAAGCTAAAAGAAGGCGGCGCGCCGATTGATCTGGTATTCCCTAAGGAAGGCTTAGGCTGGGATGTAGAAGCCACGGCCATCATGAAGGGCACTAAGAACCTAGATGCGGCTAAAAAGCTGGCGGATTGGTCTGCATCAAAAAGCGCAAATGAGCTGTACGAAAAGAACTTCGCCGTGGTGGCCTACCCTGGCGTGGCCAAACCTAATGCGCATATCCCTGCTAACTACGAGCAATTGCTGATCAAGCAAGACCTGCGTTGGTCCGCTCAAAACCGCGACAAAATTCTGGCCGAATGGACACGTCGTTACGACGCTAAGTCTGAGGCAAAGAAATAAACAACGCTGCATAGACCGGCTTACCTTTTAAGGTAGGCCGGTTTTTGACGTTTCAAGATTAATGTTTCAAAACGTTTACCGCTTCAGGCCTGATTAATGAATAGAAATATTGAATTGCCCCTCGTCGCCAGCGCAGATTATTTATCAATAGAAGGCCTAGCGAAGCGCTTTGGTGCTTTTGTGGCTTTAAAGCAAATCTCGCTGAATGTTAAAAAAGGCGAGCTGCTTTGCCTGCTTGGGCCATCTGGCTGCGGTAAAACCACCTTGCTGCGCATGATTGCGGGGCTGGAGTTTGCCGATGCGGGCGCAATCACGGTTGAGGGCAAAGACATCACCCGTCTGCCTGCCGCCAAGCGTGATTACGGCATTGTGTTTCAGTCTTACGCTTTATTCCCTAATTTAAATGTGGCAGATAATATTGCTTACGGCTTGAAAGGGCGCAGTAGCGATAAGGCCGCGCGCGTTACCAGCTTGCTTGAGCTGATCGGCCTTGCCGGTATCGAAGACAAATACCCCGCTCAGTTATCCGGCGGCCAGCAGCAGCGGGTGGCTTTGGCTCGCGCCTTGGCCACGTCCCCTGGGCTTTTATTATTAGACGAGCCGCTGTCTGCGCTGGATGCCCGCGTGCGCGAACACTTGCGCCGCGAAATTCGCAACTTACAGCAACGCCTAGGCATTACCACGATTTTAGTGACGCACGATCAGGATGAGGCGCTGACGATGGCCGATCGGATTGTGGTGATGAACCACGGCGTGATCGAGCAAGTCGGCACGCCTGAAGAAATCTACAGCCATCCGCAAAGCCGTTTTGTGGCCGAATTTGTTGGCAAATCGAATTGGATTAAGGCCCGCGTGACCGGCAATCAATGCCTGAGCGTCGCCGATGTCGAGCTTTACGCCCTGCATCTGCCACCTTTGCCGCTGGGACAGGAGGTGGAACTCTTTATCCGCCCAGAAGCGGTCCGCCTGCACGCAACTTGGGATGTGGCTCTCTTGAGGGAGCCGAATACCGCGCTGGCAGATGTCAGCAAAATGGAGCTATTAGGCAGCTTTTACCGCATTAGCCTGCATGTGCCGGTGTGGAATGTCGATTTAATGGTCGATTTGAGTCGTGATCAGCTCGCCCTCTATCAGCCCTCCTTAACGCAGCGCATTCCTGTTTCCTTGCCACACGATCAGTTGCGGGTTTTTTGTAGCAAGGATGCGGCATGAGTGCGGACCTTAGGATGTGGCTAGAAATATGTTGGGCTTATCAAATACAAGCGTCATCCCCGAGTGGTTTTATCGGGGATCCAGCAGCAGTGCTGGATCCCCGCCAAAGACCCGCGGGAATGACGACGCTTTGTAGTGGGAATTCAATATGAGCCAAGGTCTCATTTTAAAGCTCGATATTCGGGAAAGAATGGCGGGCAGTATCAGCTATCTGATTGCGGCCTTTTTGCTGATCGGCGTGGCGGGCCCGCTGCTGGCGATTCTGGGTAAGTCTTTACTCGCACAAAGCGGCGAATTCACTGGTTTAAGCAATTTTATTGAAATTACTAATGTGGCGGGCTTTTGGTCTGCGGTGGGCAATAGCCTATGGGTGTCGGCGCTGACTACGGCGATTGTGTTGCCGCTGGCCTATGTTTTTGCCGCAGCGCTTAGCCGTAGCGCCATGCCGGGCAAGGCGGTATTTCGCTATCTGGCCTTAATTCCGCTCTTAGCACCTTCCCTTTTGCCGGGGATTTCGCTGGTTTATTTATTTGGCAATCAAGGCCTGATTAAAAGCTGGCTGCCGCTGGGCGTCAGCATTTATGGCCCGCTGGGGATTGTGCTGGGCGAGGTGTTTTATACCTTTCCGCACGCGCTGATGATTTTGCTCACCGCGCTGGCGATTGCCGATGCGCGGCTGTATGAGGCAGCGACTTCGCTGGGGGCAGGGCGGCTGCGGCAATGGTTTACCGTGACTTTGCCTGCGGTGCGCTATGGCCTGATCTCGGCGGCGTTTGTGGTGTTTACGCTGGTGATGACCGATTTTGGCGTGCCAAAGCTAATCGGCGGGCAGTTTAATGTGTTGGCGGTAGAGGCGTATAAGCAGGTGATTGGTCAGCAGAATTTCCCTAAGGGCGCGGTGATTGGGCTTTTGCTGCTTTTTCCGGCTTTGCTGTCGTTTGTGGTTGATTACTTTGTGCAAAAAAAGCAGAAAGCGCTGCTCACTGCCCGTGCCCAGCCTTTAGTGGCCAAGCCTTCTGCGCTCAGAGATGCCGCCGCATTTCTGTGTTGCAGCACGATTTCTATGTGGTTGATCGTGATGCTGGGCGTGGCTGTGGCGGCGTCTTTAATCACGCTCTGGCCGTATAACTTGAGCCTGACACTGGCGCATTTTGATTTTGAGCAAATGGATGGCGGTGGTTGGCTGGCTTATTTTAATAGCCTAAAGCTTGCGTTTTGGACGGCGATCTGTGGCGTGTTGTTGGTGTTTATCGGCGCGTATTTAAATGAAAAGCTAAAAGTAGCGCCGCTGGCCCAAGCCATCTTGCGCATCTTAGCGATGTTGCCGATGGCTGTGCCGGGTTTGGTGCTGGGCTTGGGCTATGTGTTCTTTTTTAATCACCCGCAAAACCCGATGCACAGCCTGTACGGCACGATGGGTATTTTGGTGCTCTGCACCGTCACGCATTTTTATACCACGGCACACCTCACTGCCACCACTGCGCTCAAGCAGATGGACGCAGAATTTGAAGCCGTCGCCGCTTCGCTGAAAGTACCGTTTTGGACCACCTTTAGCCGCGTGACTGTACCGGTTTGCCTGCCCGCAATTTTAGATATCGCCCGTTATTATTTTGTCTCCGCCATGACCACCGTCTCCGCCGTGATTTTCCTCTACACGCCAGACACCGTGCTCTCTTCCTTGGCGGTACTGAATATGGACGACGCAGGCGACACCGCCGCTGCGGCTGCAATGGCGACTTTGATCGTCATGACCTCGGCCTTGGTGTGCCTGCTCTTCGCCATCGCTTCGGCCCTATTGGGTAGGCGTTTGCAAGCTTGGAGAAGGTAGGTTGGCACGATAAAGTGTTTTTAGTTATAACGATGCTTCTATTTAAAGCTAAGGGAGCTAAATCTTGAACCACAGAGAACACAGAGAACACAGAGTTCCACAGAGGAAACGAAGGGTTTGATGGTTTTCTCTGTGTGCTCTGTGTCCTCGTTTTACTCTGTGGTTCAAGGTTTAGCGCTCTATCAAGGCTAGCTGAAGCGTCGTTGCCACGCTATGAAATGACTTATTAAGGCCTCGGCCATTTTTTTGTATCAAAAAATTCATCTAGACGATTGGAGTCATCATGCGTGAACCGATTTTACTCACCCCTGGCCCTTTGACCACCTCGCTAGCAACTAAAGCCGCCATGCTGGTCGATTGGGGTTCTTGGGATGCTAAATTTAATGCGCTAACAGCCAGTGTGTGCGCCGATTTACTGCGCATTGCCAATCTGGGGGACGGCTATGTTTGCGTGCCTTTGCAAGGATCGGGCACCTTTGCGGTGGAGGCGGCCATTGGTAGCTTGGTGCCCAAAGATCGCGAAATACTGGTATTGGTGAACGGTGCTTACGGGCAAAGAATGGCCAAAATCGCTGCCGTAATGGGGCTTAAGGTCAGCGTGCTGGCAGTGAGCGATGGCTCGCCAGTTAGCGCCGCTGCTGTTGGCGAGGCGCTGGCGGCCAATCCGGCGATTTCGCATGTGGGCATGATTCATTGCGAAACGGCCACCGGCCTACTCAATCCAGTGACAGAAGTGGCCGCCGTGGTGCAGGCCGCTGGGCGAGCCTTGATTTTGGATTCGATGTCGGCCTTTGGCGCGCTGCCAGTCGATGGTTTGCCGGTGGATGCGGTGATTTCTTCGGCCAATAAATGCCTAGAAGGCGTGCCGGGCATGGGCTTTGTGCTTGTGAAGCAAGCAGCCTTGGTGCAAGGGCAAAGCCCATCGCTATCGCTGGATTTATGCGATCAGTTTGAATATATGCAAAAAACCGGCCAATGGCGCTTTACCCCGCCGACGCATGTGGTGGCGGCATTCAGGGTAGCGCTCGATCAATATTGGGCAGAAGGCGGCCAGCCTGCACGCTTGGCTCGCTATCAGGCCAATGGCGATGCACTGTTGGCTGGAATGAAAAAGCTAGGTCTGCAATCCTTTTTACCCGCTGATTTACAAGCGCCAATTATCTATACCTTTTTTGCGCCGAATCACCCTGAGTACGACTTTCAGCGCTTCTACCAAGCCGTTCGTGCTCGGGGCTTTTTGCTCTATCCCGGCAAACTCACTGAAGTAGAAACCTTCCGCGTGGGCTGCATTGGGGCAATCGATCAGGCAGAAATCCAGCAAGCTATTGCGGCGATTGCCGAGGTACTGGCGGAGCTGGGGTGGGCTTAGGTGTACGCGGGAGTCGTTTTTTTATGTGCCTTTGGCACGCTGATTTTGGTGCGGGATCCCCGCGGGGACTCACTTTCTTGAACGGCCAAGAAAGTAAGCAAAACCGCAACCCCAAAAGCACGAAGGCCCCTCACTGCGGATAATCGGCTCGGCGAAAAAGGCTGCTCGGGAGCAAGCCCGCTACCCCTTTTCCGAAACCCCGAGCCGCTTATTCCTCGTGTCGCGGCTTCAAGGGGGGATTTAAGCCCTGTGCAGGGAGTCGCGATATAGATCAATTTTACTGCGGTTGAAGCTACTCAAACCCCATAAATAGCTCAGCTAAAAATAGTTTTTCTCCGTGAACCTCTGTGTTCTCTGTGTCCTCCGTGGTTCGAGACTTGGGTTTTTCAACACATCAACAATTCATTAATCAAGGAATAACCATGAACTATCGTTACACCCGCGCTTATCTTGGCCCGATTCAGGCTGTTATTTTTGACTGGGCTGGCACTGTGCTGGATTTTGGCTCTTTTGCGCCGACACAGGTGTTGATCGAGGCTTTTTCGGGCTTTGGCATTGAGGTTTCCCTTGCCGAGGCTCGCGTGCCGATGGGGATGGCGAAGTGGGATCATATCAAGGCGCTGGGCCAGTTGCCGACGGTGGCCGCACGCTGGCAGGCGAAGTTTGATCGCAGCATGACAGATGCTGATGTGGATGCGCTTTACGCGGCGTTTATGCCTTTGCAAATTGCCAAGGTGGGTCAGTATTCCTTGCCGATTAACGGTGCGCTCGATGTGATGGCCGCGCTGCGTGCCAAGGGTATCAAGATTGGCAGTTGCACCGGCTACCCACGCCAAGTGATGAACGCCTTGCTGCCGATTGCCCGCGAGCGCGGCTATGCGCCAGATTGCGTGGTGGCTGCCGATGATCTAAAAGCAGGTGCGCGCCCGGGGCCGTGGATGGCTTTGCAAAATGTAATCGAGCTGGCCGTAAGCGATGTGGCCGCCTGCGTCAAAGTCGATGACACCGCCGTAGGCATTGATGAGGGCCTAAATGCCGGTATGTGGACGGTAGGGCTATCGGTGACCGGCAATGAAGTGGGCTTAACTGCCGCAGAATGGGCCGATTTAAGCTCCACCGAGCAAGTTAAAAAACGTACCGTGGCGGTCGATAAATTGTCACGGGCGGGGGCGCATTATGTGATCGACAGTATTGCGGACCTGTTGCCGGTGCTGGCCGATATTGAAGCGCGCATGGCTCGGTCTGAGCGTCCTTGATTTTGTTGGGTGATGTTTGATTGAGTTAAATCTTGAACCACAGAGGACACAGAGCGCACAGAGTTTCACAGAGGAAAGCTATTTTTTGATAAACGCTTAACGGTTTTCTCTGTGGCACTCTGTGCCCTCGTTTTACTCTGTGGTTCAAGACTTAGCTCCCCTCAAAGGACGCGCTGAGTTTGATGTTTTATCTATTGGGAAGGCTCTAATGAGTGAATTTCGCCCTTGGTGGTTTGAGCAGGCCTTAATTAAAGAAAACCCGCCAGCTGCAGTGCCGCTCAAGCAGGATTTACAGGCCGATGTGTGCATTGTGGGTGGGGGGTATACCGGCTTATGGACGGCGATTTCGATCAAAATGGCTAAGCCGGAATTAAGCGTAGTCATCATCGAAAAAGATCTTTGTGGTAGCGGTGCATCGGGCCGTAATGGCGGCTGTCTATTGACCTTGGCGACTAAGTTTTTAACGCTGAAAAGGTTGTTTGGTGAGGCAGAAGCGCTGCGTATTATCAAAGCATCGGAAGATGCGGTTTATCAGATTGCACAATTTTGCCGCGATCATCAGATCGATGCCGAAGTGCGCATCGATGGCACGCTCTATACCGCCACTAATACCGCTCAGCTGGGCAGTATGGATGGCGTGATGAAGGAGCTGGCGCGGCATCAGGCTTCAACTTGGCTTGGTTTGCCCGAGCATGAAGTGAAACTGATGGCGGGTTCGGATCTGCATATCGCAGGTGCTTTTTCACCTGTGGGTGGCAGCGTGCAGCCGGGCTTGCTGGTGCGGGGCTTGGCGCGAGTGGCAAGGGCAATGGGCGTGCAGATTTTTGAAGCCACGGCTATGGAGCGGCTGATCGAAAGCGCCAAGCCGGTGGTGGTCACAACGCATGGCAGAATCAGCGCGGGCAGCGTGGTGCTGGCGCTAAATGCCTCGATGGCAACGATGTTCCCAGCGCTATCGCGCAGCATTGCCGTGGTTTCGTCCGACATGATTATCACCGAGCCTTGTGCTGACTTATTGCAGCGCACTGGCCTTAATCGAGGCGTGGCGGTGTGCGATTCGCGGATTTTTGTGAATTACTATCGCAGTACTGTCGATGGGCGATTAATGCTGGGCAAGGGCGGTAATACCTTTGCTTATGGCAATCGGATGCTGGCCGCTTTTGATCAGCCAAGTGCTTATCAGCAGTCGCTTACGGATACTTTGAAACGATTTTTTCCTGCCCTGCAAGATGTGGCGATTGCTGCCTCATGGAATGGCCCTTCTGATCGATCGGTAACAGGCATTCCTTTCTTCGGTAGGCTTAATCAGCATCCACGTATTTTTTATGGCTTTGGCTATTCGGGCAATGGCGTGGGGCCAACTTATTTTGGCGGGCAAATATTGTCGTCGCTGGTGCTGGATATCGACAATGAATGGACGCGTAGCCCGCTGGTCACTGGCCCTAGGGGCTTTTTCCCGCCAGAGCCAATCCGCTGGCTAGGGGCCAATATGGTCAGAAATGCCATTCGCCGTAAAGAAAATGCCGAAGATCAAGGCAAGCCCGCTTGGCGAGTGGATTGCAAGCTAGCAGGCTTGGCTGCTGCCGCCGGTAAGTCTGATAAAGCCTGAGTATTTTATGCGGCATGTAATAACGATGTAGGGCGTACTCGAAGCTTTCACTTGTGAGCATTTTGGGTCACAAGTAAAAGCGCAGTACGCCAGCTAGGTAAGTAGCTCGGCATAAGTTATCAGGCATTTCTAATGCAAAAGCGCGTGATCTTTATAGGGTGTGCAAGTGCTTTTCTTGCGCACCGCCCTTGGTGCGCAACGACTTTGTCGTTACACACCCTATGAAAACCTATTGTTTGAAATGCAGGATTATTTATATAAGAGCACTTACCCCCACCCACCACCCCAAGCCACTTAATAGTGGAGCAAGGATACACATGGCATTAGCAATTTTTGATTTAGACGACACATTAATTAATGGCGATAGCGCCAGTCTGTTTTTACAGTTTCTAGTGAATCACGGCCTTGCTGACGCCAGCATGCTGGCCAAAGAAGCGGAGCTGATGCAGGCCTACCATCAGGGCCTTTTGCAAATGGAAGACTATATGTCTTTTACGCTGCAAGCTTTAAAGGGGTGTTCCATTGATGAGGTGGGGCAATGGGTGGCGGATTTTATTGAGCAAATGATCGCCCCCATCGTGTTTGCAGAGGCGCGGCAGGTCATTGCAAAGCATCATGCCCAAGGCGATAGGGTGCTGATTATTTCTGCAACCGGGGATCATATCGTTGGCCCCATTGCGCGCTTTTTAGGTGTGGCTGATTTTCTTGCCATTGAGCTGGCGAGTCAGGCAGGTTTGTATACAGGGCAGACCGAAGGCGTGTTGACGTATCAGCAGGGTAAAGTGCTGCGATTACAAGCGTGGTTACAAAAAGAAGGGGAAAGTTTGGCAGACAGTAGTGGCTATAGCGATTCAAAAAATGATGCGCCACTACTCTCTGTTGTTAGTCACGCTTATGCGGTTAATCCTGATGCTGCTTTGCGTGATTTTGCGATCAAAAGAAAATTTACAATCTTACTGTGGTGTAATTTTTTGTAATTAATTGGGTTTTAAGGTGGTTTGCAGTGATTTTATTCACATGCCAAACCATTGATCTGTTTGTTATGGCTGCTTTGTTGAGTTATTGGTGATTTTTGGTGCAGAATCATAAGCATAGCGGGGGTTCGTGGTTTTTTTGTCGATAAAATTATGTAAGAAAATAAGCATTTAATTGTGCTAAAGTTACCCATATCTTTGTCGATAGATGTGATTCATGGTGCTTTTTGATGCTTATTTAAATAAAAATCACATTATTTTAAATAAGTAAACAAAATTATTTGTAAGCTTCTGCGAAAAAGTCAGGGCATCTACTGGTGCTTATGTCTGCAATTGTGGTTTGTAGTCACTCTTCAGGAAGAACAAAATGAGCTATATCACTGCACTGTCGACGGCACAAGTTGCTGCACTGACAACCCAGCAAATCGCTGGTTTTACCACCGCAGATATAGCGGAATTTTCCACAAGCCAGTTTGCGGCATTAACAACTGCCCAAATTGTGGTGCTGACCACATCGCAAATTAATCGTGGTTTAACGACCGATCAGGTGGTGGCGTTAACCACGGCTCAGGCGCAAGTCTTAACCACGCGCCAGATTGCGGCCCTGACAAGTACCAACATTGCGGCCCTTGAAACACGTGATCTTGTTGTACTGAGTACATCCGGCATTGCTAATCTCTCCAGCACGCAAACCAGAGCGCTGACCACTGCTCAGGTTAATAATCTGACCACAGATCAGATTGTTGCCCTGACTACTACGGTTGTAGGGAGTGGATTTAGCACAGATCAAATTGTTGCTTTAAGCACGGCACAGGCTGCTGTGCTTACTTCTCGCCAAGTAGCGGCACTTTCTACAACGAATATCGCAGCCCTTGAAACACGTGATTTAGCCGTGATCAGTACACAGGGTGTGGCGGTGTTGTCTAGCGCCCAAGTCAGAGCGCTGACCACGGATCAGGTCGCTAATTTAACGACAGATCAGGTAGTCAACCTGAATACCTCATCATTAAGTGGCTTAACGACGGATCAGGTTGTTGCCCTTACCACCGCCCAAGCCACTGAGCTGACTTCTCGCCAAGTAGCGGCACTTTCTACAACGAACATCGCAGCACTTGAAACCCGCGATGTGGCCGTGTTGACCACAACGTCTGTTGCAGCGATGTCGACCAGCCAAGTTAGAGCGCTGACCAGTGATCAGACGGTTGCGCTGACTACAGATCAAGCCGCCACCTTGTCTTCTTCGCAAATCGCCGCCCTATCAACCACCAGTATTGCAGCGCTTGAAACGCGTGATGTAGTGGTGCTGAAAACGAGCGGTATTGCAGCGCTCAATACTGCGCAAGTCAATGCAATGACCACGGCTCAAGTGGCGAATTTAACGACGGATCAAGTGGTGGCCTTGAGTACGGCTGCGGTTGCGAGTGGCTTAACTTCGGATCAAGTTGTTGCCTTAACGACCGCTCAGGCGGCTGTGCTGACGACTCGCCAAATTGCCGCTCTATCGACCAATAACATTGCCGCTCTTGAGACTCGT
>JANYCY010000004.1 GCA_025360045.1 Janthinobacterium sp. | reverse complement strand
AGTAAGCAAAGAAGGCCGCCCCGACCAGCACGAAGGCCCCTCACTGCGGATAATCGGCTCGGCGAAAAAGGCTGCTCGCTCGCTGCCTCGCTACCCCTTTTCCGAAACCCCGAGCCGCTTATTCCTCGCTTCGGCGTGCTTCAAGGGGGATTTAAGCCCAGTGCGGGGAATCACAATATAAATCCATCTTTGCTGTGGTTGAAATTACTCAAAAGTCAAACTGTTTCCTCCGTGAAACTCCGTGTTCTCTGTGGCCTCCGTGGTTAAAGATTTGGGTTTTCTCGGTGTGCTCTGTGTTCTCATGGATCTCTGTGTCCACAGACGTTTTTAAGCACTCTTGATCGCCATCTCAAGCATCCCCAAAGCTTCATCCAGCACGCTGTCTTCTATGGTGAGCGGGCAGAGGAAGCGGATGACGTTACCGTACATGCCGCAGCTGAGCAGGATCAAGCCTAAGTTTTGCGCTGAATGTCTAACTCTTCCCGTGAATTCGGCGGAGGGTTGGCCGTTTTCGGTGAACTCCACCGCCACCATGGCCCCAAGACCGCGGATGTCGTGGATTTGCGGGGTGCTGGCTTTTAATCCTTCCAATCGCGCTTTGATTTTGCTGCCGATGATATTGGCGCGGGTGCAGAGTTGCTCTTCTTCGATGATTTCCAGCACCGCCAGCGCGGCGGCAATGCCGATTGGGCTGCCGCCGTATGTGCCGCCTAGGCCGCCGGGGGCTGCGGCATCCATGAGTTCCGCCCTGCCAATCACGCCAGAAAGCGGGAAGCCGCCAGCTAAGGATTTAGCCACGGTGATTAAATCGGGCTCAACGTCGAAATGCTCCATCGCAAATAATTTGCCGGTGCGGGCAAAGCCGGTTTGAATTTCGTCGGCAATCAGCAAAATACTGTGCTCATCGCAAATCTGCCGCAAGCCCTGCATAAACTCGCGCGGCACAGGGTAAAAGCCGCCTTCGCCTTGCACGGGTTCGATGATCATGGCGGCAATGCGCTTGGGGTCTACGCTGCTTTTAAAGAGTGCTTTTAAGCTGGCCAGTGCCGCGCTGCAGCTGATATCGCCAGATGGAAAAGGCGAGTGGTAAACATCGGCGGGGAAGGGGCCGAAGCCGATTTTATAAGGGGCCACCTTGCCGGTGAGCGCCATGCCCATCAGCGTTCTGCCATGAAAACCACCAGAAAAAGCGATCACCCCAGCTCGCCCCGTCGCGACGCGGGCAATTTTGATGGCGTTTTCTACGGCTTCTGCGCCTGTGGTCAGGAAAAAGCTTTTGCACGGGCCGCTGATGGGAGCGAGCTGGTTCAGCTTTTCAGCCAGCGCCACATAGCCGGTATAAGGCATGACCTGATAGCAGCTATGCGAAAACGCATCCAACTGCTCGCTCACCGCAGCCTTGATTTTAGGGTGCAAATGGCCAGTATTAAGCACCGCAATGCCAGCGGCAAAGTCGATATAACGCCGCCCATCGATGTCCCAAACCTCGGCATTCTTTGCCTTGGCAATAAAAACCTGCGTGCTAATGCCTACACCACAAGGGGTAGCGGCAAGGCGGCGATCATTCCAGTCCATATATTCACCTGTGGGCAATCGGTTAAAAAGGGGCAAAAAGTTCTGTAGACACAGAGGCCGGTAAGGACACAGAGCACACAGAGAAAAACACTAGAGCTTATGAGTGTTGTTTCGGATTTAGTCGGTTTTGATTCCCCATGTTGAAATGCCCGTCATCCCCGAATGTATTTATCGGGGATCCAGCAGCGCCCCTGGATTCCCGACAGAAGCACTCGGGAATGACGATTAAAATGAGTTGGCCATTTTCTTAACTTGCCTGAGTTGTGCCTGATTAAATGAGGCAAACTCAGGCTTGGTTTTCACTGTGTTCTTATTTATCTCTGTGTCTACAGACCTTTTGTTATCCCCAGCTCCCTCGCGTATTCATCAATGCACTGCTTTGCCAGCCTGACAAATTCTTCCGCCTGTGCACGGGTCATGACCAGCGGTGGGGCGGCGATCATGCTGTCGCCGGTGGCGCGCATGACTAGCTGGTTTTTCAGGCAGATATCTCGGCAGCGCAGGGCCATGCTGCTGCCGTGCTCGAAACGCTTGCGGCTGGCTTTGTCTTCCACGAGGGTAAGTGCAAAGAAAAAGCCTAGGCTGCGTACATCGTCTACCAGCGGGTGATCATCGAAAGCGTCGTGCCAGAGCTGGGCGGCGTAGGGGGCGACGTCGGTCTTCATGCGCTCGATAATGCGCTCGTTCAGCAGGATGCGGATATTGGTGGCTGCCACAGCGCAGGCGACGGGGTGGCCGGAATAGGTAAAGCCGTGGTTAAAATCGCCGCCCTCTATCAGTACTTTGGCCACGGTGTCGTGGACTAACACGCCGCCAATTGGGATATAGCCGGAGCTTAAGCCTTTGGCGATGGTCATTAGATGCGGGCGTATGCCGTAATGCTGGCTGCCAAACCATGAGCCGGTGCGGCCAAAGCCGCAGATCACTTCGTCGGCGATGAGTAAGATGCCGTAATGATCGCAAATGCGCTGGATTTCTGGCCAGTAGGTGGAGGGCGGAATAATAATCCCACCCGCGCCTTGCACCGGCTCGCCAATAAAGGCGGCGACGTTTTCAACGCCCAGCTCCAGAATCTTTTGCTCTAGCGCCCTTGCGGCTTTCAGGCCGTATTCCTTGGGGCTAAGCTCGCCGCCATTGGCATACCAGTAGGGTTGTTCGATATGGGCAATGCCGGGGATGGGTAGATCGCCTTGCTCGTGCATATAGTGCATGCCGCCCAAGCTGGCCCCGCCGATGGTGGAGCCGTGATAGCCGTTTTCGCGGGCGATGATGGTTTTCTTTTGCGGCTGGCCGAGTGTGGCCCAGTAGTGGCGCACCATGCGAATAATGGTGTCGTTCCCTTCCGAGCCAGAATTGGTATAAAAAACATGATTAAAGCCTTCGGGGGCGACTTGCGCCAAGAGGCTGGATAGCTCGATCACCGGCGGGTGGGTGGTTTTAAAAAAGGTGTTGTAGAAGGGCAGTTGCAGCATTTGCTGGTAAGCCGCTTCGGCCAGCTCCTGCCTGCCATAGCCGATATTGACGCACCAAAGTCCGCTCATGGCGTCAAAAATTTTATTCCCGTCAGAATCATATAAATAAATCCCCTCGGCATGGGTAATCACGCGTGAGCCATGGGCATTCAGCGCGGCGGTATCCGAGAAGGGATGGATATGGTGGGCAGCATCCAGCGCTTGGTATTCGGCGGTGCTGCGGCTAGGGCTGGAGTGGCCTTGGCTGATGGGATTCGGATTCATCGAGTGCCTCCTTGTTGCGGGGTCTGTGCCCATGTGCGTGCGTTAAGCAAAGTCAAAAAGATCTTTTTTAGTGCCTTCGGCACGTTAATTTAGGTGCGGCATCCCCGCGGGGGACTCCCTTTCTTGAACGGCCAAGAAAGGAAGCAAAGAAGGCCGCCCCACGAAACACGAAGGCCCCTCACTGCGGATAATCGGCTCGGCGAAAAAGGCTGCTCGCTCGCTGCCTCGCTACCCCTTTTCCGAAACCCCGATCCGCTTATTCCTCGCTTCGGCGTGCTTCAAGGGGTGATTTAAGCCCTGTGCCATGAATAGCGATAAAAATTTAGATTGTTGAGCTTGAAAATACTCAAAAACTCAAAAAAATGGCTTAACTCAAAAAGGGTTTCCTCCGTGAAACTCCGTGTTCTCTGTGCCCTCCGTGGTTCAAGATTTTGGTTGTGCAACATCAAACATGCAGCAGCAAATGCTTTCTTTCCCATGGGCTGATGACTCTTGCGTATTCCACGTATTCGGCTTCTTTTACTGCGCAATAGGCTTTGATAAATGGCTCACCCAAGACGGCGGCTATGGGTTTGCAGTCGCTTAGGATTTGCGTGGCGGCATCCAGACCTCTGGGGAAGGCGAAGGGCAGGGTGTAGGCGTCGCCGGTGAGGGGCTCGCTGGGGGTAAGCTGCTCTTCTATGCCTAAATAGGCGCAGGCCAGTGTGGCGGCGAGGGCGAGGTAGGGGTTGCAATCGACGCCGGGTAGGCGGTTTTCTATGCGGCGGGCCACGGGGTCGGAGTGCGGCACGCGTATGCCGCAGGTGCGGTTATCAAAACCCCATTGCACATTGATGGGCGCGGCGTAGTAGCGGGTCAGGCGGCGGTAGCTGTTTACAAAGGGGGCGAATAGCGCGATCACTTGCGGGAAGTATTTTTGCATGCCCGCTACCGATTGATAAAACACCTCGCTGGGCGTGCCGTCCACATTCGAAAACACATTCTGGCCGCTGACTTCATCCACTACGCTCATATGAATGTGCATGGCCGAGCCTGGCTCGTTTTCCATTGGCTTGGCCATAAAGGTGGCGTACATATTGTGGCGGATGGCCGCTTCCCGCACCGTGCGTTTAAACAGAAACACCTGATCGGCCAGCTCCAGTGCATCGCCGTGCAAAAAATTGATTTCCATCTGGCAGGCGCCAATTTCGTGGATCAGCGTATCTATCTGCAGACCTTGTGCATCGCAATAGTCGTAAACGTCTTCGAACAGGTCGTCATATTCATTTACTGCATCGACGGAATAGGCTTTGCGGCCGGTTTCCGGGCGGCCGGTGCGTCCCACGGGCGGTTGTAAGGGCAGATCCGGATCACGGTTGATATCAACCAGATAAAACTCCATTTCAGGCGCAACGACCGGCTTCCAGCCCCGGTCTTCATAGAGCTTCAGCACTCGGCGCAGCACATAGCGAGGGGACAGCTCAACCGGCGTGCCGTCAAAATGAAAGCAATCGTGAATCACTTGCGCAACGGGGTCTTTGGCCCATGGAATGATGCGTATGGTGTTGGGGTCTGGAATCAACAGCATATCGGGATCGGTGATGGGGGTGATGTGTTCGGCGTATTCACCGGTCACGGTTTGCACCAGTACGGTAACGGGCAGGCGCATGCCTTCGTCTTCGCTGAATTTTTCTTTGGGCACGATTTTGCCGCGGGCAATGCCAGTGAAATCGGGCGTAACGCATTCAACTTCAGTGATTCGACGTTCTCGCAGCCAGTCGCTGATGACGCTCATGGTTGACTCCGTGTTTGAAGGGGGCATTTTTATAGAAAATTGATGCAGGCCGTGCGTGTTTTTACAGTTTCTTATCTTTGGATTGCTTAGGCTTGAGGTGTCGATTACTCCTTTGGAAATCAGTCGTGAAACCCATTGCAATCTGTCGTCATGAAGCCATTCAAGGGCCAGGTTATTTACAGTCTTTTTTAGAAAAGCACGCTATTCCCTATCGTGTTTTTGCCATTGATGCGGGGGATACACCTCCTCGTTGCGCTGCCGAATTTAGCGGTGTAGTGGTTTTGGGCTCGAATGCGGGTGTTAATGATGGCTTGGCCTGGATTCAAAGAGAGGAGGCTTTGCTTAAAGATGCATTAAGGCTGGAGCGCCCCATTCTTGGCCATTGCTTTGGCGGGCAGCTGCTATCCAAAAGCTTGGGGGGCCAGGTACGTCGTAATGTGGTGCCGCAGATCGGCTGGGGCAAAGTGCTGGTGACCAAGTTTGATGAGTCGCGCCAATGGATGGGCGAGAAGCGGGAGCTGGATATGTTTCACTGGCACTTCGATACCTTTGAAGTGCCACGCGGTGCTAAGCGCACCCTGTTTGGCTATTACTGCATGAATAAGGGCTTTGCGCTGGGGCCGCATCTGGGTTTGCAATCGCATCTGGAAGTGACGGCGCAAAGTATTCGCCAGTGGTGTGCCGAGGATAGGCAAGTGTTGCTGCAGTGGCAAGGACAAAGCTCGGTGCAAAGTGAGGCGCAGATTCTGCATCGTCTGGATGAAAAGGTAGCCGCCCTGCATCAGCTTGCCGATCATGTTTACGAGCAATGGTTGTGCGGTATTTCTGGTGTATTGCACGCCCATTTTCGCCAGCCCAAACGTCCACATGGTGGTGCTGGCTGGCTGGAGGCTTTGAAGCGTTAGGTGTGTGGATTGAGGCATGGTGGTGGCTTTGTTGTGTTGGGTGTTGCATCAAGAAAACTCTAAAACCGTTATTTTTAGTGCCTTCAGCACGGTGTTTAGGTGCGGGAGTCCCCCGCGTGGGCCTCACTTTCTTGCTTCGCCAAGAAAGTAAGCAAAGAAGGCGACCCCACGAAGCACGAAACCCCTCACTGCGGACAATCGAGTCGGCGGCTGCGGGACTCACTCGCTGCGCTCGCTCAAACATCCTCGCCGAAACCCCGCCCCGCTTGTTCCTCGCTTCGGCGTGCTTCAAGGGGATTTTCAAGCCCTATGCCACTAGCTGCGATGCGAATTCTAATTGCTGAGTTTTAAAATACTTAAAACCTAAAAAAGCTTAATTTAAGACTTGGTTTTCTCCGTGAAACTCCGTGTTCTCTGTGCCCTCTGTGGTTCAAGATTTGGGTTTTACTATTTCATTGCCAGTCACCCGCTATTGATTCAGCATCCTTGCCAAATGGCGTTTTTTGCAGGCGGTGCTAAAGCCTGCGAGTAGGGCGAGCGATAGCGGGTTGTTTTGGAATTTCCACTCTGGGTGCCATTGCACGCCGAGTGCGAAGGCGGTGTTTTTTACGCTGAAGGCTTCGATCAGGCCATCGGGGGCGAGGGCTTCGGCTTGTAGCTTGTCAGCGAGTTTTGCCACTCCTTGATGGTGGAGTGAGTTCACTCTGGCTGTGCTCTGGCCGTAGAGCTGCTCAAGTAAGCCGCCTGCAATCAGCTGAATATCGTGTGCTTCCTCGTACATTTCATCGGTGCTGCCGTCTTTTTCGCGGTGGTCGAGCATGCCTGTTTGTTGGTGGATGGCTTGCTCCAGCGTGCCACCAAAGGCCACATTCATTTCTTGTGCGCCTCGGCAAATTCCAAATAGGGGAATGTTTAAAGCGACCGCCGCACGGATTAGCGGCAGGGTGGTGGCGTCTCTTTGCGGGTCGTTAAAATCACCTTCTAATAGCTTGCCGTGGTAGTGCTGCGGCTCGATATTGGATTGGCTGCCGGTCAGCAGCAGGCCATCAAGAGTCGTCAATATTTGCGCAATCTGGCTGGCGTCGCCAAGGGCTGGAATCAGCAGTGGGATACCACCGGCCGCCAACGCAGCATGGATATATTTTTCACCCGCAAGGTGAAAAAAATGGCTGTCTTTTAACCACCAGCGGCAGCAGGGTATCCCGATAACAGGCTGAGTCATGATAGGCCTCGGTGTACGTGTGATACGTTGGGGGGCATCAATTATTCCCTCCCCATACGCATCATTAGCCAATAGCATGCAGTGCATTTTTTGTAGGGCGGGTGCTTACCCGCGAGCAATATTGAATAAATACGCGGGTAAGTACTCGCCCTAAGGTGATTCAATGTTTGCGGCTATGGCAATCGCTTAACTTGATGCGCATTGGGCATAACTATGCCCATCCAACATAGTTTTAAGCTTAGTTCGTTAATTATATTTGACAAGTTTTTGCTGTTGTTTTGGCAGTAATTATTTTCCTGTACGCTGGATAAAACCTCGCTTGCTTGCTATGTGGTGCTGTAGCTTCAGAATGGAAACCTTTCTGGCTAATTGCGTGGGCATGGCATATTTTAAGAGCGTGTTGATTATTTTGAACGGGTAGCCCAATGGACGTAGGGGCAAGGCTTAAGGTAGTGCGAGGGCGGTTTGCTTTATCTCAGCGCGAATTAGCCAAGCGGGCGGGGATGACCAATGCCACGGTGTCTTTGATCGAGCAAAATCGGGTTAGCCCGTCGATTAGCTCATTAAAAAAATTGCTGGAAGGGTTTCCCATGTCCCTTGCGGAATTCTTTACTTTTGAGCAAGAAATGGCCGTGCCCAGCTATATTTTTCCCGCAAGCACGCAGCCCAATTTAGGCAATGCGTCTGTGCAAATGCATTTGGTTGGCTCAGGGGTTACGGAGAGGAAAATTGGCTTGCTGCGCGAGCAATATCAGCCGGGGGCCGATACCGGCAGCGAGATGTTGCAGCACGAGGGGCAGGAATGTGGGGTGTTGGTCAGCGGCCATATGGAGCTGACCATAGATGGGCAAGTGCATCTATTGCAAGCGGGGGATGGCTATTACTTCCCCAGTAATTTGCCGCACCGTTTCCGCAATATCGGCGCTGGCGCTGCTGAAGTGATTAGCGCCAATACGCCGAGTTCGTTTTAATTGGTCAATGTTACACAGCGATCTTCTTTTTAGTGCCTTCGGCACGGTGTTTTGGAGCGGTAGCCACCGCGGGGGCGTTCTTTTCTTGCTTCGCCAAGAAAAGAACCAAAGCGACAACACCAAAAACACGAAGGCCCCTGCACTGCGGACAATCGAGTCGGCGGCAGGCGGGATTGGCTCGCTGCCTCGCTCCCTGGCCGAAACCCCGCCCCGCTTGTTCCTCGCTCCGGCGTGTTTCAAGGGGAGGTTTAAGCTCCGTGCCATGAGTTGTGATAAAAATTTAGATTGCTAGATTTGAAAATGCTCAAAAACTCAATGCAAATGGCTCAATTCAAAAGGTTTTTCTCCGTGAAACTCCGTGTTCTCTGTGTCCTCCGTGGTTCAAGATTTGGGTTTGGCTGAGTAATATCAGTTCATTGCCTAAAGTTTTGTGTTCTTTAGCGGATCGATTTTAATGCGGCGCAAAGGCGAGCGATACGCCTAGGCCAAATAGGGCGCTGCCGATGATTTTATTGAGCAGGCTTTGCCCCTTAATCATGGCGGATCTTAATGCTTGGTGAGAGAAAAACAGCGCCACGAGTGAAAACCATACGCCGTGCGCCAAAGACATAAATAAGCCATAGCCAATTTGCTGCGCTAGCGGGGTGCTTGGGTTAACGACTTGGGTGTAGGTGCTCACCACAAACAGTGTGGTTTTCGGGTTAAGCACATTGGTTAAAAAGCCATTTTTGAAGGCAGCAAAAGGGCTTAAACCCGCATCTGCGCTTAAATCGATATTGAGTCTGCTTTTGCTGGTGAACGTGGTGTAGCCGATATAAATCAAGTAAATAGCGCCCGCTATTTTGATGGCTGTAAACAGTGCAGGCGATTGTGAAATGATGAGTCCCACGCCCAGCATGGTGTACATCACATGGATTTGCACACCCAAGGCAATCCCCAGCGCGGCCAATAAACCGGCTTTTCGCCCATAGAGATAGCTATTGCGGGTGACCATTGCAAAATCAGCGCCGGGACTGATGACGGCAAGAATAGTGATCAGGGCAACGGCAAAAATTTCATTCATTGGCTCGTCCTAAAGAAAGTTAAATTCAGATTTTCTATTTATTCCTTTATTTTGGCTGTCTTGTTGTTTCAGTAAAATCGATTTATGCTCATGAAAATACATGAGAAAAAGTCAACGATGAGCGTCAGAATTCCTTCACTTAATGCTTTGCGGGTATTTGAGGCTGCAGCACGCCATCTCAGCCTGATTCGCGCTTCAGAAGAGCTGTTTGTAACGCAGGGAGCGGTAAGTCGCCAGATTAAGCAGTTAGAAGAAAGCATTGGCGTGTTGTTATTTGAGCGTCGTAATCGGGCGATTTTTTTGACCAGAGAAGGTGAGTTACTTAAAAACACTTGCCAAGAGATGCTGGCGCAGCTGGCGATTACATTGCAAAAACTCAAGGGAAATCCTTACGACAGGCCCTTAGTAGTGTCGTGTGAGCCAACGATTGCCATGCGCTGGCTGATTCCTCGTTTAAGCGATTTTCATACCCGCTATCCGGCGATTCAGCTGCATTTATTTACAGCGGGGGGTGTGGTTGATTTTAAAGGTGGGCATATTGATTTAGCGATCAGGCGCAATGATTTCAACTGGGGGAAAGATTGCTACTCAGAAGAAATAGGGCAGGAAAAAGTGGGGCCGGTGTGTGTGCCCGAGCAGCGGCAAGATGGGCAGATTAACTTTGAGCAGAGTCGCCTTTTACACACGCGTACTCGCCCGGATGCTTGGGCGCGTTGGGGCGTGCTGGCGCAGCAGGGGGTGACGAGTCATCAAAATTCATATTTTGAACATTTTTATTTAAGCTTGCAGGCGGCAATGGCAGGCTTAGGCGTGGCGATTGCGTCGGCTTATATGATAGAAGAAGAGCTAAAAAATGGCCGCCTGATTGCCCCTTATGGCTTGGTGGCTGATGGCTCTAGCTATGTTGTATTGTCCGCAGAACCGTTTGCTCAAGATGAGCGGCGCTTAGTGTTTTTGGATTGGCTAAGGCAGGAGTTTCAAAAATCGGATGAGATTTTGGGAGATTTGGCTTAGCCAGAGCACATTCTCAAATAATAAAGAATCGCCAGCCCTAGCCTAAAATTGGCAAGAAAGGCGCAATAGCATAATGAGCCTGCTTGAATGGATAGACGCTGGCATCTAACTTTGGTTTTTGCTTGGCAAGGGTTTGAAATAGCAGTCATTCCGACTGGCGCTCTTGCTCTGCTGATCGGTGTGGCACCATCTATTGCGGGCGTGTTAGCCATCGTTTATGGGATGAAGGTTGAATTTGGTTCTTGTAGTGCGGGTGAAACCCGCGAGCCATGCTGAATAAAAACGGTTTCACTCGCCCTAAGCTATTTATGATCGATTACCCTTTATCAGACCAAGCCTTAGCCCTTTTTGATCTTAAGTTGATAGGGGTGGGGCGAAGCTTGCCCCAAGGAAGATTTTTAGCTTAGTTGATGAGCAAGCATATAAAAGGCTCTTTTGCTGCTTGTCGTAGATAGAAATCTAAGTGGCTTATAGAGAGGGTTATTTTTTGGCTTTTAACCTTGAATAAGTAATTTCCTACAAAGTTAAGATATAAATTGCGGTATATATTCTATGATTTATCATGCCCTGATTATTGCTACGGATAATATGAAAAATGAATATTGAGAAAGTTGTTTTTGGTTTTTTTATTTTATTGGCATTTACGCTTAATTTTGGCTTTGTAATGGGCCAAATTGATGTGCCACATCAACATGATGTATTTGAGTTATTTTGTGCCATGGTGGTGAGCTTTATTGCGACTGTCATTAAATTTGGTGATCGTACTCAAGTGGGGGCGCTACATTTAGCGACGAGCCTAGTGGCTGATTTGCAATTAGTTGCTGCTGCCTTGGTGTGGGGAAATGCAATGTATGTGAGCCAAGTGGGAATGACGCCGGGAGTGACGTCGATGGTGGTTTCTTTTTCTGCCGGAGCACTGGCCGCAAATGTGGTGTCGGTGGTGCTATTGATTGGTGAAACCTTGCAACATCGTCGCTAATTATGCCCAATATCTTTTTTATGGTGATGCGGCGCATGCGTGCGCCAATTATTACCCTGATTCTTATTTATTCTATTGCCGTATTGGGCCTTGTGCTGATTCCTGGTGTGGATGATCAGGGCAAGCCTTATCAAATGGGATTTTTCCACGCTTTTTATTTTATTAGCTATACCGCGACTTCGATTGGTTTTGGCGAAACACCCTATGCGTTTTCTTATTCTCAGCGCCTGTGGGTTTTATGCTGTATTTATTTATCAGTAACGGGCTGGGCTTATAATTTAGGGGCTGTATTTACTTTATTTAATGATCAGGCTTTAAAAAAAGCCATTCAGTATGCGCGTTTTAATAATAAAGTTAGGCGCTTGCGTGAGCCATTTTATTTAATTTGTGGTTATGGGCAAACGGGGCGTTTGCTTTGCAAAGTATTGGATCGAATTAATATTCGTTTTGTTGTAATTGAGCTTAGAGAGGAGCGCGTTAATAATTTAGCCCTAGCTGATTTTCATTCCGACCCCATTTTTTATGCGGGGGATGCTTCTAATCCTGAGCTATTAAAAATTGCGGGTATTACCCATCCGCGTTGCCGAGGAGTATTGGCCATTACCGGCGATGAAAATGTTAATCTGGCTATCGCAATGGCTGCCTTTGTTTTGCAGCCCTCGCTGGTGTCGGTCTGTCGCTGCAAAAATAAGGCCGTAGCCGATAATATGCAGTCGTTTGGCGCGAATAAAGTCATCAATATGTTTAATGCCGTGGGGCAGCGTTTTCAAATGCTACTGCATGCGCCGCATAGCTATCGTTTATGGAATTTGCTTTCTGATTTTCCTGGGCTACCGATCGCCGCTTTAGTGCGCCCGCCATGTGGGCATTGGGTAGTGGTGGGTTATGGCCGCTTTGGCATATCAATGCGGGCCGCACTGCTGAAAGAAGGCGCTACGGTTACGGTGATTGATCCAGAGCCTCAACCTGATTTATTGCCCGAGCAATTTGTGCAGGCGCTTGGTGTGAATGCCGATTCACTCATTGCCGCAGGTATTGAACACGCTTCGGGCCTATTGGTTTGCCATGATCACGATATTAATAATTTATCTGCATTAGCAACGGCCAGAGCGATTAATCCTAAATTGTTTATTGTGGCAAGGCAGAATCTGCGTGATAACCGCTTATTGTTTGAAGCCTTTAAGCCTGATATCACCTCTGTTCGCAGCGAGATTGTGGCGCATGAATGTTTACGCGCCATTGAAACGCCTTTATTGGCGCAATTTTTAGATTTAATTAAAGAAGAAGACGAAGCTTGGGCGAAGGCATTGTCTGATCAATTGGCTTTATTATGCGATCAAAAAGTGCCGGAAATTTGGAGTATTACGCTAGACGCTAAAAACACCGCTGCCGTGCACGCCTTTTTAGCCAATCCATCGCCGCCTTTACGCCTCGCGCACTGGATAAATAATCCCTTTGATCATGGCTACAAGCTGCAATGCCTGCCGCTGCTACGCGTGCATGGCGACGAGCTGCAGGCATGGCCATCCTTAGATACGCCACTTACTTTTGGCGATCAGCTGCTTTTTGCGGGTAATCGCGAAGCACAAAGCGCGCATGAAGCCATGCAAGAAGCCACCCACCTGCTGGATTTTGCCCGTACAGGCAAAACCGAACCGCAAAGCTGGGTGTTTCGTAAATTGGCGGATTGGCAGCAGGGGAAGAAGGAAGGGGCTGTTTGAATTTTGCAACCCGTAGCGTTTTGCGTTATTGGCCTTGTTGCAAGGACGAGAAGGATGCACCGAATCTGATTCGGGTAAGTGCGCGATTGATGCACGCAAGAGGTATTAGTGTTTGTCAAATTGCTCTTGAGCTGGATTGATCCCTTCCGTCCTTAATTGGGTGTCCAAATAGCCATATCAGGTAACAGCTCGAATCCGGTTGTTTGTGGGTGTGTTTCGCTTGTGGTGAGTGTAGGGCTAGAAACGCCTTCTTGCGGGCTTTTCGATTTAGCTCTAGGTGCCAGCGCCCCAGCGGGGCAGTGATCGGGTCGAGATCAGTGGTTTTTGCAGATCCAAGAGCAGGCAGCAGGGGGAGATGGGTGTTCTGTGCCCATTTACTTCCTATTGATTTATTAATTACTTATTTTGAAATCTGCTATGCTTTTCTTGCTAGCATTTTTCTTAGGGTAGCCGTCATGTCTAGTTTGTCTATTGGTACGTCTTCTACGATGTCATTGTCTCGTTCTTCTCGTGTTGGGAATGACGTCCCGCCTATGCATGAGGCGGTTTTTGAATCCCCTGAAGTTGCTATTGCGCATGAGCAAGCTTCCTTTTCGAGTCATGGAATTGCTGTTAGCAAGGAATATGCTACTTATCTTTGCTCTTTTGGATTAGCAAATAAACCTGGCGTCCCAGCGTTAAGCCCAGATGAATGGGAATCTACAAACGCTAAGAAACTTACGCTTATTAAATCTACTACTGTCGATAATAATTTATTGTTGAATGCTTTAAAAAGTAATTTAGACAATTTAATTACTAAACCATCTTTGCCGATGACCTCTGCATCTTTAAATCAATCTAAATTAGATTCCTTATATAACCAGCTTTATTTATAGGATTAAAAGAATTCAGCGTGGTGTGTGCTTTAGGCTTCAAGCAGAGTCAAAAGTAATGCTTTTTTAGTGCCTTCGGCACGTTGATGTAGGTGCGGGCGTCCCGCTGGACTGGCTCGTTCCTCGCCCCTAAGCAATCTCCTCCCTGCTTGTTCCTCACTGCAGCGTGTTTCAAGGGGGGATTTGAAGCCCCATGCCGTGAGCGCTAATAAATTACAGGCTCTTGGTTTTGAACATGTTTTAAAATGCCAAGGAAATTATTTTTGTAAAAATGCTCTTCCCAGTGAAACTCAGTGCTCTCTGTGGTTCAGAATTTGGGTTTTGTCACGTCATGCCACATCAATCCGCCAATTGCCGTCTAAACACCCAACTCACGCCATTGGATACATCGGCGTCAAAGGCATAGCCTTCCGCATTAAACGCTTTTAAATCGCTGGCCTGAGTCATGTTGTGCTCTGCCGCCCAGCGCACCATCAGGCCGCGGGCGCGTTTGGCGTAGAAGCTGATGATTTTGTATTTGCCGTTTTTCCAGTCTTGAAATACCGGCGTAATCAGCGTGCAGTTTAAGAGCTTGGGTTTGACTGATTTAAAGTATTCGGTCGAGGCTAAGTTGACGACGACTTTGGGCTGCATCGTGTTAATTGCTGCCGTAATGGTCTCGCCCCAAAAAGCGTAGAGATTATTCCCCGCCGCATTGGGCAGAGATGTGCCCATTTCTAGGCGATAAGGCTGTATTAAATCCAGCGGGCGCAGCAGGCCGTAAAGGCCAGATAGGATGCGCAAATGCTGGCTGATATAGGCCAATTCTTGCTCCGTCATTTGCCCTGCATTTAGGCCCTCGTACACATCGCCCATAAAGGCCAGTACAGCTTGCTTGGCGTTCTCCGGCGTGAAATCAGGATGCCAAGCTTGATAGCGGCCTACATTGAGCACCGCCAGCGGGTCAGATAATTTCATCAGGCTGGCAATTTGCGCAGGTGTCTGCTGCTTGAGCAAAGCAATCAGCTTGGCAGAATGATCCAGAAAATCAGGCTGGCTGAATTCTTTGGTGATGGGAGCAGTGGTGTAATCCAGCGTTTTGGCTGGAGAGAGCAGCATAAGCATGGCGGACTTTGAGCGCGGGATGGTTGTTAACAGAATAAAACCCAAATCTTGAACCACAGAGAACACGGAGGACACAGAGCTACACGGAGAAAACCTTAATGTTATGTTTTTCTCCGTGACCCTCCGTGTTCTCCTTTCCTCCGTGGTTTAAGGTTTGGGTTTTGTGCACCCTATGAAGCTTAAGGCTCTACCCCAGATCCACGCAGCAGGGCGGCGAGTTCCATGGCGGTTTTGACTTGCATCTTTTCTAAAATCCGTGCGCGGTGAACTTCGACGGTTTTCATTGAGATGGATAAATCATCGGCAATTTGCTTGTTTAAACGGCCAGTCAGAATCAGCTTCATCACTTCGCGCTCGCGCGGGGTGAGGGTGCCTAGGCGTTTAGTGATTTGCATTTTTATTTGCCAAATGCCGCGCTTGGTTGCGTCGTTGACAAGGCAGCGCTCAACCAGATCAACGATATCGTTATCGTTAAATGGTTTTTCAACGAAATCGGTAGCGCCTTGTTTCAAAGCGCCCACTGCCATGGGTACATCGCCGTGGCCAGTTAAAAACACCACGGGTGGGCAATAAGGATGCTCTTTAATTCGATCAAATAGCTCTAAGCCGCCCATGCCGGGCATCCGCACATCGAGCAGCAAGCAGCCGTAACGCTCAGGTGTGTAATCAGCGAGCAGCGCTTCTGCGCTGGCATAGCTGTCGGCGCGGTGATTGCGAGTAGAAAAGAGCCATACGAGGGCATCGCGAATGGCGTCATCGTCATCAACGATTGCAATGCGGCGATCAGGATTCATTTGCGTGGATTTCCTCTGAGGGGGACCGGTTAGCTAAGGATAGAAAAAAGCGCTGCATCGTGAATGGCACTATCAATTGCAATGCGGCGATCAGGGTTCATTAGCCTGGGTTTCCTCGGAAAACGGTACGGTGAAGATAAAGCGGCAACCGCCGCCAGGATTGTTTTCTGCCCAAAGACGGCCTTGGTGATACTCGATAATAGAGCGACAAATATTCAGCCCCATTCCCATGCCGGTGTCTTTGGTGGTGTAAAACGGTTTAAACAATTGTTCCATTTGTTCGGGACTAATACCAGTGCCGCGATCCGCAATGATAACTTGTAAGTAATCATGCTCCCTACTCAACATAATGGCCAGAGTACGCTGCGCTGCGGGCGTATCGCTCATCGCTTCCATGGCATTACGGATTAAATTGAATAATACCTGTTCCAGCATAATAGGATCGACATATAAAGGCGGTAGGTCGCTCGATTCCGAGATACTGATGGCGACACCTCGCCTTACTGCCTCGTGCGATTGCAAATCCAGCACGGTGTCGAGTAAGCCGGTAATGGTGCAGCGGCGGCGATGCGGTGCGCGGCGCTGCACAAATTCACGGATGCCGCGAATAATCTGCCCTGCGCGTCTGGCTTGCTCGCCCATTTTTTCGATCGCTTGCGATAGCTGCTGCAAATTAGGTGTGGGATTCGCCAGAATATTGCGGCAACCCGATGCATAGCTGGCAATTGCGCCCAAGGGCTGGTTTAGCTCGTGGGCAAGGCTAGAGGCCATTTCGCCCATCGAAATCAACCGGCTGGTTTGTTGTAGTTTTTCGTTTTGCAGACGCTCGCGCTCGGCGGCCAATTTAAGCGCGGTGATATCGGTCGCGACTTCTAGCCAAACATCCGAATCATCCACCCATAGATTGTGGCGGCTTTTAATCTGAAACCAGCGCTTTTTGACTGGGTCATACCATTCTGAATCGATCGGTGTATCAAAGCGGCGGGCGCTAAAGGGCACGATACAGCAGCGGCCTCGCCAATCGGGCAGATTAAACGAGCGATCAAATTGGCGATTGCTCATCAGCAGCTCACCACTATCGGCGTCGCTCACGGCCACTGCGGTATCTAAGCCATCGAGCACAGTCACAAAGCGCTGGTGCGAGGCTTGCAGCACCTCGCGCTCCCGTTTTAGCTCGGTAATATCATAGAGCGAGCCCATCCATCCTATATGCCGTCCCGATCCGTCAATTAGGCTAGAGCCATGCAGGCTGACATCAAAGCGCTCACCATTTTTACGCATAAAGCGCACAGCTTGGCCATTAGGATCGGCACGGCCTTGGCGAATGGCATCAAAAGCCGCTTGGCAGCGCTCTAGCTCTTCTGGTGGCCAGTAAGGCAGCGGGGGTTGTTGGCCAAGTAATTCGTCGGCGCTAAAACCGGTCATTTCACAAAATGCGCGGTTTACATAGATGAGGCGACCATCCTTATCCATTGCCCGCATGCCGCTGACCAGCGAGTCTTCCATCGCTTGGCGCAGCGCAGTTTCGGCGCGTAATTGCATTTCTGCCTGAGAGCGAACACGCATCACGCGGTGTAAAAGCGCCGTGGAGGCCAGCATGCCGATGGCTAAAAACAGCAGCACCCAAGGCAGCGATTCGGTTAGCCGGTGGCGGGGCACATGGTAAAGCTCGGCTTGTATTGATAATCCCAAAGGCGGGGTATCGAGTGTAATGCGGGTACTCAGGCCGCTTGGATCAAGCTGGCGGCTGGATTTGGCTGCCAGCGTTACATAATTATGGTTAAGCAGTAACACTTGATAGCGCTGCGCAATCCACCAAGGCACTTGCTGCTGCAAGAGCCGCTCAAATGAGAAGGTGGCAATAATAAAATTATGCCCGTCTGCACTCGGCACGGCGTATTGCGCCAAAGGCGGCTGGCCGGGCTTGGTACGCAGTGTGGTCCAGCCACTTTCGCCATTAAAAGGCAGTATTTTTTGCTGGGGGGCAGACCACCAGACTTTGAAATCATCCTGATTTCTGACCACCAAACTGACGATTTCTGGGCTGTTTTGAATTAAAGAAAAAGCGCGTGCCTGAAACAGCGCCGATTGCTTGTTGTAATCGGTAACCGCAAGGGCATTGATGGCGTCGGTATTGGCGGTAATTTGCTGCTGAATTGCTTGTTTTTGCCAGAGCAAATCTTGCTCTAATTGATTACTACGCTGCTTTTGCTCTTCGCCTGAGTTCAGCAGCAGCCAGCTGGCAAAAGCTAGAGTAAATAGCGCGGCGATTAGGCCGGGCAGTAATTGCAGCCAGCGGCTGATGCGAGGTGAGAAGGTGATAGAGTGCAGAGTCAATCTGATAAGCCAAGGAGTCGACCCGAAAAGGTCGGGTAACCTAATGAAAGGTTAATTATCCACGGATGTCAGCAATTGTCTAGGAAAGCTTGGGTTTAGGGGCGGTGAAGAGTGCGGGAACTTGCCCGCACTCAAATCAGCTTGCCGAGATCGGAAGCCAATCGTGTTCCAGCTGGCGGTGTTTTACATCAAAACAATAATAGTGCCCCTGCGATGGCTGATCTTCGCTACGGCTGATGGCTATGTTTTTGAGATGGCATTTATAGAGCGTGCCCACTGCGCCGTGGGCCACAATGGCAATGTTTTTGCCCGCACTTTTTTGAATGATGTGTTCTACCGCCTTGATGATGCGTTGTTGCGCATCGCAAGCACGCTCCCAGCCTTGAAAAGAGTTTTCTGGGTGGGCAAAAAATTGATCTGCTGCTGCTTCAAATTGCTCTTTTTGTAAAAAGCCGGTGGCCGTTCTATCGTTTTCCCCGAGATTGCTTAATTTTTCTACTTTTATATTATTTGCAGCCGCCAGTATTTCCGCCGCTTCAATGGCTTTGGTTTCTTCACTGCTATAAATCGCGGTTAAAGAAGGAGTAAATGCTTGCTGAAGAAAGGCGGTCATACGCTCCCGCCCTTTTTCAGACAATGACCACTGGGTAACCGGAATATCTGGGGCAATCAGCACTTCAGGGGGGGTAATAAAGTAAACTTTTTGCACAGAGCACCTTTTAATCGATGGCCATTTGAGGTGATGCTTATTGCTGCACCGGATTAATCAGCGGTTCGCCTCGGGCAAAAGCGCTGACTTCGCACAGTACCGTATCGGCGATATTTTCTAGCGCTTCGTCGGTTAAAAAACCCTGATGCGAGGTGATCATGACATTGGGGAAGGTGGTGAGCCTTGCTAGAACGTCGTCTTCTAATGCCGAGCCGGACAGGTCTTCAAAAAACACGCCTTCTTCGTACTCGTAAACATCCAAGCCCACACCGCCCACTTGGCCGCTTTTTAGCGCGTCGAGCAGGGCGCTGCTATCGATGAGGCCGCCTCGGCTGGTGTTGATAATCACCGCGCCCGGCTTCATGCTCGCCAGTGTATCGGCGTTAATCATATGCTTGGTTTCATTGGTCAGCGGCGTATGCAGCGAGATGATGTCCGATTGTGCCAGCAGCTCGGGCCGCGAAACAAAGGTGCAGCCTAATGCGGCCTCGCGCTCGGGCGAGGGGCTGCGATCGAATGCTAGTACTTTGCAGCCAAAGCCTCGGGCAATGGCAATAGTGGCCGCGCCAATTTTACCTGCACCAGCGATGCCAAAAGTGCGGCCATGCAAGTTAAAACCCACCAAGCCATCGAGCGAGAAATTGCCTTCGCGAACTCGGTTATAAGCGCGATGCGTTTTGCGGCTTAGCGTGAGTAGCAGAGCAAAAACGTGCTCGGCCACAGCTTCGGGGGAATAAGCCGGAACGCGCGTCACGCTGATGCCATGTTTTGCTGCTGCGGCTAAATCGACGCCATTAAACCCTGCGCAACGTAGCGCAACTAGTTTCACGCCTAGCTTGGCAAGCTGCGCCAAGGTGGGGGCGTCGACTCGGTCATTTACAAAGGGGCAGACCACTTCAAAGCCAGACGCGAGAGCGGCGGTCTGGATATTTAAGCGGTCTTCAAAAAATACCAGCTCATGGCCATGGTGTTCATTGGCTAGGCTAAGGGTGGCTCGGTCGTATCGTTTGCTATCAAAAACGGCAATTCTCATTGGAAGGGCCTATTCCTCTGTGAACATATGGGTATGAGTGGCTGTGAGATTGCGGTCTTTCCAGAAAAAATTGGAGACTTTTTCAGTCAACACATCGGCTGCAGCGGGGCTTTGAGTGTGTAGTAGCACCATGGCAATCACGCTATCTTTGCCGCCATCCGCGAGGCTGATATCACCAAATTCATTGAGACCAATTTCATCGGTCAGCAGGCTGCGAACATCTTCTACGGTGGTTTCTAGTGGAAGATTACCTATCATAATTTGCATGGTGTTCCCCTTACTTAAATTGATAGAAAAGACGTGCTTAATTTCTGTGAGCGTGGCTGCGTAGCTGATTAAAAGCGCTTTGTTTCCCTACTAAATAAAGAGGCGCAATGGCTTCTAGTGCCGTTGGCTGCCAGCCTAATTCTGGGGCAAAGCCCGCTGGGTCGATATTATCAACTTGCAGCGAATCTAAATTGTCGTGGCTTAGCGGTGGATTAGGCAATAGGCTCATTACACTAGCTTGTACCCGAGCTAGGAAGTTGGGTAAGGAAATAATTGGGCGACAAACGCCAATGGTTTGTGCTGTGTAGGCAACTAGTTCTTTCAGTGTGTAGATAGTTGGGCCGACAAGGCTTAGTGTTTTGCCGATCAGCGATTTATCTACTACACCCATGGCAAAAGCTTGTGTGACATCTTGCACCCAAACAGGCTGAAAACGTGTATCTGCACCGGCCAATGGCACAAATGGGGCGATTTTAATCAGCTTGGCAAATAGATTGAGAAACTGGTCTTCTTGGCCAAATACCACCGATGGGCGATAAATTGTCCAGTCTAAGCGGCTGGCTTTCACTCGCGCCTCGGCTTCGCCCTTGCTGCGCTGATAGATCGAAGGGCCATGGATATCTGCACCTAAAGCGCTCATATGCAGATAGCGATTTACATTCTGTGCAGTACAGACCGCGATAATTCTTTCGGTAAGAGTGACGTGGGCTTTTTTAAAGCTGGCCTCATTGCCTTGCAAAATCCCGACCAAATTAATTACCACATCTTGCCCGGCGACTAGCTGGCTGAGTGCGGCATCGTCATTGATATCGGCACTGACCAAGCTGAGGTAGGGCAAGAGCAGCAGATCGGCACGTTTGTTTTCTCTGTGGCGGGTAGGTAGGGTGACTTGGTGTCCTGATTTTGTCAGCTTGGCTGCCAGTTGTTGGCCAATAAATCCACTACCACCGATTAATAAGATCTTTGACATGCGAGTCCTATTTTTTTAGTGCCTTCGGCACGTTGATTTTGGAGCGGTAGCCACCGCGTGGGCCTTCCTTTCTTGCTTCGCCAAGAAACGAAGCCAAGCGACAACAGCAAAACACGAAGGCCCCTTCTGCGGTCCAATCGAGTCGGCGGCAGGCGGGACTGGCTGGATCCTTCGCTCCCAAGCGAAACCCCGCCCCGCTTGTTCCTCGCTCCGGCGTGTTTCAAGGGGTGATTTAAGCCCCATGCAGTTGCGTAGGGTGGGTTAGGCCGATATTGATGCTCATTAGTGCGCTGATTTATGTCGGCCGTAACCCACCATGACACTGTGCTGCGGTGGGTTACGGCCAAGATACGGCAACGCCTATATTTAATGCATTTCCTGGCCTAACCCACCCTACGTATCAAGGTGCGTCTACTGCCTGACCTCGTCCCGCTACTTTGGCGATGCGTTGTTTCAAAGGCAGGCCTTGGCCTTCAAAGGCGTGGGCGTAGTGGATGGCGTTGGCCATTACTTTTTTAACGTAGTCGCGCGTTTCGTTAAAAGGAATGGTTTCGATATAGATCACTCCATCCAATGCTTGGTTGGATTGCCATGCTCTTGCTCTGCCCGGGCCTGCGTTGTAGCCAGCGGTGGCTAAAATCTGGTTGTCGTCTAAGCGCTCCCATATATAGCGCAAATAGAAGGTACCAAAGCTGATATTGGTCGTTAATTCATTAACTTCTGCTGGATTAAAGTGTTTTTTACCCATTTTGCTGGCTACCCATTTGGCGGTGCCGGGCATCAGTTGCATCAGGCCGCTGGCCCCAACGCCAGATCGGGCAATACTAATAAAGCGGCTTTCTTGTCGCATCAGGCCGTAAACCCAAGCCGGATCAATGCCTTCATTTTTCGCTGCGGGCTCGATCAAATCTAAATAAGGCGTAGGGTAGCGCAGTGAAAAATCATGCAGCTGGCGGGTGCGCTCGGCCGAATAAATCGAGCGGTCGTACCAGTTTTGTTTGCGTGCTAATTCGGCGGCCGCGAGTAGCTGCTGGTCTGTTAGGCCCTTCATTGCCCAGTTCCATTCGCGAATTGCCTCAAGACGCCAGTCTTGGTCTATCAGCGCTAAGGCGCGTTGTACACCGGGCATGGCACGGATCTGCTTGATTTCTGCATCGTTGGCCTTGTAGCGAATATTCGCCGCTTCCATTGTTGGGCCAAGCTCTTCTCTTGCGAGCAGGCCGTAAAAATCATGGTTTTCTGCTGCAGTGGCCCATAGTTGATTGGCTTCTATGGTTTTGTTTTGGCCTTTTAAAATTCGCGCTTTCCAATAAAGCCAAGTGCTTTCCTGTTGTTCTTTGGCTGGCAAAGCCTCAATACGGGCGAGGGTTGTTTCCCAATCTGAGAAACGTAATGCGGCGCGAATCGCCCAAGCGCGATCTTCACTATCCATGCCCAAGCTATCGCCTTTGCTTAGCCAGTTCGAGGCGAGTTCATGTTGTTTTTTTGCAGCAATTAAGCCCAATTGCTGCCAAGCGTAGCGCTGGTCAATGGCGGGTAATTGGTTTTCTATTCCACTGAGCAAGCTTGCTGCGCGATCAGGATTGCTGCGTGCAATGCGGCCCAAAGCATAAATGGCTAGCTCTCGGCCTGCTTGAGTCGAGACGGATTGCCTCGCAAATTGATTTTCTGGATTAGCAGCGAGTGCGCTGATGTTTTTTGCGGTGAATTCGCTAGGGTTGCCTGCTCGAGCGCCTAGTTGACGGGCAAGGTCGGTGCGATTGTCGGCTAGAGCCAAGCGAATACGCGCCCAAGCATCGGCTTGGCTTAGCTCATTGTTATTAAATAAGGCATCAAATACTGGGTTGCACGCTTCGCTCTGTGGCTTGGCAGAAAACCAGAGTGGTTTGGCTGCCGATAGTGGTGCTGCTTCATTGTTGGCGATGGCTGATTGCGCACGCAAACACTGCAATTCATTATTAGGGCCGTCTGCTTTTGCATATTCCACATTGAAGCTCACCCAGCTCTTACGGCGTCCCAGTTCTTTTAACCACTCACCGCGAAAGCGCTCGGTCAGCGGGCTATTGTCATAGTTTTTTAGGAAGCTTTGTGCGTCATTTTCGCTAATGGAGGGGAGCTGGCTGATCAGCCAATAGTAGCGTGGGTACATTTCTAGCGCTTCACCACTGCTTGCATCTGCCATCTTGGCGATTGCGGGTAGATCTCGGCTACGGGCAGCTTCACGCAGGACTGACAAATCCAAGCGCGCGTGGGCACTGGCGCCAAGAGAGAGAGAGACAATCAATAAAAGTTTTTTCATAGTTCTTTGTATATGAATGGGGCAGGCTGTAGCAGCATAACCGAGCCTTGTGGATATTCGTAGGTCAGTAATTGTAAAAGAGGAAAATAATTGCTTTTTCACCTATTAAAGTCAGTATGGGGCTGACGTTCTGTGAATGAATATTCCATGGCTTAGCTTACTTTATGATTTATTAATGCTTGGGTAAGGGGAATTCAATGCTGTTTTGAGCATAGTGCTTGGTTTTGCGTATTTCTTGATTGAGTCTAACGTGGCACGATGTTCGTTCGCGGTCTATTTTTACTGGTGTAGTGCCTTGCTCTGCGATCTATTAAATATTTATTAATTAACTTGGAATAGACGCCTGATGCAGCAACGATTTTTCCAAAGGCTACTAACTGCGTTTAAGTTGAGGGCTGCTTGGCTACCGCTGTTGATTGTTGGCGGGGTAGTCATCGCTTCTTCCCAAAATATTCCACTACCATTAAAGATCGTACTTTTTTTAGTTGCGTGCTTATTTGTACAACTCAAGCAAATAATGCAGCTGCGAAGAGAAAACCACGCTCTGATTAGGCAGCAGGCGCTATTGCTTGAAAAAAATCAGCGTTTATCTAGTGCTGAGCAAGCCATTGAGCAGGCTTGTGCCGAGGCAGAGCTGGCGCATCAGCAGGTGGTGGAAATGTCGAACGCTTTGCCTTTGGTGGTTTTTCAAATGCAGGTGGGGCGTGATGGAGTGAGCCATTACACTTTTATCAATCAAAAAGTGAATGATGTTTTCGGTGTTTCTGCTCAAGCTTTAAAAGATAATGCTGAGCTACGTTGGCAATATGTGCACGAGCAAGATAAGGCACTTGCACAGAATGTGATTCGTGATGTATCCGCTAAGATTCGTGCTGGAGAAAAAGCCACGACTGTGGAGCTGATTGTTAGAGTGATACTCAATGATCAATTGCACTGGATTTTATTTAGTAGTTTTCCTTCGATATTAGCGCCGAATGATTGGATTGTTTGGAATGGGTATTACCAAGACATTACCGAGCGTAAACATGCCGAAGACGAGCTGCGTGAAAGCGAAGCCTATAATAAAATGTTATTCCAAGAATCGCATCGCCCCTTAGTGGTCCATGATCCATTGGTAAATGGCTTTATTGATTGCAATGAAGCGGCAGTTAAAATTTATGGCTTTGCTAGTAAGGAAGAATTGCTTGGTAAAACACCGCTCGATGTTTCAGCGCCTTTTCAATACGACGGAATCGATAGCAAAACGGCAATGGAGCGGCAAGATCATTCGGCTCTTGAGCATGGCATCGAGGCCTTTGAGTGGCGGCATCAGCGAGCCAATGGTGAAATATGGGATGGGATGGTTTATCTCATGCTGTTTAATTATCATGGTCGGCAATTATTGCAATTTACCTTGGATGACATTACTGAGAAAAAGTGTGCGGAAAGAAAAATTTTATTTAATCGTTATGTCGTTGAAAATGCAGGGGCTATGCTTTGGCTTGATGCAGAAACGGCAAGAATACAATATGCAAATAAAGCCGCCATTGAATATTTGGGTTATTCGGCGGAGCAATGCTTGAATTTGACTGTACCAGATATCGATCCTGATTTTGATTTAGATCGTTACCATAGCGCAGTACAGTCTTTGCGCGACACAGCTAAGCCCCATACCTTTGAAACACGGCATCGTTGTGCCGATGGCATTATTCTAAATGTAGAAGTCACCTCCTCCTTAGTTGAATACGATGAAAGAATGCTGGTGATTGCCAGCTGCAAAGATATTACCTCGCAGAAACAGGCCGAAACCGCGATGCGGCGTGCTAAAGAAATCGCCGAAGATGCCACACAAATGAAATCTGATTTTTTGGCCAATATGAGCCACGAAATTCGTACCCCCATGAATGCGATTATTGGTTTGAGCCATTTGGCATTAAAAACTGAGCTTAATCCTCGTCAAAGTGATTATCTAAGAAAAATTCAACAATCAGGGCAACATCTATTAGGAATTATTAATGATGTATTGGATTTTTCTAAAATTGAAGCAGGTAAGCTAACTGTAGAACAACGTGAATTTGATTTGGAAACACTGCTGGATAATGTGGCTAATTTAGTTTCTGAAAAAACCTATTCAAAGAATTTAGAATTAATTTTTGACGTGGGTTTAGATGTACCGACTCATCTTATTGGGGACTCCTTACGGATTAGCCAAATACTGATTAATTACGCTAATAATGCCGTTAAGTTTACCGAGCAAGGCGAAATCGACGTTGTTATCCGCGTGCGGGAAGCTATGGATGGCAACGTGCTGCTTTATTTTGCGGTGAAAGACACAGGGATTGGGCTAACGGCGGAACAAGTTAGCCGTTTATTCCAAAGCTTTCAGCAGGCCGATGCATCCACCTCACGCAAATATGGTGGAACAGGCTTGGGCTTGGCGATTTCCAAAAAATTAGCGGAGTTGATGGGCGGCGAGGTAGGGGTTGAGAGCGAATTTGGGCAAGGATCAACGTTCTGGTTTACTGCTAGCGTGGGTGTGCTTGAATCCCCCAAGCGCAGCATGCCCGCTCGAGATTTGCATTCGCTGCGTGTTTTGGTGGTTGACGATAATAATAGCGCGCGTGCCGTATTGGCCGATATGTTGAGTGGCATGCATTTTATGGTGAGCCGAGCTGCATCGGGCGAGGCGGCCATTGATGCCGTGATGCAGGCCAGCGCTCAGCCCTACGATATTATTTTGCTAGATTGGCAAATGCCTGGCATGACCGGAATAGAAACGGCTGAGCTTATTCAGGCTCTTGAGCTAAAAACCAAGCCCCATATTGCTATTGTGACGGCCTATGGCCGTGATGATATTTTGCAGCAGTGCAAAGATACGGGTATTGAGCATATTTTGGTTAAGCCGATTAATGCTTCTCTTATGTTTGATACCTTAATGCATATGCTGGGTGAGCAATTGATTGAGTCACACTCCCAGAATAGCTCGGCACTCTTATTGGGTAATTTAACGGCGATTCAAGGAGCGCGGGTTTTATTGGCAGAAGATAATTTAATTAATCAAATGGTGGCCGCTGAATTGTTGCGAGATGCGGGCTTAGTGGTGGAAATTGCGGAAAATGGCCGTATCGCTTTGGAAATGGCGCAGGCAAAGCCCTACGATATTATTTTGATGGATATGCAGATGCCAGAAATGGACGGTCTTGAAGCGACATCGGCCATCTGTGCCTTACCTGAATTAGTCAATTTGCCGATTGTGGCGATGACGGCTAATGCGATGCAAGCCGATAGAGAGCGCTGTTTAGAAGCAGGAATGGTCGATTTTGTAAGTAAACCCATTGAGCCTGAAGAGTTCTTTAAAACATTACTACGTTGGATTAAGCCACGACTCAACGGCGTTGTACCAGACTTGCAGCCAATCGCTGGCCCTAGTCGTTTGCCTGAGCAAATTTTAGGCTTGGATAGGGTGGCTGGCATGCGGCGTGTATTGGGAAAAGAAGAGCGTTATATCGCGATGTTACAAGGCTTCAGTCTTAATCAGGTGAATGCGGTCCTAGATATTCGTAGCGCTTTAGATCGTGGGGATAAGAAAAGCGCTGAGCGTTTGGCGCATACCTTAAAAGGCTTGGCGGCTAATTTGGGTGCGGCCAGTTTACAGCGAGTTGCTGCAGCGGTTGAACAGGATATTCATAGCTCAACACTTAGGGAAGAAACCTTGTCGGTGTTGCAAGCCTCGCTGGCCAAACAAATTGCCACAATCAATGCCGCTTTGCTTTCGATAGTGCCCATTATTACGGAGGCTAATTTTGATCCATTGCAGCGTGATTTAGTTTGCTTGCAATTGCTTAAGTATTTGGCAAATGCGGATAGTCATGCAGAGACGCTGTTAAAAGAAAATGCCGCCTTATTATCTGCTGCGCTGCCTAAATATTTTTTGCAAATAGAAAAAGCCGTTCAAGAGCGCCAATTTAAGCTAGCGATGCAGCTATTATCAGATGCCCATCAATTTTCGAGTGAATTAGAGTAAGTGTAATGGATGAGTGAATCATTTTATGTTTGGCTTCAATGATTCAAAATGGCTCGCTTGGGCGTTTCAAAGAAGTAAAATTTATCGCAATATGGAGTGATTCACCAAAAATTTCTCCTAACATATCAAATATATTCAGTGCGGGTATTTTCTGTGTATGTCTTGTTGTATTCAGAAGCTGAAAGTGAAGAGTAATCGCTAAGGAGTAGAATTTAGCTGCAAAGGCGATTGACACCCTAGGTGATGTTTATTTTGAGGCGTTTATATTGACTGAAGTGGTGTATCACCCGTGATTAATCATGCCTGATTTACTGAGTACCTTTCTCCCGATACAGGGTAAAAGCAAGTAGAATCAGCCTCGTTTAAGAATAAAGAACTGAGAATGGGAACATGCTGACTTTCCAAGAAATTCTGCTCACGCTACAAAACTACTGGGGTCGTAATGGCTGCGCGCTATTGCAGCCTTACGATATCGAAGTAGGTGCGGGTACATTCCATACCGCAACCTTTCTGCGCTCACTCGGCCCAGAGCCTTGGAATGCGGCCTATGTGCAGCCTTCGCGTCGCCCTAAAGACGGGCGTTACGGTGAAAATCCGAACCGCTTGCAGCACTATTATCAATTCCAAGTGGCGTTAAAGCCGTCACCAGACAATATCCAAGATTTGTATTTGGGTAGTTTGCGCGAGCTGGGTATTGATACTAGCGTGCACGATATTCGCTTTGTAGAAGACGATTGGGAAAGTCCGAGCTTGGGTGCTTGGGGCCTAGGTTGGGAAGTGTGGTTGAACGGGATGGAAGTCACCCAGTTCACCTATTTCCAACAGGTTGGCGGTATTGATTGCAAGCCAGTCTTGGGTGAGATCACTTACGGCGTTGAGCGTTTGGCCATGTATTTGCAAGGCGTAGAAAACGTTTACGACTTGATCTGGACAGTTTATCCAAATGGCCAAAAAGTCACTTACGGCGATATCTATCATCAAAATGAAGTAGAGCAATCGACTTACAATTTTGAACACGCCAATGTGCCGCTGCTGCTCGATTTATTCAATAAATTTGAAAGTGAAGCCGCACGCCTGATGGAAGCCAATTTGGCCTTGCCAGGCTATGAGATGGTGATGAAGTGCTCGCACGTGTTTAACCTGCTGGATGCTCGTGGTGCAATTTCGGTAACTGAGCGCGCGGCTTATATTGGCCGTGTGCGTACGCTTTCACGTCTTGTGGCTCGGGCTTATTACGATTCGCGTGAAGCATTAGGTTTCCCTATGTGCCAAACGGCTTAAGGTGATATCGATGATTCGCTATCTGCTGTTGATTACTCTTTTAGCTGGCTGTGGGAAATTTGAAGATGCGGTTTACGGCCCGCTTGAAGTTCCAAAAGAAGGCGACTGGCGTAGTTACGGCACGATGGCGGATTACGAAATGTTGGTGGATGTAAAATCGATTACGCATGACGATGATTACGCACCAACCAAGTACACCTATGTTTGGTTGCAACAGAAGTTTAAGGAAGATCAAACCGATGAAACAAGCAAAAAGAAATTTCGCCTGAAGTATTCGCGCCACGCCATTGATTGCCCATCTAAAAAAATGGCGGGCACTCTGAGCGATTTGCGCGATACAGAAAACGAGCAGGTGGCCCGTTATGATATTCCTGGTTTTCAGTGGGAATTCGATGAGCCACCAGCCAATAGCTTTGGCGGTGATTTTGTTCGCCAAGTTTGTAAAATCATGGCCGAGAAAGAAGCTAAAGCTAAATTAGAAGAGAATTAAATCCCATGTCCAATCTTGTATCTCAAACACTGCTGATTGAAATTTTTACCGAAGAATTGCCGCCTAAAGCACTGCCTAAATTGGGCGCAGTGTTTGCGAGTGGCATTTTTGATGAATTGGCCAAACTGGGCTTTGTAGCGAAAGATGCCGAAGTGGAGTCGTTTGCTAGCCCACGCCGCCTTGCCGTATCGATTGCGAATGTGCTGGCTGTGCAGCCAGATCAAGCCATCGAGCGCCGTGGCCCTGCGGTGGCGTCTGGCTTAAAAGATGGTGTGCCTACACCTGCCCTAGCGGGCTTTGCCCGTAGCTGCGGTGTGGATGTCTCGCAACTAGCGCAAGGCTCGGATGGCAAGCAAGATGTTTATGTCTTTTCCTCGGTCAAGGCTGGCGAAGCACTGACTAAAGTTTTGTCGGGCATTATTGCCGCCACGCTTAAAAAACTGCCCGCGCCAAAAATGATGCGCTGGGGTGAGCGAGACGGCCAATTTATTCGCCCCGTGCATGGCCTTGTGGTGCTGCACGGTAGCGACGTAGTGCCAGCACAATTTCTGCATTTAGAAGCGGGCCGCAGCACGCTGGGCCATCGTTTCTTGTCGAGCGGCGCGATTGAATTGGCTAATGCCGATGAATACGCAACACGCTTGTTTGACGATGGCTTTGTAGAGGCGAGCTTTGATGTGCGCCGCGCCCTGATCGCCGATCAGCTAAAAAACGCCTGCACTGAGCTGAACGCACAGATTGCACCATCAGATGGTTTACTCGATGAAGTGACTGCCTTGGTTGAATGGCCGGTGGTGTACACCGGTAATTTCGATGAGAAATTCTTGGATGTGCCGCAAGAATGCTTGATTTTATCGATGCAGCAGCATCAAAAATACTTCCCGCTGCTCGATCAAAACGGCAAATTGCTGCCTAAATTTTTAGTGGTTTCTAATCTAGAGACGCCAGACCCTAGCCATATTATTCATGGCAACGAACGCGTATTGCGTGCGCGTCTTTCGGATGCCGAGTTCTTCTTTGAGCAAGATAAAAAGAAGAAGCTTGAATCCCGCGTGCCGCAGCTCGCCAATGTGGTTTATCACAATAAGATCGGTAGCCAGCTTGAGCGCGTAGAGCGCCTGCAAAAAATTGCTGCGGCCATTGCGGTGAAGCTGAATGCTGATGTGGCCGATTGCAAACGCGCCGCTTATTTAGCCAAGGCCGATTTGGTTGCCGATATGGTGGGCGAATTCCCTGAGCTGCAAGGCGTGATGGGCATGTATTACGCCCGTATCGATGGCGAAAACGAAAGCGTTGCCAATGCAATTGAAGGCCATTACCACCCGCGTTTTGCAGGGGACTCCCTACCCGTTGGCGCAGTAGCACAGGCTGTTTCCTTGGCGGATAAGCTGGAATCCATCGTGGGGATTTATGGCATTGGCTTGATCCCAACGGGTGACAAAGACCCATTTGCCTTACGCCGCGCCGCACTGGGTGTATTGCGCATGGTGCTGGATTTACCGCTAGACCTGAAAGAATTGCTCAGTATTACTGCGGAAGCTTTCCCTGCTGGTGTGGTGGCGGATGGTACGGTTGAGGGCGTGTATGGCTTTATGCAAGATCGCCTGAAAAACTATCTGGCGGCCGATTACCCTGCTGCCGATATCGATGCCGTCTTGGCGCTAAACCCAACGCTGCTGAACGAGATGGTGATTCGCCTGCAAGCCGTTGCGGCGTTTAAAGCCCTGCCAGAAGCAACTGCTCTGGCGGCAGCCAATAAGCGTATTCGCAATATCTTGAAAAAAGTCGAAGGCGATTTGCCTGAGTTGAATGCTGCTCTGCTGAGCGACGCTGCTGAAATTGCCCTGCATGCCGAGCTATTAAAGCTGCAGCCTGTGGTTAGCAGTGCCTTAGCAAGCCAAGACTTTACCGGCGCACTGAAAGCACTGAGCGCTTTAAAAGAGCCTGTAGATGCTTTCTTTGATTCGGTGATGGTGATGGCAGAAGACTTAGCCGTGCGTGGCAATCGCCAAGCCCTGCTCGCCGCACTAGCCAGCCTGATGAACCGCGTGGCTGAGCTGTCTTTATTGGCTGAGTAAGAATAATGTAGGGTGGGTATGCTTTTGTGCCCTATATGCATCAAGTTAGGCATTGATCATCAGGCATTGAGTCATTCGTAGGGCGGGTGAAACCCGCGTATTTTTTAGCATCGCTCGCGGGTTTCACCCGCCCTACAAAAGATACGCTGCATGTCATTGGCTTAACCTTGGTGCTTGTGCCCACCCTACAAATGCTTGGGTTTATACGAACACACGGAGTCGCGTATGAAGTTATTGATTCTCGACCGCGACGGCGTAATCAATGAAGATAGTCCGAACTACATCAAAACGCCGGAAGAGTGGCTGCCGATTACAGGTAGTTTAGAAGCCATCGGTGAGTTATCTCGTTCGGGTTGGACGATTGTGGTGGCGACCAATCAAAGCGCGATTGGCCGCAAAATGATTGCTGTGGATGCGCTCAACCGGATTCATGCCAAGATGCATCGTGCCATTGCCGAGCAAGGCGGGCATGTGGATGCGGTGTTTTTCTGTCCTCATGGGCCTGATGATGGTTGCGTTTGCCGTAAGCCCAATCCCGGCATGATCTTAGATATTTCCAGTCGTTTTCATGTGCCTACCTCGCAATTGGCGATGGTGGGCGATTCCCTGAGAGATTTACAAGCTATTGCAGCGGTGGGCGGCAAGCCGGTGCTGGTTCGCACTGGCAATGGCATAAAAACAGAACAGAAAGGCTTGCTGCCGGACGGCACGCAGGTATTTGACGATTTAGCGGCATTTGCTGCGCATTTATTAGCACCAGAGGGTGAAGATTAAATGATTTGGTTGCGCTCCATTCTGTATTGGCTGGCTGTTCCTGTAGTAACTCCCCTTTTTTGTGTGATTGCGATTTTGATTCTGCCGCTGCCTCCTGTGCTGCGATATCGGATTATTCGTGGCTGGTCGTGGATTATGCTCAAGTGGCTGAAATTCACCTGCGGCCTGACTTACCGCGTAGAAGGCGTTGAAAATCTGCCTGCAGACCCAGCTGTGGTGATGTGCAAGCATCAATCGGCATGGGAGACACTGGCCTTGCAGCATGTGTTTCCGCCGCAAGTTTGGGTGCTAAAAAAAGAGCTGCTGAAATTGCCGATTTTTGGTTGGGGTTTGGCTACTTTATCGCCGATTGCAATTGATCGATCCAACCGTGCCGAGGCGCAAAAGCAGCTGATTGCCCAAGGTAAAGATCGCTTGGCTAAAGGCTTTTGGATTGTAATTTTCCCCGAAGGCACACGTGTTCCTTCTGGTGGCTACAAGCCTTATAAGCAGGGCGGGGCACGCTTGGCTCTCGATTTAGAAGTGCCGATTGTGCCTGTGGCGCTTAATTCGGGCGAATTCTGGCCGAAAAATTCATTCTTAAAATGGCCGGGTGAAATCACCATGGTGATTGGTAAGCCGATTGAGCCTGCTGGCCGTAGCCCACTAGAGCTAACGCAAGAAGTTGAAACGTGGATCGAGAATGAAATCCAGCGCTTTGGCGGCGTTGGCCCCTGTTATTCGCCTAAAAAATGAGCACGTATTCGCTGCGCTTGGCTGATCGTGAGCTGCCTTATCATTTGGAGCGCAGCAGCCGTCGGCGCTCGATTGGTTTGAAAATCACCGCCGATGGTTTAACCGTGATCCTGCCCGCCCGCGCGCCTTTAAAAGAAGCCGAGCGCGCCATCGAGAGCAAATTAAAGTGGATTTTGGCTAAGCTGGCTACGCCGATAATGGCGCCTACTGCATTGGCGGTGGGCAGTAGCGTGCTTTGGCAGGGGCAAGCTAAATTTGTGCAGCGCTACGCTGGCCGTACTCGGCTGGATACAGATATTTTGTATGTATCAGAACAAACGCCTTTGCCCGCTACGCTAACGCGCTTTTATCAGCGCAGCGCCAAGCCTTATTTCTTGCAAAGGCTGGCATATTGGAGCGAGGCAATGGGCCTGCAGCCACGGCAGCTTTTTTTAAGCTCGGCCAAAAGCCGCTGGGGAAGTTGTACTGCCTTAGGGGATATTCGCCTGAACTGGCGCTTAATGCAGGCTCCGCCACAAGTGATCGATTACGTGGTGATTCACGAGCTGGCGCATCTACAAGAGCTAAACCACTCCCCGCGCTTCTGGGCCATCGTCGCCAGCGCCTGCCCAGAGTGGAAAACTCACCGACTCTGGCTGAAGCAAAATGGGGCGAAGCTGTTTGCTTGGTAGGGGGCGCTGTGTGTGCTAAGTAAAGTCAAAAAGATTTTTTTAGTGCCTGCGGCACGTTGGTTTTGGTGCGGGAGTCCCCCGCGTGGGCCTCACTTTCTTGCTTCGCCAAGAAAGTAAGCAAAGAAGGCGACCCCACGAAACACGAAAGCCCCTGCGCTGCGGACAATCGAGTCGGCGGCAGGCGGGATTGGCTCGTTCCTCGCTCCCTGGCCGAA
>JANYCY010000070.1 GCA_025360045.1 Janthinobacterium sp. | reverse complement strand
CGGCCTCGACCCACAAGCTTGGCTAACCGATACACTAGAAAAACTGCCAACCTGGCCCAACAGCCGAATCGATGAACTGCTACCACTGCGCCCAGTAACAGAAAAATAAGCTGTGCAGTCACGGGGCGGCTGGGTGCTTACGCTCAATCGTTTGTTTAAGCTGCTGGGTATGTTTTATGTTATCGACCTTTATCGCCTGAGCGGCTGAAAAAACGGGGCTGATAAGCCATCAGTCTAAGATGTTGCACGCTATTGCCTTAGGCAATAATGCTAAAAAAGCCCCGCTCTCACTAAGTGAGAACGGGGCTATATTCATGCGTTTCTTTAAGCGGGTACTTTATCTATAAAACGTATGGTTTTTAGTGCAGGGGCCGTGATTTGCAGGGCGAGTCCGCCGCAAGATGTTTCGCGGTATTTTGCGTCCATGTCTTTGCCCGTGGCGTACATCGCGGCAATTACTTTATCTAAAGATACTTTGGGGCTGCTACTGCGGTGCATGGCCATGCGGGCGGCGTTGATGGCTTTGACTGCGCCAATCGCGTTGCGCTCGATACAGGGGATTTGAACTTGTCCGCCAACGGGATCACAGGTCAGGCCAAGGTTATGTTCCATGGCAATTTCAGCCGCCATGCAGACTTGGGCAGGGCTGCCGCCCATCAATTCGGCAAGGCCCGCTGCAGCCATCGAGCAGGCGACGCCGACTTCACCTTGGCAACCTACTTCAGCGCCAGAGATGGATGCGTTGAGCTTATACAAGCAGCCAATTGCGCCAGAGGCTAAGAAGAAACGCAGTGCGCTTTCTTCATCCAGTGGCTGAATAAAGTGATTGTAGTAGGACATCACGCCAGGAACGATGCCGCAAGCGCCATTGGTGGGAGCGGTAATCACGCGGCCACCGGCAGCGTTTTCTTCTGACATCGCCATCGCGTACATATTCACCCAGTCCATCACATTGAGTGGGTCATTGGCGACATCAAGCGAGCTAGTCAAGAGGTGATGTAGCGCAGGAGCGCGGCGGGGAATGCGCATTGGGCCTGGCAGATTGCCTTCGGTTTTCATGCCGCGCTCGATACTGCTTTGCATGACACTCCAAACGCTGACAAAGTGGGCTTTGATCTCGCTTAAGTCGTGAAATGCTTTTTCGTTTTCGAGAACAAGGGCAGAAATAGATAGGCCGCTGTCTTCGCACATATTGAGCAAATCATCCGCGCTTAAAAAGTGATGCGGCACGGGAATATCGTTGCAACTACCTTGATTGAAGTGCTCTTCATCCACAATAAAGCCGCCGCCAATCGAATAATAGGTCTTACTTAGGCAACAAACATCGCCGACAAAGGCGCGGATCATCATGCCGTTTTCGTGTAGGGGCAGGTAGCTGTCTTGAAACACCAAGCTAAAGCCTACGCGTTGCTGAGTGCGGCCTAGGCTGATCGTGCCATTTTGCTCTACTTCGTGCACGATGCTAGCCATATTGTCTAAATCAATCGTGTCGGGCAAATTGCCTGCTAGGCCCAGCATGATGGCGTGATCGGTGCAATGGCCTTTTCCTGTAAGGGAGAGCGAGCCGTAGCAATCCACTGCGATTTTGGTGACCGCATTAAACTGCCCCGTTTCTTTAAGGGTGCCTAAAAACTGATGCCCAGCTTTCATGGGGCCAATGGTGTGCGAGCTGGATGGGCCAATGCCAATTTTGTAGATATCTAAGGTGCTAAACATGGCTATTTCCTTGGAAAACAGCCTGCTCTGCATGAGGGCAGGCTGTATATATTGGGCGGCCTGTCGGACATAAGCGTCCGTAGCGAGAGAACGTCCGGTTTGAGACAGATTTTGATGATTTTTGAGGCGAATAGCTGGCTATTTAACGAGAAAATCATCGAAATCTGGCCAAGTCCGGCGTTTTCGTAGTAGGACAGTCTTATGTCCGATAGGCGGCTAGGACATGAGGCTAAAGAAGATGGCAGAGATGGCAATCACACCAATCAAGACCACAAACACATTGCTGGCTGCGCCGGAATACTTACGCATGGCAGGTACTTTACGGATGGCGTACATCGGCATCAGGAACAGCAGTACCGCAATCACTGGACCGCCTAGTGTTTCAATCATTCCCAAGATATTTGGGTTGATGGTGGCAACCAACCAAGTGGTAATCAGCATAAAGATTGAGGTGTAACGTTCAAGCTTAGGTGTTGAAATGGTTTTACCTTTTTCACGCAATTGTTTGATGACCAAGCCATGCAGGCCTTCTTTTGCGCCAAGGTAGTGACCAAGGTAGGATTTAGTAATGGCGATAAAGGCAATGATTGGAGCCATCCAAGCAATAACTGGATTGTCAAAGTGGTTGGCAAGGTAGGACAAGATTGAAATATTTTGTGTTTTAGCGGCGATCAAATCAGCAGGAGCTAAGCTAAATACACAGCTAAATACAAAGAACATGACCGACAGCACCATCATGATATGGCTACGTAGCAAGATTTTAGATGCCACTTGGTCTTCTTTGCCGGGGTGTAGTTTTTTCTGGCTTACAGCAAACGAAGAGATAATCGGCGAGTGGTTAAACGAGAACACCATTACGGGGATTGCCAACCATAGCGTCTTGTAGAAAGAGCTGCTGCTCAGTGCGTCGCCTAAGCTACCTGCGTGATCAAGTACGGAGCTGTTCCAGTTCGGGATCAGATAAACCGCTAAAACCATCAGAGCAATCACAAAAGGGTAGACCAAGATACTCATGGCTTTAACAATAAAATCACCACCTAATCGCACAATTGACATCAGTCCCAAGATTAAACACAACGCAAAAATACCGCGTGTTACGAGATCGGTGCCCACTGCAATATGCATTTGGTGGGTGAGGAAGGACAACACGGTGTTGGTAATGGCTACGCTGTAAACCAAGAGAATCGGGTAAATGGCAAAGAAGTAAAGCAGAGTAATGAGTTTGCCTGCGCCCTTACCAAAGTGTTCTTCCACTACCTCGGTGATATCGCCATCTTTAGTTGAGCCAGAAAGTACAAATCGGCTCAATCCTCGGTGAGCAAAAAAGGTCATTGGCAAGGCCAATAGCGCCATCATAATTAGCGGCCATAAACCACCAATCCCTGCATTAATCGGCAGAAACAAAGTCCCCGCGCCAACAGCGGTGCCATAGAGGCCAAGCATCCAAACGGTGTCTTGCTTGGTCCATGTTGCGGCGCTGCTAGGCAGCGCTAGATCGTTGAGTGTTGTATCGGACATGATTTTTTCTCTAGATAAAATTAATTGTTTTAAATACGTATGGTGGTATCGATCAATCTGGATCGTTTATTTCTCTTTTAGTTGGTATTGTTTTTCAAATAACGATAAAGCGTTGGTTCTGAAATCGAGAGTAAAGAAGCTGTTTTTGCAATAAAGCCTTTCACAAGGAAAACGCCGTTTTGTTCAAGTTTTTGCACAATGTCTTTTTTATCGGTGCTGCTTAAGTGCTTAGCGGCAATGGGGTAGCTATCTAATGCCTGATTAATAATATCGTCGCCTAATTCTTCTACGGTGTGACTGAGTAATTCTTCACTTGCTGTGTTTTCTTCGTGTTGGAAGAATTGATGCAGTAATTCGCTGGCGCGTTGTAGGTGATAGTCGTTGCGGTTAATGCACAGCATGGCAAAGGGTTTTCCATCAGCGTCTTGCAGTAGCATGCTGGAGCTACGCAGGCGATGGCCATCTAGTGTTTTGCCAGGGTAGTTGGTACGAAATGGCGCTTTTGTGCTGTCTTGGCATTCGTGGAGTAAGCGCAGTGCAAAATCAGTAGCGGGTGCGCCCACTTTTCGCCCTGAGATGGGGTTCTTAATGATGCAGAGCGATTTTTCTAGCTGATTCATATCGTGGACAGCCACCTCGGTTGACTCTCCAAGTACTTGGGATAGGAAGTCGGAGAGAATGTCTAGGTCTATCGATATTTTCATGATAAAAATTTCTTGTCTTGATAAGTTGATGTGGATTCTACTCCCGAATTTTTGTTGTTTATGTTGAATTAAGTACGTTTTTTGATGCGCATCAATAAAAAATTTTTCACAAAAATAAATTTTTATTAAAATATTTTGCTGAATTTATCATACTAAATGACATTTATTATATTTAGCTGCGTGTTTAGCGCACTTTTGTTAATTTTTTTGTTTTTATTTAAATGTTGTAATATTTACTTTTTTGTTCGTTAAAATAAGGGGACGAAAAAAAACAACACACTTCGTTGTTATGAAGGGAGTGTTGTTTTTTTGTCTCTTAACCTGCATGAAATAAGGGCTGCGAAGCGGTGTGTGGCGAGGTACATGACTTTTATGCGTGTGGGGGGAAGAACACTCGCGGCAATTTTAAGCGCGTAGTTTGAGCCAGAGCATGCCTAAAAGCTCGTGCAGGGCAAAGCTGATGCGGCTGAGTGCCTGTGCTTTTGGCATAAAAGATAAGAGAGAAAATGGCTCTTGATTTGCGTAGTCTGTGGCCGCAGGAATCACACTAAAGCCCGCTCGCATAAAGGCATAATGTGCGCGTGGCATATGTGCCGCCTCGGTGATCAGTACAATTTTTGCGTTTTTGGGCAGGAGCTGAGCACTAAGGCTGGCGTTTTCTTGAGTATCTACCGATTCACTTTCTACCCAGCGCACAGGCGTATTGAATTCTTCACGTAAAATTTGCGCCATCAACTCCGCTTCGCTGATGCCACCCAGTGGCTTGCCTCCAGTCACTAACACTGGTAGATGGCTTTGTTTGGCAATCTGGGCGGTATAGCGCAGCCGTGCCAGCGTTGCGTTATTGATGGTTTCGCCTGCTGCTTGATCGTAAGCGGTGTAACGTTTGCCACCCCCTAAACAAACAATCGCACTTGCATCGCTGGGAATCGATGTGAGTGCGGGTGGCTCAAGTCTTCGTAGTAAGCCATTCTCGATAATCGGCATGGAAAGAAGGGTAAGACTCAGCAAACTAGCCCCAATCAGTCCGCGCCCAAGGCGAGGCCTACAGTTCAGAAATAGTAAACCGATGGCAATCAGTAGTAAAAATAGTCCAGGAGGTAGTAAGAATGCGGCAATGGCGTTTTTAGCGAGTACGGCAGAATGCATAAAGCTTCCTGATCTGTGTGTGGGGGGGGCGTGTCAGTTTTGGGGATTATATAAGCGATTTGTTTAAGGTACGGAGGCTTGTTGATGGGGATAGTAAAAAAAACGAGCCGCATAGAGCGGCTCGTGGTTTGTGCTTAGGGAGGATTACTCGCCCAAATAGGCTTGTTGAATTTTGGGGTTTGCCAGCAAATTGGCTGCGGTATCTGCCAGCGTGATTTTTCCTGATTCCATCACATAGCCACGATTGGCGGTTTGCAAGGCCAGTTTGGCATTTTGTTCAACCAGCAGCATGGTGACGCCTTCGGCGGCGATCATTTTGATAATCTCAAAAATCTTTTGCACAATAATCGGCGCTAAGCCCATCGATGGCTCGTCCAGTAGCAAGAGCTTGGGTCTGCCTAAAATGGCGCGGCCAATCGCAACCATTTGCTGCTCACCACCGGAAAGCGTGCCTGCCAGCTGTTTCATCCGCTCTTTTAGGCGGGGGAAGAGGTAGTAAACCCGTTCTAGATCGTGCGTAACCCCTGCTTTATCGTTGCGGGTATAAGCGCCCATCAAGAGGTTTTCTTCGACGGTGAGGCGGCTGAAAATACCCCGTCCTTCAGGCACCATAATCAGCCCTTGCTTCACGTAATCGTAAATTGGCTTTTTAGCGGTCGATTTGCCGTCGAATAGGATTTCACCCGAGCTAGGGCTGCACATGCCGATTAGTGTTTTTAGGGTGGTGGTTTTACCCGCACCATTGGCACCAATTAGCGCGACTAGCTCGCCTTGATGAATTTCTAAATCAATGCCTTTTACTGCGTGAATACCGCCGTAGGCCACTTTGAGGTCTTTTACTTGTAGTAATGGGCCGCTCATGCTCGTGCAACTCCTTGATACATAACACGCAAATTATTGGTTTGGGCTAGCTGCTTCATTCTGGGGCTACGCCTAGATAAGCCTCGATGACGCGTGGATCGTTTTTAATCGTGCTCGGCACGTTTTCGGCAATTTTCTTGCCGTAATCAAGTACGGCAATACGATCGCAGAGATCCATCATTAGCTTAACGTCATGCTCAATCAGCAAAATGGTGACGCCATCATTTCTGATTTTTTCCATCAGCTTTTTAAGATCGTCGGTCTCTTTGGGATTCATCCCCGCCGCAGGCTCATCGAGCGCCAAGAGGATGGGGCGAGTAGCCAAAGCACGGGCGATTTCTAAGCGGCGCTGATCCCCGTAAGACAAATTGCGTGCTAGCTCCTTAGCGTGTTTGCTAATGCCAACATAAGCCAGTAGTTCGGCGGCTTTGCTATGGATTTCAGCTTCTTCTTTTACCGCCTTAGGGCTATGGAACACCGCACCTAAAATGCCGGAGTGAGTGCGTACATGCTGGCCCACCATCACGTTTTCTAGGGCCGTCATATTGGCAAATAGGCGGATATTTTGAAAGGTGCGTGCAATGCCGGATTCAACTACGACATTGGGCTTTTTACGGAATAAATCCAAGCCATTAAAGCTGAAGCTGCCTTCGTCGGGCTGGTAAAGACCGGTTAGCACATTAAATAAGGTGGTTTTGCCTGCGCCATTGGGGCCGATTAGGCCGTAAATCTCGCCTTTATTGATTGTTAGACCTACGCCAGATAGAGCGTGTAGGCCGCCAAAGCGCTTGGTAATACCGTCGATTTTTAGGAGTAGTTCGCTCATGCTTTTGCCTCTTCATCTTTTTCGTGGAACTCTGCTTTACGGCGTTGTGAGGGCCATAGGCCTTCAGGGCGAAGCAGCATAATCACGATCATGGCAAGGCCAAAAATTAGCATGCGTAAGTTTTCTGGATCAACCACTTTGCGGCCAACGATGGCTTGTTGTAGTGGGTTGATCACGTCGCGCAGAATCTCTGGCGTGATTGAGACAATAATTGCACCTAAAATTACGCCAGGAATATGCCCCATCCCACCTAGCACCACCATGCACAGCACCATGATGGATTCCATCAGTACAAATGATTCCGGTGAAACAAAGCCTTGGAAGCTGGCAAATAATGCGCCTGAAACACCACCAAAACTCGCCCCCATTGCAAACGCCAGTAGTTTGATATTGCGGGTGTTGATACCCATGGCGTTGGCGGCAATTTCATCTTCACGAATCGCCACCCAAGCACGGCCAATCCGTGAGTTTTGCAGGCGCATGGAGACAAAAATAATCAACAGGCAGAAGGCCAAAATCAAGTAGTAGTAAAGGTGTACTTTTTCAAATGACAGACCCAAAAACTCGATAGGACGGCCAAAATCGTAACCCGCTACATGGATGCTCTGGATGTTGTTAATGCCTTGCGGGCCATTGGTGATATTGATCGGGCGATCAAGGTTATTCATAAAGATGCGGATAATTTCGCCGAACCCTAGGGTGACGATGGCGAGATAATCACCGCGCAGTTTGAGGGTGGGCGAGCCAAGTAAAACGCCAAATAGACCGGCAACTAATCCTGCCAATAAAATCATCACCGGAAAAGAAGGGTAAATGAGCCAAGTCGGCAAGACTGCAGCAAGATGAGGCGAGTTAAGAATGGCATAAAGATAAGCACCTACCGCATAAAAAGCGATATAGCCTAAGTCCAATAGCCCTGCATAACCCACAACAATATTGAGCCCAAGGGCCAGCATGATATAGAGCAGGGCAAAGTCTACAGTGCGAATCCACGATTTACCGCTTTCAAAACTACCCGTTAATACAAAGGGCAGAATCAGCATCACTATGGCCAGCACAGCCATGCCAATCAACCGTGCGCGGGGATTTTCTAGTTTTTGAAACATGATTTTTCCCTTGGGCTTAGGCGCGGTCTGCTACACGCTCGCCTAGCAAGCCAGACGGACGGAACACCAGTACGATAATCAGTACGATAAAGGCGAAGATGTCTTTGTAGTTACTACCAAATGCACCACCGGTTAAATCGCCCAAATAGCCAGAGCCGAGGCTTTCAATCAGGCCCAGTAACAGGCCGCCTAATACGGCACCGCCCAGATTACCAATCCCACCTAAAACAGCTGCTGTAAAGGCTTTTAGCCCAATTAAGAAGCCCATATAAGCATGTGCTTGATCGTAATTGGCGGCAACCATGACCCCAGCAACAGCGCCGAGCGCCGAGCCAATCATAAATACCATCGAGATAATAGAATTGATATTGACACCCATTAAGCCTGCTACTTCAGGGTTTTGGGCCGTGGCCCGCATGGCACGGCCTAATTTGGTGCGCTCAATCAAGAAGAACAAGCCCGCCATTAAGGCAAGGGCAAGGCCAATAATGGCGATTTGCAAGCTGGTAATGGTCGCACCGCCAATCTCATGCACGGTGCTCGGCAAAATAGCTGGGAAAGGGCGATAGTTGCGGCCCCAGATCAGCATGGCGGCTTGTTGTAATACGATGGATACGCCAATGGCGGTAATAAGGGGAGCGAGCCTTGGGGCTTTGCGCAGTGGACGATAGGCGATTTTTTCAATGGCATAGCCCAAAACAATCGACACCGGTACGGCCATCATAAAGCCGACCAATAAAAGCATCGGCCCAGGCAATGCCACATTGTGCCCTAGCAAAAGATTGATACAGGTAATGGTGACCATCGCGCCAATCATCACTATTTCGCCATGGGCAAAATTGATCAGCTGCATGATGCCATACACCATGGTATAGCCAAGGGCGATTAGCGCATAAATGCTGCCAACGACCAAGCCATTAAAAATTTGCTGGAGAAAGATATCCACGTTGTTTAGGCCTAAGTAAGGAGTGCAGATGCGAATGAATAAGACCATTACAGTTTGGTCTAAGTGCAAAAATTAACCTTGAATAATAGTCGCGGATACTTGTGAATTTCCCCAACTGGCAATCTGAGCTTGAGCTGTTTTAAACAATCTGATGCATATTGATTAACTAATGGATTCTATTTAGATAAGCGCTTGCAATAATTTGATTACGAGAGCGATGAACGATTAATTTCTTTTGCAAAACATAAAGATAAGAATGAATGCATAGATTTGTTATTAAATTGCTATTTTGCGGGGAGTAGCGGTAATGTAAGGGTTTATACCTTGCTGGTTTGTGGCATTTGGGATGTGCTTAACTGTGTCGGCGATGCGTACTTTGTGATGGATATGGAATAGTGTTGGTTTGCTTGTATTTGAGATGAATACAATTTGATTTTGATTCTTTCTCGCTTCAAAAAAGGGATCGCCAAGCATTTGGGTTGCGCATAAAAAAAGCCACCGAGAAACTCGGTGGCTTTTGTGTTCAATTTCAATCAAATCAATTCAAATTAAAATTGCTTGGTTTGAACTTGTACGAGTGGCTCGGCTGCGGTGTCTGCTGGTGTTGCTGTGACATCACGACGAGCGCGTGCAGGGGTATCCGTGGCGGCTTGAGTCGCTACTTCTACATTGCTTGCTGATTGCGTTTCGACTTGTTGCAACATCGGCACATCATTATTCGTTTGTGCGTTAGCAACGACATCACGACGACGACGACGTACCGGTGCTTCCACTGCTGGTGCGCTTTCTACGGGGCTACTTGCACGCGTTGCAACCATCACAAGCCCTGCGGCTTCTGGTGTGCCGATGATTGCCAAAGGTGTTGCAACAACAGGGGCCGGAGCAGGAGCTGGCGTTGTAACGGGCGCGGCTACTGGAGCGGGAACAGGGGCCGGTGTGGGGGCTGGCATCGGAGGAACAGGCGCTACGAAGACCGGTGCTGGTGCGGCGACGGGTGTCGGTGCCGCAAGCACTACCTCAGTAACCACCTCAGCAACCGGAGCTGGAGCTACCACAACAGGTGCAGCTGCGGGCGCCGGTACTGGAGCGGGTGCAGCAGCAACAGGTACAACAGGCGCAACAATAACCGGAGCCACAACAGCGGGTGCATTCATTACCACCGGATTAACCGAAGGTGCTGTTGCTACAAAACCAGGAGCTGGCGCATCAATCGCTGTGAATACGGCATCTGGACCCGTTGCTGTTTCAACGCGTTCACCACGGCGCTCGCCACGACGGCTGCGACGACGACGGCTACGCTGTTGCTCGCTCGCGTCATCCGTGTTGTTTTCTACGGCTGGCGTGATCGACAAGGCTTCGGTATTGGCAACCGCAGCTTCTTTACGTGGCTGGCGTTCTTGGCGAGGTGGGCGCTCGTTACGTGGGCGTTGCTCGGCTGGCGCTTCGCTGCGCTCGTTACGATCATTGCTTGGAGTGCGTTCACGTGGTTCGCGGTTTTCGCGCGCTTCACGATTCTCACGGCTCTTTTGTAGATCTTCTTCGATACGTGGCTTGCCACTGGTGCGACGAGCTGGTGCAGGCGCTTCTTCGTTACGAGCTGGACGCTCATTACGCGCTGGCTGGCCTTCACGTGGCTCACGGGCTTCACGCGGTGGGCGTTGACCACGGTCATTGCGGTTGCGTGAATTGTTTTGTGGACGAGCTGCAGCAACCGGTTTCGGTGCTTCGACTGGCGCAGCTGGCTCACCTTGGAACCAAGTCACTAGTTTCTTCCAAAGGGACGGCTCAGCGGCTACTTCATCGGTTGGCGCGGCAATACGATCACGGGCAGAAATAGGCGCAGGTTGATCAGGCGTAATGCCCTTAACCACGGCTTCTTGACGCTTGGTTTGCTCTTCTTTTGCCTTGCCTGGCTGATAGCCCGTTTCACTTGGCAAATCGACCATCTTGTACGAAGGAACCATATCTTCGATTTGGCCGATATCTTCGTGGCGCAAGCGAGATAGCGTGTAGTTAGGCGTTTCCAAATGCGTATTTGGAATCAACACCACGCTCACTTTCAGGCGGGCTTCAAGTGCAGAAATCTCAGCACGTTTTTCATTGAGCAAGAAGGTCGCAACATCAACCGGCACTTGTGCATGAATCGCACCGGTGTTTTCCTTCATCGATTCTTCTTGAATAATGCGCAAGATATTAAGCGCAGAAGATTCGATGCCGCGTGTGAAACCAGTGCCATGGCAGCGCGGACAAGCGATGTGGCTGGTTTCTTCTAGGGAGGGTTGCAGGCGTTGACGGGATAATTCCATCAGGCCAAACCGACTGATTTTGCCAGTTTGAACGCGAGCACGGTCGTGGTGCAGAGCGTCACGCAGGCGGTTTTCAACTTCACGCTGGTTTTTTGGGTTTTCCATGTCGATAAAGTCGATCACGATCAAACCACCGACGTCACGCAGACGCATCTGACGGGCGATTTCGTCAGCGGCTTCCATATTGGTGCGCAGTGCGGTTTCTTCGATATCGGCACCCTTAGTGGAGCGGGCCGAATTGACGTCGATAGAATAAAGCGCTTCAGTTTTGTCGATCACAATTGCGCCGCCTGAAGGCAAATTCACTTCGCGGGCAAAGGCGGTTTCGATTTGATGCTCAATCTGGAAGCGCGAAAACAGCGGCACGTCATCCTGATAGAACTTCACGCGGTTTACATTGGCCGGCATCACATGGCTCATAAACTGGCGTGCTTGCTCGTAAATATCGAGCTTATCAATCAGCAGTTCGCCGATTTCAGGCTGGAAGTAATCGCGGATTGCGCGGATTACTAAGCTGGATTCTTGATAAATCAAGAATGCGCCCGTTTGGGTAGAGGCAGCGCCTTCAACCGCACGCCAAAGTTGCAGTAGGTAGTTTAAATCCCATTGCAATTCTTCAGCATTACGGCCAATCGCAGCAGTACGTGCGATCAGGCTCATGCCGTTTGGTGTTTCGAGTTGGTCGAGTACGGCGCGAAGCTCATTGCGCTCTTCACCCTCGATGCGGCGAGAAACACCACCACCACGTGGGTTATTTGGCATCAATACAAGGTAGCGACCGGCCAAGCTGATGTAGGTAGTCAGCGCTGCGCCTTTATTGCCACGCTCATCTTTCTCTACCTGAACGATCAGTTCCTGACCTTCTTTAAGAGAATCGCCGATACGCGGGCGGCCATTGCCGTCGCCATTATCGTTTAGGTAGGCGCGAGCCACTTCCTTAAACGGCAAAAAGCCATGACGATCGCAACCATAATCAATGAAGCAGGCTTCAAGGCTAGGCTCTACGCGGGTAATCACACCCTTGTAGATATTGGATTTCCGTTGTTCTTTGCCAACGGTTTCGATGTCGAGGTCGACTAATTTTTGACCATCAACAATCGCAACGCGCAGCTCTTCGGCTTGCGTTGCGTTGAATAGCATACGTTTCATAAGAAATACTCCGGCTCGCACTCACGCGGCAGGAATTAGGTTCTGGCAAGCCCAGCGCAACCGAACAAGACTAAAATGCAAGCATTGTTTTTAAGTGCCCGCATCCTAAGTCAAGACAACAAAGGTATTGGAGGTGCTAGGGGTGGGGCTACTCCATGCAATTATTTACTGTGGCCTGCAAAACGGCGGTGAAGTTCATACCTAGCCTTGAAAATAGGCCTAAAATTCTTGTTTTAATCTATCTTTTTACAAGAATTCTGGCCCGTTTACTTGCTGGTTTTTATTCTTCTCTCACCTTTTTTTATAAGGCCATTACAAGGTGCTTAGCTGCCGAACGTACCATACCGGCGTTTTTACTTGTCTTTTTGTAAAAGTAGGCCAGTACGCTAATAAGAATCCGATGAGTGCTTTATATATACAAATCAATTACCATCGCTGCTTTTTGCGGTGAGCGAGATAACCGCTTCCCGGAACTTGTTGCATAAGCCTGACGGCAGATAGGCGAGCCCCGCGCTTGCGCTCCCTGTTTTACTAGGACTGGCTTTTTGTGCCAGTTGGGAGGCGTAGAGTATATTTCTCTACGGCGGGAAGGTAATCGCCGACTGTATCGCCCTGCAGTATTGCTTTAAGAGCGGGATCTAAAAGTGGCCTTGGCCACCTTGCGCAGTGCTTGTTTGGGCGGTAATCCTTGCCAAAACAAGCCCTTGCGGTAATCGTTGCCGTTGCGTTTTTATCGCTTCGGCCAACCTGCTACAACCTTCTGGGTTGTGGCGTGCGGAGAGTATAAGTCAAGATGAAGGGCAGTAGCAAAGCATCCGTCACGTTCCTGACTGTGGATGAAGAAGATGCCGGCCAAAGGCTGGATAATTTTTTGTTAAAACACCTCAAGGGCGTACCCAAAAGTCATGTTTATCGCATCGTGCGTAGTGGTGAAGTTCGTGTAAATAAAGGCCGTAGTGATGTGACTTATCGCATCGTTGCCGGTGATATTTTACGCTTGCCGCCTGTGCGTGTGGCCGAGAAGCCAGACGCAGCCCCCGCTGTGGCGGCCTCGCACCGTATCGATATTCCGATCATCTTTGAAGATGATGCAATTCTGATTCTAAATAAACCAGCAGGTCTGGCTGTGCATGGCGGCTCTGGTGTGAGCTTTGGCTTGATTGAGCTGATTCGAGCTCAACGCCCGCAAGCTAAATTTTTGGAATTAGTGCATCGTTTAGATCGAGAAACCTCCGGTATTTTAATGGTGGCGAAGAAACGCTCTGCCTTGATCGTTCTGCAAGATGCCTTGCGTGATAATCACCGCATTGATAAGCGATACTTGGCTTTGGTGAAAGGTGTGTGGGAAAATCCACGCAGCCATGTGAAATTTTCTTTGCTGAAATACAACACCGCTGAAGGCGAGCGTCGTGTGCGAGTATCGCCAGAAGGTAAGATTTCACATACGGTGGTAAATCGTCGTCAGGTCTGGAAAGACTGCTCATTATTAGAATGCGAGCTTAAAACCGGCCGCACTCATCAAATTCGGGTGCATTTAGCATCCAGCGATCATCCTATTTTGGGCGACGAGAAATACGGTGACTTTGCCTTAAATAAGCTGTTACCTCGGCAGGGGCTGCGGCGCATGTTTCTGCATGCTTGGCGTTTAGTGGTTGATCATCCGATCACGGGCAAGCCTTTAGAATTAGAAGCGCCATTGCCGCCTGAATTACAATCTTATATCGACCTACTTGAGAAAACGCATGCCTAAGCAGTTTGATTTGCTGGTGTTTGATTGGGATGGCACTTTGATGGATTCCACGGGCACCATTGCCCGTGCGATTCAGTCGGCTTTTGCTGAAGTTGGCTTGGCCGTGCCCTCAGATAAAGAAGCGCGTTATGTGATTGGCTATGGTATGCAAGAGGCGATGCAATACCTTGCCCCTGAGGCGACAGCGGTGCAAATCACTGACGTGGTGGCGGTGTATCGCCGACTCTACTTAGCACAGGATCAAGATGTCGCTTTGTACGATGGTGTGATGGAGGCCATGCCGCTGTTTGTTGAGGCAGGATTTCAGCTGGCGGTGGCGACGGGTAAATCGAGAGTGGGATTGGATCGGGCCTTGGCATCTACCGGTTTGGGCGCGTTTTTTAAGACGACTCGCACGGCAGATGAGGCGTTTTCTAAGCCGCATCCAGCCATGCTGCACTACATTTTAGACAAATGCGGTGTTGAGGGAAGCCGTGCCGTGATGATTGGCGATACCACGCATGATTTACAGCTGGCACAAAATGCGGGTACGCAAAGCTTGGCGCTGACTTACGGTGCGCATAAATTGCCTGAACTGTTAACTTGCAAGCCATTAGCACATTTTGATGATTTTCATGCTTTAAAAGATTGGATTTTATTAAATGCCTGATCGAGTGCTGTGCCAAAGCCAAGATTTGCTCGAGCGTGGCTTGGCACAGCGCTTTAGCTTGCAATGGGGTGGGCGTGAGCGTAGCGCTTTTGCCATTCGTTATGATGGCGTGGTTTACGCTTATATTAATGAGTGCGCCCATGTCCCGATGGAGATGGATTTTAATCAGGGTGATTTTTTTGATTATTCCCACTCTTGGCTGGTTTGTTCTACTCACGGCGCATACTATGCGCCAAATACAGGTCTTTGCTTGGGCGGGCCTTGCCCCGGCCGCAAGCTTATTTCTTTGCCGGTTCGCGAATATGCGAATCAAGTTTGTCTGATTGAGGAAATGGTATGAACGAGTCGAAAGAATCTTGGGAACGCGAACAATTACAAAGCTTGTTACACGCGGGTATTAAAGAGCGCCGCAGCGCACGGCGCTGGAATATCTTTTTTAAGCTGGTGACCTTCAGTATCGTAATGCTAATTTTAGCCATGATGATGGGCTGGGTTGGTAAGAAGGCCAGTGATGAGATGTCTGGGCCGCATACCGCCGTAGTTCGCTTGGAAGGCGCTATTTCGGCGGGGGGCGAGGCGGATGCTTCTACCTTGATTGAAGGCTTAACCGCAGCGTTTAATGATAAAAACACCAAGGCCGTGATCTTACAAGCCAATAGCCCCGGTGGTAGCCCTGTGCAAGCGGGCATGATGGCCGATGAAATTGCGCGTTTGAAAAAGCTGCATCCAAAAATTCCATTTTATGTGGTGATTGAGGAAATCTGCGCCTCTGGCTGCTATTACGCCGCAGCTGGCGCTGACAAAATCTATGCAGATAAGGCCTCAATGGTGGGCTCGATCGGCGTGTTGATGGATGGTTTTGGCTTTAGTGGTGTGATGGAAAAGCTAGGTGTTGAGCGTCGTCTATTGACTGCCGGTGCAAATAAAGGCTTTTTAGATCCTTATTCGCCAATGAGCCAAGGCCAGCGCGATAAAGCGCAAGTGATGCTTGATGAGATTCATCAGCAGTTTATTGGCGTGGTTAAAGCAGGGCGCGGCAATAAGTTGGCTGATCATCCTGATCTCTTTTCTGGCTTGGTATGGAGTGGTGCGGCTAGCATCAAGATGGGCTTGGTCGATGCTTTAGGCTCAGTAGATAGCGTGGCGCGTGATGTCGTTAAAGCCAAAGAGATCGTGGATTTTACGCCTCGTCCTAGCTATGCAGACCGCTTGGCGCGCCAGATCGGTGTATCTGCCGCGAATAAATTGGTTTCTGAGTTTAATTTGCAGTTGAAATAATGTTTGGGGTGGGGGCATTTTTGCCCTCGCGTACTGGGGATATTCTAAAACGCGTGGGTACAAAGACGTGCCCCCCCTAGCTTTTAAAAGGAATTTAGCATGGCACGTAAACGCAGGCACGAGGAGCATGAAAACCACGAGCGCTGGTTGGTGTCTTATGCAGATTTTATTACCCTGTTATTTGCTTTCTTTGTAGTGATGTATGCAATTTCCTCCGTGAATGAGGGCAAATATAAAGTCTTGTCGAATTCAATGGTCGATGCGTTTAAGCAAACGCCAACGAGCAAAGAAGTCATTAAGCAAAATCAGCAGGTCGCAGGAGTGCCAGATAAGCTGGTGGTGCTGAATGTGGTTTCGACGCCAACACCTAGCCCTAAGTTGGCTGAGCAAACACAAAAAATGCAAGGAATGGCTGGGGATTTAAAAAAATCACTTGGCGCGCTCATTGATCAGGGCAAGGTGCGGGTTACTCAGTCAAAACGCGGTATTGCCGTTGAAATTAGCGATTCTGTTTTATTTGATACCGCAAAAGCAGATTTACATACCGAATCGGCCACCGCCTTAATTGCCGTGGCTGAAATGGTTAAAAACACCGATAACTTAATTCAAATCGAAGGTAATACCGATAATCAAGCCATGCGCTCGGGGCAGTTTCCTTCTAATTGGGAATTGTCGGCCGCCCGAGCGGCCAGCGTGGTGCGTTTGTTTGTTGATGTGGGTGTTGCGCCACAGCGCTTGGTGGCGATTGGTTACGGCGAGTTCCGCCCTCAAGTCAGTAATGACACACCAGAAGGGCGGGCGAGCAATCGTCGAGTCACACTGAATATCTTGGCCGATAATAAAGACGAAGTCGCCGTGCTGCCCTTGGGCAACGAGCCCAAACCCGCTCCTGCTCTCCCTGCACCTAAATAAATGAGCGAATATAAAACCCAAATCTTTAACCACGGAGGGCACAGAGAACACGGAGTTTCACGGAGAAAACCAATGGTAAATCTCCGAGATTAAATAATATCAGATCTGATTTTGTTCAAGTCTTTCGTGTTTTTTGTGGTTCAAGGTTTTTAATTTTATGCGCCTGAGTGCTCACTGTTTTTCTCCATGCCCCTCCGTGTTCTCCTTTTTCTCCGTGGTTCAATATTTGGGTTTTCTGCTCAGGTAAGCTCTCTGTCCTTTGGCTTAAATCGAAAAATCCTCGCTCTCTCCACTTAAAGCCTGCATGGCTAGGTGGGCGCTGAGAAAGACTTCTCCATTTAGCGCTGCCAGCATCTCACTCTTATGTAAATGATCCATCACCGGTCTTTTGACGTCGCTAAGGTGGATTTTGATGTGACGCGCCCGCAGGCTATCTTGCAGCAGACTGATAGCTTGCATGGCGCTGTAATCGATGCTGTTGACTGCGGATAAGATTAGTAATAAGTGCTGGGCGGCAGGGGCTCGATCCAGAATCTGCATGAGTTCAGCCAGTATCTTGGCGCTATTGCCAAAATAGAGGCTTTCATCAATTCGCACCGCTACCACGGCGGTGGAAGTTTGTGTGGCGAAGTGCTGAATGTTACGAAAATGCTCGGTGCCTGCAATGCGCCCCACCACCGCGATATGGGGCTGGCTGCTGCGGTATAAAAACAGCAATAGCGATACGCCAACCCCCGCCACAATCCCCAGCATGACACCTAAGGCTAAGACGGCCATCGCCGTGCAGGCAAAGGCTGCGCCATCTCGCCAATCGTAACGCCAGCTGCGAATGAGGAAATTAAAATCGATAAGGCGTATTGCCACCAAAATAATCATGGCGGCTAAGAGCGATTGTGGCAGCAGAGCTAAGTAATCGCTAAACCAGTACGCCGCGATGGCGATCCAGATGGCCGTCATTACGCCGGCTAAGGGGGTGTTTGCACCTGAGGCGGCATTGACCGCGGTGCGGGAAAATCCACCGCTCACTGGAAACCCTCCACTGGCCGCCGCGGCAATATTGGCAGCACCTAGGCCGATTAATTCTTGATTGCTGTCGATGCGACGTTTAGCTTTTAAAGCCAAGCTTTGGGCGATGGTGATGCTCTGTAAAAAGCCTGCTAAGCCTATGGTGATGGCGGGGAGCCAAAGCTGGGTCAAGGTGTTTTGATTGAGTGTCGGCCAAATTAAAGGGGGCAAAGACGCAGAAAAAGAACCAATCAATGGCGTTTTAATATTTAGAAAATAGACCGCCGCACTGATGATCAGCATTAGTAGCAGGGGGCTGAGTTTGGCAAGTAGCGCGCCGTGCTGTAGTGACTTGAGTAAGTGGGCGAGAGGTTGGCCTGCTAGCCAGAGTAGCCCTAGGCAAATCAAGCCAAAAATAGGTGGTTGGGTTGGATGATGGATGAGCTGTGTAAATAGCTGTATGCCTTGCACGGGAGTGCCGAGTAGAGGGGCGACTTGCCCGATCACAATTAAAATGGCTGCGCCACTGCTAAAACCGTTAATCACGGGATGAGAAAGTAGTTGCGTCACAAAGCCGAGGCGCAGCAGGCCCAGTGCCGTTAAAAATAGGCCGGAAAGCAGCGCCAAGCTGGCTGCCAATGCGCTGTATTGGGCGGATCCCATCGCGGCGAGCGGAGCCAGTGCCGTGGCCGTCATCATGGCGTTGATCGCCATGGGGCCAACCGATTGCACCATGCTGCTGGCAAAAAATGCGTACACCACCAGCGGCAAAATACTGGCGTAAATGCCTGCTTGGGGTGGTAAGCCTGCAAGTAGCGCATAGGCAATGCTTTGTGGAATGAGTAGCACGGCCACAATGAGACTGGCGCTCAAGTCGCCAGCAAAAGTCTTCCTTTGGTAGAGCGGTAGCCAGTGCAAAATAGGAAAGAGCTTGCTGAGTGACTTGAGTAGGCTCATGACTTTTTGGGAATGAGGGTGAAAATAAACATGCCGATGAGCATGGCCAGTACAAAAATAAAGGCTTTGGCCTCGCCCATCGCCAGTGCAACAATCCCCGGCCCAGGGCAAATCCCCGCTAGGCCCCAGCCGATGCCAAACAAGATGCTGCCAGCAATCAGTGGCCGATCAATGATTTTGCTATTGGGTAAGGACATGGCTTCACGGGTGAGGAGTGTGCTTTTTCGGCGCTTGGCCCAAGCGAAAAAAGGTGTGGCAGCAGCAATGGCGCCTGCCATTACAAAGCCTAAGCTAGGGTCCCATTGCCCTGCTAAATCAAGAAAGCCTATGACTTTGGCTGGGTTGACCATGCCAGAAATAATCAGCCCTAGGCTAAATAATAGGCCTGAGAGTACGGCAATCACTTTGATCATTTTGGCCTCAGAATAGATGGCGAGTAATCAGCACGGTGAAAAAGCCTGCACCCATAAAGCTGGCAACGGCGGCGAGGGATCGAGTCGAAAATCGGGATAAGCCACATACGCCATGGCCGCTGGTGCAGCCATTACCTAGGCGAGTGCCAATGCCGACCAGTAATCCCGCAATAATAATGACCGGCGTGCTGGCGTTAATTTGGATTTCTGCTGGGGTTTTAAAAGCAAGCCACAACAGGGGCGTTAAGAGTAGGCCGAGTAAAAAAAATGCCCGCCAAGTGATCTCCTTGCTGGATTGTGAACTCAGCAAACCGCCCAAGATGCCACTGATTCCGGCAATTTTTCCCGCTAAAAGGGCGAGCAATCCACTGGCAAGGCCGAGTAAGGCCCCGCCAAGGAGTGCGCTCCAAGGGCTAAAATGAATCCAGTCAATTTGCATCAGGCATGTCCTTTAAGTCGATGGGGCAATAGAGTGAATACAGCAGGCCTAGTAATTGTTGTACTTCATCGCTGGCTAAGCTGTAATAAATGCGTTTGCCATCTCGGCGGGTACTCACAAGGCCTTCATTTCTAAGCACGGTCAGTTGCTGGGAGAGCGTGGGTTGGCGAATGTCGAGTAAGGTCTCAAAATCAGAAACGCATTTTTCGCTGTCCACCATCTGACAAAGCAGTAGCAGTCGGTCTTCATTGGCCATTACTTTTAAAATACGGGTAGCGCCGCTGGCAGCTTGGCGCATGGCGATTATTTGTTCAGGGCTCATGGTGTGTTCTCAATCAATTTTGACTCATTATAGTTTTATATATAATATTTGTAAACATAACTATATCGGAGTCGATGATGCTAATCCCTCAAGTTGCCGCCTTTTTTGATCAGGGTACATCTACCGTGAGCTATGTGGTCTTCGACCAAGCCGGCGGGCGTGCTGCATTGATCGACACCGTGCTCGATTACGACGCTAAATCGGGGCGAACCTCGACTCAGAGCGCCGATCGCTTGCTTGAATTTATCGTGGCCCAAGGCTTAAAGGTGGAGTGGATACTTGAAACCCACGCCCATGCGGACCATCTTTCTGCCGCCGCCTATTTAAAAGCAAAATTGGGAGGGAAAGTGGCGATTGGGCAGCATATCGATCAAGTCCAAAGTATTTTTAAGCCAGTATTTGGCTTGGAAGCTGATTTTGCGGTAGATGGCAGCCAATTTGATCATCTGTTTGCGGCAGAAGAGCTGTTCCAAATCGGTGACGTAAGTGGCAGGGTGCTGTTTGTGCCCGGCCATACTCCGGCCGATATTGCCTTTTTAATTGGCGATGCCCTCTTTGTGGGCGATACACTGTTTATGCCGGATGTAGGCTCGGCACGCTGTGATTTTCCTGGGGGAGATGCGGGGCTGCTTTATGATTCGATCCAGCAATTGTTAACTCTGCCTGACGCCACGCGGGTATTTGTTTGTCATGATTATCCGCCAGAGCATCGAAGCGAGCCTCAATGGCAAAGCAGTATTGCTCAGCAGCGTGAGGGCAACATTCATTTGCATGCTGGGGTGAGTAAAGAGGCTTTTATTGCTATGCGTAAAGCGCGAGACCAAACATTAGGTATGCCTCAGTTGATTTTGCCGGCGATTCAAATCAATATCCGCGCTGGGGGCTTTCCACCTGCTGAGGCCGATGGTCAGCGCTATTTAAAAATCCCCTTGGATGTTTTGTAATCTAACTCAGGAAATAAAGCCCAATGGCCGGAACCAGCCTTTTAGTATTGCTTGATGATATTGCTGCTGTTTTAGATGATGTGGCGCTCATGACCAAAATGGCTGCTAAAAAAACGGCGGGGGTGTTGGGGGATGATCTAGCGCTTAATGCTGAGCAGGTTTCCGGCGTACGTGCGGAGCGTGAACTGCCTGTGGTATGGGCGGTGGCCAAGGGATCGTTTGTTAATAAATTGATTTTGGTGCCTGCTGCCTTAGCGATTAGTGCCATTGCACCGTGGTTGATTACCCCCTTGTTGATGCTGGGCGGCGCTTATCTTTGTTATGAAGGTTTTGAAAAACTGGCACATAAGTTTTTGCCGCATAAAGCTGAAAATAACGCGGATCAAGCGGCCTTGATTGAGGCGTTGCATAATCCGGCAGTTGATTTGGTCGCGTTTGAGCGGGCAAAGATTAAAGGTGCAATCCGTACAGATTTTGTGCTTTCTGCTGAAATTATTGTGATTTCATTGGGTACTGTTGCGGCAGCGCCCTTTTTGTCGCAGCTGACGGTGCTCTCGCTGATTGCTGTCGTCATGACGGTGGGGGTGTATGGCTTGGTGGCGGGAATTGTAAAGCTAGATGACGCGGGGCTTTATCTATGCAAAAAGCAAGGTAGCGATATGCTGACGAAAGTTCAGCATAAGATAGGCACGGTTTGTTTATTGGGCGCACCTTACCTAATGAAAACGCTCACTGTAGTTGGAACAATTGCCATGTTTATGGTAGGGGGTGGGATTCTGACTCACGGCTTTGCGCCTGCCCATGATCTTATTCAGCAAATTGCAGGTAGTGCAGGATCGGCTATTGCGCTGATGATTTTGCCTATGCTGCTTGATGCCGTGGCGGGGGTGTTGGCAGGCGCTATTTTGGTGATGGCGGGTGTGGCGCTGTCACGGTTGCTTCATTGGATTAGAAGGTAAATTTGGTGAAATAGGTGCTCTTTATTTATTTGCTTTCAGTAAATGAATCGATTGCCTTAGATAATGAGCGGAGTTTGGTGGTGATATTAGCAAAAAATGATACGCAGGGTTATTTACAATAGGAATCTATTTTTCTTTGCTAGCAATTACAGTCCGGCTCTGCGATAGCTTGAAAATATACAAGGCCCATTACTATACGGTGGTGGGTCATTTTTTTGTGAAGGTGTTTTTTCTATGTGATTGATTGTAATGATTTTTACTGGGATGGCGTTAATCCTTTGGTAAATAACATCTGGCTATTATTGGCTTTGAGCACGCCTTGCATAATTGATAAGGCATGTTCATTTAGATGATGTGAATTTTGATAAGTCGGGAGTGAAAAGTTCGCAATCGCTTGCGTGCTGTAAAAGATGGCGCTGCTGATGGGTAAAAAGTACAGTAAAATTGAGCTATTATGAGCTTTGAGGAGGGTACTGCGCCGCGCAAGTCTGGTATCCTAGCCTTTTTGCTAATGTGTAATCTGGCAGCAGATTGAATTGAGTGAAAAGCATAAAATGATGCACAATGTTTTTATCCCTCACCGCTAAGGCGATCTTCAGCTTGCCATGGTGTATGGATGATAATTGACGTAGTAGATAGCGTGTTGTGGTTGATTAATTGATCAGGCCACTTACCTAATTAACACTGAATGAGCTTGGGTCGATACAAGTTTGGATGTTTCATTTTATTTGCAATATGAAGCGGATTAAAGCGCTAATGAAATGTTCTTAATACGTGATTGCCCCAGCAAGAGACCTATAAGAATGACCGATTTGCAACTAGGATTGCTGATTGTTGGCGGCGGGATTGTCGCCACTGTCTATGCCTTCAATTGGTGGCAGGAATACCGCTATCGTAAGCAAGCGTCTAAAGCGTTTGCGCGCAATGAGAGTGATGCGCTACTGGATGTGCCCAAAAACATGGTGCGCACAGGCGAAGCAAGCCGTATGGAGCCTTCCTTAGATCGCGTAGAGCCTTCGCCTGATCGCTATGAGCCACAATTCGCGGAGCCAGAGCTTGAAGAAGAGCCAGCCTATCAGCCGCCAGCGCCCATGCGTGAGCCTTATGCGGAACCTGTGGTTGCGCCGCTCGTTGTAAGTCCGGCTGCAAGCCCAGTTGTTGCAAAAGTATCGCCAGAAGTCCCTGCTCAGCCTGCTGCTGTGGTGGGTGACGATCATGATGCGCTGGCGAGTAGTCTGCTTGATCCTACGCTTGATTTTGTGGCCGAAATTCATGCTACAGATTTGATTGCCGCTGCAGATTTGCCGGTATTTCGTGGCTCCAAACGTGTGCAGGTGATGGGCTTAACGCAAGATCGCCGCTGGGAAGCCTGTGTGCCGAGTGCGCGTTCGCGTTATAAAGAATTGAAAATTGGTTTGCAATTGGCCGATCGGCAAGGTGCTTTAAGCTCAGAGCAGCTCAACGCTTTTTGTATGTCAGTACAGCAGTTTGCTGATGAGCACGAGGCGGTAGTGACTTTTCCTCAGCGCTCGGCCAAGCTGGCCGCAGCGGCTAATTTGGACGATTTTTGCGCAGGGGTTGATGTGCTGATTGGGTTGAATGTGATGGCAGGAAGCCGTCCATTTCCAATGGAGCGTGTGCGCTTACTGGCAGAAAATGCCGGCCTAGTGCGTAGCCCAGAAGGCGCGTTTCATTACCGTAGCGATTCAGGCAAGGCGCTCTTTAGCTTGTCTAATCACGACCATACTCCGCTGGGAAATACCTCGAGTGGCCTGACGCTCTTGTTTGATGTGCCAAGAGTAGCGGGCGGTGTGTCAGTATTTGATTACTTTGCTGAATTTGCTCAGCATCTATCGGTGGCTTTGTCTGGTGAGTTGGTTGACGATAATGGTAAGCCTCTGACCGAGGCGAGTCTTGGCAATATCCGTAAGCAATTGGGCGTTTTATACGCAAAAATGGACGACAGAGGCATTGCGCCAGGCTCGGTGGCCGCTTTGCGTTTGTTTGCCTGATGTGGGATTGAGTGCGGGGTGATAAGTTTTACAACGATGCCGCTGCTTGTCAGCGGCATTGCTACTTTTAGCCATAAATAGGCAGGTTGTGCTGCATTTTTCGACTAGAGTGTCGATATGTGTATATCGCTGTTGCGCTGTTGGAGGGTGTATGAAACACGCTCAAATAAGCTGTGCGATTGCCTGTGTAGTCCTGACTTCCTGTGCTGCCCTTCTGCCCGATTCAGAGCAAATCAGCCGTACTCCCTGGCCCGATTATCAAACGGCAGAGCAGGCTTTTAAAAGTATGACGCTTGAAACCACCAGCTTGCAGCAATTGCATGCAATGGGGCTGGATCCACTGAAAACACCTAATATTATTGTGCTGAGCTATGCCGATTTAATGCGCCGTTTGGCTTTGAGCGGAGCAGGTGAGCCGCGATTATTAGCGCCGCAAATTCAAGCGTGTATTGCCGTGCAAACATCGTGCTTTGCTTATGAAATTGAGCAGAAAAGCTCGGTAAAAAAACGCTATGGCAATTTTTGGGCGGATTTTTTAAACTTTGAGCGCAAAACAATGATTTCCGGCTGGCATTTTGATGTGATCTACATTATTCAAAATGAGCGCCTCGTTTATAAATTATGGAGCGGCACACCCAGTATCGAACAATTTGAGCAAGAAAATACCCCGCTTGGGCCATTTCAAGGTCTAGGGATTTCTGTTTTTGCTCGCTAGTTTACTTACGCTGAAGTATTGGCTTGCGCAGTCTATAGGGTGCAAAAGGCCGTAGGCCTTACGCACCGCAGCAAAATCGAGCCTAGCCTATTTAGCTATTATCTCGCTTTAATCCCCAAATCAGCCTACGACCCCGAAAATGACAACTCTGCCAGAACAGGCGCAATCTCTGCGCACACAGCTCCACCAATATGCCCATGAATACTATGTACTCGACGCGCCCACCGTGCCCGATGCGGAGTACGATCGCCTGTTTCACGAGTTGCAGGCGCTGGAAATAAGCAATCCCGAGCTGGCTACACCCGATTCGCCCACGCTGCGAGTGGGCGGCAAGCCTTTGCCTCAGTTCGACTCTGTTGCCCACACCATTGCTATGTTGTCGATACGCACCGAAACCGATGTCACTCCTGTGGGCGCATTGGCTTTTGATGCCAGCGTGCGTAAAGAGCTGGATTTGCCATTGAGCGCTGCTGCGATTGAATACGCGGCTGAGCTGAAGTTTGATGGCCTCGCTATTAGCCTGCGCTATGAAAACGGCGTGCTGGTGCAGGCCGCCACGCGAGGTGATGGTGCGACGGGAGAAGATGTCACGCAAAATATCCGCACCATTTTGCAGATTCCACTTCGCTTGCAAGGTGAGGTGCTGCCGCAGCTTCTCGAGGTACGGGGCGAGGTCTATATGCGCCGCGACGATTTTGATCGCTTGAATGAGCGCCAATTGGCTGTAAGGGATAAAACCTTTGTGAATCCCAGAAACACCGCCGCCGGTGCGGTACGCCAGCTTGATCCGGCGATTGCAGCCGCAAGGCCGTTGTCTTTCTTTGCTTATGGCTTAGGCGTGGTTGAAGGCTGGTCGCAGCCAGAAACGCATTCGGCGGTGCTGGATGCGCTGGCAGGCTTGGGTTTCCCTGTTTGTGCCGAGCGGGCGGTGCTGCAAGGTGGAGCGGGGCTTGCTGAATTTCATGCCCATGTGGCCGAAATTCGAGGCAGCCTGCCTTTTGATATCGACGGTGTGGTTTACAAAGTCAACAGCATGGCGCTGCAAAAAGAGCTGGGATTCAGAACCCGCGAGCCGCGCTGGGCCGTGGCGCATAAATTCCCCGCGCAAGAAGCCTTAACCATTGTGGAAGCGATTGATGTGCAGGTGGGGCGCACAGGTGCGATCACCCCTGTGGCGCGCTTGCAGCCGGTGTTTGTGGGGGGGGTGACCATTACCAATGCCACGCTGCATAACGAGGACGAAGCAAGGCGCAAAGATGTGCGGGTGGGCGATACGGTGGCCGTGCGTCGTGCCGGAGATGTGATTCCTGAAGTGGTGAGTGTGGTGCTGGAGCGCCGCCCGATGAAAGACGTGCAGGGCGCAGATTTATTCTCGCCCGCACAAGAGCCACTTTACCCTGTATTTAGCTTGCCTAAAGCCTGTCCAGTTTGCGGCTCGCATGTGGTGCGTGAAGAGGGTGAAGCGATTGCGCGTTGCTCGGGCGGCTTGAGCTGCTCCGCGCAGCGTAAAGAAGCGATTCGCCATTTTGCAGGCCGACGCATGATGGATATTGACGGCCTTGGCGAGCGCTATGTAGAAAGCCTGGTTGATTTGGGTTATGTGAAATCGCTGGCGGATTTATATGCCTTAACGCTGGCCGATTTTCAGAATATGAAGGCTGCCGCCGACGAAGCCGCAGGAGTAAGCGCCGAAAGTATTGCGCAAGGCCGCCTTGCGACCAAATGGGCAGAAAACTTGCTGGAAGGCATTGCTGCAAGTAAAACGCCGCTTCTGGCACGTTTCTTATTTGCACTTGGAATTCGCCATGTGGGCGAATCAACCGCCAAAACACTAGCGGATTGGCTAGGGCGTTTGGAGTTGATTCGACATGCCCCAGCGCCGCTGCTGCGGTCCCTGCCTGATATTGGTGGTACCGTGGCGGTAGCGATTAGCGAATTTTTTGCCGAGCCTAAAAACCAACTCGCGCTTGATGCCTTGCTCGCGGCGGGCGTTGCACCTAAGGATGAGCATGCCCCAAGTGGCTTGCTGCGTGAAAAACTACAGCCCGCCGCGCTTTACGCTCATCTGGCCGTGCCGAAATTATCGACCGTGCGCAGTGCTCAGCTGGCCGAGCGAGTCACAAACTTAAGCGCGCTGGCCGAGGCTGATTGGCTAGACCTTACTTTTTTACCTAGCGATGTGGCAAAGACATTGCTGGTCTGGCTGGATGAAGAAGGGCGGCGTGCATCATTGCAGCAATTAGCCGCATGGGGTGCTGATTTGGCCAGCCAATTACCGGCCGAAGTTGAGTCGATTGCGGGCGTGTTTAAAGATAAAACCCTAGTGCTAACTGGCACGCTACTCACTTTATCGCGCGATGCAGCCAAGGATTTGATTGAAGCTGCGGGAGGTAAGGTATCTGGCAGTGTTTCGAAAAAAACCCACTATGTGGTGGCGGGGAGTGATGCGGGTAGCAAGCTGACTAAGGCGCAGGATTTGGGGGTTTCTATTTTGGATGAGGCGGCATTGCTGCGGATGCTGGCGGGATAAGGGGGTGCTGGTCGGGGAGTAAGGCAATCCTAGGGCTTAGGGGTGAGGCTTGGTTTTGTATAGGGTGTGCAAGGCGTTTTTCTTGCGCACCGTTTTTTTTATGGTGCGTAACGCCTACGGCGTTTTGCACCCTATGTAAGTACACCCTATAAAACGGGAAGTAAAAGGGTGAAATGCCATTGTTCATATTATTAAACATTCGTGAATACTGTCATATGGGTTGACGCGAGTGTTTATTTATATAAACATTACGTTATGCAAAAGTCTGAAGCAATCAAACTCTTTGGTACCCAAACCCGCTTAGCCGATGCGCTAGGGCTTGGGCGCTCTGCTGTATCCCAGTGGCCCGATCCACTCCTTCAGCGCCAAGCGGATCAGGTGCTGGGGGCAGCCCTCAGATTAGGTTTACTCTCTACTTCATATCAGGATTCTCACATGCAAAAAGTACGCAAAGCCGTATTCCCTGTCGCGGGGATGGGTACCCGTTTTCTGCCCGCTACCAAAGCCAGCCCGAAAGAAATGATGCCGGTGGTGGATAAGCCGCTAATTCAATACGCAGTGGAAGAAGCGCTGGCGGCGGGCATTACCGAAATGATCTTTATTACGGGCCGTAATAAACGCAGCATCGAAGATCACTTTGATAAGGCTTATGAGTTGGAAGCCGAGCTAGAAGCCAAAAACAAACAAGCGCTGCTAGAGATCTTGCGTGGGATTATTCCAAAATCGGTTAGCTGCATCTATATCCGCCAACCAGAAGCGCTGGGCCTAGGCCACGCCGTGCTCTGCGCAAAACCCGTAGTCGGCGATGAGCCATTCGCAGTAATCTTGGCCGATGATTTGATCGACGGTGGCGCAACCAGCGAAATGAAACGCATGGTGGATGTCTTCAGCGACACCCATTGCTCCATCCTCGGTGTTGAACAAGTGCCCCAGCAAGACACCGGCTCTTACGGCATTGTTGAAGTCAATGATGGCAACGGTAAATTGAAAATCACCAATATCGTTGAAAAACCAAAGCCAGAAGAAGCCCCATCCAATCTAGCCGTAGTCGGCCGCTATATCTTAACACCCCGTATTTTCCACCACCTGCAACATGTGCAGCCAGGTAAGGGGGGTGAAATCCAGCTTACTGACGGCATCTTTGCCCTGATGCAAGAGCAGCACATTCTTGCGCATAAAATCATCGGCACCCGCTACGATTGTGGCTCTAAGCTGGGTTATTTAAAAGCAACCATGGCTTATGGCATGAAGCATGGTGAAGTAGGTGAAGAATTTTCGGCTTACGTGAAGAGCTTAAAAGCTTAAGTGCTATTTCAATAAGCTTGCAAAAAAGGCAGCACCTCTGGTGCCGCCTTTTTTTTTGCTCTATGATGCTTAATGATTTATAAAAAATAAATATAATAATTTGTATCACGACTTCATATGGCGTGTTTATTTCTCGTTAACTCATTTAGTTTATAAAATTTACGATTATTTATACGTGTTTTATATGCTTGCAAAGGAAATAATAATGAAAGTAGTCATTTTAGCTGGCGGTTTAGGTACGCGTTTAGGTGAGGAAACGGATGTGCATCCTAAACCGATGGTTGAAATTGGCGGGCGGCCTATTCTTTGGCACATCATGAAGATGTATTCACACTATGGCTACAATGAATTCGTTGTTTTGTTGGGTTATAAAGGCAATTTAATAAAAGAGTTTTTTGCGAATTATTTTCTATACCAAGGTGATGTGACGATTGATTTAAGTGACAATCATATTGAGGTGCATCGTAATCAATCAGAGCCTTGGAAAATAACTTTATTAGAAACCGGTTTAAAAAGCCAAACCGGTGGGCGGATTATGCGGGCGAGAGAATATCTAGGCGATGAAGACTTTATGCTGACCTATGGAGATGGCGTTTCAGATATCAATATTGAAGCGTTGCTACAGCATCATGCTTCACATGATGGATTACTCACGATGACCACGGTGCAGCCAGAGGCGCGTTTTGGCGTGGTTGATCCAGATTCGGCAGGGTTTATTCGGGAATTTAGAGAAAAACCTGCTTCAGATCAGGCTTGGATTAATGGTGGATTTATGGTGTGTCGCTCGGGTGTCTTTGATTATATTAAAGACGGGGACTTGACTATTTTTGAGCGTCAGCCGCTTGAAGAGTTGGCCAAGGATGGCCAATTAGTCGCGTATTGTCATACTGGTTTTTGGAAATGTATGGATACACTGCGCGATAAAATTCAGCTTAATCAGCTTTGGGATCAAGGGAAAGCGCCTTGGAAGCAATGGGATTAGCGCCAATGTTTGCTGATTGCTATCGCAATAAAAAAGTATTTGTGACCGGGCATACGGGCTTTAAGGGGAGCTGGCTTAGTCTATGGCTAAGCCAGCTTGCTGCTGAGGTTTATGGCTATGCTTTATCGCCTGTTGAAGGGCTGCAGTCGCATTATGCTCAACTGGCTTTACCCATCTCATCTACTTTGGCAGATATTGGCGATTTAGCAAAACTAACTCAAGAAATGGAGCGGGCGCGCCCAGAGATTGTTTTTCATTTGGCGGCCCAGCCCTTGGTGCTAGAAAGCTATCGCGACCCCGTAACGACGTGGCATACCAATGTAATGGGTACGGTGAATGTGCTGGAAGCTTGTCGTAAGGTGTCGTCAGTTAAGGCTGTGGTAGTGATTACCACGGATAAATGCTACCAAAATCAAGAATGGTCTTGGCCCTATAGGGAGTGCGATGCCTTGGGCGGGCACGACCCTTATAGCGCCTCGAAAGCGGCGGCTGAGCTGGTGGTTGCATCCTATCGTGCCAGTTTCGCGCAGCAAGATTCGTCCCGCTCGCTACTGATTGCCACGGCACGAGCCGGCAATGTGATCGGTGGCGGTGACTGGGCGCAAGATCGGTTGGTGCCGGATGCCGTGCGTGCAGTACAAGCAGGGCGCCATGTAGAGATTCGCAACCCCAAGGCGGTACGCCCTTGGCAGCATGTGCTTGAACCTTTGTCTGCTTATTTATTGATTGGGCAGCACTTACTTGCAGGTAATGAAGGTGCTGCGAAAGCTTGGAATGTGGGGCCGAGTGAACGGGATGTGGCCTCTGTGGCCGAGGTATTAGATGGGCTTGGTCAATATTGGCCTGAGCTGCAATGGCAGGGAACCGCAGCCCTTGCACATGAAACGCAAGCTTTGCGGCTGGATTCATCGCAGATTGCGACAGAATTAAAGTGGAGTCCTGTCTGGCCACTGCCACGTGCATTGGCTGAAACGGCGGCTTGGTATCAGCGTGGCGACAGTGCTTATTTGCATAGCTTACCGCAGTTGCACGCTTATATTGCTGATGCTGCGGCGGCCAATGTGGGCTGGGCTATTTAATGCGGATTTTACCCTTAGATATTGCCGGTGCAGCGATCTTAGAATCAGACCGGCATGGCGATGAGCGTGGTGGTTTTGCCCGTTGGTTTTGTGAGCGTGAACTGAGCGAAGTATTGAACGGCGCATCGATTCGGCAGATGAATCACTCGACCAGTCAGCAGTGCGGCACGGTGAGGGGAATGCATTTTCAGCATGCGCCGCAGGCAGAGAAAAAGATGATTCGTTGCCTAGCAGGGCGTATTTTTGATGTGGTGCTCGATCTACGCGCTGGGTCGGAGACGTTTTTGCAGTGGCGCGGAGTGGAGCTGTCGGGCGACGATGATCGCGCTTTACTTATTCCAGAAGGCTGCGCGCATGGCTTTCAAACACTGAGCGATCAGGTGCAAATGCTCTATTTACATACTGCTTTTTATTCGCCAGAGCTTGAGGCGGCGGTGGCCTACAATGATCCACGTGTGCAAATTGCTTGGCCCTTACCCATCACGGTGGTGTCAGACAGGGATCGCCAACACCCTTATTTGTCGGTAGATTTTTCTGGGATAACGCTATGAAATGTCGCCACTGCGAAAGCCCATTACAGCTGGATTTGATTGATTTAGGCTTTGCACCACCCTCTAATGCCTATCTGGGCGCGGATGATTTATGCCGCCCCGAGCTGTATTACCCGCTGAGGGTGAAAGTGTGCGAAAGCTGCTGGCTGGTGCAGACCGAAGATTTTGCCCAGCGCGATGCGTTTTTTAATGCCGACTACGCCTATTTCTCCTCGGTGTCTTCATCTTGGTTGGCCCATGCTCAAAGCTATGTCGAAATGATCAGCGAGCGGCTCAAGCTTGATGCTCAATCGCAAGCCTGGGAAGTGGCGGCTAACGACGGTTATCTATTGCAATATGTGGCGGCACGCGGCATTCCCTGCCTAGGCATTGAGCCCACGAGTGGCACGGCCGCGGCAGCAAGGGCCAAAGGGCTGACCATTGAAGAGACCTTCTTTGGCAAAGCCAGCGCAATCGAATTACGCACTCGCTATGGATTTGCCGATCTGATTGTGGCAAATAATGTGCTGGCCCATGTGCCGGATATCAATGATTTTGTCCGTGGATTAGCTCTGGCATTAGCAAGCACAGGCACGATTACCCTCGAGTTTCCGCACCTATTAGAATTAATCACTCATACCCAATTCGACACGATTTATCACGAGCACTATTCCTATCTTTCGCTGCTTTCAGTGCAAAAGATCTTAGTTGCTGCAGGTTTACGGGTTTATGACGTTGAGCGCTTACCTACTCATGGAGGAAGCTTACGTGTGTATGCCTGCCATCAAGAGGCCGCTCAAGCCGATTTACCTGCTGTAGCGTCTTTGCTCGAAAAAGAGCAGGTCGCAGGGCTGAATCGTGCCGCGTGCTATCAGCAGTTTCAACAGCAAGCGATTCGCTTACGCCTCGATTTAAACGCCTTTTTACTTGAGCAATATCGTTTAGGTAAACGTGTATTGGCCTATGGCGCGGCAGCCAAAGGCAATACCCTGCTTAATTATGCAGGCATCGATGCGGTGCTGTTGCCGATGGTAGCTGACGCCGCGCCATCTAAGCAGGGTAAGTTATTGCCCGGCAGCCATATTCCTATTATTACGCCCGCAGAATTAATCGCCGCGCGCCCAGACTATGTACTGATCTTGCCTTGGAATATCAAAGCTGAAGTGATGGAAGAGCTGGCTGCGATCAGAGAATGGGGTGGGCAGTTTGTGGTGGCTGTGCCCAATATGGAGCTGTTATGAGTCAGCGCATCTTATATACCAAGCCCTCTATTACTGAATTGGAAGTCGCTTATGCCAGCGATGCGGCAGCAAATGGCTGGGGTGAGCATTGTTACGACTATATTCACCGTTTTGAGGCCGGGTTTGCTCGGTATTTAGGTTCAGGCTATGCCATCGCCACCTCAAGCTGTACCGGTGCAATGCATATGGGATTGGCTGCTTTGGAAATTGGGGCTGGGGATGAAGTGATTTTGGCTGACACCAACTGGGTAGCCACGGTTGCGCCTATAGTGCATATGGGTGCAACGCCGGTGTTTGTAGATATCTTGCCAGACAGCTGGTGTATCGATCCACAAGCGGCGGAAGCGGCCATTACCCCGCGAACCCGCGCGATTGTTGCCACTCATCTGTATGGCAATCTATGTGAAATGGACGCTTTACGTGATATTGCGCAACGGCATCATTTGGTGTTGATTGAAGACGCTGCAGAAGCGATTGGTTCGGTTTACCAAGGGCGGCGTGCGGGATCAATGGGGCATTTTGGGGTGTTTTCTTTTCATGGCACCAAAACCATTACGACAGGTGAAGGGGGGATGTTTGTTACCTCTGATCCAGTGCTTTATCAGCGGGTGCTCACGCTCAGCAATCATGGCCGTAAACAAGGCGAGCAGCGGCAATTCTGGCCGGAAATGATCGGCTATAAATATAAAATGTCTAATATCCAAGCGGCCATTGGTTGCGCTCAGTTAGAGCGAATTGATGAGCTTGTGGCACGCAAGCGAGCTATTTTTATGGCATACCGTCAAGCCCTGCAGGGGGTGCCTGGTATCAGCCTGAATAAAGAAGCAGACCATACTCAAAATGGGTTTTGGATGCCAACGGTCGTCATCAATCCAAGCAGGGGTATTACGCGTGAGCAGCTGATATCTGCTTTTAAACTGGCGGATATCGATGCCAGGGTGTTTTTTGAGCCGCTATCCAGTACGCCTGCGTTTACGCCGGTATTAAAAAATATGAACAGTTACTCAATTCCTACTCGAGCGATTAATTTGCCGAGTTACCATGATATGGATGAAGATCAAATACACCGCGTGATGGATTGCTTGCTGGATGCTATAAGGAAATAAAAATGCAAAAGGTTTTATTACTTGGGGCAAATAATCCAGAAGCCGCCCGTATGATCTGCTGTATACATCAACAGGCAGAGCTTGACTTCGTTGGCTATATCGACAATGCCCCTGAGAAAAAAGGTCATCAATTTTATGGGTTGCCGGTTTTTGGTGGCTTTGAAGTATTAAACCAATTTGACCCTGCTGAGTATCAATTTGTAAATTTAATTACACGTGATTGCCTGACCCGTTATCAAACGACCATGATAATGCGTAAGGCAGGATTTGAAATGGCTAACTTTATTCACGCTGACATTAATACTGAAATGGTCGAATTAGGCAAAGGTCTCTATTTACAGGCTGCTGTGTTACTTCAGGCGAATGTAGTATTGGCTGATAACGTAAGTATATCCAGTGGATCTATTGTTGGGCATGAAACGGTCATAGGAGAGTCGGGTTTTCTTGCGCCTGGTGTTACTCTGTCTGGTTGCCTGCAAATTGGGCGAGCTGTCTTTATTGGCTCAGGAGTTTCTGTTTTGCCAAGAATAAGAATTGGTGATTGGGCAATTATTGGTGCGGGGGCTGTAGTCACGAAGGATGTGCCTGCGGGTGCCGTCATGGTGGGTAATCCGGCTAAAATACTTGAAATGCGGGATATCTCTGTATATTAAAAAAAGCATGCTAAAAAAGGACTTCACAATGACAAGCCAATTGAATACACAGTTTGAGCAAGAACGAATAATTGATATTCAGAAACAAGGTGCCGACTTGGAAATTCGAGCAAAAGGCTTGAACTTTTTGATCGAAACCGCAGCATATAAATATACATATAATTTTAAATCGTTGGGGCGGCCGATTATTCAATTGCCACAAGATATGCAGGCTGTACAGGAACTGATTTGGGAGTTAAAGCCTGATTTAATTATTGAAACGGGCATTGCGCATGGCGGCTCATTGGTTATGAGTGCTTCAATGCTGGCAATGCTTGATTATTGTGATGCAGTGGCGGAAGGGAAATGGCTTGACCCTCATGCGGGTAATAGAAAAGTGTTGGGCGTGGATATTGATATTCGTGAGCATAATCGCCTGGCAATTGAAGCTCATCCACTGGCACATAAAATAGAAATGATTCAAGGATCATCAGTTGATCCGCAAGTTATTGAGAAAATTAAGAAAATAGCATCGACATATTCAAAAGTACTGGTGTGCCTTGATTCAAACCATACTCATCAGCATGTATTGGAGGAGTTAAAAGCGTATGCGCCGTTAGTTTCTAAAGAAAGTTATTGCATTGTATTTGATACGGTAATTGAGAGTATGCCTGCAGATTCATTCCCTGATCGGCCATGGGGGGTAGGGGATAATCCTAAAACAGCGGTGCATGCCTATTTGGCAGAGCTGGCAGAATGTCCTGTTTATGCGATTGACGGAGGGCGATTGGATTATGTGATTGATCAAGAAATAGAGCATAAGCTTTTGATTACTGTTGCACCTGATGGCTATTTGAAACGTATTTAAAATATCTGTATGTGCCGTAATCGGGGTATTCTTTATGGCCTGTTTTGTCGTTTTATGTATATAAATAAGTATTATTGAGTTTTTAATTGATTTTTAGTGAAAACAAACAGGGTTCTTGTTTTTGTTGAGTATTGTGCTTAAGAGAGATGCCCCTTGTTTTTTTAGTTTTTTTATATTAAATCGTCATCCGAACAATAAATTTATAGTAGAAAACCATGAAAAATTACAAAAAAGAATTGACTTTGATATTGCTGACGCACAATAGAAAAAAATTCTTAGAAAGATCGATTTCATACTACTCTAAATTTCCTTTTAAATTGTTGATACTAGATTCATCTACAGTCTCGAATAAGGTCTTGTTGGAAAAGTATGTGGCGGAGGATATTGAGTATGTTCATTACCATTCCGATGTGTATGGCGATGTTATTAAAAAAATTAAATATGGACTTGAATTGGTTGAAACACCCTTAGTGCTTTTTGTTGCGGATGATGATTTTACTTTGCTGGATGGGGTTTTAGATTGCGTTGAATTTTTAGATGATAACCACGATTACTCTATGTGCCATGGTTATTCTATGATGTATTTGGCAGATGCGTCTGAGATTCATTATTTTCAGTATGCAAAAAAAATAAGCGGTGACTATGTTGGTGCGAAAGAAGATAGAATAATAGATTTTATGAGTGAATATAATCCTCCTTTTTATGCAGTACAAAGAACGGGCTTGCTCAGAAAATGGTTTGAAAGTGTTTATGATGAAATTTCATTTGAGTTTAATGAGTTTGGCCACGCATTTCAAATGCTTAACCTTGGAAATGCGCGTGTTTTGCATATACCTTTTCTTATTCGCGAGCTAAATTATCCTTATTCAGAGCACATGACTGATCTAAGAACGGCCATGGAGCGGGTAGACATTGATCAGAAAAAAAGAGAGTTTTTTTATGCGCATCTCGAAAAACTATTATTAGATTCAAGTCAAGAACATCAACCTAAAAATGCTCGTATTTTGATTGAAAAATCTGCGCATGTCTTGGTTGATTGTTTGCACTCTGAAAATTCTCTTCAATTAGCCGAGTTGTTTTTTTCAACGGCTGAATCTACACCACAAAAGCCTGATTGGACTTTTTTCGCTAAGCAGCCAATTACCGAACTGCCTTTTTATTCAGCAACTTTCTTTAATACATTAGCTGAAATTGATACCCTGATTAGAGTAATGCCTTGTGGTAAGTTGCAGCTTGATAGCTTAAGTAAATTACCTAAGCAGCAGAATGATCCTTATGTGATTTTAAGAATTGCTCAAGGCCATTTTATCGATGAGTTGTCGCTTATTTATCCTCGCGTTGCTGTGGTGCTTCATCTCTTCTACCTTGAGCAATGGGACGAAATTAAGCCTTTACTGCTTAATATTCCCTATGACTTTGATTTATTTGTTTCGACCATCGCAGAGAATAATAGCGCTGTGATGGCGATGTTGGAGGCTGAGTTCCCAAAGGCAAAATTATATATTACAGAAAACAAAGGCCGCGATATTGGCCCCTTGTTTGAGCTATTGCAGCATGAAAATTTAGCCAACTATAATTTTGTTTGTAAATTACATACTAAAAAGTCACCTCATTTAGACCCTGAGCTGGTGCAAAAATGGCGTGAAGAATTATTAATTTCATTATTGCCTTCTAAGGAAGGCATACAGGCTATTTTTGACTTATTTAATACTCGCCCAGAGGTTGGTATTGTGACTGGGGCGGGGGTGTTAGTGCATGCGCATTATACGCCGGGTGGAAATATCAATTTGCTGCGTGAATTAGCGGCGCGGCTTGGTTTTAATTTGGATGAAATGGCTTATGAGTTCCCTGGCGGCTCGATGTTCTGGTGTCGTGGGCGGGTGTTTGATTCATTTAATGCACTGAATATTACGGCGGATGATTTTGAGCCCGAATCAGGGCAAACCAATGGTACTTTAGCGCATGCAATTGAACGACTCTTTCCACTGATTGCTTATCATCAAGGTTTGCTTACCGTTGATGCGGGTTATCAGGGCAATGTGCCTAATCCGCGTTTTCCGAATAGTAGTGAAGAATATTTGCATTGGTTAAGTAAACAAGAATTAAGTATTTCCGAAGCCAAGCTGTTTGATTTACATACTGAAGCGCTGGCTTTGCCTAAGGTTAAAATTTGTATTGTGGATCGCTTTGGCAATAAAAGTGGCTTGATTGAAACCATCAATAGTGTTTCTCGTCAGTTTTATGCCAATGTGGAATTACTCGTGTGTTCCATTTCTGCTAATCCAATGCCCGCATCGGGCATTGAATGGTTGCAAGTTCAGGATGGCTTTTATTCTGCTATTTTGGCTGGCTTGGCAGAGCAGGAGTGTGCTTGGCTGGGGGTGTTGGAGGCGGGTGACCAGCTAACCATGAGTGGCTTATTGCTGGCGATGCATCAGATTGTTGATCGCCCTGATTGGAAAGTGGTTTATTTTGATGATGATGTAATGAATGCGGACGGGCGGCCTGCTTGCCCTCGATTTAAGCCTGATTTTGATATTAATTTATTACGCAGCATTCCCTATGCCGATGGCCTTTTATTGCTAAAAACAGGCACAGGCTTTACTGATGTTTACCGTGATATGGAAGGCTGGGGCGCGGAGCAGCTGGCTATTTTTCTGCACTGCTTTGAGCAGGATGGCGCGGGTGCAATTGGCCATGTACCTGAGGTATTAACGCATTTACAGATTAATGAATCCAGACAGTTGTCTAATCCACGCCGTTATAAAAATTTCTCTGCATTAATTGAGTTGCACTTGCAGCGTCAAAAAATTACGGCGGAAGTTTTAGCTAATGGCCGAGTAGAAGGGGCGCTGCGGGTTAAATACGCGCTGCCAGCGCGTCCATTGGTGAGCATTATTATTCCCACAAAAAATCAGCTGCCTATGTTACAGCGCTGTATTGAGTCGATTTTAGAAAAAACCAGTTATCCGAATTATGAAATTATTATTATTGATAATAATAGCGATGATCCGCTGGTATTACCCTATCTTGAACAGCTTGAGTTATTACTGAGCGATCGTTTGCGGGTGTTTTCATATCCGCATGCTTTTAATTTCTCTGCGATTAATAATGCGGCAGTGGGGCAGGCCAATGGTGAGTATTTGGTTTTGCTTAATAATGATACGGCCATGATTCAGAATTCCTGGCTGGATGAACTATTGCATCATGCCATGCGCCCAGAAGTCGGTATTGTTGGGGCTAAATTATTGTATCCAAATGGTCTGGTTCAGCATGCCGGGGTTGTGCTGGGCTTGCGCGGGCCGGCAGATCATCCAAGCATAGGCGCTTCTTTGGAAGAATCTGGCTATATGCATCGTTTGCAATTAGATCAGCAATATTCAGTAGTAACCGCCGCCTGCATGATGATTCGTAAATCGGTGTATGAGCAGGTAGGTGGGATGGATGAGGTCAATTTCAAAGTTTCTTATAACGATGTGGATTTATGTTTAAAGGTAAGAGCGCTGGGGTATTCCACCGTCTGGACGCCTTATTCGGTGGTGATGCATGAGGGAAGTGTCAGTCAGTCGCAAATTAATCCTGATAAAGCAGCCGCCAAGCAATTGCGTTTTGAGGGTGAGCAGGTTGCGATGTATCGCAAGTGGTTGCCAGAGATTGGTCATGACCCTGCATATAATAAAAACTTAACCCTCAGTGGTAATGGTTTTGAATTAGAGCATCGCTCTTTATTATCTTGGCGACCATTAAGCTGGAAGCCGTTGCCAACGGTGCTTTGCCATCCCGCGGATCAAACTGGCTGCGGGCAGTATCGTATTTTGCAACCTTTTGCCGCGATGCAGGAGGCGCAAAAGATTTCGGGCGCAATTGCGTTTGAGTTGTTCCCTGTTTTTGAGCTGGCTAAATTAGCACCTGATGTGATGGTGTTTCAGCGGCAGCTTACCGAGCAACAGCATGGGTTTTTGAGATTATCTAAAGCATGCACGCCTGCATTTAAGGTCTATGAGCTGGATGATTATTTGCCTAATGTGCCGATTAAAAGCGCCCATCGTGCTCATATGCCCAAAGATATTGTGAAGTCTTTGCGTAAGGCGCTCACCTTTGTTGATCGTTTTACCGTGTCAACTGATGAGCTGGCCAATGCTTATCAAGGCATGCATCCGGTAATGCATGTGGTGAATAATTATTTGCCAGTGCCTATTTGGGGTGATCTGCAGTCAGCAAGACGCCAAGGTAAAAAACCACGTGTGGGTTGGGCTGGCGGAGCGAGTCATACTGGCGATCTGGAGTTGATTGAAAGCGTGGTTAAAGCGTTGGCTAATGAGGTGGAATGGGTATTTTTTGGCATGTGCCCAGATAAACTACGCCCCTTCGTGCATGAGTTTCATTCGGGCGTGCCAATTGGGCTTTATCCGGCCAAGCTGGCTAGTTTGGATTTGGATTTGGCTTTGGCGCCTTTAGAGCAAAATATCTTTAATCAATGTAAAAGTAATTTGCGCCTGCTGGAATACGGTATTTGTGGTTTTCCAGTGATTTGTACGGATATTGCGCCTTATCGCTGTGGACTACCTGTGACTCGGGTTAAAAATAAGCATAAAGACTGGGTAGATGCCATTCGTGAGCATTTATTTGATCTTGATGAAGCGGCACGGCGTGGTGATGCATTAAAGGCGGCCGTATTAAAAGACTGGATGCTCGATGGGGTTAACTTAGATAAATGGCGTGCAGCATGGTTACCTAGTTGAGTTTTTTCTTAGGCAAAAAAGATTACAAATAGTCCTTAAGTTTATTGGGGTACTTCCGATAAAGCATACAAGGGCTTACTTATATGCCTGAAACACTAAAGCACCGATTCTAGGACAAGCAAGGGGTAGCATCATGTCTCAAGTCATTAACACAAACGTACCATCACTTAATGCACAACGTAACTTAGCTACGTCGTCTATGAGTTTAACCAATTCTCTGCAACGCTTGTCCTCGGGTCTGCGTATTAATAGTGCCAAGGACGACGCTGCAGGTTTGGCGATTTCAGAGCGTTTCACTTCCCAGATTAAAGGGATGGATCAAGCCAAACGTAATGCAAACGACGGCGTGTCGCTTGCTCAAACGGGTGAAGGCGCTTTGGGTCAGATGGGTGATATTTTACAACGGGTTCGTGAATTGGCTGTTCAATCTGCCAATGCAACCAACACATCTAACGATCGCTTAGCGATTAACTCTGAAGTTACACAGTTAGTTTCAGAACTCGATCGTTTTGCAACATCAACCGAGTTTAACGGTCAGAAATTATTTGACGGTAGCTTCACAGCCGCTACATATCAGGTTGGTGCCAATACTAACCAGACTATTACTGCAAATACCGCAAACTTACGCACCAACCAGTATGGTACTTACCAGATGGGTGTGGGTAATGGTACGGGCAACCTAGCTACAACCAATTCTGTTTCTGGCTCCACTTCAGTGACAGCTGGTGCAACTGGTACGGTCAACGTTAATGGCGCTACGGTGACATCGTCAGGCTCTTTCAGTATTAACGGAACAAATATTTCTGTTTCGGGTACGGATATGGCTAAAGATATTGCCAATAAAATCAATGCTGCGGGTACAGGCGTTTCTGCAACAGCACGTACCGAAGTGAATTTAGGTTTGGCTTCAGGTACATATAGCTTAACGGCAGCATCGAAGAGCAGCACATTTGAATCTGTATCGTTCAACGTGAACGACTTAGATAATAACGGCAAGATTGAAGCGGATGAATATTCGCAAGCGATTCAAGCCTTCAATGCCAAATCTTCTAAGACTGGTATTACAGCTGAACTGGCTACTTTCCAAGATTCCTCTAAAACCACTCAATATGCCTTGAAACTGACGGCAGCTGATGGCTCTAACATCGCCTTAAGTAATGACCCTAGTAATGTGAGTGGTTTTGGTGGTGGTGTCACTAAGTGGGACATGGATGTTACAAACTCCAGTGGCGCCATTCAATATATGGCCAGTGGACAGGCGGGAGCAATTTCAACATCTGCAGCAGGTTCGGGTGTGGTCACATTTGGTGGTCAGATCGTATTGAACTCCACTAACTCATATTCTGTTACTACTAGTGGCGCTGGTTTTGCTTCAGGGGTGTTGGCCGTTGGTGGTTCTTCTGCTACGACTGCACTATCAAGCGGTGCAGCTTATGCTTCGACACTTAAAACAGTTGAAAAGTTAGATATCTCAACCGTTGAAGGTTCAAATCAAGCGCTGCGTGTGGTTGATGACGCTTTGTCGACTGTTAATGATCAACGTGCTAAGTTTGGTGCGCTGCAAAGCCGCTTCGCTGCTACGATTAATAATCTTGCTACCACTTCAGAAAATATGAGTGCAGCACGAAGCCGAATCAGAGATGCAGATTTTGCGAGTGAAACCGCAGCGCTGACCAGAGCACAGGTCTTGCAACAAGCAGGTACTGCAATGTTAGGCCAAGCCAATGCATTGCCTAACCAAGTACTAAGCTTGCTACGCGGTTAATTTTAAGATTGGCTTAAATTAAATGAGTCAAGGCCCCGGCGAACTTGTGTTGTCGGGGCATTTCTACAGGAAGGTGTATCATGGAGATTCAATCTACATCGTCGCTTGTACCATCAGTTGCGACTAAAAGTGTTAGCGAGCGCTTTCATGATGCGCCTCCTAGCGAATTGGTAAAAGTAGCAAGTGCTGAGCCTGTTAAGGTTAGCCCTGATGCTGTACAAGCACTGAAGCCTGCAGCGGATTCCAAAGAAGTAAAACAAGCCGTAGAAAAGTTAAATCAAGCGGTACAAGGGTTTTCTGATTCACTGCAATTTTCTGTTGAAGAAGAAACAAAACTACCTGTGGTAAAGTTAATTGATACAAAAACAAAAGAAGTAATACGACAATTTCCAAGTGAAGAAGCCATCTCGATTGCAAAAGCGATTGATCGTTTTCAGGGCTTGTTAATTAAAGATCGTGTGTAATTACGCCGATATATATTAAATGAATAAATAGTGAGGACATCATGGCTTCCATTGCTTCTTTAGGCTCGGGTTCAGGAATGGATCTAAATGGGCTGATTGATAAGCTAATGACCGCTGAAAAAGCGCCGTTGCAAGGTTTGCTGCTTAAAGAAGCGTCGTATCAGGCCAAGATTTCTGCATATGGATCAGTAAAAAGTGCCTTATCTGCTTTTCAAACCTCTTTGAAAGGTTTGTCAAATGCACAAACATTTAGAAGTACCACCGCAACTTTAGCGGATACAACGATTGCAACGGTGAATTCTAATAGCTTGGCTCAGCCAGGTTCTTATAGTTTAGAAGTCTCTCAGTTGGCCCAAAATCAAAAACTAACGTCTAATGCATTCAGTAGCATTAATACCGGCTTAGGTACGGGCACGCTGACATTGCAATTTGGTACGGTTGATGCTCATGGTACCGATGCAACGGGCGATGATACTTTTACAGCAAATGCTAAAAAAGCCGCTTTTTCAATTGAAATTACAGATAAAAATAATAGCTTGGCTGGTGTGCGTGACGCGATAAATAGTAGTAAAAGCAATACGGGTGTGAGTGCGAGTATTTTAAATGATGGTACGGGCAGCCGCTTGGTGTTAACAAGCAAAGACTCTGGGGCTGAAAACTCAATTAAATTATCCGTGACAGATTCTGACGGCAATAGCACCGATACAGCAGGGCTTTCAGCATTAGCTTATGATCCGGCAGGCACGCGCAATTTAATTGAAACGCAGGCTGCGAAGGATGCAAAATTTAAAATTGATGGGATTAATGTCAGCAAACCAACTAATTCTGTGTCGGATGCAATTCAGGGTTTAACGATTAATTTGATGAAAGTGTCGTCCCCGACCAGTACGGGTGCAACAACACTTGCGCCAACAACAATTACGATTGGGGCAGATTTATCTGGTCTTAAAGATTCAATTAAGGGTTTTATTAAGGCGTATAACGACTTAAATAAAACCCTTAAAGATGTCTCAAGTTATACCCCCGGCAATGCATCAGCCTCTGCGAAAGCTGCACCGTTAAATGGTGATTCGGCAATTCGTGCCATACAAAATCAAATGCGCTCTGTCGTTAATGAAATGCAAGGCGAAGGGAGTTATTTTAAATCCTTAAGCGATATTGGCGTGTCGTTTAGTGGTTATCAAACTGATGCGAAAGGAACGATTGTCGGGGGGACTACGCCTAAAGGGGATCTCGCGCTTAACGAAGCTAAATTGCAATCCGCTATTTCTAGTCACCCCGGCGATGTTGCCAATTTATTTACGGTAAATGGTGTGGCAAGCAGCAATCAAATTACTTTCTTAGCGGGTTCTTTGGCTACCCAGTCGGGTAAATATGCAATTGAAGTTACTACACCAGCAACCCAAGCTAAGTATAGTGGTTCAGCGTTATCTTTCTTTAAAGTGGATGCAACGAACAACACTAAAAATATTACTTTAGGCGGGGTTAGCGCAAGTTTAACGATTGATGATAACGATTACACTACTGTGAGTTTGGCTGCTCAACTTAAATCAAAAATTGAAGCAGATTCCACATTATTTACTTCGGGTAGTGATACTTTGAAGGTGGAATATAATAAGCTGAATAAAAATTTTGATATCAGCCGAGAAAGGACTGTTGCGGGCTCGCCACCAACAATACAAAAAGATTCGATGGCATTAGCGATTAGCTCGGCGCCTAAGCCTATTACTATTGATGATAAAAATAAAACATTAATGGTGTCTGTTGATGGTGTGATTAGTCAGCCGATTACTTTGTCGAAAGGTAGTTATGCCACTATGGCTGATTTAGCCGCAGAAATGCAGTCTAAAATTAATAGTGATGAATCTTTAGTTCGAGGAGGGAAAACAGTTGGGGTTGCATTTAATGAAGCCACAAGCCAATTTGATTTGTCTTCAGGGCTGTATGGTAGCGGCTCAAAAATTAAACTCACAGGCATAGGCGATCCTGCAACAAGTACGACGACGGCAACTTTAGGGCTTGTGGTGGGGGGCTATTCAGAAACGTCAACTGGTCCAACTGTTGGCTATACCTATACAGCAGGGGCTGATGTAGAGGGCCTTATCGGCGGGGAAAAAGCGAAGGGCTCTGGGCAAGCGCTGACGGGAACGGGGGCAAGTGAGGGCTTAAGTCTGATTGTGACAGCAAGCACCGCAGGAGATTATGGAACAGTATCCTTTAACCGCGGAGTGGCGTTTTCTCTGGATAAGTTGCTGGATGGCATGGTCAAGGATCGGACTGGGTTGATTGCCAAACAAACGGATGGTGTGACAAGTAGTATCAATGCGCTTGGTGAAAAACGCTTAAGAATGAACCGTCAGTATGATGCAACTGAGGCGCTTTACCGTAAGCAGTTTACTGCTATGGATATTGCGATTGCTACTATGCGAAATACCAGTAGCAATTTAACGGCTCAGCTTGCTAGCTTGCCGAAATAATCAAACTTAGCCCGATTGATTGCTAATGAATTCGCTGCACAATTTGCTTGATGTTAGATTGGGTGAGTAATACCCCGCGGTGTATGAGTTTGAATCTATTTGAAATCAATGAGAGAGTTATTCCTATGAGTGCTGTTAAAAAAGCGCTTTCTGCCTATGGGCAAACCAGCCTTGATACGGTGGTTGAATCTGCGAGCCCCCATCAATTGATTGTGCTTCTCTTCGAGGGGGCGATTAAAGCGATTCAGCTGGGTAAGATTTATATGCAGCAGGGCCTGATTGCGCAAAAAGGGGCTGCTATTTCTAAAGCGATTGCCATTATTGAAGATGGTCTGCGTTTGGCTTTGGATAAAGAAAATGGCGGCGAGCTGGCTGAGAATTTAGATGCCTTATACGACTATATAAGTTTTGAATTATTACAAGCGAATATAAATAATGTGCCTGAGCGTTTAGATGAGATGCTCAGCCTGCTCGATCAATTAAAAGACGCTTGGTTATCCATAGGCTTTACCAAGACCGAAAGCGTGGCCTCGGCAAGTGATAGGAATGAACAAGACCGGAGTAATTTAAGTTATGGTCGGATCTGATTTTGCTGCTTATATTGCTTTACAAACATGCACAACAAAAATGCTGTCTGCCGCTAAGGCAGAAGACTGGGATAATATGCTGTTGCATTCGCAATTATTTGCGGAATTAAGCGCGAATTTGCCTATGATTCAATGGGGCGCGTTAACTAGCTTGGAGCAGCAGCAGCTTGCTGAAATCTTGCAAGGGTGTAATAAAGATGTGCAAGAGTTGGAGCAAAGGGCTGTGAGTCAGCGAGGGGAGCTGGCTACACTTTTGCAAAATATGCATAACACCGGAAAACTACAACGCGCGTATGACGTCTAAAAATGGCCTGCCAGCCCCGGCGGGGGAGATCGTCTTATGAATGGTATCGTCATTACTTGGGCTCAATTACTCTATATCAGCCTTGTATTGGTGTTGTTTTATGTGGCTGAGTTGCTCTTGTTTATGCGTAAAGCGTCGGGGCAGCGCGCCTTAGGGCTTGATCCTCATGAGGCAGATTCGCTTCGAAATGAAATTGCTCAGCTTCGTTTTGAAATTGATGCCTTAAAGCTACGCTTGCTGACGACTCAAGCAGAGTGGAGTAGCCCTGCTGAATTGGTATTAGAGCCCAATCAAGAAAGCCCCTATAGTCACGCTATTCGCTTGGCTAAATTAGGGGCAGATTCAAATAGTGTCGCAAATCAATGCGGCATATCGCGTGGCGAAGCTGATTTAATTGTCGCGCTATATCGATCAAGCACCCAAAGATAATCATGTTGCCCGGCGCGACTCCTATTAGCTTGGTTCAGCACTACCTCAAAGCACAAGAGGGCGTGACTGAAGTCACGCGTATATCTGCCGATGATGTGCGTTATACGGTGGGTGAGCGTGTGCATGCAACGGTGGCGAGTCTTTTGCCGAATGGTCGTTTTGCGGTTTTGATTAAAGATCAATTGCTTGATTTAAATCTGCCTAGAAACACCGAACCTGGCGAAAAGCTTGATCTCACGGTAGTCAGTAACAATCCCAAGCTCACTTTTTCAATTAATACGGCAGCAACCCCTCAGCCTGCTCTGCCGCAAGAAATGGCGCTTAGCCAAGGGGCAAAGTTTTTATCTTCCCTTTTTGCTAAGGGTGAGGTGGGAAAAGACGGCCTTGCCTCGGTATTAAATCAAGCCCAAGCACTGTTTGAAGGCTCGCCGGATACGGCAAAACTGGCGGATAAGCTGGCACAGAAGCTAGCTGATAGTGGTTTATTTTATGAATCACATCAGGCGGAATGGGTGAATGGAGAGCGGCCTTTGCAGGCTTTACTCAAAGAGCCTCAAGCGGGGCTGCTTAAATCTTCTTTGCTTAGTGCGGGAACGCCTTCTGAAGTTGCTGAGAAAAATACAGCCCCTGCGGCGATCACACCCAAAGAAGGCGCAGAGAAAGCCGCTTTGGCTCCTGATGCCAGCGCGACATTACGGCACTTAGTACAACAGCAGCTTGATGTGCTTGAGCAACGCCCCATAGTTTGGAATGGGCAAGCATGGCCGGGCCAGCCTGTGCGTTGGGAAGTTGAAGCCGAAAATGAGCGTGAAGCCCGTAGTGGGCAAGATGAAGTTCAGCGCAGCTGGCAATCAAGAATGGATTTGCAGCTGCCCAACTTAGGCGACGTGGGGATTGTGGCGGTGCTCAGGAATGGTGAATTCGTTTTGCGTTTTGAAGCGTCCCCCGAAACGGCTGAGAAGATTCGTGCCGAAACTCCATCTTTGCAAAGTCGCTTTGAGGCGGCAGGGCTCACTCTGGTCTCTAGCCAAGTCGTAACCGCCGAGCCTGTGAATGTCACGTAAACACCCCGCAAGTACGCGTCAGCAGGCGGTTGCACTGGCTTATCAGCAAGGTAGCAGCTCCCCTCGTGTTGTCGCTAAAGGCAAGGGCTTATTGGCCGAGCGGATTATTGAGCGCGCTCAGGAAGCGGGCGTGTTTGTGCATGAATCGCCAGAGCTGGTGGCGATGCTGATGCAAGTGGATTTAGATCAACATATTCCCCCGCAGCTGTATCGCGCCATCGCCGAATTGCTGGCCTTCGTTTATCATCTGGAGCGCGGAGAAACAGCGATTGCGCCTGTTTTTGATTTACCGCCCCTCGTCGACGATCAGCCAGAGTAAATTCATGCTTCGCCATCATTTAAAAACGGCAACTTACGCTGTTGCCGCGCTTTTCTTTGCCCTCGGTTTTAACTACGGTAGTTGGGCTTCTCGTTTACCCGCCATTAAATCACAACTTAATTTGGATCCTGCCCAAGTTGGCTTTTTACTCTTGGCAGCAGGCTTGGGCGCTGTTTTTTCTTTTCCAGTGACCACCGCAGTATTACAGCGCTTTGGATCAAAGAGAGTATGCCTAGGCGCTGGATTGGCTTTGCCGCTGGTTTTGCCTGCTTTGGCATTTGCGCCTAATTATGGTTTTGCCTTGGCGATTATGGCTTTTGAGGGCGTGGCGCATAGCTGCTTAAATGTGGCGATGAATGCGCAAGGCGTAGCGGTAGAGTTAGAAAATGGCAAGCCGATTATGTCTAGACTCCATGCCATATTTAGCTTGGGAGGCTTGGCTGCAGCTTTGTTTGCATCTCTAATGACTGGGATTTCTCCGGATTTATCTCTGCATTTATGCATTGTGGCCGTATTGATCTGGGGCGCTGTGCTTTGGGCGTCATCACGCTTATTGGCTGATCGCGCTGAGGTGGCGTCAACAAGTGGAAAACGTTTTTCCTTGCCAACAGGAATGGCGGTCTTGCTGGGTTTGACGGCGCTTTTTGGCACTATTGTTGAAGGCTCAATGGTCGATTGGACCGCGCTGTATTTACGCAATGATTTGAATGCTGAGCAGTGGATTGCTCCATTGGGCTTGGCCAGTTTTTCTGGTGCAATGCTCTTGGCGCGTTGGTTTGGTGACGGTTGGCGTGCGCGCTGGGGTAGTCGCAAGCTTCTGCTTGCGGGGAGTAGCTTTGCCGGTGTGGGCTTGTTGCTAGGCTTGGCCGTCGGTGGGGTTGTTCCCGCCTTGATCGCCTTTGCTTTGGTGGGTTTAGGTGTAGCCGCCGTATCACCGTGTGTTTATATGGCAGCGGCAAGGCAGGGTGCTGTGGCCTTGGCCGCAGTTACAACGATGGGGTCGATTGGTGCTTTGATGGGGCCGCCAATGATAGGCTTTATTGCCCATGTCAGCAGCCTGACTTGGGGCTTGGCCTTGGTGGCGCTGGGTGCGCTGATGATTGCTGTGTTAGTCAGAAAAATTTCTTGGCCAGCTTAGAGGTATCGTGGGTAGGGTCTCAATTCTGTTAACTAAAGCTTAACCATTGGGTAAATTGGAATGTATAGGGTGTACAACGACGAAGCCGTTGCGCACCGAAAAATGGTGCGCAAGAAAAACGACTTGCACACCCTATAAAACCCCCACTTTGCTTTTGACCTTAAGTTGATAGGATCTGCCCACGATATTTTTTTGAATGGCGCTTAAATTAAACCAAAGCCATTTAATAAAATAATGCCAATTAAAAGCGGTGCAATATAACGCAGTAAAACAAACAGCACTTTAATCAGTATTGGATTGTTTAAAGTTCCACCATTAGACAGCGCTTCTTTTAGTTTAGGTAAGCCATAAGACCAGCCTGCAAATAAACAAATCAAAATACCTCCTACCGGCATCAGAATATTTGAGCTGGTATAGTCAAATAAATCAAAAGCATTCAGACCAAATAATTTCCAATTGGCGGTGAGTGATTGCGATAGCGCAGCAGGCAGGCCAAAGAGGGCAATGGTGAGAATACTGATTGCGGTGGCTTTTTTACGGCTCCAATCACAGCGCTCAATCAGCATGGCAACCGGTACTTCTAAAATAGAAAGAATCGCACCTGTGGCGGCAATAGCCGTTAGGATAAAAAACAGCGCCATAAAGATGCTGCCGCCAGGCATACTGTGAAATACCGCTGGAATCGTAATAAATACAAGGGATGGGCCCGCCGCAGGCTCAAAACCAAAGGCAAATACAGCAGGGAAAATGGCCATTCCTGCGAGTAAAGAAACGGTTAAATCGGCAAACATCACGCGAGTTGCGGTGAGTGGAATATTTTGCTCAGCACGGAAATAGCTGCCGTAAGTCAGCATCGTTCCCATCCCGATAGATAGCTTGAAGAAAGCCAGCCCGACTGCAGTCAAAATAACACCCGCATTGATTTTGCTAAAGTCAGGGGTAAACAAGAATTCAAGGCCGCGCATTGCGCCAGGCAAAGTCAGGCTGCGAATACAAAGCGCAATCAGCAGTAAAAACAATACCGGCATCAGTTTTTTGCTAACGGCTTCAATGCCTTTGGATACGCCACACATAATAATAGCGCCGGTAAAGCCCAGCACCATCCATTGCCAAATTAAGGCCGATTGTGGATTGGCAACCAATTCACCGAATATAGCCTTGGTGTGGGCAGGGTCGGTAGAGCCGAGTTGCCCAGAGAGCGCTTTAAAAATATAGGCAAAAACCCAGCCAGCTACTTCGGTATAAAAGGCCAGAATCAGCACGGCGGCTGCCACGCCCATATAGCCGATCAGTTTCCAAGCGCCTTGGCCTTTTGGAGCCAGCTTTTCAAAGGTGGTGATGGCATTGGCTCGGGATGCTCGGCCCAGCATGATTTCTGTAATCATCACGGGTAAGCCAACTAAAAGCGTGGCAATGATATAGACCAGTAAAAAGCTTGCGCCACCATTCGTGCCTGTCAGATAAGGAAATTTCCAGATATTGCCAAGGCCGACGGCGGAGCCTAGGGTGGCAACAAGCACCCCGAAGGTAGAGGTGAAGCCGTCGCGGGATGAACTGCTCATAATGTATTTCCTGTTCTTGAAAGCAAATTAACGATGTTTTGGTCTTTAATACGGGCTTAAACGCTCAGCTCAGCTTACTTGTTCAGTGTGTGCGGAGCAGGCACGGGTATAATCGGCCTAAGATTATGGAGCCCTGCATGTTTAAGTATCTAGAAGACTTTGTCGGCCATACGCCTTTAGTGCGTTTGAAACGGATGCCCGGCAGTACCAGCAATATTGTTTTAGTAAAGCTCGAAGGCAATAACCCCGCTGGTTCTGTTAAAGACCGGCCCGCATTATCCATGATTCGGCACGCAGCGCTACGGGGCGATATAAAAACAGGCGATACTTTAATCGAAGCCACCTCGGGAAATACTGGCATTGCACTGGCAATGGCCGCTGCAGTGATGGGCTACAAAATGGTTTTAATCATGCCCAAGAGCGCCAGTATTGAACGCGTGCAAAGCATGAAAGCCTATGGCGCGGAAGTAATTTTGGAAGAAAGTATGGAAAGTGCGCGTGATTTGGCGCAAATAATGGTGGAAAAAGGGCAGGGCATCGTGCTGGATCAATTTGCCAATAGCGATAATCCGCTGGCGCATTTTGAAAGCACAGGACCAGAGATTTGGCAGGATACTCAGGGTTTGATTACCCACTTTGTTTCCAGTATGGGCACAACCGGTACGATTATGGGTACGGGCCGCTATTTAAAGCAGCAAAATACAGCTGTGCAAGTCATCGGTGTGCAGCCTTGCGATGGCGCGCAAATTCCGGGGATTCGTAAATGGCCAGTGGAATACGTCCCTGCGATTTGTGATTTTTCGAAATTAGATCGCATGATGGAAGTCAACCAAGCGCTTGCCGAAGAAACCACGCGCCGTTTAGCGAGAGAAGAAGGCATTTTTGCAGGGATTTCATCGGGTGGCGCTTTGGCTGCGGCTTTGCAATTATCGCAAGAAGTAGAAAACGCAGTGATTGTTTCCATTGTGTGTGATCGCGGGGACCGTTATCTTTCGACCGGCGTATTTCCTGCGTGATGGTTTTGATTTACCCCCGTGCGGGGCTAATGCTTTCTGATTAGTAAGATTGTTTAGCCTTGATAGAGCGCTAAATCTTGAACCACAGAGTAAAACGAGGACACAGAGTTCACAGAGAAATGCATTAAACCGTTTGTTCCTCTGTGAAACTCTGTGCTATCCGCGTTCTCTGTGGTTCGAGATTTTGCCCGCTTAGCTTTAAGCTGAAGTATCTTTATAATTTGGAGATACTCTGATGTGATTATTTAGGTCTCTACTCAGAAGCACTAAAAATAAAGTATATATCCACGAAATGCACGATAAAGACGGATCACTTATTTGGTTTTCTCTGTGAAACTCCGTGTCCTCCGTGTCCTCCGTGTTTTCTGTGGTTCAAGATTTGGGTTTTGTTCGCATACCTGAGTAGTTACTCCTTATAGATGTATTAGCAAGGAACAAGCATGACCCCCGTCGATCTACATTGCCATTCAAACCATTCCGATGGCCTGCTTCCTGCGCGTGATGTGGTGCGTAAAGCGTTTGATCGCGGCTGCCAATTATTTGCGCTCACCGATCATGATGAAACGCGCGGCCTTGCCGAGGCGGAAGACGAAGCCCAGCAACTAGGGATGAAGTTTATTAATGGCGTGGAAATCTCGGTGAGCTGGGGCAAGCATATTTTGCATATTGTTGGTCTTGGCTTTGATCGCAATAATGAAGCGTTGCTGGCGGGATTAGCCAGTGTGCGATCTGGCCGTGGTGAGCGAGCCGAGCGTATGGCTGCCGAGCTGGATAAGGTGGGCATCTATGGCACTTTAGAAGGCGCTCGCCAGTATGCGGATAATCCAGAAATCCTGAGTCGTGCCCATTTTGCTCGTCATTTAGTCAAAACCGGCGTGTGTAAAGATATGGGTACGGTGTTTAAGCGCTATTTGGTGCGTGGTAAGCCCGGCTTTGTTGAGCACGAATGGGCGCGCTTGCACGAGGCGATTGAATGGATTACCGGCGCAGGTGGTGTCGCCGTACTGGCCCACCCAGCCCGTTATGAAATGGGTAATGAAACACTCAGAGTGTTGCTCACCGAATATAAACGTCTTGGTGGCGAGGCCATTGAAGTGGTTTCTGGCTGCCACGGCATACCCGATGCGGCGCGATTTGGCAGATTAGCGCAAGAATTTGGCTTTTTATCCTCTTGTGGTACGGATTATCACGCAACCGGCGAAGGTGCGCGTGAGCCGGGCTTAAATCCTGATCTGCCTATGGATTGTGTGCCCGTTTGGCATCGCTGGTTACCACCAGAGACGATGTCTTCTTCAATTTCAGCAGGTTAAACAATGTCTCAGTTTTTTTCTATTCATGCAGAAAACCCGCAAGCACGCTTAATTAAACAAGCGGTGGATATTATTCGTAAGGGTGGTGTGGTGGTTTACCCAACCGATTCTTGCTATGCCATCGGCTGTAAGCTCGATTCAAAAGATGCTTTAGAGCGGATCAAACGTATTCGCCAGCTAGATGATAAACATCACTTCACCTTGGCCTGTAGCGATTTATCACAACTGGGCACTTACGCTAAAGTCGATAACCGTGTTTACCGCATCCTGAAAGCCACTACGCCAGGTAGCTACACTTTTATTTTGGAAGCCACCAAAGAAGTGCCTCGCCGCGTTTGGCATCCTAAAAAATCTACAATTGGCCTGCGTGTGCCTGATCACCCGATTGCTTTGGCGATGCTAGAAGAATTCGGCGAGCCGATTTTATCGTCTACGCTGATTTTGCCGGGCGATGAAGAGGCTTTAACCGATGCTTGGGAGATCCGTGATCGGCTTGAGCATGATGTCGATCTGGTAATTGAAGGCGGCTATTGCGGCATAGAGCCCACTACCGTGGTGGATTTATCTGGCGAAGGCGCTGAGCTATTGCGGGCCGGAAAGGGCAGTTTAGCGCCTTTGGGTTTATAAAGAATCACAGATTATTAAATGAATAAGGGTATTGAATGGAATTTAATCTGATTCAAAAAATTACGATTTGGGCATTGCCGGTTTTGTTTGCCATTACCGCGCACGAAGCGGCTCATGCCTATGCGGCAAAAAAGTTTGGTGATCCAACGGCTTATTTATTAGGCCGTGTTACTTTTAATCCGCTCAAGCATATCGACCCGATAGGGACGATTTTACTGCCATTGATTTTTTTAATCCTGCCCGGCGGATTTTTATTTGGCTGGGCAAAGCCTGTTCCTGTTGATTTTGATCGCTTGAATAATCCTAAGCGCGATATGTTGTGGGTAGCCGCAGCAGGCCCCGCTGCTAATTTAGTCATGGCCATTCTTTGGGGCTTATTGTTTAAATTAGCCGAAGGCTTGGATGGAAGCTCATTTCAATTGCCGCTGGCTTATATGTCGCAAGCAGGGATTAGTATTAATGTGGTGTTGATGGTATTAAATTTAATTCCTGTACCACCACTAGATGGCGGGCGAATATTGCTCTCTATTTTGCCGCATCATTTAGCCGAAAAGCTGGCTTTGATTGAGCCTTATGGCTTATTTATCTTAATTGGCTTAATGGCTACAGGCCTGCTCAATGGCATTATGTCGCCATTTATTGCTTTGGCTTATCGGCTAATTCACTTTGTGGTTTGACTTTTAGAAGAGGCATATTGCTTTAATCTTATCAACTTAAGCAAAACCCGCAGGGCATGATGCTTTTGTAGGTTGGCTTAGCTGGTTTATTCGCCTATTAGGGCGGATAAACCAGTGTAACTCAACCTACAAATTCCCTTAAGTTGGTAGGATTGGCATGTTATATACCCCTTTTTATTCCAATGTTTTATTTTTTAGGATTTGCAATGTTCCCCGATCGTGTTCTTTCTGGCATGCGCCCCACAGGCAAGCTGCATCTTGGTCACTATCATGGCGTGCTAAAGAACTGGGTGAAATTACAGAGTGAATATCAATGCTTATTTATGGTGGCCGATTGGCACGCGTTGACCACCAATTATGATGATGTCAGCGTGATTGAGAAAAATGTTTGGGATATGATAATTGATTGGATTGCCGCAGGGGTAGACCCCGCTCAAACCACGATTTTTATCCAAAGCCGTGTGCCCGAGCATGCAGAATTGCAGCTTTTATTATCGATGATTACGCCGTTATCATGGCTGGAACGTGCCCCTAGCTATAAAGACCAGATCGAAAAACTCAGCCATAAAGATTTAGACACTTTTGGCTTTTTGGGTTACCCGCTCTTGCAGGCGGCAGATATTTTGCTTTATCGCAGTAATTTGGTACCAGTGGGGGAGGATCAAGTGCCACATATTGAAATGACCCGTGATATTGCCCGTCGTTTTAATCATGTCTTTGGCAAAGAAGTAGGCTTTGCTGAAAAAGCCGAAGCCGCGATTAAGAAAATTGGTGGTAAAAAAGGCAAGCTTTACGATGGTTTTCGCACCCGTTATCAGCAGGATGGCGATGTAGAGGCCTTGGAAGCGGCGCGCTCACTCTTGCAAGAAACGCAAAATCTGAGCCATGGTGATCGGGAGAGATTATTTGGCTATTTGGAGGGCGGCGGCAAAATGATTTTGCCAGAAGCACAGCCACTGCTCACCGCTGCTGCTCGCTTGCCAGGATTGGATGGGCTGAAGATGTCTAAGTCCTACGGCAATACCATTAGCTTGCGTGAAAGTGCCGATGTGGTGGCTAAAAAAATCAATCAAATGCCAACCGATCCAGCGCGTGCTCGCCGTGCGGATGTGGGTGAGCCAGAGCGCTGCCCTGTTTGGAAATTGCATCAAGTGTATTCAGACACCACCACTCAGCAGTGGGTGGTAGAAGGCTGTAAAAGCGCGGGAATCGGCTGCCTTGAGTGTAAACAGCCGGTGATTGAAGGCGTATTGGCCGAGCAAAAACCAATGTTTGAGCGTGCCCAGCCTTACTTAGAAGATATGACCTTGGTAAAAAGCATTGTGGCCGATGGCTGTGAGAAGGCTAGAGATTTAGCAAAAGACACCATGCGCGATGTGCGTGAGTCTATGGGCTTGGCGTATGGCTAAACGAGTTTGATTTTAATATGATGAGGACAAATAAATGCTAGAAAAAAGACGCAGTGCCGTATTGCCTATTGTTTTGATTGCAATAGGTGGGGGCTGGCTAGTTAATGAGCTGCAACTCATGCCGCAAATAAGCACTTTGCTTATTTTAGGTTTGATGGGCGCGGGCGTTGCTGTGTTTGCCTTTGAAGGCATTAATAAATCAAGCGTGGTAACTGCGCCTTTGTTAATTGCCACAGGATTTGCGCTGTATCTAAAAGACTATCACGGCATTGGCTTAAAATTAGCGATTCCGGCGCTGATGGTTTTAGCTGGCTTGTTAATGCTATTGGCAAGGTCAAGCCATATTGCAGAGCGCATAGAGCAAGATCAACAGGAATAGGGCTCTACATCCTTAAAATGGCAGGATGGCGTGCTCTTTTGCAAATTGGCGTTTCTGGGCGCTGGTCCATTGCTTGATTGTATATTCGCTGCTGGCGGCGCTGGCGCGATCATTAAATTCAATCACGGCTAATAATTTCACGGGTGGGCGGATGCGCGTATAGCGAGCGCCTTTGCCATTTACATGTGCAGCGTAGCGTTTTTCTACATTAACGGTAATGCCGGTGTAGATTGAATGATCTTGGCATTCAATTAGGTATAGAAACCACGGTTTACTCATAAGATGCCAAACACTCTTCTTGTGTATGTTTTTTTCCCGTGAGCGGGGTTGTAGTACGTCGTATTCGTAATTCTTTAGGCATAATTAATGACCGTCTCTTTTTCTGAATATCTTGAACAAGCCCTTTATCTTACGACAGAGAATGGTGTGAAGTCATTGCGTTTTGATGGGCAATCCATACAAAGCGCCATGCATTTAGATGATCCTTTTGCCTTAGCCTTGGGTTATTCACAAACCATGATGGGCTTTTTGTTGTTTGTGCCAGAGCCTAAGCAGGTTTTGATTGTGGGCTTGGGCGGAGGCTCTTTGCCTAAATACTGCTATCGGCATTTGCCTGAATGCAAAACCACCACTTTAGAAATCAATTCAGAAGTGATTGCTCTGCGTGATGAGTTTGCAATTCCTGCAGATAATGATCGATTTACGATTATTGAAACCGATGCGGTTGATTACATCACAAAAGGTTTAGCTGATGCCGATGTGATTATGCTGGATGCTTATGATAAAGACGGATTACCTAGCGTATTGGCTAGCGAATCTTATTATGATCATTGCCGTATGGCCTTATCTAAAAAAGGCGTCTTGGTGATTAATTTATGGGGCACCGATGCTAAATTAAATATTTACTTAGAGCGATTAAAGCGAGTATTTAATGGCCGTGTTTGGTATTGCCGTGCATTTAATAGCTATAACGTGATTGTATTTGCCAGTAATGATGAAGGCTACAAAATGAATTGGATTAAACTATTATTTGCGGCTTCCAAATTAGAATCACACCATGAGCTGGATTTACAAGGGATTGTGCGACGCTTGCGAGCAGGGCTGGTTTATTCTTTGTGAAGGGCTGGCTTTTGTGTAGGTTTTTTGTCTGCTTACAAGCTGGTATCATTCGCCTCTTACGTTGTATTCAAAAGAGATTAAGAAATGCAAGAATTTGAAGTTGAACTTAGTAATGAATTTATCGAACTGCATAATTTGCTAAAAATCACCAATGTCGCTAGCTCTGGCGGGCAGGGTAAGCAGATCGTTGCCTCGGGTGATGTGCAGGTCGATGGTCAGCAAGAGCTACGTAAAGCTTGCAAAATCCGCGCTGGGCAAGTGGTACAAGTGGGTGACGCCGTGTTGATCCGCGTTGTTGCGGCGGCTGCAGAGTAAAGATGAAACACATCTCGCCCAGCGATATTGCTCATTTGGCAGCGCAAGCACAGGCTTCACCGCGCTTGCGCGCTAATTTTAATTTGCACACTGAATTAAGCGATCCTATTCAGCGGCTTGCCATTGCGATGGAGCCCAACACACTGGTTCGCCCTCATCGTCATCCGCATACTTGGGAGCTGCTTTATCCCTTGGCGGGGCGTTTTGTGGTGCTCAATTTTGATGAAGCAGGCTATGTGATTGCCCGCTGCGTGTTGGGTGAAGATGCTGCTGTGGTAGAAAACCCTCAGGCCGCATGGCATGCCGTTTTGTCTTTGGATCAAGGTGGGGTGATATTTGAGGTGAAGCACGGGCCTTATAGGCCCATCGACGAGGCTGATTTCGCCCCTTGGGCCCCGAAGGATGGGGACGATAAAGTCAGTGATTTATTGGCTTGGTATGCCACGGCGCAAGTGGGGGAACGTTGGCTTGCTTGATGTTGAGTAGGCTGGGCAGGCTTTTATGCTTATGCGCATCACTAAAGACAAACACATAGAAAAAAAAGCTGTTTTTCATAGGGTGTGCAAGTCGTTTTTCTTGCGCACCGGCCCTTGGTGCGCAACGACTGCGTCGTTGTACACCCTATAAATTCCGATTTACTTTATGCCAAAGGCTGGGCTTGATGTCTATAGGGCAAGTTTTATGCCCACGCGTCTGTGCACCATCCGCCGCGTAGGCATGCCCACGCTTAATCTAAACTTAAAGTCGTTTTATCCAGCTCAATCGTCGCGTCCAGCATTTCTAATAGGGCTTTACGTACTTTAAGCTTGGTGTTTTTGTGTGCCTTCATGCTGATTTTCTTCAGCGATTCGGCGATCTCCAGCGTGCTGCTGATGAGGTCTGCTGGCTCTACCAGTAAGTCTAAAAATCCAGCGGCCAGAGCGCCTTCTGGATTAAACATCTCCCCATTGATCACCGCACGCTGAAAGGCCGCTGGGCTTAATCTATCCTTGGCAATTTCAATGCCGGTATAAGGCATGGTCATGCCGATCTGCACTTCATTTAATCCAATACTAAATGGGCCAGCAACGCCAATCCTGTAATCCGCAGACAGCAGCAGAAATGCGCCTTTTGCAATGGCATGGCCAGGGCAGGCCATGATGACGGGCTGAGGGTGGGATAAAAGCCGACGGCTGAGCTTTGAGCCTGCAGTTACCAAAGGGATCGCGTTTTCTAGCCCCGAACTCATAACTTTTAAATCATAACCTGCCGATAAAACCCCCGTATTACTGGTAATGATCACCACGGCTTGGTCTTGCTCGGCTTGATCGAGGGCGAGATTAAACGCCTCAATGACATCCATAGATATGGCATTGACCTTGCCATTGGCTAAAGTGAGTGTGGCAATGCCATTGGTAGATTGATAAGAAACAAGTGAGTTCATAGCGATGCTCGGCAGGAAAGAGGCTTAGACCATAACGACTCCATCTGTATTGGTAAAGTAGGGCAAGCCCGCTTGTGAAAGACAAGGAATCGATTTCATTAGACTTTATGGAAGGGCATAAATTCATTACGCCAATGTTTCATGCGTGTTTTATATTGCAATGCAGCATAAAAAAGTGTGGTAGATATCACTCAAATGACACGAATATGTAGGGGGATTTATAAATAAATAATGACAAGGAAATACGAAATTTTGAGTATTTTCGCCCCTAATCTATTGTTAAAAACGTATTAAAAGTACGAGTCTTGGAGTAAAGAAAGCATAAAAATGCGTGCATTTTTTTGAGCTTATTGAGCTTCAGCCGCTTCTTGATGAGTGGTGTCGACATTTTTTACTTACAGATGCTTGGGGTGGTATGAGTAAAATTCGTACGTTTTTTTGTAAGAATTGTCCTATCTCATTGATTTTTTTGGCATAAGTATTTTGTTGTATTGCGATTTTTTTGTCGAAAGAATAAAAAAAATGTAAATTTTATTGTAAGGAACTCTAGTTGGGACTATCCCTAGCTTGTCGATTATTTCTTGATTTGCATCAAAACTACCCCAAAGAAATTACTCCAAAACCGCCATGACTGGCCTCTTGTGGTGGTTACATATCGTTACATTCGCAATATTCACCTATGGTAATTTTTACTTAGCGCAAGCCGCAGGCACTTAGACAGCGGTAAAGCAGAGCGAGAGATCTCACTTTTAATAGTGAGTATTTGTAAGTCTAAAAATCAGGGGGCTTTCATGCGGATGAAACAACTAGCGGTTGCGATCGCTTTAATCGGTGCCGGTGCGGCAATCAATGCTCAGGCAGAAGAAAAAGTAAATAAGGTTGAGCGCGTTGAAGTGACGGGTTCGAGTATTAAGCGGATTAAGAAAGAAGGTTCTACGCCTGTTGAAACAGTTTCTCGCAAGCAGATTGAAAAGATTGCTGCGACTTCCGTTAATGAGCTGCTCAAAAACTTAGCCTCCATGGATATTATGGATCAAGGCGAGTTAACGAGTAATTCGCCATCAGCATCAGGTAGCTCCACCATTAAAATGCGTGGCTTGGGTGCGGGTGATGTCCTCGTTTTGCTGAATGGTCATCGTTTGCCCGTAAGTGCAATCGGCGATACATCATCTCCATCTGGCGTTGACGTCAATATGATCCCCGTCGCGGCAATTGAACGCGTGGAGATCTTGAAAGATGGTGGTTCTGCCGTTTATGGTGCAGATGCGGTTGGTGGGGTAGTCAACTTTATTACCAAGAAGAATTACCAAGGTGGCGAAGTTCGCACTAACTTTGGGCAGTCAAGCCGTGGTGATGGTACCGAGAAGAGCTTTGGGCTTAGTGGTGGTTATGGTGATCTAGGTGAGCAGGGGTTTAATGTCTTTGCAAGCTTTGATGTCTTTAAGCGCGATGCTATTCTGCGCAAAGATCGTGATTTGACAAAATCTGCAGATTTTCGCCGTTTTGATGGGCATGATCAGCGTAGTACCTATGCGCCGACAGGAAATTTAAAAGGCAAGCCATATAAGCCATGTCCTGCTGAGTCAATTAATTCAGCAGGTTCATGTGTTTTTGATTTTAACTCAGAGCTTTTAACTGCATATAACGGTGCTGATCGTAAAACGGGCATGCTGTTGGCGAATGTGGCGCTAACCGACGATATTCGTGCTTATGTTAGTGGTTTTTACTCTAAGAGTGATGATCATTTTGAAGCGCATCCTGCACCAGGTGTTTTACCTGTCCCTGGTAGTGCAACAAATACGTATAAAGGCCGCTTTTTGCAAGGTGGCCCACGAATTACAGATCGTGAGTCATCCCTGTATCAGTTTGTAGTGGGCTTGGATGGTGCAATTAAAGGATTTGACTGGAGTGTTTCAGCTGGCCATGGCGTAAGTGAACAAACCAATAAAGATAGTAATTATCTTGATATGGAAAAGTTTTATGACGCTCTGAATAGCGGCAAGATCGATGGAACATCAACCAAGAATGATCAGGCCATTGTTGATTCGTTGAAGGTAACTCCTCGCCGCGAAGGGAAAAACACGCTTTCCTTTGTTGATGCAAAGATTAGTGGTGAAACAGGTATTAGCTTGCCAGGTGGTCCTTTAGCATTCGCGATTGGAACTTCTTTCACTCGTGAAGCTTTGAAAGATACTCCTGATGCACTATCGCAAGCTGGCGGTGTATTTGGGAGTATTCAGCAAGCGGCAGTAGATGCATCCCGTAATGCAAAGGCTGTTTTTGCGGAGCTATCTATTCCACTGGATAAGACTCTTGAGTTACAAGCAGCGCTGCGCTACGACAGTTACGATACGGCCTCAAAAGCCTCGCCTCGTATCGCCGCACGTTACCAGCCAATCCCAGAGCTAATGTTCCGTGGGTCTTATACCGCTAGTTTCCGTATGCCAACCCTGAAGCAATTAAAGGGTGGGGTTGATGAAGGCGCTTACACTGTTCAGTTAAAAGAAGAGTGCAGGGCACTGAAATTAAAAGATGATTGCAAAGTAGAGGGTTATTACCTTAATGGTAGTAATGATCAGTTGAAGCCTGAAAGTGGCGAATCATTCAATATTGGTGTAGTTGTTGAAAATGGTCCATTCAGTGGCTCAATGGATTGGTGGAGAACTAAAAAATCCGATGTGATTGATGTACCAACACAATTACAAGCCATAAAGAAGGGTGAATATATATACGCAACTCGCGGTATTGTTATTAATACTGGCTTGATGAATATGAATGGCTTGACTGTAGAGGGTATTGATACAGAGCTTAAATTCCGTATTCCAACGTCAATTGCTGCATTTACTATTGGTAATACCAATTCATTTTATCTAACGAATGAAAAAGTAAATGGCGACAATCAAACGGAAGATTGGAAGAATATATTTAACAACCCAACATGGCGGAACACTTTCCGTGTTGAAGCGGAGGCCGCTGGTTGGATCGGTGCCGTTTCTGTTAAGACAACGGCAGGGTTCGTGAATCGTAAGGATCCAGTAACCAATACTGATCCAGTTACGGATGAGCGTGAAGTGCCAAGCCATTCAGAAACAGACTTTACTGTAAGCTACACCGGTTTTAAGAACTTTAAAATCGATGCCGCAGTGAAAAACGTATTTGATCGTATGCCTCCGTTTACCGATGTAGGCACTAGCAATATGGGTTTTGCTGATATATATGGCGTTCGTGGCCGCTTCTTCTCTCTTGGCGGTAAGTACTCTTTCTAATCTTGTCGACAACAACCTACAGGGCATGTTTGTCCTGTAGGTTTTGATTTGGCGAAATATTTTTATATATAAAGCATAACAATATAACTATATGTTTTTTTGAATGGTTATCTATTGTGTATATGATGGCAGGTGTTTGAGTTTTAAGCTTCATTTAAAATTCGTAATGAAATACTGCCGGTTAGATTTTTTGTTTACGTGTTGAGTAATTAATTGATGATGCTCTTTGCTAATTTCGCATAAATTATATTCTCTTAATTAGTGAAAACCCTAGTGAAAAAACATTTTTTATTAGGGTATCTTATTAGTGTGCTTACTTAATCGTTTTATTAAGTTATTTCGTGAATCATTTAAAGGAGAGCATAGTGGAAGCTTTTGGCCAGAACGCACGTGATCGTCGTGCAGTAGGCTTGGCTGGAGTGGCTGCCTTGCATGTGCTCGTAGCCTATGCCTTGATTACCGGTCTAGGCAAAAACCTAGTTAAGGTTATTGAGCAGAAAGTTGAAGTGGCTGTGATCAGTGAGCCGCCGCCACCGCCGCCGCCACCCCCAAAAATTGAAAAAGTGGTGAAGGATACTGCTCCTCCACCACCTCAGCAGCAGCCGGCTTATGTTCCACCGCCTGTCGTAGCACCGACTACCCAGTCGACAAATACGATTCAGGCGACATCAGAAGCAAAAGCACCCTCTGCTCCTGCTGTGCCTCAGGCAACTGCCGCTCCTGTAGCCGCGCCAGCTGGCCCGATTTCAACGGCGGGTAATTGTACTAAATTTGGTGGGCTTGAGTTTCCGCGTAAAGCCTTGGCTGAAGACATCAGTGGCATCGTTACTTTGGTTTACAGAACCAATGGCGAAGGGAAACTGGCTGAAATTATCAGCTCTAAGTTTACCAGCGGGATTCCCCCTTCTTTCCGTAGTCAGTTTTTACAAGCGGCTAAACAGTCATTACAGGGTAATCACTGCAAGGCGGATACGATCTTTGAGCAAGAAGTTTCTTTCAAACTTGATTCAGAATAATTAAGACCCTCACCTAAACGAATGGAGTAAATCATGGCTAAGTTCTCCCGCCAATTCTTTATGTTTGCAGCCGCTGCTGCTGCATGTGCACTGCCAGTTTTGGCGAATACCACCGAATCCGTTGCCAATCCTTACGGGATTGATGCGTTATGGGCTCAGGGTGATATCGTTGCCCGTGGTACTTTGGTGATCTTGCTGACGATGTCGGCGGCCACATGGTATGTAGGGATTGTTAAAATTCTGGATCAACGTCGCCTGATTAAATTAGGTCGTGAGCTGCTCAAAGCCCGTGGTCCTGAGTTGCTGGCTAAGACTAAAGTTTTGAAAGACGACGGCATTTACAGCTCAGTGGCTCATGCAGGTGCACAAGCCGCTAGCGAGCATAACGGTGAGTTAAGCAAAAACGTTGATCTAAACACTTGGGTTTCAATGGCAACTTACGATGCAGCAGATCACGCTAGCAGCAAGATGCAAGCAGGTATGTCGGTAATTGCAACCGTTGGCTCGACTGCGCCTTTCGTGGGTCTGTTCGGTACGGTATGGGGCATTTACCACGCGCTGACAGCTATTGGTATTTCTGGTCAAGCGTCTATCGATAAAGTAGCTGGCCCAGTAGGCGAGTCCTTGATCATGACGGCGATTGGTCTGGCTGTAGCCGTACCCGCGGTATTGGGTTATAACTGGTTGGTACGTCGCAATAAGCTGGTAGTCGAAATGGTTCATACCGTGGCTGCTCGCTTGCACACCAATTTACTCAGCACACCTAAGTAATCATCATGAGATATCTGCGGCCAGGACAAAGGGCTTCTAGCCTAGATGAAGGTGAGGTGATATCTGCCATCAATACCACACCTTTAGTGGATGTGATGCTGGTATTGCTCATCATCTTTTTGATCACTATTCCAGTTGTAACGCAGACGATTAAATTGACTTTGCCAAAAGAAGTCAATATTCCGACGCAAACCAAGCCAGAAAACATTGTTTTAGGCGTGGATGATAAAAGCAATATTTATTGGAATATCAGCCAAGTAAAGTCAGATGAAGAATTGCTGGCTCGATTGGTGAAAGTTGCAAAAATGGATCCACAACCAGAAATCCATATTCGCGGCGATATGTCTTCTAAATATAGCTCGGTAGGCCGTATTGTTTTAGCGGTACAAAGAGCGGGTATTGTAAAAATTGCTTTTATTACCGAGCCACCGGCTAGAAATTAATTGCGGTGTGTAAGTATAGATCGGCGGTTTAGATATTTAAATCGCTGATCACTGCCTAGATAGACAAAGTAAACGCGCTGTGGAGAACGATTATGGCAATGCAAATCGGTGGTAATGACGATGATATGATGATGGAAATTAACACCACGCCATTGATTGACGTGATGTTGGTTTTGTTGATTATGCTGATTATCACCATCCCCATTCAAACGCATGCAGTTAAATTGGATATGCCGGTTAATTCACCTTCAACGGTGACTGAAAAGCCTGAAGTCGTCCAGATTGATATTGGCAGTAATAATGTTATTTCTTGGGCAGGCGTTCCTTTAGCTAATCGTGCTGAATTAGAAAAAAATCTATCTGATGCAGCTCAAAAAGCCAAACAGCCAGAGTTTCATATTCGCCCTGATAAAGACGCAAATTATGAAGCGGTCGCAATGGTATTAGCTAGCTCGCAGCGTTTAGGTGTAAAGAAAATCGGCATTGTAGGTCACGAACAATTTATACAGTGATCTTTTAAGCTGGGTGCGCTTGGCGTACTCAGCTCTTCTGCTTTGCCCAATACACAAACTAAATATGATCGTCACTTGAAAGTGCCTGTTCAATTTGCACGCACCTTGTCAGTGATTTAAATCGACTTCTGGGGAATAAATTGAAAAAAATAGCCGTTTGCCTCACCGCATTATTTGCCACTGCTCCATTATTTGCCGCTCAAAGTGGCGCATTAGTGGTGCCGAATGCGGCAGAAATGGCACGGCTATGCCAGCAATCGATGAATCAAGCCAAAATTAAAATTAGCGCTTTAGAAAAAACACCATTAGCTAAAGTCAGCGTGGCTAATACGCTAGGTGAATGGAATCGAATTAATCAGGGTTTAGATCAAATTGGCGGCCCAGCAGGTTTACTTTCTGAAGTTAGCCCCACAGCACCTGTGCGCGCTGCGGCAGATGCCTGCAATTTAAAAATGTCGGCATTAATGAGCGATGTTTTACAAAGTGAAGCACTTTATAGCCGCTTTAAAGCGCTTAAATCACTCGATGCCATTGATTCTGAAGCCCGTGCTGACTTGCTGAGTAATTTTGAAGATCGTGGCGTTAATTTGCCGAAAGAGAAACGTACAGAATTAGCGGCTATTTTTAATAAAATAGAAAAGCTGCAACAAGATTTCTCCCGCAATATACGTGATAACCAAGCCAGAATCAGCTTTACTGCCGTAGAGTTAAAAGGCGTTTCGGCCAGTTTTTTAGAAACGGCTAAAAAAGACGCCGCTGGCCTCTATGTATTGGGCTTTGATTACCCAGAAATTGATGCCGTAATGGGCTATGCAGAAAATGAAACCACGCGCGAGCGCTATTACACTGGACGCATGAAAATTGGCGGTGCGGCCAATTTGCAAATTTTAAAAGAAGTGGTTGAATTAAGAAAACAAATTGCCCAACTTACCGGCTACCCAAGTTATGCCGCGTTTGCTATTCGCAATAAAATGGCCGCCACGCCAGAAGCGGTCAATACCTTTCTTGCCGATGTGCAAGCTCGCGTTGCTACTTTAGAAAAATCAGATATCGAAGAGCTGCGCCAAGAAAAAGCCCGCTTTACCGGTAAGGCGGATAGCGTGCTAAAGCGCTGGGATGTGCAGTTTTATGAAGAGCAGCTTAAAGCCAGCCGCTATCAGCTCGATCAAAAACAAGTGCGTGAGCAATTCCCTACCGAGCCGACCATTGCTTGGATGATGAATGTCACCGGCACGCTGTATGGCGTTGATTTCCGCCCAAATGCCCAATTAAAAACATGGCACAAAGAAGTGCGTGCTTACGATGTATTTGATCGCACAAGCAAAAAATACCTCTCCAGCTTTTACCTCGATCTCTTCCCGCGTGATGGCAAATATAAGCACGCGGCAGCTTTCCCTGTACGTGGTGTAAGCACCGTGGGCGGACAGAAGCCAGTCAGCGTTTTAGTCACCAATTTTAGCCGCGAAGGCTTTAATCAGGATGAATTAGAAACGCTTTTCCACGAGTTTGGTCATGTAATGCACGGCGTGCTGTCTAAAACACGTTACACCATGCAAGCAGGCACGTCGGTGAAGCGTGATTTTGTTGAAGCGCCATCACAAATGTACGAAGAATGGGCGCGCCGCCCTGAAGCGGAAGCGTTGTTTAACGATACCTGCCCAAGCTGCAAGCCAATTGATCCTAAGTTGATCGCCAAAATGGATGATGCGCGTCGCTTTGGCCGTGGCCTCAAATACGCCCGTCAAGTGCTGTACTCCGCTTACGACATGGCCTTGGCTGCTGCGGATGCAGGCGATCCACAGGCGGTATGGCAGGCCATGGAAAGCAAAACCCCGCTGGGCTATGTAGCGGGCACAGAATTCCCTGGCACTTTCGGCCATATTGTTGGCGGCTACGCAGCAGGCTACTACGGCTATATGTGGTCTGAAGTTTTAGCACTGGATATGTTGTCGGCTTACGGCAGCAATGTGATGGATGTGAAGCAGGGCAAGCGTTACCGCGAATTGATTTTAGAAAATGGCGGCCAGCGCCCAGCGATGGAATTAGTGGAAGAGTTTATTGGCCGTAAGCCTAATTCCGATGCCTTCTTTCAAGAAATTACCGGTCAGCGTGGTGTGGCGGCAAAGCAATAGGCTTTCTTCGTCATTCCCGCATATCTTTGGCGGGAATCCAGTGGGCTGCTGGATCCCCGATAACAACACTCGGGGATGACGGTTTTGTTTGATAAGTCCTACAGGATTTATTTTTAGCCACATTTTTAGATTAATGTGAATGTTTTATCCAAAGATAAAATATTCGCCACAGCCTTATGACAGATTAAAAGAGGAGACGGTGATGAAAAAATTATTAAGCATCGCCATAGCGGGGGCGCTATTTAGCCAGCCAGTATTAGCTGCTGATATGAGTAAAGTGTTGCGGGTGGCATTTAATGCGGCCGAGGCAGGTTATGACCCTGCCAAGACTTACGACGCCTATGCGAATATGGTGTATGAAAATGTTTTTGATCCATTACTCGCTTATGACTATCTAGCACGCCCTGCAAAGCTAATTCCTAGTGTCCTGACTTCGATGCCTAGCATCAGCGAAGATAATAAGATTTTCACTTTTCATTTGAAAAAAGGCATTTATTTTGCGCCTGATGCAGCATTCAAAGGGAAAAAGCGTGAGCTGACGGCTGAAGATTATGCTTACTCAATTAAGCGCATGGTTGATCCACAGTTAAAATCACCTCAAGCCTATTTGGTGTCGGGTAAATTTATTGGTATTGATGATTTAGTTAAAAAAGCGGGTAAAGGTCGTCTTGATTATGATGCCCCCGTTGCAGGTATTAAGGTACTTGATCGTTATACTTTACAGCTAACGGCCAATGAGGCTTATCCAAGCTTGCCTTATGTACTTGCTATGCCGCAATTTGGCGCGGTAGCACGTGAAGTAATTGAGGCTTATGGCAGCAATACCCATGCCCACCCAGTGGGGACTGGGCCATATATGCTGAAAGATTGGAAACCAAGTGTGCATACCACACTTGTTGCAAATCCTAATTACCGTCAAGAAGTTTATAATTACGTTCCAGGTAATAATAAAGAAGACCAGCAAATTGCCCGTGAAATGAATGGAAAAACGGTTCCGCAAATTGGGCAAATTGAAATCTCAGTGATTATTGAAGAACAGCCGCTGTGGTTGGCCTTTAAAAGCGGTGAAATAGATGTTTTGGTTGAAAATCCAAGCTTGCCCCAGCCAGTCGTTCGGCAGGCTTTAATTATGGATCCAACTAATCCTCGTCGTGCAGAGTTAAAGCCTGAATTAAAAGAGCAGGGTATTGAATTAAAAAGAAAAATTTCACCAGAAATTATTTATTACCACTTCAATATGCAAAATCCTGTGGTGGGCGGCTTAAGTAAAGAGAAAATTGCTTTGCGCCGCGCCATTGGCATGGCCTTTGATTTTGATGAAACGATTCGGGATATTCGCCGTAATCAGTCTATTCGTATGCAATCCATTATTCCTGAAGGTGTAGTTGGCCATCATTCAGAATATAAATTGGCTACTGAATATAATCCTGCTTTAGCTAACGCACTCTTAGAGCGCTTTAACTATAAAGTGGGGATCGATGGCTATCGCACATTGCCTGATGGTAGCCCGCTACTCATTGAGTATCAGGCTGATGAAGGTGCTATTGGCCGCCAGTGGACTGAGTATTGGAAAAAGGCTTATGAACGGGTAAAAATTAAGATGGTTGCTAAAGTTGGCCCATTTAATGAAAACCTAAAAGCGGTTTCTCAGTGCCAATATATGATGACTGGCTCGGCTTGGGGAGCAGATTTCCCTGATGGCAGTAACTTTATGGCGCTTTTGGCTGGAAAAAATATAAATCAAATTAATAATGCCTGCTATAAGTCACCCAAATTTGATGCACTGTACGCCAAAACAGAGAGCATGGCCGATGGGCCTGAGCGCGATGCTTTATATCAGCAAATGAATCAGATTGTGGCGGCGGATTCACCTTGGATTTTTGGCGATACACGCATGCGCAATGGGGTATTTAATAAATGGGTTAAAGGCGGAAAAATGCACCCGCAATTAGGTAGCATTTGGCGTTTCCTCGATATTCAAAAATAAGCCCTGCTAAGGAACCATTATGTTCGCCTATTTGATTCGCCGTATTTTGCAAATGATCCCGACTTTATTCGGCGTCATGTTGCTGGTTTTTATTTTATTTAATGTTGTTGGAGGAGACCCCGCGTATATTCTTGCGGGTAAAAACTTAGGGTCTGAAGCATTGGCTAATATTCGTAGCCAATTGGGCCTGGATAAAAGTTTGCTTGAGCAATTCTGGTTATTTGTAAAACAAGTCATGACCATGGATTTTGGATCGTCATGGGCGACAGAGCGTCCTGTGAACGAGTTGATTGCTAGCCGAGTAGGGCCATCGATGTTGTTGATGGGGGCCTTATTGGTCGTGGACTTGCTGATTGCAATTCCACTAGCGGCCTTGGTGGCTTATTACCGTGGTGGATTAACTGATCGGGTGGTCACAATTATTTGTACGGTGGCGATGTCGGTGAGTGCCTTGGTATATGCCGTGGGGGGGCAGTATTTCCTCGCGTATAAATTGGGATTGTTCCCTGTTCGTGGCTGGGGTGATTCAACGCTGACTAATTTGTTGATGTTTGTGCCTTTGCCCCTGCTGATGGGCTTGATGGTTTCTTTGGGGCCTAATATCCGTTTCTATCGCAGCTTTTTTGTTGAAGAGCTTGGTCACGATTATGTACGTACGGCTCGGGCTAAAGGTTTGTCTGAACGCACGATCATGATGAAGCATGTCTTACGCAATGCCTTGATTCCAGTGGTGACCTCGGTATTGTCATCCCTCCCTTATTTATTACTAGGGGCTTTGGTGTTGGAGACTTTCTTTAGTATTCCTGGCATGGGTTTACAGGTTGTGAAGTCTGTAAATAGCAGTGATTTTCCTGTGATCAAGGCGATTACAGTTTATATCGCCATGGCAACGATGGTATTCAATTTGCTGGCCGATCTGGTTTACAAGCTGATCGATCCACGTGTGCAACTGAAATAAACAGGATACAAAAATGACTGCAACTGCATTGGATACAAGCATAGAAAAGCCTTCTCTCGGGTTTTGGGGCCAAGGCTGGCAAAGGCTGAAGCGCAATAAGCTGGGCTTTACGTCGTTTTGGATCGTGGCGGGGTATTTACTACTTTCACTAGGAGGTTGGAGCAATATGGTCGCCAGCCGATGGGCTGAAGAGGTTGCTTTGCCTTACGCCCCACCCTCATGGCTGAGCCAAAGCGCTACTGGTGTATTACCACCGCCTACAGCTGCCGAATTGGCTGAGTTGGCAGGGTCTTCTGCTGCGCCCGTTTATTTACTGCCAGAGAATGATCCGATTGCCAAAGAGTTGGCTGAGGCAAAAAAAGAAGCGCCTAAGTTTTATGTTCAAGAGCCAGAAAGACGGACCAGCTTGCCATTTGGTGCGGATGTACGTGGCCGTGATGTCATCCCAAAAACCATTAAAGGCGCTTCTGTTTCGGTTTTGGTTGGGATTTTGGGTGCTTTATTAGCCCTGTTTCTGGGCACTGTTTTAGGCGCATTATCCGGTTATTTTGGCGGCAAGATTGATGATTTACTGACTTGGTTTTACAGCATCTTTACCTCTATTCCCGATATGCTACTGCTGTTGGCTTTCGCTGCAGTGGCAGGGCGGGGCATCAGCACGATTGTTTTGGTAATGGCCTTAACCACGTGGACGGGGACTTATCGTTTGGTGCGTGCTGAGTATATGAAGCTAAAAAATCGCGAGTATGTGCAGGCAGCTGACGCTATTGGTGCCACGCATGCTCGTCGAATGTTTATTCATATTCTGCCTAATATCAGTCATTTACTGCTTATTCAGTTCTCCTTGCTTACCGTTGCTTTGATTAAGTATGAAGCGATCTTGTCTTTCCTTGGCTTTGGTGTAGGGATTGGGCAGGTGAGCTTGGGCTCTATTCTGGCAGAAACACCTGTTGAACTGGTACAAGGCTATTGGTGGCAAATGTTAGCGGTTACCTTGGTGATGTCTGTGCTGGTTACGGCGTTCAGTTTATTGGTTGATGCCCTGCGCGATGCGCTGGATCCAAAAGTTAAATAAGGAGCAGGGATATGTCAGCCCCACTATTGTCTATTCGTAATCTTTCGCTTAGCTTTGGCTCGAAACAAGGCGAGCGGACTCAAGTACTGAAAAATATTAGCTTTGATATTCCACGTCATCGCACCGTTGCGCTGGTGGGTGAGTCCGGTTCAGGTAAATCTGTGACTTCAATGGCGATTATGCAGCTCTTGCCAACATCAGGTTTAGAGATTGATCCGCAGAGCAAGATTGAATTTGAAGGCCGCAGCCTGTTGGATCTGCGCGGTAAAGAACTACGCCAGCTGCGCGGCAAAGATATTGCCATGATTTTCCAAGAGCCAATGAGCTCTTTAAACCCAGTGTATAGCGTGGGTGAGCAAATCGCTGAAACGTTGATGCTGCACGCCAAGCTTGGCCGTCGTGAAGCAGCGAAACGAGTTATTGAATTGCTGACCGAAGTTGGCTTGCCCGATCCAGAGAAAAAAGCCAAAGCTTATCCGCATGAATTGTCCGGGGGTCAGCAGCAGCGCGTGATGATCGCTATGGCGATTGCTTGTGAGCCAAAGCTCTTGATTGCGGATGAGCCCACTACGGCGCTGGATGTCACCATCCAGAAGCAAGTTTTGCAATTGATTGCCGATCTGCAAAAAAAGCATGGTATGTCGGTGCTGTTTATTACCCATGATCTGGGTTTGGTCGGTGAGTTTGCCCACGATGTGGTGGTGATGCGGGATGGTGAAATTCGCGAAGCGGGTACGGTTGAGCAAATTTTTGACGCGCCTAAAGACAGCTATACCAAGGCTTTGCTGGCTTGCCGCCCGCACTTAGATCGCCGCCCAGAGCGCCTTGCGGTGATTAACGATTTCTTAAAGCCAGGTGGTTACGCCGAGCCTGCTAATCGTGAGCGCGGCTATCAGGCCGATGACGAAATTGTGCTGGAGGTGAAAGGCCTCGGTAAATCATTTGAATCCCGAGAAGGCTTGTTTGGTAAGCGTGTGTTTCATGCGGCGAAAGATGTGTCGTTTAAATTGGCGCGTGGCAAGACGCTGGGTATTGTGGGAGAGTCAGGCTCTGGCAAGACTACGGTGGGTTTAACCTTGGTGCGCTTGCATCAGGCCACCAGCGGCCAAGCGTTTTTTAATGGCAAAGATTTATTTGCCATGAGCCCGCGTGAATTTAATGAATACAAACGCCGTATTCAGATTATTTTCCAAAACCCATATGCTTCTTTAAATCCGCGCTTTACCGTTGAGCAAATTCTGACCGAGCCGATGAAATTGCATGGTATTGGGGCAAATGACAGCGAGCGTATTAAGCTGGCGCGTGACTTATTAAATAAGGTTTGCCTGCCATGGAATTCACTGGCGAAATATCCGCATGAATTCTCGGGCGGCCAGCGCCAGCGCATTGCCATTGCACGTTGCCTCACCATGAAGCCAGAAATTCTGATTTGTGATGAATCAGTATCAGCTTTGGATGTCTCGGTACAAGCGCAGGTATTGAATCTGCTGCAAGATTTGCAAGATGAATTCAAATTATCTTACTTATTTATTTCGCATGATTTGGCGGTGGTTAAGCATATTTCAGATCAAGTCATGGTAATGAATAAGGGTGAAGTGGTTGAGCAGGCAGATGCCGATGCGATTTATCTGAATCCTCAGGCTGATTACACCCGCAAGCTGCTGTCGTCTATCCCGCAAGGCCGTGGCCGTGTGCAAAACCGTCAGTATGCTGAAAGTGAAGTGATTGCTTTGTCTTAAAACGTTTTTTGCTTGTATTACCCTTGATGCCGCTCTCCCTTTGGGGGAGCGGTTTTTTTATATTTGGGCGATGTTGTATGGCTTTTGAGTAATGCGAATAAAGCACCTTGGTAGGCATTGCATTACGCTATGGCGGGTGAACCCCAATCCCGTCAACTTAACAGGATTAAGGTTGATTTTTATAGGGTGTGCAAGTCGTTTTTCTTGCGCACCGCCTGTCGTAGCAACGACTGCGTCGTTGTACACCCTATAACGGCACTATTTTTTGCTCGTCATTCCCGAGTGTTTTTATTGGGGTTCCAGCAGCGTCACTGGATTCCCGATAAAAGCCTTCGGGAATGACGATTTTTGAATATCGATGAAAAGTTCAAGTGAAGGGCGGCGAGGTATAACATCCGCATATTTATTTAAACGGCTGTTTTAATCTGTTTGTCATGCTTGTAAGTTATGTTGTTGTCCTTACTCTTTTGGATGCACAGCATGAATCGTCGTCAGTTTTTAAAGTGGACCGGCTTTGTTACTGTTTCAACTGTAGGCCCTGCATTATTGGTGGGCTGTAATAGTAGCGACGATGATGCTGTCTTAGCTCTTACCCCATCTATTCCTTGTAAATTCCCGCAAAGTATTGCCTCGGGCGATCCGGCTGCCAATAGCATTATGCTGTGGACCCGCGTGGTGCCTAGCGATGCCGATGATGTGATCTCGGCTAAGGCGGCTGATATTGTAGTGCGTTTGGTGATTAGTAGCAGCGATCAATCGGCACTTTTGGGCAGCAATAAGCCGCTGACGGGCGTGATGGCGCATGAAGTATTGCTGAGTGCGAAAGCCGATTGGGATCACACGATTCGTCACAAGGTTGAAGGCTTAAACCCAGCGACCACTTATTTCTATCAGTTTATTGCGGGTAATAGCATCAGCCGTGTAGGGCGCTTTAAGACAGCGCCTGCGGTGGATGCCGATGTCAACAAGCTGCGCTTTGCTTACTTGTCTTGCCAAGACTGGAGTATTAATCACTGGGCGGGCTTTACAGCCTTGGCTAGCGAAGAGTTAGATTTTGTGGTGCATTTGGGTGACTATATTTACGAAACCGTGGGTGAGGATTTTCAAAAAGGCGCAGTAGAGGCCACTCATACTGCAATCAAGCTACCTGATGGCCCGTTCAAAAATGGTAAAGACGGCGCACGTTTTGCCAATAGCACCGCTGATTACCGCACGCTTTATAAACAGTATCGCTCAGATGCCCGCTTGCAAGCGGTGCACGAGCGTTTTGCCATGATCGCCATTTGGGATGATCACGAATTTTCTGATGATTGCTGGGGCGATTCCACCACTTACGATAATGGCAGCTTTGATGCCAAAACGGGTAAGGCCGACAATAAGCACGAAACCGAGCGCCGCCGTAGCGCTAATCAGGCGTGGTTTGAATTTATGCCTGCTGATGTGAAATTTGATATCACCGATAAGGGCTTCCAGAACATCCGTCTTTACCGAGATTTCCGCTTCGGTAAATTGCTGCATCTGGTGATGACCGATCAGCGCCTTTACCGCGCCGACCATGTGATTCCTGAAGCCGCAGCGGGCAGCTCGATTGGCTCACGCTATATGGTGCCAACCGCCGTATTGGCAGGTGCTGAAGCGCAAAAAATGGCTGCAGCTAAGCCATTGGGTGATGAGTTGGCACTGGTGTCGATCTTGGGCAAAACCCAGCGTGATTGGTGGCAAAACACCATGAAGGCCTCGACCGCCACTTGGAAGCTGTGGGGCAATGAAGTTTCGCTGCTTAAAATGTGCGTCAACGGTAAATCGCTTACGGCCGCGCCTAAAGACTTCCAGACTGAAATCATCCTGAACGCCGACCAGTGGGATGGCTACAACGCCGAGCGCAAAGCTTTGATGCAGTTTTTGAGCAGCAATCAAATCAAAAATGTGGTGGCGATTACTGGCGATATTCATTCTTTCTATGCTGGGCAGGTGTACGACGATTACGCCAGTGGCAAGCCAGTGATGATTGATTTAGTCACAGCAGGCATCAGTAGCGACTCTTTCTACAGCTACTTTGTAAAAGCGGTCAGTGATAAGAGCTTTGCTGCGGTGCAGCCGCTTGTCTTTACATCGGAAGCCGCAGCAGAAGGGATTGCCATTCAAATGATCTCGGCTGGCGTAGCGATGCAAATGGGAGTCGCCGATTTAAGCAATACCGCCGCGATTGCTGCCGCAGTGAAGGGGGCGATTACTGCGGGCAAATTGCCAGCGGCAGCCGTCACCCCAACGGCGAGTTTATCGACGACGGCGATTAATACTTTCAATGAAACACTGGCCGGCAATATGGGCACGGTGATCGGTGGGCAAATTGCCGCGCTTGCCGCCGCAGGGCGCTCGGTGGCGGCGCAAACGCTGTACGGCATGATTGCCCAGCAGTTAGCTAGCGCAATGGGCATCACCACGGCGCAAGTGCCTGCTGCCGAAGTGGTGAAGCGTCTGAACCCATTTGCAAATCAAACAGCGGGCACAGCGCCTGCGGCGAATAACCCGTGGATTAAATACGCCGATACCGATGCACAGGGTTTTACTGTGGTCGAGCTGACAGCAGCAGGTTTGAAAGCTGAGTTTAGAAAAACCGCGCCATTGCAAGGCAGCGTTGCCCCACAAAAAGCCGTAAGCAGTGTGAAAACAATTACGGTAAAAGCGGGGAGCTTAGACTTGATGATTACGGATTAAGAGTTGTGAGTGGGGCGTGATGTGAGTCATGCCCGTATTTCGTAGGGCGGGTGAAACCCGCCGGACTTTGGTGTGAAGCGAAAACGGCGGGTTGCACCCCATGTGCGCTAACCAAATCGTTTTTTCATTAACAAACAGCGAAAAAACTCTGTGCCCACGCTCTCGGCATGGGGCTTAAGTCCCCCTGAAGCCGCGACACGAGGAACAAGCGGGGTGGGACCGTCGTCAATTCGTGTTTGAGCGAAGCGAGTTGAATTGACGCCACCTCGATTGTCCGCAGTGAGGGGCCTTCGTGCTTTTGAGGTTGTGGCTTGGCTTCGTTTCTTGGCCGCGCAAGAAAGGAAGGCGCACCTAAATTAACGTGCCGAAGGCACTAATAAAAAAGGTCTTTTGACTTTGGTTAGCGCATATGGGGTTGCACCCGCCCTAAGGCGATTTTTTGAAGGGATCGAAAAGGGGGCGTATCATGCCCCCTTTTGCTATGAATGATCTGCTTGATATGCAACGATTTACACTAGTGTTACTCACGCTCTTGGCCTTAACAGCTTGCCAACGCAGCGATCCAAATTCTCCAGTCTCCCTTAGAAAAGCCACTTTCAAAGAAATGTTAAAATCGCGCGAAGCGATTAATGGCATGTTGACGGGTGCTGGCCCATATAAGGCTGATAGCGTGTTGCAAGAAGCAATTAAGCTGCAAGAAAAATCTATGAAGCCTTGGGCCTACTTTGCTGAATTTGCGGTAAACAATCAGTCAGATGCCAAGCAAAAAGCCGACGCTGCCGATTTTCATTCCGCCGCAGACAATATGCAGCAGCAGAGCAGTGCTCTAAAAGCAGCCGCGCAATCTGGGCAGGAAGATCGTATTCGCGCTTCTTACAAGGCAGTAGAAGACGCATGTATTCGCTGTCACCAGCAGTTTAGGCCTGGTTAAGGCGTTCGATCAGATATGGCGTTTTGAGTGCCAGCAGTCTATTTTGAAAGAGATAGTAGGTATGCCGTAATAATGGAGTTAAGCATGCCAAGCTATTTGTAGTCATTTTGTGAAATCCTTTCAAATCTTCTGGAACTGATTTCAGATGCCGCAACGATTCTTCCAATCCTCGCTGGCTAGGCGTACGGTGTTGCCACTGACCTGCCTGCTGATTGCTTGCTTGCTGGGGATGATTGCGGTTTTATCATCGACTTACACGATTAAACTATTACTCGGTTTTTTATTGCTGGCTTTGTTTGGGTTGGCCTATTTATTGGCAGGCTTTTGGATGGCGCAGGAGGCGAAGGTCGAGGAGGCCATCGCTGTGGCTCGCAAAGAGGCCAGAGCTTTTAGCTTGCAAGTGATGCAAATATCCAATGTGTTGCCCCTAGTGGTTTTTCAGATGCAGACCAGTAGCCAAGGTGTGCATCGTTATACTTTAGTGAGTGAACGTATTAAAGAAGTTTTAGGGGTGAGTGCCGCTGAGTTATTAGTGGATCCTGAGCAGCGTTGGCGCTATGTGTACGAGGAAGACAAAGCCCAAGCACAACAGGTTTTACGCTCTGCTGCGGCTCGTTTGCGCCGTGGAGAAAAAGTAGACAAAGTAGAGCTGGTGGTGCGCTTTTATTTTAATGAAAGCTTACGTTGGGTCTTGTTTAGTGGCACGCCTTCATCGCTAGAGGCGGATGAGTCGGTTATTTGGAATGGTTTTTATCAGGATATCACTGAGCAAAAGATTGCTGAAGACGAGCTAAGAGATAGCGAAGCTTATAATAAAATGCTATTTCAAGAGTCCTACCGCCCTATTGTTATTCATGACCCTGAGGGGGGGGGCTATATTGATTGTAATCCTGCCGCAGTCAAAATGAATGGTCTTCTTCATCGCGAAGATCTATTAGGTAAGGGGCCGCTCGATTTTTCTGCGCCATTTCAATACGATGGTGTTGATAGTAAAACAGCGATTGCACAGCAAGATCATTCTGCTCTTGAGCATGGAATTGAAACATTTGAATGGCGTTGCCAGAAAGCCAATGGAGAAATTTGGGATGCCATGGTGAATTTAATGCGCTTTAATTACCGTGGAAAAAACCTATTGCAAATTAATTTGGACGATATTACTGAAAGAAAAAAAATAGAAAAGAATAATCTATTTAATCGCTATGTTGTAGAAAATGCCGGTCCTATGATCTGGATGGATACAGAAACAGCTAGAATTACCTATGCAAATAAAGCAGCGCTAGAGCATTTTGGATATACTTTTGAGCAGTGTGTTGGAATGTTTGTTTCAGATTTTGATCCTGATTTTGATATGGAAAACTTCCCTCGAAACTTAGAATTTTTGCGTGGAACAGGTAAGCCTGTTAATTTTGAAAGCCGTCATCGGCGTGCCAATGGTGAGATGCTCAATGTAGATATCACGATTTTTCTGGCAGAGGACGATGAGCGGGTGCAAATCATTACTACGGTAAAAGATATTACTGCACAAAAAATTGCTGAAGCTGAAATGATTCGAGCGAAAGAAATTGCAGAAGATGCCGCACAAATGAAATCAGATTTTTTAGCCAATATGAGTCATGAAATTCGCACCCCAATGAATGCTATTTTAGGGCTAAGCTATTTAGCGCTTAAAACAGATTTAAATGCTCGTCAAAATGATTATTTGCAAAAAATCCAACAGTCTGGGCAGCATCTTTTAGGTATTATCAATGATGTATTAGATTTCTCAAAAATTGAAGCGGGGAAATTAAGCGTTGAAGCGTGCGAATTTGATTTGGAATCTTTATTAGATAATGTAGCCAATTTGATTTCTGAAAAGGCGAGCACAAAAGGCTTGGAGCTGATTTTTGATGTGGGCCTAGATGTGCCTAATTATTTAATGGGTGATTCCTTACGTTTAAGCCAGATTTTGGTTAACTATGCGAATAATGCGATTAAGTTTACAGAGCATGGCGAAATAGAAGTCATGATTCGTGTGCGGGAGGTTTTTGATCATGAGGCCCTCTTGTATTTTGCTGTGCGTGATACAGGGATTGGGCTGACAGCGGAGCAGATTAGTCGTTTATTTCAAAGCTTTCAGCAGGCCGATACCTCAACTTCACGCAAATATGGTGGCACAGGTTTAGGCTTGGCTATTTCTAAAAAGTTAGCCGAGTTAATGGGCGGGGAAGTAGGGGTGGAGAGCGAGTATGGGCAAGGCTCTCGTTTTTGGTTTACTGCAAGGCTGGGGCTCAGTTCGCAAACGCGGCCCGCTCATTTGCCCCGTCTTAATTTACAGGGCCGGCATATTTTGGTGGTGGATGATAATCAAAGCGCCCGCATGGTGCTGGCGGAGATGTTGAGTAGTATGAGTTTTGTTGTAGAGCAGGCTAGCTCTGGCTTAGAAGCCATTGATACGGTTCAACAGGCGGCCAAGCCGTTTGATGTGGTGTTATTAGATTGGCAAATGCCGGGCATTACCGGCGTTGAAACGGCAAGGCGTATTCAGGCGCTGAAGCTGGTTATGCCGCCAAAAATGGCCATTATTACGGCGTATGGGCGGGATGATGTATTGCCTGAGTGTAAGGCGATTGGTATTGAATACGTCCTGAATAAGCCGGTGAATGCCTCCATTATGTTTGATTCTTTAATGCATCTTTTAGGCTCCGCCAATATAGAACCGGCAGTGCGGCCGCTACGAAGCTTTGAAGGTACAGCTTGTCTGCAAGGGGTGAGGGTTTTGCTGGCAGAAGACAATTTACTCAATCAAATGGTGGCATCAGAAATCTTAAGCGGCCTGGGTTTGAGTGTTGATGTGGCCGAAAATGGACTGTGTGCTTTGGAAATGGCACAGGCTTACCCCTATGCGCTGGTGCTGATGGATATGCAAATGCCGGAAATGGATGGCTTAGAGGCTACTCGCCGTATCCGGGCCTTGCCTTCGCTGGCCCATTTGCCGATTGTGGCCATGACCGCCAATGCCATGCAGGTTGATCGGGATCGCTGTATGGAAGCGGGCATGGTTGATTTTGTGACCAAGCCTATTGAGCCAGATGAGCTGTATAAAACCCTATTACGCTGGATTAAACCGCGCGCAGAGCAAGAGTCCGCTTTTCCGTCCATCGTATTGTCTTTGCCAGAAAAAATTACCGGGTTAGATCGAGAGAAAGGCTTGCGAAGCGTTGGTGGGGAGGTGTCTCGTTACCTTGCTATGTTGCATGGTTTTTCTTATCATCAAACGGTGGTAGATGAGATTCGCGCTGCGCTGGCGGCAAATGATCCGGCCAAAGCAGCACGTTTGGCGAATGTCTTCAAGGGCGAGGCGGGCAATATCGGGGCAAGCAGTTTGCATCGTGTGGCTGCGGCGGTGGAACAGGGTATTCAAACGGCTACGCTGCGGGAAGAAACATTATTGGTATTGCATGCCTCGCTGATCAAGCAAATTGCTGCAATCCACGCCGCCTTGCCGGCTATTCCACATGATGAGCGGCATTGAGCTTGCTGCGTATGTATTCGTTAAAATCACCCTGCGTAATCAGAGTGCTTTTTAGTAAGCCGATTTTTGTTTTTTGTAATTTAAATGCACTATTGTTTTTTTAGGACAAATAAAACGTGATGAAACGCTAGTTTAGTATCCGCCTTTATCAAAAAGGAAAGAGAAATGAATAAGATTAATACCTATGAAAATAGATTGGTGATTATTCTCTGTGGCTGTTTTGGCTTTGTTTTTTTTGATCGATTAGCCATGTCGTTTTTATTCCCCTTTGTAGCGCAAGAGCTTCATCTAAATAATACCCATTTGGGCTTGCTTTCTTCTACTTTGGCGTTAACGTGGGCGCTCTCGGGGATTTTGCTTGGGGCTTATGCAGATAGAGCACCATCAAAGAAAAAGCTGTTGATGGTGATGGTTTTTGCCTTTTCGGTATTGTCCGCACTCTCTGGTGCGGTCTATTCATTTATTAGTTTATTGGCGTATCGCGCTTTGATGGGGGTTGCAGAAGGGGCGGTGTTGCCTATTTCGCAATCATTATTGGCGGCTGAATCCACGCCAAGCCGCCGTGGCTTAAATATGGGCTTAGTCAATGCAACTGCACCTGGCCTATTAGGCTCGGTGATTGCGCCTCCTTTGCTGATTGCGATTGCCACGAGCTATGGCTGGCGTAATGCTTTTTACCTGACGATTATCCCTGGGCTGATTATGGTTTTTTTAGTCTGGCGATATATTAAAGATTGTACTGTGATGCCCAGGGTTGATGTTGTTGCTAAAAAACCGACTTCATATAAAGAGCTTTTAAAAAATAAAAATATTTTTATTTGCATGCTTATTTCTTGTTTTTATATTTCTTGGTTTATTACCATTGTTTCTTTTACACCTACTTTTTTAATCACAGTCAAACACTTTGCTCCTGCAACAATGGGCAAAATTATGAGTGTATTTGGGATTGCTTCGGTATTTTGGGGCTTTGTAGTGTCCGCGGTGTCTGATCGTTATGGCCGCAAGCCAGCGGTGATTTTCTTCTCGATAATTGCTACCTTATGCCCCTTGTCTTTGCTTTATGCCGACACGCCAGAAACGATGATGTTGCTGGTGTTTTTTAGCTATACCGGCCTAGGGTGTTTTACTTTATTTATGGCGACAATTCCTGCGGAAACCGTGGCTGCAGGCTTAGTTGCAACATCGCTAGGCCTGATTATGGGAATGGGAGAGGTGTTCGGTGGCTTTGTCACCCCAACCATTGCTGGGATCGCTGCGGATCGTTATGGCTTGTCGATTGTGATGTGGATTGCGGCAGGTGGCTCTGGCATTGCCACGATTCTCAGTTGTTTTCTCGTGGAAACAGCGCCGGTTAAATTAGCGAAAATAGCCAGATCCGAGTCTTAAAGTGGGTCAACTTACGGGTTTAAACGGCCGATGTTGTTCTAGCTCGTTCTGCCAGTTGGCCACGGCGGCTCGCTCCCTATTTAAATGCTGATCGATGGCATCACTAAAGCCGGGGTGGGCTAGCCAGTGGGCGGATTGGGTGGCGACGGGTACAAAGCCACGGGCTAGTTTGTGCGCGCCCTGTGCGCCGCCCTCAAAAGCAGCTAAGCCCGCTTCCAGTGCAAACTCTATCCCTTGATAAAAACACAGCTCAAAATGCAGATTGGCCACATAACCCGCTGGCCCCCAAGCCGCGCCCCAATAGCGGCCATAAAGCCGATCTGGGCCGATGATATTGAGCGCTGCGGCAATGGGCTGGCCGTCTTGATAAGCCAACACAAGCAGGCAGGATTGCGGTATGGCGCTGGCGATTTGCAGGAAAAACGCCAAGCTTAAATAGGGTGTGGAGCGGTGCTCCAGATAGGTATTGCTATAGCAGCGGTAGAAAAATACCCAATCGGCTTCGCTAATCTCGCTGCCGCGCTTGCGAATCATGCTCACCCCCGCGTCGCTGACCTTACGCCGCTCTTGGCGTAATTTTTTGCGCTTATCTCGAGTCAGCGCGTCGCTAAAATCGGCGTAATCACGCCAATCACCACGTAGCCAATGAAACTGCACATCGTGGCGGCTAAGTAGGCCGTTATCTTGCGCTAAGCTGGCCTCGATAGAGGGAGGAAATAAGAGATGAAACGATGAATCACCTGATTCTTGCGCAATGGCTACGGCAGCGGCCAGTAAGTGTTTTTGGGTAGCATCTGTTTTGGCCAGTAATCTTGGCCCAGTAATCGGTGTAAAGGGAATCGCGCTAATCAGCTTGGGGTAGTAATCTAGCCCATGGCGCTGGTAAGCCTCTGCCCATGCCCAGTCAAACACATACTCACCGTAGGAATGCGTCTTTCTATACAGCGGCATGGCACCGATTAGCTGTTGATTGTCGTCTCTAATCGCCAAGTGACAAGGTACCCAGCCGCTATTGCCCCCTACCGCGCCCGTGTTTTCTAAGGCAGCTAAGTAAGCATGGCGGACAAAAGGCTGAGTGCCCGCAAGTGCATCCCAGTCTGCGGCGGAAAGCTCATTAATATGCGAGTGAAGGCTGATCATGCGATATCCAGTTTAAAGTGCTTAGGATGTGATGCGAAATAACTTCTCAAATAACTTATTAATGCAAACCCGTCATCCCCGAGTGGTTTTATCGGGGATCCAGCAGCGCAGCTGGATTCCCGCCAAATACATGCGGGTATGACGACATTTTGAAAACGGGCAGTTAATAAGAGCCAAGTCCTTAGCTTGGGGTACGCTTGGCGCATTGTCCTTGAAAAGGAAAAACATGCAAAAGAATATAAATATTGGGCTTGTGGGCTTTGGCTATGCAGGTCAAACCTTTCATGCCCCTTTGATTACCGCAACGGCAGATTTTAATTTGCGCATCGTGGCGTCTAGTCAGCCAGATCTGGTCACCAGCAAATTTCCGCAGGCCGATGTGGTGGCGAATGCCGAGGCTTTAATTGCCGATGAGCGCGTCGATCTGGTGGTGCTGGCTACGCCTAATGCCAGCCATTTTCCGCTGGCGTGTGCGGCTTTAGCGGCCGGTAAGCATGTAGTGGTGGATAAGCCATTTACTTTAACGGTGGCCGAGGCCAGAGACTTGGCGAGCCGTGCCGCAGCCAGTGGCAAGATTTTGTCTATTTTTCATAATCGCCGTTGGGATGCTGATTTTCTAGGTTTAAAAGCGCTGCTGGCCAGTGGTCGCCTTGGCGAGATTACCCAGTTTGAAAGCCAGTTTGATCGCTATCGCCCGCAAACCAGAGATCGCTGGCGCGAAAGTGCCGAGCTGGGTAGCGGGCTGTGGTTTGATTTGGGCCCGCATTTGATCGATCAAACGTTGCAGCTATTCGGTCCGCCGCAAGCGGTATTTGCCGATTTACAAATGCGCCGCACTGGCGCACAGGCGGTGGATGATTTTCATGTCTTGCTGCGCTACCCAACGATGCGGGTAAAGCTGTCTGCCAGCTGCTTAGTCAGCGGTGGCACGCCGCGCTATGTATTGCACGGCAGCTTGGCAAGCTTTAGCAAGCAGGGCTTAGATGTACAAGAATCGCAGCTTAAAGCTGGGCTATTGCCGAATGCCGCAGGCTTTGGCCTCGATCCTATACTGGGCTTATTGCACCATAGCGTGGATGATCAAATCCAGAGTGAAGAGATTGTCATGCCGCTGGGGCAATATAAGGCTTATTACGCAGGGGTACGTGATGCAGTGCTGGGCTTGGGTAAAAATCCGGTTACGCCTTTTGAGGGCGTGCTGATTATGCAGCTGCTTGAAGCGGCTCAACAAAGTGCCGAAACGGGTGCTTGGGTGAAAATGGAGGGGTTTTAATGGGTAAATGGACGCTGTGTTTTTTAGGCTTAATGATCAGCGGCATCAGCTTGGCCGAAGAAGTGGGATCGGTGACAACGGCTTTTAAGCTGATAGGCCGCAATCACCGTGTGCAAGTCGATGCCTTTGATGATCCTAAAGTAGCAGGGGTCACTTGCTATATATCGCGGGCTAAAACAGGAGGCGTGAAAGGCTCGCTTGGTTTGGCGGAAGATAAAGCAGAGTTTTCGATTGCTTGTCGTCAGACCGCTAAGTTAGTTTTTAAAGGTCCTTTGGCTCAGCAAGAAGAAGTGTTTTCTGAATCGGCCTCTATCTTTTTTAAATCGGTGCAAGTGGTGCGTATGGTGGATATCAAACGCAATACGCTGATTTACCTGACCTACTCAGATAAGCTGATTGAGGGAAGCCCGCAAAATAGTGTGACAGCGGTGCCGGCTGGGGACATAAAAATCCCCGTGAAGTAAAATTCAGTGCTTCACGGTTTTTAAGCTTTGGAAATAAATTAATTTAAACGCGGCTTAGCCGCGTTTTTTTTGATTTTTTTTCGCAAAAAAGCAGCATTTTAATAGGTAGAAACGAAAGTTATTAAAATGTAGTCCTTTCGATTTACTTTCATTGTCATGGTCTGATCTTGTTGGGGCATGTTTTTGTTTGTTACGTAGTATTGTGTCATTTTTAAAAGTATGTGCTGTATTTATCTAGGAATTAGAAGTGATTTTGCTGATTTAATATTTATTTCGCATGTATTAATACTACATAACCCCGTTTTACATCACTATCAACTCTCGATTAAGTCGAAAATTTAGCCGTTTTAAGTCGAAAATTAATGCGTTGACATTCTTTGCTCTGTAGGAATAAATTCGAGTCACTTCCTTGTTGTCTGTAGGTTTTTTTTACAAGCAGTGACTGAATTGATGCAGAGGTTTCCATGCCTAATAGCCATTTAAAAAACATGCATAAACGGCATGAAAAAATTGTTGATTTATTGCGCCAATATGAAAGTTGTAATGTCAGTGTTTTAGCTCAGGAATTAGGTGTTTCTACCGTCACCATTCGGCATGATTTAGATGAATTAGAGCAAAGCGGTTGTATTCGCCGCTCTTATGGCCGCGCCACGCTTTCTCAGAATTTTTCTTTTGAATTGGAATTCAGAGAAAAAGAAAATATCCGCTCAGAATCAAAGCAATTAATTGCTCGCAGGGCTGCAGATTTAGTTGAAAACGGCGATTCAATTATTGTGGATTCAGGCTCTACCGTTGCTTTATTAGCCCGCTATATTGCAAGCAATAAAAAAATAACTTTAATGACCAATGCGCTTAATTTAGCCAGCGAATTAGTGGCTGACCCGCGTTTTACCGTGATGATGACAGGCGGCACTTTGCGCGTTGATTCTTATTCCCTATGCGGGCCAGAAGCAGAACAAGCAGTTAGATTACATCATTTTAATAAATTGTTTATTGGTGCGGATGGGATTGATTTATTAGCTGGCGTGAGCACCACCAATGCGCAGGATGCGCAGCTTAATCGCGCCATGTTGGCGGCATGCGATCAGATTATTTTATTGTCTGATTCAAGTAAATTTGGCAAACGCAGTTTTTGTGTGATTTGCAAAATGCCGCAGGTCGATATTCTGGTCACAGATAGCGGGATTAGCGATGAATATCGGCAAGCATTAACGCAAATGGGCGTAACCGTGATTGTGGCGGAATAAAGTTTTTTAAAGGAGTAAGCCTTTATGTCTTATTTAATAGAAATGATCAAGCAGCATAAATCTGGGCAAGCTAATGGTATTTATTCAATTTGCTCAGCCCATCCGCTGGTTTTAGAGGCTGCATTGCAGCAGGGCCTGCAAGATGATAGTTATATTTTAATTGAAGCCACTTCAAACCAAGTCAATCAGTTTGGTGGCTATACCGGCATGAAGCCGGCCGATTTTAAAGACTATGTATTTGCAATTGCCGATAAAGTGGGATTTGCAAAGGCGCGCATTATTTTAGGCGGAGATCATTTAGGCCCAAATGCTTGGCAAAAAGAGCCAGCCGCTCAGGCCATGGCTAAGGCCGCCGAAATGGTCAGCGCCTATGTATTGGCAGGCTTTCGCAAAATTCATTTAGATTGCTCGATGTCATGCGCGGGGGACCCTGTGCCGCTGAGCGATGCCACGGTGGCTAAACGTGCCGCGGCTTTGTGTCAGGTGGCCGAAGTCGCTTGGCATACCGCAGGAGGGGAAGCGCCTGTATATGTGATTGGTACCGAAGTGCCGGTGCCGGGCGGTGCGCAAGAATCACTCGACTCGGTTGAAGTCACCTCGCCCGAGGCCGCAGCGCAAACGCTGGCCGTGCATCAGCAGGTATTTACCGAGGCGGGCTGCGCGGCGGCTTGGCCTAGGGTGATTGCGATGGTCGTGCAGCCGGGCGTTGAGTTTGATCATCATAAGGTGGTGCGTTATCAGCGTGATAAGGCCACCGCGCTCAGTGCATTTATTGCGACGGAAGCGCTGGTGTTTGAGGCGCACTCTACCGATTACCAAACAGAAGCCTCGCTTCGGGCGCTGGTGAAAGATCACTTTGCCATTTTAAAAGTAGGCCCTGGCTTAACGTTTGCCCTGCGTGAGGCGATGTTTGCGCTGGATGCGATTGAGCGCGAAGCCATCGGCGAATTTGCCGCTTCGCATTTAAAAGACACGCTTACTCAAGTGATGAAAGAAGAGCCGGATTACTGGCTGGCTTATTACGATCAGGCTGGGCATCAGCAGTATCTGGATCGCAATTACAGCTTGTCGGATCGGATTCGCTACTACTGGCCGCATCCTGAAGTGAGCGCGGCAGTTGCAAAACTGTTTGATAATTTACGCCGTCAGCCGCCGCTGCCGACCTTAATCAGCCAATACATGCCTGAGCAAGCCAAAAAAATCAGCGCGGGTTTATTGCCTGCTGAGCCTGAGGCATGGGTGGTCGATAAGATCATGGAAGTCACCCAGCTCTATGCCCGTGCTTGCGGCATGGAGGCACAATCATGAATTACCTTAGCTATGAACAAAGCGTGCTCGCCGACCGTGGTGCTGTGCACACCGCCCGTGAAATTAGCCAGCAACCTAGGCTTTGGCGCGAGCTGATGACGGGGCTGATTCACGACAAATTAGCGTGGAAGGCATGGATGCTGGATGTGCTATCCACGCCAAATTTACGGATTATCCTGTGTGGCGCTGGCACATCAGCCTTTGCAGGTCGCACTTTGGAGCCATGGCTGCGGGCCTCTTTTGGCCTTGCCGCCGAGGCGATTTCGACCACCGATATTGTCAGCCAGCCGCTCGCTTACTTAGACCCATCGCGCCCCACCTTGATGGTGTCTTTTGCCCGCTCCGGTAATAGCCCAGAAAGCGTGGCTGCGGTGAATTTGGCTAATCAGCTGTTGCCTTACTGTCGTCATTTAGTGCTGACATGTAATCCTGAAGGCGAGCTGGCGAAATACAGCCAGGATAATCCCCATGCCTATTGCGTGCTGATGCCTGAAGGCGCAAACGATCAAAGTTTTGCCATGACGTCCAGCTTTAGCTGCATGTTTGTGGCGGCGGCCATGATGCTGACGCCGGGTGTTTTATTAAACCGTGCCAAAGAGCAGGTCGAAACCGTGGCGGCTTTTTGCGAATCGCAGCTGGAGGGCTGGGCATCGCAAGCCAAGGCGCTGGCAGGCAAGGGCTTTAAGCGGGTGATTTATCTGGGCAGTGGCGAAATGGCGGGGCTGGCTGAAGAGGCCGCTTTAAAAATGCTGGAGCTAAGCGCAGGGCAAATCGCCACGCGTTTTGATTCCACCCTAGGGGTGCGTCACGGCCCCAAATTTATGATTGATAGCCAAAGCTGCGTAGTGATGTTTATGGCCGCGGCGGATTCTTATACCCGCCGCTACGACGATGATCTGCAAGCGGAATTGATTGCCAATGGCATTGCCCAGCAGGTGGTCGCTCTTGGGCCGAAAAGCAGCGCTGCCTTGCCCTTGATTGAAGTAGCGATGGAGGGCGTGGATGAGCTGTATTTATCGCTGCCTTATCTGTTGTTTGCCCAGCTCTTTGCCTTTGAAAGCTCCTTAGCACTGGGCTTAGCACCCGATAACCCCTGCCCAACTGGCGAAGTAAACCGCGTGGTGCAAGGCGTGAAAATTTATCCCTATTCGGCTTAATAAAAAAACAAGGAGCACATCATGGCTGGGCCAAATATTTTACTTACCCGTATCGATAATCGCCTCGTGCATGGTCAGGTGGGGGTGACTTGGGCGGGTAGCCTTGGGGCGAATTTGGTGTTGGTGGCCAATGACGCCGCGGCGGCCGATCCGGTGCAGCAAAACTTAATGGATATGGTGGTCAGCGATGGCGTGCAAACACGCTATTTCACCCTGCAAAAAACCATCGATGTGATTCATAAAGCGGCGGCTCATCAAAAGATTTTACTGGTGTGTAAAACCCCTCAGGATGTGCTGACGCTGGTGAAAGGTGGTGTGCCGATTCATGCCGTGAATGTGGGCAATATGCATTTTGCCGAAGGAAAGCGGCAAATTCATAAAACAGTGTCGGTGGACGATGCCGATGTGCAAGCTTTTCGCGAGCTGGCTGAACTCAAGGTGGTTTGCGAAATTCGTCGAGTGCCCGATGAATCGGGTGATCTTGTTTCTAAACTGCTGTAAGGATTGAAATCATGCTATTTGAAGCCTTATTGATTGCGCTGTTGGCGGGTGTGGCGGGGGTCGATTTATTTGACGGCCTAACGCATATGCACCGACCCGTGGTGATTGGCCCTTTGGTAGGGCTGATTTTAGGTGATGTGCAAACCGGCTTACTGGTGGGCGGCACTTTAGAGCTGGTTTGGATGGGCATGGTGCCGCTGGCTGGGGCGCAGCCGCCCAATGTGGTGATAGGCGGGATTATTGGCACGGCTTTTGCCATTTTGACCAAGGCCGAGCCGACGGTAGCAATTGGCGTGGCGGTGCCGTTTTCGATTGCGGTGCAAGGCTGCATTACCCTGCTGTTTACCGCGTTCTCGCCGATGATGCACAAGTGTGACGAGATGGTGAAGCGAGGCAATTGGCGCGGCATCGAATGGGTGAATTACCTTGGCATGATCACGCTCTTTGTCTTTTACTTTGTGATGGCTTTTTTGCCGATTTATTTTGGGGCCGAAGCGGCGGGTGCTGCGGTACAAAAAGCGCCGAAATGGGTGTTGGATGGCTTGAGCGTAGCGGGTGGCATGATGCCGGCGATTGGTTTTGCGCTGCTGATGAAAATCATGCTGAAAACCAATTACGTCGCTTATTTCATCATGGGTTTTGTGGCGGTCACTTATCTAAAACTGCCGATTCTGGCGGTGGCTCTGGGCGCTTTAGCGATTGCAATGGCCGATTACTTTAATCAAAACCGCGCACAGCCTCAGGCTGCCCGCAATGTGGAGGTGGATGATGGGATTTAACGATACTGAAGCCGCAAATGCGGCCAAAGCCGAGCTGCGTATGCAGCAAGCCCTCGCCACCAGCCATGTAGAGCGCGACGATTATATCGATACCGCCCCTGCCGAGCCGCTTACTAAAAAAGACATTAACCGCATGGCTTGGCGCTCTTTGGCCCTGCAAGCATCGTTTAACTACGAGCGGATGCAAGCGGGGGGCTGGTTGTATACGATTTTGCCAGCGCTGCGCAAAATCCATAAAAACCCAGAAGACTTAAAAAATTCCGCGCAAATGCATATGGAATTTATTAACGTCCACCCCTTTGATGTGACTTTTCTATCCGGCCTTGTGCTGGCGATGGAGCAGAGCAAGGAAAAAATCTCCACTATACGCGCCGTCAAAGTGGCGCTGATGGGGCCTTTGGGCGGGATTGGGGACGCGATGTTCTGGCTGACCTGGCTGCCTATTTGCGCGGGGATTGGTGCTGCGCTGGCGCTGGAAGGCAGCTTGTTTGGGCCGATTGTGTTTCTGCTGCTGTTTAATTCACTGCACTTTGGCCTGCGCTTCGGTTTGGCGCATTATGGCTACAAGGCGGGGCTGGGGGCGATTAGCGCTTTAAAGGCCAATACCAAGAAAATATCGCATGCTGCATCGATTGTGGGGATGACGGTGATAGGTGCACTGGTGGCGTCTTATGTCAGGCTGTCAACGCCGCTGGAAATTCATGCGGGGCAAGCCAAAATTGCGCTGCAGGCCGATGTGCTCGATAAGCTGATGCCTAATCTATTGCCGCTGGTATTCACCTTTTTGATGTTTGCCTTGATGAAAAAAGGCTATTCACCCGTGAAGCTGATTGGCGTGACGGTGTTGTTTGGTCTGGCTGGAAAATTATTAGGTTTCTTGTAATCACCGCTGCAGCGCGTGTTTTGGCAGGCGCTGCAGCTTTAAAGGATTAGAAAATGATTGCCTTAATTTTGACAGGTCATGGCCGCATTGCCAGCGGCACTTATGAAGCGATTGTGCAGGTGTTTGGTGAGCAGGCGCAGCTGATTGCGGTGGACTTCCCTGAAGGCAATAGCACGGCGGTGCTTGATGCTTCTTTAAGGCAGGCGCTCGCCACGGTGGATCAGGGCGCAGGCGTGGTGTTTGTGTGCGATTTACTGGGCGGCTCACCCTTCAGGATGGCGGCGACCATAGCCCAAGAGCGCAGCGATATTGAAGTGGTGGCAGGGCTTAATTTACAAATGTTTGCCGAGATGCTGTTCGAGCGTGATGAAGTCAGCGATGTGGCCGAATTTCGCCAGCGGCTAGTCGCGGCAGGGAAAAGTGGTGTGGTCAGCCTTACTGAGCGCCTTGCCCGCAAACGTGTGGAGTCAGCTGATGCCTTGTAAACCGCTATGCCTGCGCGCTGCACGGGTCTTGGCAGAGCAGGGCTGGCTGGAGCATGCGGTGGTCGAGATCGACGCCGCGGGCCTCATTGCTGCCATCGTGCTTCAGGGCGAATTTGATCTTGATCTGGGGCCAGTCTGGCTGATGCCCGCCCTGATCGACAGCCATGTGCATGGCGCGGCAGGTTTCGACACCATGGATGCCGGCAGCGAGGCGCTCGATCAGATCTCAATGCACTTTGCCCGCTTTGGCGTAGGGGCTTTTTTAGCCACCACCGTAACCGCACCGCTGCCTGCGATTGAAGCTGCGCTGCGTGAGGTAAAAGCCAGCCGCGAGCGAGGCTTGCCGGGGGCCGAGCTGATCGGCAGCTATCTGGAAGGCCCGTATTTCACGGCCAACTGCTGCGGCGCACATCCGGTGCAGTGGATGCGGCCTTTAGATATTGCCGAGCTGCAGCATTGGCTGGATATTGCTGGTGATTCATTGCATACCTTAGCACTTGCGCCTGAATTGGCAGGCTCAGATGAGGCCATCGCCTGGCTGCGCCGTAAGGGCATCCGCGTGCTGATTGGCCATAGCGATGCGAGCTATGATCAAACGCGGCAAGCTCTGCATGCGGGCGCTCAAGGGATTGTGCATTGCTATAACGGCATGCGCGGTCTGCATCATCGCGATCCGGGTGTGGTGGGAGCAGGGCTAACATCGCCAAAGTGCGATATCGAAATGATCGCCGACGGCCACCATGTTCACCCTGCCGCCGTGCAAATTGCTTTATCTTGCTGCGGCGAAGAGCGCTTAGTGCTGATCACCGACGCCATGCGCGCAACCGGCATGGCCGATGGCCCTTACCAGCTGGGCGAGATGCCTGTGACCATGCAAAACGGCGTGGTGCGCACCGAGGCGGGTGGTTTAGCGGGTAGCACGCTGCATCTGATTGATGCGGTGCGCCATGCTAAAGAATGGCTGGGCCTGCCACTAGAGCGAGCATGGGCGCTCGCCAGCCGTAATCCGGCCAGATCATTAGGCTTGAGTGATTTGGGCAGCATTGCGATAGGCAAAAAAGCGAGCTTTACAGTGATTACACCCGAGCTGGAAGTGGTAGAGACTTGGGTGAAGGGGGTGAGGATTGTTTGCTAGGGGGGAGGTATTTTCGCCAATTTTAATGGGCTGTTTTGCAGCCGTGATGCGCGGATACACACAGCATATGTCCTATGCGTATCAAGTTAGGAATATTTTGTAGGGTGGGTGCAAGCCGCGAGCAATGCTGAAAAAGACGCGGGTTGCACTCCAGATGCGCTAAGCAAAGTCAAAAAAATAGTGCCTTTGGCACGTTGATTTAAGAGCGGGCGTCCCGCAGGACAACAGTATCTACATAAGTTTGATGCACTTGTTCCCCCCTTTGTAAAAGGGGGCTAGGGGGGATTTAGCTCTGTATCACTTTATAAACAGGTGCAAAACAAAGCCAATTCCAAAGCAAATCCCCCTCAATCCCCCTTTTACAAAGGGGGAGGTTAAAGTACGCCGATTTCGTCGGATTTTATGCCAAAGTCCGGCGGGTTTCACCTGCCCTACAAAAGATACCCTGCCTGCACATAAAGCATGCGTCTGCTTTGCTAGGTCTTTAAACCACTAGCGGTGGCTCATCCATCAAGGCGATTTGTTCGCGTAATTCTAAGATGCGGTCTTGCCAATAATGTTCGGTATTAAACCAAGGAAAAGCAGCAGGAAAGGCCGGATCATGCCAGCGGCGGGCTAGCCAGCCTGAGTAGTGAATCAGGCGCAGGGTGCGCAGCGCTTCAATTAAGTGCAGCTCTCGCGGGTCGAAATCGCAGAAGTCTTCGTAGCCGATCAGCACGTCCACCAGCTGGCGGCTCATTTCTTGCCTGTCGCCTGACAGCAGCATCCATAAATCCTGTACGGCAGGTGCGCTGCGGCTGTCGTCAAAGTCTACAAAATGCGGGCCAGCGTCGGTCCACAGCACATTGCCAATGTGGCAATCGCCATGCACGCGGATATTGGCCACATCACCTGCCCGATCAAAACTGCGGCGCACCCCATCGAGGGCAAGGGCAACGGAGCTTTCCCATGCGGGTTTGAGCGAGGCGGGGATAAAGTCATGGCTAAGCAGAAAATCACGCGGGCCGGAGCCAAAGGTTTCGATAGTGAGCGCAGGGCGGTGAACAAAAGGTGCGAGTGCGCCCACGGCATGAATCCGGCCAATAAAGCGCCCCATCCATTCTAAAGTTGACGCCGATTCCAGCTCGGGCGCGCGGCCACCATGTTTATTAAAAATGGCAAATTGAAAGCCTTCAAAACTATGCAGGCTGCTGCCCTGATGAATAATCGGCGGTACAACTGGCAGCTCACGCTCAAACAGCTCAAGCGTAAAAGCGTGCTCTTCGAGGATCGCTTCGCGGCTCCAGCGCTCTGGCCTATAAAACTTAGCCACCAGCGGCGGGCCATCGTCTTGGCCAACCTGATAAACACGGTTTTCATAGCTGTTAAGCGCCAGCAGCCTGCCGTCGCAAGGCAGACCAAGGCTGTCGATGGCGTTCATGACGCAATCGGGCGTGAGATTAGCAAATGGAGGGATAGTATTCATGGGGAGATTGTACGGCTAAAGCTAGGGGCGGGGGCAACCCTATGTGCGCTAAGCAAAGTCAAAAAGATCTTTTTAGTGCCTTTGGCACGTTGATTTTGGTGCGGGCGTCCCGCGGACCTTCCTTTCTTGTGTGGCCAAGAAACGAAGCCAAAGAAGGCCACCCCACGAAACACGAAAGCCCCTGCGCTGCGGACAATTGAGTCGGCGGCAGGCGGGATTGGCTCGTTCCTCGCTCCCTGGCCGAAACCCCGCCCCACTTGTTCCTCGCTCCGGCGTGTTTCAAGGGGATTTTAAAAAGCCCTATGCGAAGAGCGTGGTTCCTATGTTTTTTCGCTGTTTGCTAATGAAAAACAATTTGATCAGCGCGTATGGGATGAAACCCGCCGTTTTCGTTATTTAAATGTCAAAACCGGCGGGCAAGTACCCAAATTGCTCAATCTGGTTTATTTCAGCTTATTCCACAAAGCAATAGCTTCTTTTTTGGTGGTGCCTTGCTGGGAGATGGCGCTGCAATTGCCGTTTTTGCCAAATTTAGAGCATTGCACCCAGCAGCGGTTTGATCCGGCTTTGGTGACTTCAGGTTTGGAGCCGCATTTTGGGCAAGCTTGAGGATCGCCCTCGGCGGTAATGACTTTTGGGACGGGTCTTGAATTAAGCATGGCGGGTATTGCCTTAAGGTAAAGAAAAATGCCCGCAAGCAGCGGGCATGGGTTTAGCGTGCTGGCAGCCTGTCAGACTTAGGATCAGTCGGCTGCAAAATCACCTAATCGGCCCAAATTCCACCGTATTCTTGACCAATAACGCGTTATTGGCGCTGCAAATCCGGCAAAATTTGGTCTCGATTATGCGACTTTTCGCATCGACCACCTAAGTCAGATAGGCTGCAGGGTTTACTTCAATTCATTCAGCAGAGCAGAAAGAATCTTGCTGTTGTCATCGCTCTTGTTTTTAGAAGTAACCGTTAGCTTAGTTTGCTTGAGGCCTTCTGTTAAGTGAATTTCGTATTCGCTGGCTTGTTTTTGTTCTGGCGTGGCGTCTTTCTTCCAGAAGGCCAGTTTGCTGAAGATGCTGCTATTGTCTTCGCCGACGATATCAGTGTCTGCCCGGCGAATCATATAAACGCCCTTGCTGCGATCGCGGTCATAAACCACATAGCCTGAGCGATCTAGCGCCAAGCCAACACGTCGCCAAGCACGATCAAAATTATCCGCAATCGTCAGTGCTTTGCCATTGTCGATCAGGCTGGCGGCGGCTGGCGCTTGATAAGGCTTAGCCACTACGGCTTGTGCGGTTTCTTGATCTAGACCAAAGCGTTGCAGCAAGAGAGAAAGCATTTCAACTTCCATCTCAGGATCTGGCTTTTTAGGCGTCCAAACAGTTTTGGTGTTGTCGCTGTTTTTGCTTAATGCCGCAGCGGAGTCACTGCTGCCATCTTTGCTGTACACCTCCATCATGCCGCGATGTGAGATGTAAATCTCGCTGGTGCCAGGCTCGCTGCCGCGCTCTACGCGGGTGCGGTAGCGATCCAATTCACCAGTCGACAAAATGCGATCGGAGATTTTAGAAAGCATCCGTGTCACTAAGTCTTTTGGCAGCTTGGCGCGGTTTTCCAGCCAGTCTGTTTCCATAATGCCGATAGCAGGATTATCCAGCGTCAGCAAAAAGCCGTTGTCTAGCCAAAATTCATGGATTTCTGGCCATAGTTTTTCAGGATCGCCCTTGACGACTAACCAGCGTTGATTGCCTGCTTGAACGATTTTGGCGCGGCTACCCTCGGCCAAAACAGCTTGAGTCGAGCTGGCATTGGTCGGTGCTACGCTGTTGAGTACGGTGTTTTGCTGCACATTGAAGTGGTTGTTGCTGGCAGGCGCGGTGAGTTCTGGCGGTAGTTCTAAATTGTTTTTGCCAATATTGTCACTGCCACTGCGGTAATCTACTTTCTTTTGCAGTAACAGTTGATCTGTGGTGCAGCCCGCCATGGCAATGCACAGGCCCATGGCAAGCAGTGTTGAGGATTTTTTCATCTGGCGCATTATTGGCATCTTCTCAGTGGGTCAGTCCGGCTGCGGCCATGGCATCTGCAACCACGGCTTGTGCGCCTTGTGAAAGGGAGGTAAGGGGCAGACGAATGCCAGCTTGGATAAAACCAAGCTGCTCTACAGCCCACTTCACAGGAATAGGATTTGCTTCAATAAATAAGTGCTTGTGCAAGTCTTGTAGCGGATCGTTTATTTTACGAGCGCCTGCTGCATCGCCAGCAATGGCTTTTTTGCACATGATATGCATTTGCTGCGGGGCGATATTGCCTGTCACGGTAATGACGCCGTGCCCACCAATCAGCATAAAGGCCATCGCTGATGCATCGTCGCCAGTGTAAAGCGCAAAGTCTTTTGGTGCACGTTTAACTAAATCGGCAGCGCGTTCTAGATTGCCCGTGGCGTCTTTAATGCCGACGATAAAGGGCAATTCTGCAAGGCGCAATGCGGTGTCATTAGATAAATCAGCCACGGTACGGCCAGGCACATTATATAAAATGGTCGGCAATTCGCTTTGCTCAGCAATGGCTTTAAAGTGCTGAAACATGCCTTCTTGCGTAGGGCGGTTGTAGTAGGGCACCACGGAAAGACCAAAATTAGCACCAGCGGCTTTCGCTCGCAGTGACAAATTGATTGCTTCACGTGTTGAGTTGGCACCTGTACCTGCGATCACCGGCACACGGCCAGCGACTTGTTCAACAACCACACGCACAATTTCAATATGCTCGTCTACATCAACCGTCGGCGACTCTCCCGTAGTCCCTACGGCAACAATGCCGTCGGTACCTTGTTCGATATGCCAGTCGACGAGTTTTCTAAGGCTCGCGAAATCGAGGCTTCCGTCCTCGAACATGGGGGTGACAATCGCCACCAGACTACCTGTCAACATGAGCCTGTAATCCAGTCATTAACACAAAGGGCTATTCTAACGTAACGATGAAGTTGCAGGAAACCTGTCAGTGCAAGCTTTCTGCTGGATTTCTGCCCGAGTGGGCTGGAATTGTTGTTAGTCAACGCAGCGCTCCCTATAAAATCCAAGGCTTAGCGCAAGTGTGAAAATATTTCTTTGCGTAAAAAATACAGTGTCATTCACAAAAATTGCCATCAATCACCGCGTATTTTTGAAATTTTGCCAAGAGATTGTGAATTTTTCTTACGAACAAACATATAAATAAGTCGCTAAAGAGCATGCAATGTTATTTGATTTACTTATCTATACTGACATAAAGAGTAGCTGCTGATTTTACTAATGAAAGCCGACTGGTGCGAAGGAAGGCGGTGCTGCTACGTGTGGGTGCTTTTTAGATGGTGGGGTTGAAGTGCGAGCGACTCATTATTTTAGGTGCTTTGATTGGCGGGATGGGCTGGGGCTGCTTTCACTCCTGTTGTTGGCTATTTTTGGCTGTACGCATTGGTTTGCGTATGTTTTGTTTGGTGTAATGTTTTTGCTTTTTCGCCAAAAAAGAAAACCTACCTGTACGACGGCCATCTTTGATACTTTCCCTATGGGGGTTTTGCTTTTTGATCAAGCTGCTCGATGCTGCTATGCCAATCAAAAATGGCAGGCTTGTTCAGGTGCAACTTTGCAAGAGTTGCTGGGGGATGGTTGGCTGGCGACAATCCATCCAGAGGACAAAAATCGTGTTTTGGCGGCACAAAAAGCAATGCAGTCAGGGGTTTTATTGAATGTGGAGTATCGGCTATTGCGAGCCGATGGGCAAATGAGCTGGGTGGCTTCGGTGATGTTACCGATGCATGATTTTTCTGATGTGTCTTTTCAATTATTACTTGTTGATTTAAATGAGTTAAAACAACAAGAAATACAAATGGCTACCTTGCTGGCTGAGCAAAAGCAAATTAAGGAAGAATTGGAAAGTATTTTGAGTAGCTCCAATGATCCTATTGCAGCAATGGACATGAAATTTAACTTCACCGTATTTAATCAAGGATATGCTGCGTTTTTTTATGATTTATACCATATCCATGTAGCCAAAAAAGATTGCTTTTTACAATATGAATTAAACTCAGTTGACGATCGTTCTAATTTAATTACTTTTTGGGGCCGTGTTTTACAGGGTGAGTCTTTTGTGGTGCGTAGTACATTACAAGGGCAGGGTGATCAAACACGCGTGTTTGATTTATCATTTAGCCCGCAATTTAATTCCGTGGGTGAGCAGATCGGTGCGGTTAATGTACTGCATGATGTGACCTTATCTGCTCAAACTGAATTAGCTTTATCTCGTAGTGAAGAATTATTTAAGGTGGCGACGCAATCGAGTTTGGATGCTATTTATGTTTTAGAAGTTATGAAAGACAAAGGTTGGAATATCATTGACTTTTTGATTGTGGAAGTAAATTCAAATGGCTTTGATTTTTTACATTTGCATGAAAATGAAATGCCTAATAGTTTTTTGAGTGAGAAATTAAAAGAAATCAACAGCGATCATTTTTATGATCTATGTTGCGAGGTATTTACCAGTAAAAAATCTTTTCTTGGGGAAGAAGAAAATATTAACCCTTATTATGAAGGGACTTGGCTGCAGATTCAAATTGTTGCAGTCTCTACTGGTGTAGTATTTACCATTAGTGATATTAGCCAGCGAAAGAAAACGGCTTTAGCAATGGCAACCTTTAGTAGTTTACAGCAGGCTATTCTAGATTCAGCAGGCTCTGCGATTATCGTAACTGATTTAAATCACACCATTCGATTATTTAATCGTGCTGCTGAGCTGATGTTGGGTTATCAGGCTGGCGAATTGATTGATCAGGAAACGCCCGCATTATTTCATCAATCAAAAAGCGCATTGCCTTTGGTTGCTGAATTTATGGCCAGTATCGGAGCAGAGATAAATCCTGATTTAGATGTTTTCTCACTACAAGCCATGCGTTTTATTCAAAGTGATTGGATTTATCAGCACCGAGATGGGCATGTTTTTCCGGTTGAATTAACGATGAATGTGGTGCGTGATCAGCAGGGTGAAATTACCGGCTATATGGGGATTGCGAATGATGTTAGTGTGCGTAAACAAGCCGAAATTAAATTGCAGCAAAGCGAATATCGTATATCGGCCATATTAGATAGCTTGCATGATTGTATCCTCTCAATGGGGTTTGACGGGGTGATTCGGGATGCTAATCCTGCGGCGCTGCGGGTGTTTGCTTATGATGATTTGGTGGGGGAGCCATTAAGCATCTTATTTCCTTTATTGGGGGATATCGACTCAAAACGTGGTGTGGCGAAGGAGCTGTCTGAGCGTTTAGGGGTAGACACCGGACAAGTGAGTGAGGTGCTTGCGATCAATAAGGCGGGCAATGAGGTGGCTATGGATATGGCCCTTACCGTGGTAGAGGTTGATGGTGAGCGTGTCTATATCGCCACTTTGCATGACTTAACTCAGCACAAAATTGATGAAGAGAAAATGCAAGAAACCATTGAGGAGCTGGAGGCGGTACAGGCTAGTCTGAGTGTTAATCATGAGCAGCTTACCTTGGCCAATCTAGAGTTATCTCGGTTGGCGCATATGGATGGCTTAACGGGGCTGGCTAATCGGCGTTTATTTGATCAAACCTTAATGCAGGAGTGGGCAAGGGCGGCGAGGGATGGCAAAACTTTGGCCTTGGTGATGCTCGATGTCGATTTCTTTAAGCGCTATAACGATCATTTTGGTCATCAGGCGGGGGATGAGTGCTTAAAACGTGTGGCGACGGCCATGGTGTCCGCTTTGCATAGGCCTGGTGATTTTGTGGCGCGTTATGGCGGGGAAGAGTTTGTTTTAATTTTGCCGGCTACCGATCAGCAAGGGGCGGTATTGGTGGTGGAAGAAGTGCTTAATCAGGTGCGTAATTTGGCCATCGTGCATCAAACCTCCGATGCGGCCAAGGTGGTGACGCTGAGCGCAGGTATTGCGGCGCTGCCACCGCTGCAGGGCGTGGATCCCTATTGCCTAGTGGAGGCTGCCGACCAAGCGTTGTATCAGGCTAAGCATTTAGGGAGAAATCGCTATTTTGTGGCGGGGAATAATCGCCTCACAAAATAAGGGGATAGCGGGGTGTGTGAATTGTGGATAAGTCAGTTAAGGTATTGATCCGAAAAAGCCTAAGGGGTGCTGCTTAATTTTTGAGCAGCACCCTTTTTTTAATGCATAGACTACACAAAATCGGTCATTTTAATCAGAGAATAAGCAATGGCGAGCATCATTAAGCCAATCAAGATATCCAAAATCCGCCATGCCAAAGGCTTGCTAAATAAATGGCTGAGCTTACTTGAGCCATAGGCTAATGAAAAAAACCATATAAACGAAAAGCCAACCGCGCCCATTACAAAAAATGGCCGCTCTTGGGGCGCTTGCTGTGCGCCAATCGAGCCTACTAACACCACGGTATCGAGCAAGGCGTGTGGGTTGAGTAGGGAAAAGGCCAGCCCCGCTAAAAGCACTTTGCTTGGGGTGCTAAAAGCGCGTTCACGGTGATCGTCCCCTAAGACATCAGGGTGTAGGGCTTTTTTGAAAGCATTAAATCCATACCAAAGCACAAAGATTGTGCCAAATACCGCCATCCAGCGTTGTAAGTTGGGCATGGTATTTAAAGCGTGTCCCATGCCGGCCACACCAATCGACATCAAAACTAAATCACAAAGCGAGCAAATCAGCGCGGTTAAAAACACGTGCTGCCTCGTCAAGCCTTGTCTTAATACAAAGGTATTTTGTGCACCAATGGCCATGATGAGGCTGGCAGAGAGGGCGGCGCCGTTGAAAATAGTGGCAATACTCATATTGGGCTCTTTGCTAAAGTGGCTGACAGATTAAGCTTGAATGTAAGGGATTTGCAGGAAAAAGCCCAGAGTGCTGGCGTAGTGAAGATGTAGCTATGGTGTGAAATGAGGCTGGGAATTGTCTGTTTTTTGTCTATTTGCAGATGAAGCAAGCCCTTCATGCGGATTGCCTCGCTTGTGGTTTTACCTGCAATGGAAAGTAAACATTACTTGAAAGAAGAATTATTCTCGTTTATGATGTGAGAATGATTATCAATCGAACACTCATTGTTATTGCTGCGCTGCTTGGTCATTCTGCACTGCTTTATGGCTTGACGACGATGTCGACTCCAGCATCAAAGACAGAGCAAGTGGTGATGTTGCTTGCACCTGCTCCCATGCCGATGGGGGAAGAAGTGCCAAAACAGCCGCAAAGTAAACCGCAGGCAAAACCACAGCCGGTGATTAAGCCCCAGCCCGTGAAGCCTGCTATTGCGAAGACGGCAGTCAGCAAAACACCCGAAATCGCTAAGGTACCCGTGCAAGCTGCACTGGGGCAGATGGCGGCGGCCGCGCCGACGGCCGCTCCGGCCGAGGCTGCGCCCGCTCCCTCTAACGCAGGTAGCAAAGCCAGTAAGCAAGTTTCGGACGAAATACCGGTAGAAACGCCGCCCCTATTTAATGCCAGCTATTTAGCCAATCCTCGCCCCTCTTACCCCCCGCAGTCTATGGCTTTGGGCGAAAAGGGCCGTGTCATGTTGCGGGTAAAAGTCAGCGAGGCAGGTTTGCCTTTGGAAGTAGAATTAGCCCGCAGCAGTGGCTATCGCCGCTTGGATGATGCTGCAAAAAAAGCAGTCGAGCGTTGGAAGTTTGTACCGGCTCGCCGTGGCGATATAGCGATTGTGATGAGTGCCATGGTGCCGGTTGATTTTGTGATTTAAGAGCGTTTTGCTCGCATCCCTGAGCCCTTATAAATGTTGTCCTGATCGTAATGGGAGAGCTAAACCTTGAAAGAGAAAATCATCGAATCTCACGTTTTCTCTGTGCTCTCGGTGGCATCGAGGGTTCAAGATTTAGCTCTGCATCAAGATCCGCTGAAGAATTTTGCTAATCAGGTGTTTGTTTTTTAAAAGAGGTTTTCAATGAATTTGGCTTTAATTTGGCAGTCTGGGGACCCAGTGTTGGTTTCGGTGTTTGGTTTATTGCTACTGATGTCAGTTGTAAGCTGGTGTTTGATTTTATTGCGCAGCAGCCTGTTGATACGGATTAAGCGCGGGCAAACGCGCTTTTTGGCCAGTTTTTGGAAAGCCTCAGATTGGAATGAAGCGACTAGCCTTGCGGCTTATGCCATTGCCCCTGAGGCTAAATTAGCCCGTGCAGGCTGGGAAGGTTTGACGCATTACCGTAGCAATGCAGGCAAGGGCCTTGGTTTGGCGGTGTCTTTAGATGATTACTTGGTGCGCACTTTGCGTACCCGCCTAAGCCAAGAAAATGCACGCTTAGAGTTGGGCTTGTCTTGGCTTGCGACGGTGGGCTCGATCTCTCCTTTTGTCGGCTTATTTGGAACGGTATGGGGGATTTATCACGCCTTGGTGGCGATCGCAACCAAGGGCGACGCCTCGCTGGCAACTGTTGCTGGGCCAATTGGGGAAGCTTTGGTGGCGACCGCTGCGGGCTTGGCGGTGGCGATTCCTGCGGTGGTGGCTTACAACGCCTTTATTCGAGCGAATCGCGTGATTGCTCAGGGTTTAGATGGCTTTGCCCATGATTTGCATGCTCAGCTATTGACGGCAGCCGCTGTTGAAAAAGAAGGTAAATAAGCATGGCTTTTGGCAGCTTTGATCAAAACGATCAAGCCCCCATGTCAGAAATCAACACCACGCCTTTGGTGGATGTGATGTTGGTGCTCTTGGTGGTGTTTATTGTGACCGCGCCTGTAATGACGCACTCCATTCGGGTTGATTTGCCTAAAGCCAAGGCGGAGGTAACGCAAACACCGCCTGCGGTGTTGCGTGTGACCTTGACGGCAAAGGGGCAAGTTGAGTGGGAAAACACGCCCATCAGAGCCGATGAATTACCCATTCGCTTTGCCACCGCCATGGCCAAAGATGCCCAGACTGAATTGCATTTATTGGCGGATAAAGAAGTCCGCTACGAGTTGATTGCACAAACCATGTCGGCAGCGAGGCAAGCGGGCTTAACGAAAATTGGTTTGCTGACCGATGGTAATGGCGGCTGATAGAACATACGGACACCCCGTGTTTACCAGACGGAGGTCGTATGACCTCCGTTTTTTTTTTGACTTAAAAAAATAGAAGACATACCCATGAGAGAGATACACAAGCCTAAATCGGCGATTCGTCATCTGGCTAAATTGCCCGTTGCTGCGGCGCTGTTTGGTGCAATGAATGCAAGCGCTGCGCCGGTTGAAGAAGTAAAACTGGCCCCGGTTGAAGTAAAAGCCGATGTGCAAAACACCAAGGGCACAGATAAAACTTACAATGCGCCCGTGACCCGTGTAGGCCGAGTGCCACAAGCCGCTCGTGATATTCCGCAATCGACAAGCAGCGTGACGCGTTCATTGATGAACGATCAGGATAGTAATTCGCTAAAAGAAGCTTTACGCAATGCAGTAGGGATTACTTTTAATGCTTCCGAAGGCGGTAGCAGCGGCGATGGCGTGCGTTTGCGTGGTTTTGCGGCATCGAATGATTTGTATTTGGATAATTTTCGTGACGCGGCTCAATACAATCGTGACACTTTCAATACCGATACGGTGGAAGTTTTACGTGGTCCATCGTCAATGATTTATGGCCGTGGATCAACGGGCGGTATTATCAATCAAGTGAGCAAAACGCCATTTCGTGGTGATTTGAATCAGTTCACAGCTTCCATTGGCACAGAAAACTTATATCGTGGTGAGGCTGACTTTAATCACAGCTTGAGTGAGAACGCGGCGTTACGCGTTAATGTCATGGGCCAAAAGTCCGGCAGCACGCGTGAAGGCGCAGAAATGAATCGCTGGGGCGTTGCGCCATCGGTGACCATAGGTTTGGGTGAGCCAACGGAAGCCACGCTGTCTTATATGCATTATCAAGAAGACAATATTCCTGATTATGGCGTGCCTTATTATCGCGCTGCCAGTGGTGGAAATGATCAGCCTATCCCTCAGGTGGATAAGTTTTATGGCTTAAAGGATTTTGATTCTGAAAAGACCAAATCTGATGTTTTGAGCTTGAATATTCAGCACCGAATTAATCCAAATATGCTGTTGAAAAACTCAACACGTTTAGGCGTGTATGAGCTGGATCTGCGTGCAAGTGCGCCAGGTTTGGGTCTGAAAACCGGCGAAGTCTTAAATGACAATACAGCGATTAGCCGTGGCCGTAAATTGCGCATGCGTGATCAGGATATTTATTCCAATGTCAGTGATTTGATTTGGGATTTTGAAACCGGCACGGTACGGCACAATGTATTACTTGGCTTTGAATTAACGCGTGAAAAGTTGTTAAGCACTGGCCGTGTTCATTTAGACACGACGGGCACAATCAAGCCGAACGCTACAACCGGCTTGGCTCAATGTGCTCTTCCAAGCACAACAGTAGGCAATCCAGTAACGAGTGGCAATGTGCCGGGGTGCTCAGCACCTTTTGTAACGGGTAAATCGACTTCAGTGGCCGATACCGTGGCCTTTTATGCGCAAGATTTGATTGAGCTTACGCCGCAATGGAAGCTGCTAGTTGGCGGGCGCTTTGATCACTTTAAGGCCTATACCGATAATGAATCGTTCACCAAGGTTCAAGCTGCTGCCAGTACGGGCCGCACCGATAATATTGCTAGCTGGCGCACAGGGCTGATTTATCAGCCTGATGGCAATCAGTCTTATTATGTTTCTTATGGCACCTCGTTTAATCCATCGGCCGAAGCCTATTCAACCGACCCGCGTGGTGAATCGGTTGATCCAGAGAAAAACCGCAATTTTGAAGTGGGCGCGAAGTGGACCATGCTGGATGGCGATTTAAGTCTGCGCACGGCTATTTTCCGTACCGAAAAAACCAATGAGCGCCAAACAGATATCGAGCAGGGCGTGGCTAAGCCTTACTTAATGTCGGGTCGCCGCCATACTGACGGAATTGAGATTGAATCGGCAGGGCGAATTACTGAGCTATGGCAAGTTTTTGCTGGTGTAGCCGTGATGAATGCGCGTATTGATGAAGTAGCAGGCGCAACACCAAAAGAGATCGAAGGCAATTACGCGGATAATGCACCGCGTTATACCGCTAATTTCTGGACCACTTACCAAATCAATAGCAATTGGAAAGCGGGTGGTGGTTTTAATGCCATGGATAAGCGTTATGCGGGCACAGACAATACCGTTTATTTACCAGCGTATGTGCGTTGGGATGCAATGGCTGAATATCGCTTCCGCGATTACAGCGTGCAATTAAACATTAATAATTTGTTTAATACCGATCATTACGAAGGCTTATATCGTGGTTTTGCCGTTCCGGGTACAGGTCGCACTGCGCACCTGACGGCTAACTACAAGTTTTAAGTTTTAGAGATTTTGCAGCCGCCACGAGTAGTATCGTGGCGGTTTTTTGCATTTTGAGTTTGATTAAAGGATTTATTGTATGTTGCTACATATTCCGCAGCTGCTGGATGCTCAAACCGTCGCTTTCTGTCGTCAGCGCCTTGAGGCGGCCGAGTGGGAAGACGGCAAAATGACTTCGGGCACTTTATCGGTGTCGATCAAGCGCAATCAGCAGTTGGCCAAAGACAGTCCTGTCGCCAAAGAGCTGGGGGCGATTGTTTTGCAGGCTTTGAATGCCAATGAAATGTTTTTCTCGGCCGCGCTGCCAAGCTTCGTGATGCCGCCGCAATTTAATCGCTACGAAAATAGTATGGATTTGGGTAACCATATCGATAACGCCGTACAAGGCATCTTTGGCACGCAAGAGCGTATCCGCGCTGATTTATCCGCCACGGTGTTTTTTGCTGAGCCAGAAGACTACGAAGGTGGAGAATTGATGATTGAAGACACTTACGGTGTGCATGAAGTGAAGTTAGCCGCTGGCGATATGATTTTATATCCATCCACCAGCTTGCATCGGGTTGAGCCCGTCACGCGTGGTGCACGTTTAGCGTCTTTCTTTTGGATACAAAGCATGGTGCGCGATGTGGGTGAGCGTGCGGTTTTGTTTGATTTGGATACATCGATCAGCCAGCTGCGCCAGCAAGCGGGGTCGCACGATATTGCCACTCAGCTGACAGGGACCTACCATAATTTATTACGCCGCTGGGCCGATCTTTGATCTGTACGATAAGGATCAGCTGCGGGGAGTAAATTTTTATGCTCGGCACGGCGAGTGCAGGTTCGATTCGCGTGCTTAGACGCGGTATAATCTTTGTTTTTTGTGCGAGCTTACAAGTAATGCCTATTTATGCTTATCGCTGTGCTGCTTGCGGTCATTCTGACGAGCATATTCAGAAAATGTCGGATGATACGCTTACCGTGTGCCCGGCTTGTCATGCGTCTTCTTATGAAAAGCAGCTTACTGCCGCTGGCTTTCAATTGAAGGGTAATGGCTGGTATGTGACTGATTTCAAAGGTGGCTCTCCGTCTAAGCCATCTTCGGATAGCTAGTGAATTTACGCTGATGACGGCTCTAGAAGCTGCTCCAATGCGTCTATTTTTACCCAAGCAAACATCCGTATTACTCTACAAAATCCTCAGCGCCTCCCGACGTTTTGCCCGCGTTCGGTAGGCGTGTCGATATCCGCTTTGCCAATAAAGATCAGGCAGGGTGTTGCGTTGGTGCCAATGAGGATAAAACACGGTTGAGGCCTTTCGCGTGAAGGTTGGGCCCAATATTTGCCTCTGTGTAACATCCCTTATTCAGCTAAGTTGGGCAGGTTTACCTTTTAACTTTTCTATTTCTTTTCAGAAGCGAAGTTGGGTGAAATAGCCTGTTGCCACGCCATTGTCTCCAACACCCCCACCGCTAAAACCGCCCATAGTCCGTTATTGCTGGCGGATAAGGTGGGGCTGGCTGCTGTCGGAATGACTGCTATATTTTGAAAAAATCGCTGTAGCCGATGCCACAGCATTAACAACAATTAAATCTTCAGTATTCAGTGCCGCACTGCTTGCCCATGTATTTGTCATCCCTTTGTAAAATATATTTTTTGCCTAGGTCATGGGTTTTTTGTTGTTTTTTACAAATAAATGTCAAGTTTGAATTTTACACATAATGTCTGCGTAAGTTTTGTGGTATTTTATGTCATTAACATTACTAAAGTTTGAATTGAATGAAGCAATTTGTCCAAGGAATTACCACCGCACTGAGTGCGTACATCATTTTAATTTCCTCCGCCTATGCTTCTGAAGCATCTCAGTGGGAAGCCGAGGTTACCTACGGAGTAGGAAGTCAAGTTAGTTACGAAGGAAATCTTTATCGCGCCTTGCAAGCCCATACGGCAAATCGTGATTGGTACCCTCTTGCTACTCCTGCTCTTTGGCAGAGGATTAGCGACGTACAAAGCAATTGTGCCCCTTGGCAAGAAGGGTTGAGCTATCAGCTGAAAGATCGCGTTTCATTTGCAGGAAAATATTACCAAGTCCGACAAGCTCATACGGCCTTCCTTGGTAGTAACTGGAGTCCTAATGTGACACCTGCTCTTTGGAGCCTCATCCAAAAATGTGAAATCACTCCTCCCGTCACGGCTGTGGAGGTTATTAATGAAATTTCAGTACCTCTTGATCCGGGTATGGCTGGTAAACAGTCGTTGATAGGCATTGATAGTGATCACGATGGGGTGCGAGACGATATTCAGCGTTTTCTGGCTAAAAATCTAGGGCCTGATCTTCTTTTATATAAGCGAGCACTACACGTTGCAAGGGCTGCTCAACAAACATTACTTGTTGCCGAAACGCACGATAAAGCTAAAGCACGAATTGCATTTAATCAATGGAGTATTGCTGATGATTGTTTTTCTGCAATTAATATTAATGGACGAAAAAAAGAAAATTATATGAAAGAAATTAAATACGATAAACAACTTGAAGCCTTGATTGCTAATACTCCGGAACGTATGCTGGCATATATGCAGTATGCCGATATGGTAGGTGGAATGGTTTTAAAATCGTCGAACAAACTAGTTTGTGAGCAATAAATGAATAAAATTTTGTGTTTTCTTGTTTTTATTGCACCAATAACTGCGTTTGCAGAAATAAATCAGTGTAGCGCAATTCCTAAAATGTTTCACATAAATGGAATAACAACCTCCCCTAGTGATGCTAAAAAAAGTAAAGATCAACTTCGTCTTTTAGCTGAAGAAAAATTAGGTGGTTCAGTAGACACTTTTCTTGCCTATAATCGAACGAACGGTTTTTTTTCTGATATTGCACAAACCTTTTATTAGTTACAAATGCAAGATCCTAGTGCCCCACCAGAAAAAATTTCTGAAGCTTTGCTTAATGGAACTCGTCCTTCCGAAATGAATGAAAGAATAGCTGAGGCAGCGATTAGCTATTATCAAGAAAAACAAAAACAATCCGCTTTGTTTCAAATTACAGCAAGTGAGCAAGATGAAATAATTCAAGATATAAAATCAAACATACAAAAAGGCGATAAAATACTGTTAGTGCCACATTCACAGGGGGAACCTTTTTGCTAATAGTACATACTCACTATTAACGTCTAATTTTGGCGTAAAATCAGAAGATATAAAAATCTTTGGTGTAGCGTCACCTGCGGATCGAGTGCTGGGTAATGGTGATTATATTACATCCAATAAAGATTTAGTTATTGGAAGTTTGGCTCTATTACGTAAGGTGCTGCCTAGTAATTTAGAAATGTCTTTTTCTAATTCAGATTTTTTAGGTCATGGATTTAAAGAAATTTATTTAAATTCAGAAATGAATGGGCGGGATGAAGTATGGAAAGGTATTGAACGTCAAATAGAAATATTAGGTCAATCGTCAGATCCTTTGTATCAAGGGCAACTTTGGGAGCATGCCCCTATTGTCGTGTCATTTTATGGGGTGCCATTTGATGATGTTTCAGTTTGGTCAGAAGCTGGATATCCTAGTAAAGTCGGAGCCACGACTACTAGCATGAATTCTTTTTTTGCTTCGATGCACACAATTGCGCCTAATGTAGAAACTAGGCAGCGTTATTCAATCCCTTCAGCTGGGAACCATTCGGAGCAAGTTTTTACTGGCATGGGGGAAGTAAGAAAAACCATACAATCACAGCGTGTTGAATGGTTCATTATGTGCCAAAACTCCGTCTCACCAAATGCCGCCAAGATACAAAGCGGTACTTATGAAATTCATGGTGACTATGATTATTATCACTGGAAGGGAAATCGCGAGAGGATGGTTGATCTTCCGACTGGGTTCTCCATTCACGCTCAAGGTCGTATTTATAACTACAGTTTCTTTGCTGAAGGGCAACAGCGGTCCGCAAAATATGAAAATATTCAACCGACTGGATTTGCTCCTTGGTTAAGTTACTACGGTACTATTAATCTTCTGTTAGGCAAAATTCAAGTCACTCAGAATGCAGATACGGGTCGTTACCAAGTGGTTTGGCAACCGACACCTGAGCTTGCTTTAAGAGAAATAAAATAAGTTGAGGGAAAGTTACTAGCCGCCTATTAGGCTTAGATAGCGTAAAAAAAGTTGCATTGCACAAAGCAGATTTTAACGAGTGTGCAGTGCAAATAATGAGCTATCTATTAAATGAGCTGAGGGAGAAAAATCTCAAGCCACAATCCCACGCCTGTTGTCTTTCAGGGCATTGGCTGGCTAGCCACTCAAAAAGGGCTTGGGGGTAATGTGGCCTACTTGCAAAATAGTGTGTTGCAACTTTAGAAAAGTGATCAGACATTGTTTAGCCCTGTGCGGGTCGTATAAGTTTCCAAGCCATTCCCCCTAATACCCCCACCGCCAAAACCAGCGCCGCCCATAGGCCGTAGCTGCGGGCTGATGAGGGGGTGCTGGCGATGGCCGCTGCAGAAGCGGTGGTTTTATTCTGCAAAGCGCCCGCAGCTGCTGATGCTACTGCATTGCCAATGATTAAATCTGCTGAATGGATGGCCGCACTGCCTACCCCTACATGACCAAAGGCCAGTGTAAATGGCGCTTGCCCACGGGCGACAAAGGCGATTTGCTGGGGTGTCCAGCCTGCTTTTAGCTGTGGTAATCCCTGGCCTAGCCCTCCGCTATTTTGGTTTACTGTTAAACGCCAATAGCGATGGTTGTTGGGGAGGATGGAAAGCGCGGGGCTGTGGGCTTCAGCTGTTTTGCCCTGTAGGCGATAGAGCACACCGCTTTGCTCATTCTGCCAAGGTTCGGTAGGTGTGGCGCGGCTAGCTAGCGACGCTTGCACCACGGTGTTGAGCTGCGGCAAGGCCAGCTCCAGCCTGTCGATGGGCGCATGCACGCCAAGATCAAATAGATACTCGCCTTGGCTGAGCTGGGCGGTAACGGGCGCTAGCCATGCTCTTGGGGCAGATTGCGCTATCGATGATTGCAAGCGCACTTCTTTGAGAGTCAGTGGGCTATCGCTCGTGATGCGCAGGTATTTGGCGCGGATGCCGCCCAATTCCACTTTCGGCTGGCTAAGCGTTTGCCCCTGATAATCAAGCCGGATGATTTCTGTGCTGCCCAGCGCCTGCCATTGCTGCAAATCGTCACTGGCCGACAACCTGATCTGGCCCTGATAGTTGGCTTCTTGCCAGCTCAGAATCAGCGATTCAAGCTGACCTTTGATTTGTGAGGCGTCAACAAGATAGCTGAGCTCCTGCTGCTTGCTGACAGTATGACTCTGCGCGCTCAGCTGCCCGTCGCTGCGGATCTGAATCGAAACGTCACGTTGTTCATTGCTGGACTTGCTGCCATAAGGGAAAAAACGCACAGCAGTCTGGCTAAGCTGATTTTGCTGCGGTGCTGCGCTTGTTTCCAGCGCATAGGGCACTAGCTCGCCTGCCGCGTTAAAGACTCGCAAATCGCCTAAGTCGGCCCGCTGGCTGAACTGGTATACCGTAACAGGCACATCCAGCCGGTAAAAGGGCGATGTTTCACTTAATAACAACGCTTGCTGATGGCTGAAAACTGCGGGCGTCAGAGGCGAAGGTAAAGGCGCTGCCGTTGGCTTTTTTGCCCAGAGCAGGGGGCTGATACATAAGATCAGTATGCAGATTAATCTCATGGCTCTTCCTTCTTGGGCGGCAGCGGCGATAAATAGCCAATGATAAGCAGCAAGACGCCCACGCCAATAAAGCTGATGATGCGCTCGATGCCGCTGATTCTGGACAGATCAAGCATAAACAGCTTGCCGACCACAATAACCAGCAGCGCCGCGCCGCTAAACCACAGCGATCGGTCGGTCTTTCGGGTGGCATAGAGCATTAAGCCAAAGGCCAGTACCGTCCAGAAGATCGACAGCGAAGCTTGCACCAGCGTTGATTGCAAAAGTGGCCCCAGCTGATAGGGCACATCGCCCCAGTGATGCAAGGTGCGCAGCAATACACCATTCAGCCAGACAAACAGCGTGGCTCCCGTGCCGATCTTGAGCCATTGCATCGGCAGCCCGCCGCGCAGCTTGTCCACGCGGTAGAGCCACAGGCCGAGTAGGGCAAAGATGCCGATCTGAATGATGTCGAGCGGATTGATCAGCGGCCAGCGGCTGCCGGCTTGGCTGAGGTTGGCGTAGAAAGTCCATAACCACATCACCAGCATCACTGGCGCGCAGGCAATGGCCAATAGACGCAGCATGCTGTCCCGTTTTGCAAATTGCAGCGCGGCCAATGAAAACAGCCCCCAAGCCAGCATTAATATTTGCTGCAAGTTGCTGGAATGCAGCGCTTCTAATAAGGAGAACGGGAAGGCCAGTAGATGATGCAGGCCACGCAGCAAGGCGCCGTTAAACCAAATAAATAAGGTGGCGAGGGCGGCGTAAGCCAGCCAGTTGGGTAGTTCGGCATCGGCAGACGCCGATTTGAAATCACGCCACGCCAGATACAGCGCGCCAAGCACCGCCAGTTGCGCCAGCTCAAGTAAATTAAGCAGCGGCAGATAGCGAACATTAAGCAAACTGCCATCGCTAAAGTTAGCCGCTAATAGCCATGCCAAAAGCACCAGCAGCAAGCCGCGTAAGGCATGGCGAGTTGCCACCGAGGCGTAAGATCCCTCTATGGAAAAACGTTTCAGTGCAATGATCGCCAGCGCAGAGATGCCGCTCCAAAATAGCGCAAATACCGCCTGTATCCTGAGCGAATCAAGTAGCGTACTCAGGCTGTAAGCCTCATTGCCCCAATGGTGGAATACTCTGAGTAGCTCGGCGTTCAGCCATAAAAATCCCAGTGTTAGCAGAACAGGGGCAGTCCATTTGGATAGATCAAGCAGTTGCAGGCTTAGTAGTTTTCTCTTCCAAGCCAAGAGCGCCACCACGCCTAATCCAAGGGCAATATCGAGCGGGTTAAGTAGCGGTAAATACGGCAGCGGATCAGGATTGCCATCGCTGCTTAGCGCAAATAGTGCCCACAGTAGTAAGCCCGCCGCCAGCGGTGCCGCGCCTGCAATAAAATAAGTTTGGGGAAAGCGCGCAATCGGCCAGCGTATTTTGCTGCCGTAGCTCGCCAGCAACCAAAGCACTGCGGCGCAGATGATGGGCCATGCGGTAGCACGCCAAACGCCTTCTGGTACGGCCTTGCCAATCAGCCAAGCCAGTTCGGCAGCAATCAAAATACTTGTTAGCCAAATGCCGACGGCGTGCAGGATGGGCAGCGTTTGTTGACCTTCGTCTTCATGTCGCCACAATAAATAAAGCGCCAGTGGCAGAGTGAGCGGCCATGCAAGCAGGCCCCAGCCCGCCAGTGGATGAAGGTGCGTTGCTAATGCCGGCATGCTGATCAGCGCCAACACAGGAAACAGCGCCAGAGCGGGTAGGCGCAGCAGCGGCCATTGCCATTTTTTGCAAGCCAGGCTGGCGAGCAGCGCACTAAAGCCCGCAAACAGGGCGATGGCGGCTGATTGCTCGCTAGGAAGAATAAATTGCCAGACTTCATTCAGGCCCGCGCCCGTCCACCACAGCAATCCCCAAGCGGCGAGAAGGGGTGCAATGATTTTCCCAGGCTTAAACCACGCCAAAGCCGCTTCTTTTTGCATTAAATAGGCGCTAAAAAATCCAGACAGGGCCAGCATCAAGCCGCCGATATAGCCGCTATTAAGAATGGCTAAGGCATTGTCGGCTAAGGGGCCAACATGATTAAAGAAGGCAATGCCTGCAAGGACTTGCAAAGCTAAGGCGCAGCAGAGCGAGCGTAAACGTTGCTGGCGCAGGCTCACCCAGATAATGGCAGCGGCTTCGACGGCCCAGCTGGCGGCGGTGGTGCGGGCATCAAAGGCCAGCGGAATCGCCAGCGTGGAAAACAGTACGCCCAGCGCAAGTAAGGCTTCAAACAGTAAACGCAGCTCGTCGCGTTTTTTTGCCCTTAAAAACTGTGCAATCGATAGATAGAAAGCAGAGAGCACCACGGCGCTGCCAGCGAGGGCAAATTCAATATCATGGACCAGCGCGGCTTGCAGGCCAAATGCGGCCAGCGGTGTGCCAAAAATTAGCGTGCCGTCTACATAGCTTTTGAGTGCCACTTGCTGGCGCAGGGCGTAGAGCAGGGCAATGCCCACATAAAACAGGAAAAACAAGATTAAGAAGGGCTCGGTGCTGGCGAGCAGCTCTGGCTTATATTTAAGTGCGCCCCAGCTGGATGCAATCCCAAAGGTAAACACAAAGCCCAGTAAATTAAGCGGCCGCCATGTTTTATACCAAGCGATCGCAAAAATACCTGCGTTAAGCAGGGCAAAATAGCTAAACAGCGCGATATGGTTGCCCTGACCGGTGGAAGTCAAAATCGGCGCTAAAAAGCCACCAGTAATGCCCATCACCGCCAGTGATCTGGCGTCTTGTTTGATGGCTAGAATGGCCGAAAATATGCCGACCAGCACTAAAAATGGAAAAGCAAATTCGGCCGGAATTACCTTGAATTTTAGTGCGGTAAAGGCGGTGAGATACAGCACGCCCACGCCGCCGCCCTGCATAATCAAGGCATACTCGCGGCGCTTGTCACGCAATCGCCAGCCAATCACCAGCAGCACAATTGCGCCGATGGCGGTGCCTGCAAAGCGAAACTCTACCGGCAGCATGCTGTTGTCTGCAGCAAATTTAAGCAAAAACGCCACGCCAAAAAAGAGAATCAGTATCCCGACCCGCACCACGGTATTGCCGCCCATGAGCCAGTCTTTGGCTGCGTTGTACGCCTTGCTGAACTGGGTTTCTAGCCAGCTTGGTGGTGCTGGCTCATAAGGGATTTCGGGTTCAGTTTGGGGCTCTGAGCTGTGTTGTGTGATCGCGTCTGCAAATACGGGGACTTGCTCGATCTCGGGGCTGCTTGCTGGCGTGTCGGCGGGCGCGGTAGTTGCCTCGAAAATAGGCTCAGGCGCTGAGGGTAAAGGGGAGAGGATGATTTTTTCGACGTCTGGCGCAGCGCTGGCACCACCACTCAATAAGCGCATCTCCTCTTGCAAGGTCGCGAGAGATTGTTCTAACTGAGCGACTCTTTGCTCCAGACTTTGACCTGTGTTGGCTTGCGGGATGAGTGACGTGGGCGGGGTATATAAATTAGCCGCTTCCACTGTTGCATCACCACTATCTTGTGTGGGTGGTGTGGATTTTTTGCTGAGATAAAGATAGCCAATAAACGCCAGCAGCCCCGCGCCCAAGGCACCGCCTACGCCAAACTGCAGCCCGCCCCAAATCATTGCAATCAAGATAATGATGCTTGCTTTCATATTGGCCTTTGAGTGGAGCAAGGTGATGATTCACAACAGCGTAAGCGTCCATAAAAACAAAACACCGTAGGGCGGGTGAAACCCGCGAGCCGTGTTGAATAAGTACACGGGTTTTACCCGCCCTACAATTTAACGCCAAGTGCCCGATTTTTTGACTGGCTTAACAACAGGCTTAGCAGGGGCTTTGCTTGGTTTTAAATCATCGCCTTCTTGATAGCTTTTTAAAATGCTTTCAGAAAGCTGCAATACCGCTGTCGCATAAAGTGTGCTTTTGTTGTAGCGAGTAATCACATAGAAATTATTAAAGCCTAGATAGTGGCTGGTAAAGCCAGGCTCGGTTTCTAGCGCAAATAAAACGGCTTTATTGTCAGTGTCTAATTCGCTGATGGGGACAACCCCTTTTTGAATCAGCTCGCCCACGGTGTAATGCAGATTAAATTTATCGGCAAATACATCGCTCATATCGGCGTTGATATTGACTGCGGCGTAGGCGGGTTGTCCTTTTTGCCAGCCGTGTTCTTTTAAATAATTGGCCACGCTGGCAATGGCGTCGTTTGGGTGCGCCCAAATATCACGGTGGCCGTTTTGATCATAATCAACTGCATATTGGCGAAAGGACGAAGGCATAAATTGCGGCCAACCCATCGCTCCTGCATAAGAGCCTTTAAAGCTCATCGGGTCTTCTTTCTCTTCGCGGGCCAGTAATAAGAATTCGGTCAGCTCTTTTTGAAAAAATTCAGCGCGGCGTGGGTAATCAAAGGCAATGGTGCTGAGCACGTCCAGAATATGAAAGCTGCCGGTGTTTTTACCGTAATTGGTTTCCGCGCCCAAGATCGCCACGATGACCTCTGGCTCTACCCCATAGCGCTCGCTGATTTCTTTGATAGCAATCGCGTGTTCACGCCAAAATTTAGCCCCCGCTAAGCTGCGTGCAGGGTTTACAAAATTAACGCGAAAGGTATACCAAGGGCGGGCGGTTGAGGGGCGATCTAAAATATCCAGCACATTGCTTTTTAGCGTGGCGCGAGTCAGCGTCTGTACCAGCTCTTCTTCGCTAAATTGATGTGCAGCGGCAGTGGCTTTGATATAAGCCTGCACATCTTCGCGGGCGACTAAAGCTTCGTCGGCGTGCGCCATGCCCATGAGGCTGACTAATATAAGGGGTAGAAATTTACGCATGGTCTTCGCTTTTCTTAGGATTCATACATTATCTATGAAAGACAGTGCAATTTTGTGGGAATGTTTGACAAGGATTACAAGGAAAGCGCGGTAGACAAGAGCTGGGCGGTAATGTCGACAATCGGAATCACTCGCTCATAATCCATTCGGGTGGGGCCAATCACCCCGAGTGTGCCCACAATCTCGCCATTCACACGATAAGGCGCGGTGATCACGGAGCATTCATCGAGCGGGGCGAGGCCGGATTCGCCGCCGATATATATCTTTACGCCATTCGCTTGATTGCCTAAATCCAGTAATTGCAGCAGGGCGGTTTTTTGCTCAAATAGCGCAAAGAGCTGGCGCATTCTCAGTGCGTTGGAGGATAAATCCCCGACGCCCAATAGCTGATGCTCGCCAGCAATAATCATCGAATCACTTTGCTGCACCAGCGATGCACCTACCGCGACTGCGGCATTCATTAAGCTAATAAGATCGCTTTTTAAACGAACTAATTCGCTTTGCACAATATGCGTTAAGGCGGACAGCGTTTTCCCAGCACAATATTCATTTAAAAAATGCGCGGCTTCGGTTAGCTCAGAGTCATTAAAGATTCTTTCAGTTTGCAAAATGCGATTTTGCACATCGCCATCGTTGGTGACTAAAATCAGCAAGACACGGCGCTCAGAGAGCTGCATAAATTCAATATGCTTGAGCAAGAGATCATGCCGCCGAGGGCTTTGCACCAAGCCAGCAAACTGGGTGAGCTGCGATAAAATTTGCGATGCGGCGGCTACGCTGCGCTGTGGGCTATCAATGGGCAGTTGTTCGGCCAGCTCGCTCATGGTGGGCTGATCTAGGGCCTGAACGGTAAGGAGCGAATCGACAAAGAGGCGATAGCCCAGTACGGTGGGTACTCTTCCTGCGGAAGTATGCGGGCTGGCAACAAAGCCCAAGCTTTCCAAATCGACCATGGTATTTCTGATGGTGGCGGAGCTGATGTCTAGCCCAGAAAAGTGCTGCAGCGCTTTTGATCCAACGGGCTGGCCGTCGGCGATGTAGCGCTCGACGAGGGTTTTAAGTAGAATTTGAGAACGATCGTTCAGCATAGAGGGCGATGGCGGTGAGTTATATGGCGAATCTTACTTCGTTTTACAAGGAGTTTGGCTTGCAAGCAAGCTGCCTGAAGCTTTATAAAGCGAATCTATTGGGTGTTTTTTTATTAAAAAATCGGGTCTAATGAGCTTATGCATAGTCTACTGTTCAAAACCATCGCTGTAGTGGGGCGCACTGGCACTCCCACTTTAGACGAACCCATACGCCGCTTGGCTGCGCTTTTAGCTGCAGCAGGCGTTAAGGTTTTACTCGATCAAGCCACAGCAGAAGAGCACGGCATTACCGAGCACCAAGATGTAAGCCGCGATAATATCGGCAAAGTGGCCGATTTGGTTATTGTGCTGGGCGGTGATGGCACCATGCTGGGCGTGGCTCGCTTGCTTGCGCCTTACCGCATTCCGCTGGTGGGGATTAATCAAGGCCGTCTGGGCTTTATGACCGATATCTCGGTCGATGAAATGGACGAGCTAGTGATCGCCATGCTGTACGGCGAGTTTATCCCCGAAGAGCGCATCCTGCTTGAAACCACGGTAGTGCGTGATGGTCATGAAATTGACAATGCCTTAGCGTTTAATGACGTGGTATTTAGCCGTGGTAGTACCGGCGCGATGATTGAATTTGAAATCTTTATCGACGGGCGCTTTGTATACAGCCAACGCTCGGATGGTTTGATTGTTTCAACACCTACTGGCTCCACAGCTTACGCGCTTGCATCTGGCGGGCCGATTTTGCATCCTAGCTTGCCCGCAATTGCGCTAGTGCCGATTTGCCCGCAATCGCTATCGAATCGCCCGATTGTGGTGAACGATACCTGTGCGGTTGAGTTTTTACTGACCCGCGCCGAAGATGCCCGCGTTTATTTTGATAATCAATCGCACTGTGATTTACAAGAAAAAGACCGCGTATTGATCAGCCGCTACCGCAATACCTTAAGAGTATTGCACCCGAATAGTTACCACTACTACGACACCCTGCGCGAAAAACTACGCTGGGGTGAGCGGCTGTAAGTGATTTCTCAATTTAACTCAAAACCCAAATCTTGAACCGCAGAGAACACGGTTTGCACAGAGAAAACTATTAGGCTTAAGCTTTTCTCCGTGATCCTCCGTGTTCTCCTTTACTCCGTGTTTTAAGATTTGGGTTTGTTTCGTGGCAACCGTAACCAAGGTGTAAAAAAGCGCCATGCTGCTTTCTATCTCGCTTAAATCCTTTGTCATCGTGCAAGAGCTGTCTCTCGACTTTTGCTCAGGCCTCACCACCTTAACGGGTGAAACGGGGGCCGGTAAATCGATCGTGATTGACGCGCTAGGTTTGCTCTTGGGTGGGCGGGCAGAAAGCGCGGTGGTGCGCCACGGTGCTGAAAAAGCCGATTTGCAAGCACGCTTTGCTCCGCCTAAAAATGCGCGGGCTTGGCTAGAAGAAGAAGCTTTGCTGGGGGACGAGCCAGAAGAATTGCTGATCCGCCGCAGCATTGATAGTAATGGCAAATCCCGCGCGTGGATTAATGGCATTTCAGCAACGCTGACTCAGCTTAAAACGCTGGGCGAGCAGTTGGTGGATATCCATGGCCAGCATGCGCCGCAATCCTTGCTGCGCTCTGAAGTGCAGCGCGAATTAGTTGATGGCTATGCAGAAAGCACCGGCCTCGCAAAAGACGTGGCAGGCTTATTTAAAGATTGGAAAAACGTCGTTGATGAGTTGGCGATTGCAGAAAATAACGCCGAAGCTTTTGATGCCGAGAGAGAGCGCTTGCAATGGCAGGTGGACGAAGTGGCAGCCTTACAATTTACTGCAGCAGAGTGGCCGGAGCTGCAAGCCGAGCATAAACGCTTGCACCATGCTGCTAGCTTGATTGAAGGCGTGCAAAGTGGCTTGCTGATGTTGGCCGATGGCGATGAAAATTGCCAATCATGGCTAGGATCGGTGGCGGGGCGTTTATCAGCTTTGGCCGATTTTGATGCAGGTATCTCAGAAACGCTAGAGCTGCTGGCCAGTGCCGAAGCGCAAATGAACGAGGCCGTGTACGCGCTGCGTCGTTATAGCGATCATTTAGAGCTAGATCCCGCGCGCCTCGCCGATGTAGAAAGCCGCCTCGATGCTATTTTTCGCATGGCACGTAAATATCGGGTAGAGCCAGCTGAGCTGCCAGAAAAACTAGCCGCCTGGCAGCATCGCCTTGCTGAATTAGGCGGCAGTGCAGGTTTGGATGCTGTACGTCGCCGTGCTCAAAAATTCGAAGCAGACTATCGCAAAGCGGCCAAGCAACTATCCGCTAGCCGCAAGGCCGCCGCAGATAAGCTTTCTAAAATGGTGACCAAAGAATTGCAACTGCTGGCCTTGGTTGGCAGCCGTTTTGAAATTGCCCTACATGCGCATGACGCCCCCGCTAGCTTTGGTTTGGAAACGGTGGAGTTTATGGTGGCAAATCATCCGACCACCCCAGCCAGAGCGATGGCTAAAGTAGCATCGGGTGGCGAGCTATCGCGTATTAGCCTTGCCCTGCAAGTGATTACCAGCCAAGTCGCCAATGTGCCCACGCTGATTTTTGATGAGGTGGATGTGGGTATTGGTGGCCGAGTGGCAGAAATTGTTGGGCGCATGCTGGCGGATCTTGGCGCGGCGCGACAAGTGCTGTGTATCACTCATTTGCCCCAAGTTGCCGCCTGCGGTTTTCAACAGCTACAAGTCAGCAAAACACAATCTAAGACGGGCGTGTTAAGCACCATTCGCATGCTAAGCGTGGAAGAGCGCATCGAAGAAATCGCCCGTATGTTGGGCGGCGTGGAAATCACCGGCACGACACGCCAACACGCGGCAGAAATGCTGGGTGTGGCGGTTTAGGTGTGTCTTTCATAGGGCGGGTGCAACCCTATACGGGCTAACCAGTTTGGTTCTTAGTAGCAAACAAAGACAAAAGATTATGACTACGCTCTCGATATGGGGCTTAAATCTCCCCTTGAAACACGCCGGAGTGAGGAACAAGCGGGGCGGGGTTTCGGCAAGGGAGCGAGGCAGCGAGCCAATCCCGCCCGCCGCCGACCCGATTGTCCGCAGCGCAGGGGCCTTCGTGTTTCGTGGGGTGGCCTTCTTTGGCTTCGTTTCTTGGCCACACAAGAAAGGAAGGTCCAGCGGGACGCCCGCACCTAAATTAACGTGCCGAAGGCACTAAAAAGATCTTTTTGACTTTGCTTAGCGCGTATGGGGTTTCACCCGCCATACAATTGAGGCAACGCCCATAAAAAGCGCCCTTATTTTTCTCAGTGCGCTATGTGTTCTCCTTATCTCTGTGCTTACAGAACTTTTTTATAAGATTGTTGGTTTATGAATGATTTAGATTTTATGCAGCAGGCCTTGCTTGAGGCGCAACGTGCCAAGGAATTGGGTGAGGTGCCTGTTGGGGCGATTGTGGTGTATCGGGGCGAGATGATTGGCCGTGGTTGCAATCAGCCTATTTTGCGTCATGACCCGAGTGCCCATGCTGAGATGATGGCTATCCGGCAAGCCGCGCGTCATTTGGGCAACTATCGTCTGCCCGAGTGCGAACTGTATGTCACGCTAGAACCTTGCATTATGTGCGCTGGGGCAATTATGCATGCGCGGATTGCGCGGGTGATTTATGCAGCAAGCGATCCTAAAACAGGGGCGGCGGGTAGCGTGATTAACCCCTTTGCGGATTGCCGCTTAAATCATCAAACACAGCTAGTAGATGGAGTAATGGCTGAAGAGTCATCGAGTTTATTGAAGGCTTTTTTTCGTGAAAGGCGGCAGGCTGAAAAAGATCGCAAGAAAACTGTCGTATAAATTTCACTTTTTTGTAAAATATTTACATTGATTTAAATTAAGTCGTAAACTATGCCCTCACTCTTTATTAGGATGTGGGGATGAAACAATTACTAATCGCCTTCGCCGCAGCTTCATTGCTTGGTGCATGTGCTTCAACACCCTCTAAGCCAGTCGCATCTACAGAATCTCTTATTCCAACGGTTAAATCGCATGATAAGCAGGTGGTGGCTTATATTCGCACTTGGCCTATTGGCTCTACGCCAAAAGATATGGATGCGGGCCGTCGCTGGCGAGCGAGTGATATTCAGGGTAATCAGCTCACTACTTTGAATTTAAGCTTTGGTTTAATTCGTAATGGCACCGAAGTTTATATTAAAGATTTAGAGCCTCAGCCTAATTCAGATAAAACCGCTATCATCGCCCCATTTGCAAATATGTGGGATGAAGTGGCTAAATTGCAAAGCCAATACCCGCATTTAAAAGTCAATGTATCCATTGGTGGCTGGGGGGCGGATGGTTTTTCACAGTTGGCTAGAACACCTGAAACCCGAGCACAGTTTATTGCGAACGTTGTTAAGTTAATTGACGAGCATAAACTAGCAGGAATTGACTACGATTGGGAGTACCCTGTTGGCCCAGATTGGTTGCCAATTGCAAAAGACCCAAGTGATAAAGAAAACTACCCTAAGCTTTTAGAGGAAACTAAAGCTGCTTTAAATCAATATGGTGCAAAAACCGGCAAGCAATATCAATTGTCGGTCGCCGTGCCTGCTGCTGCGTGGTTTTTGCAAAATATTGATGTAGTGCGTGTGGCTAAATCGGTCGACTTTATGAAAGTTATGGCTTATGACTTTGCCGGTTCTTGGAGTAAAAAAACCAGCCATCACACTAATCTATATCAAAACAAAGCAGACCCTGAAGGTGGTGGTTGGAGCGCCGATCAAGCGATGAATTTGTACTTAGATGCCGGTGTGAAGCCTGAGAAGTTGTTGATGGGCAGTGCGTTCTATGGCCGTGCATGGCAGGGTGTGGCGGCAACAAATAACGGCTTATTTAATGCCTATAAGAAAGCGGCTTACGATGATGGCATTACTTGGCAAGATATTAAGGCATTAAAAGCCAAAGGGGCGACGCGTTATTGGGACCCAGTTGCCAAAGCACCATGGCTATTTGATGGTGATCTGATGGTGACTTATGAAGACCAAGAAAGTTTGAAATACAAAGCGCAATATATTAAGAGCAAGCACCTTGGTGGCATCATGGTTTGGGAGTACGGCCATGATATGGATAGCGAGCTGCCTCGGGTGATTAACGAGTCTTTAATGCAATAAAAGTTTGAGAATAAGGCCACTTTCGAGTGGCCTTATTTATTGCGGAGTATTTGTATTTGATATTGTTTGTCGTGTTTTTTTTGTTCTAATTTGCAACTCTGTTGCTAATGACTTTGTCTGGTATTTAAATAAGGATAAAAATAGGCGAGTTGATCTGTTTTAAACGAAAGTGAATTTTTTTAGCGCATTTTGTATGTTGTTTTTATATTGGTGAATTCCCTAGTGTTTGAATCGTGCTGTGCGATGTTTATTGCCAAAGGTCTAGCATTTAATTGCGTCATCTAGACGAAATGAATAAGGGTTTTTTAAGAAAAAATCAAATTAATAAAACTCCTTGATCTTGATCAAACTTTTTTCTAGTGTTTACTCACAAGGCTGCAGTTTAAATAAGTGGCTAGTAAATAAAAGTTTATGGGGCGCATTCATCCCGCGTTGATTTAATCCGAATTGCTATTCCATCGTTAATCACTGTGGGTTAGCTAGTTTGTGCCTGCCAAATATCCTTGGTTGGTGCAGCATCCATTGGGGTACACCCCCCGTTTAATCTAAAAAGGGTCGCTAATAATGAAGCAAGTATTAAATTGCGTAGCTCGTCCTCTGCTGATGGTTGTTTTATTAGGTGGAGCATTCAATGCCATGGCCGCTGAACGCGTGGATCTGGAAAACTATATTGCACCTGCTGGGCTGACAACACGCGGCCTAACAGATGAGGGGGTGCATAACTTATTGGGTCTAAAAGCCGATGAGTTACAAGCTACTCGCAGCCAAAATTATGCGGATGGCAAAGTGGTGACACGCTATCAACAGTTTCATCAAGGCGTGCCTGTTTGGGGTGAGGGTGTGGTTGAGCAACGTGCTGCTGGTTTGGCTGCGCCTGCTCTATCGGGTGCGATGTTACGCAATTTAAATCATGATTTACCAAGCGCTAAGCCGCTGTATTCGCAAGCGCAGATTTTACATCTGGCCAAAACACAAGCTAAGGCGATTAAAACCGAAAACGAGCAAGCTAAGCTGTATGTAAAGCTGGGTGCTAATAATGTGGCGCAGCTGATTTATGTGGTGTCTTTTGTGAATGGCAGCGCAAGCAAACCAAGCCGCCCACACTTTATCATCGATGCCAATACCGGCGTGGTGCTGGATCAATGGGAAGGTATGACGCATAAAGATGCGACTGGCCCTGGCGGTAATGCCAAAACAGGCCAATATGAATATGGCACTAAATATGGCCCTTTGGTTGTATCCGATGATTGCAAAATGATTAGTCCAAACGTGATTACCGTTAATTTAAACCACGGCACTAGCGGCACAACGCCTTATCAATTTACTTGCCCACGTAATCCTGGTATTGCGATTAATGGCGCTTATTCGCCATTGAATGACGCGCATTACTTCGGCAATGTGGTATTCAATATGTATAAAGATTGGCTCAATCTTCGTCCGATTAGCCAAACGCTGACCATGAAAGTGCATTACGGCAATAACTACGAAAATGCATTTTGGGATGGTTCTGCCATGAATTATGGCGATGGGGCCACGACGTTTTATCCCCTCGTTTCCATCGATGTTTCTGGGCATGAAATCAGCCACGGCTTTACAGAGCAAAACTCAGGTCTGGTTTACAGCAAGCAATCGGGCGGCATGAACGAAGCTTTCTCTGATATGGCGGGTGAAGCGGCTGAGCTTTACATGAAAGGCGCAAATGATTTTCAAGTTGGGGCGGAAATTTTTAAAGCCAACGGTGCACTGCGCTATATGGATGACCCAACTAAAGATGGCCGCTCCATCGGTCATGCCAGCAAATACAACGACAGCCTCGATGTGCACTTGAGTAGTGGTGTGTACAACAAAGCGTTCTACTTGTTAGCAACCAAGCCAGGTTGGAGCACACGCAAGGCTTTTGAAGTGATGGCCGATGCAAATCATTTATATTGGACAGCTAATAGCACCTTTAACCAAGGTGCGTGCGGCGTAGAAAAAGCGGCAGCAAATCGCGCTTATGTAGTGGCCGATGTCACTGCCGCATTTAGTGCGGTAGGGGTGAGCTGCATTACGCCGCCACCTGTTACTAAAGTCTTGGTGAAAGGCGTGCCTGTGACAGGCTTGAGCTTGGCGAAAGGCAGCAGTGTTACCTACACGATTGTGATTCCTACTGGTGCAAAGAATCTGACATTCAAAACATCAGGTGGCACTGGCGATGCGGATATTTATGCCAAATTTGGCGTAGCAGCAAGCACCACGGTATTCGACGTTAAATCAGATGGTGGCACCAATGTGGAAACAATCACGGTAGCCGCGCCTAAGGCAGGTACTTACTACCTACTCTTAAACGGCTATGCAACCGTGAGCGGTGTGTCGCTGGTGGCTAATTACCAGTAATGAAGTGAAGCCAAGCAGCCCGCCTAATAGGGTAGGCCGCTAGCCCTGCTACGAAGGTATGCAGGGCTTTTTTTGATTTTTAAAAATCATTCAAAGGATATTGCGATGAAATTTAAAGTGATCCCTCTGCTTCTATGCGGCATATTGGCCACCTCTGCCGCAGAAGCCGCTCCTAAGAAAGTCTGGATTACCTTGGGCGATGCAGCCTATGCACAATTACAAAAATTAGCGCCTAAAACAATCGCCAAAGAAAGCCAAAGTCTGTTGCCACAGGAGGGCTTGTTGGCGGCGGAGCGTGTGCATTTAGTCGAGGTGGATGAGCAGCAGTTACTGGGTCTGTCGGCCGCCGTGCATCATGAGCTGCATCGCTGCGGTGGCTTTATGTTCCATGCGAGTGAAGCGGCTGGGCGCCAAGCCCTACAGCCATCTGCCAGCCTGTTGGCGGCGGCAAGGCCATCCTATGTGCTGGATAATCAAGCGGTGGTGAATGCTTTGCTGCCACAAATGCAGGACAGCAATATTGCGCAAACCATTAACGATTTATCTGCATTTACTAATCGTTATTACACCACCAGCCATGGCGTGAATGCTTCAAATTGGCTAAAGACACGCTGGCAGCAAATGGCTGCAGGGCGTAGCGATATCACGGTTGAGCAATTTACCCATGCAGCTTGGGCGCAAAAATCGGTGATCTTAACGATTAAAGGCACAGACAATGCGGGGGAGGTGGTGGTTTTGGGCGGGCACCTTGATTCCATTAATGGGCAAGGAACGAGCGAAAGTACCCGCGCGCCAGGGGCATGACGATGCATCCGGCATTGCCAGCATGACCGAGGTCTTGCGAGTGATGGTGGCAGGCGGCTACAAGCCTCGTCGTACGCTTAAATTAATGGGCTATGCGGCAGAAGAAGTGGGCCTGCGCGGCTCGCAAGAAATTGCCAAAAGCTTTAAAGCGGCCAATACCAATGTAGTGGGGGTCATGCAGCTGGATATGACCAACTATAAAGGCTCGGATAAAGATATCTATCTTTACACTGATTACACCGATAACGCGCAAAACCAGTTTGTAGCCAATCTGCTCACCAGCTATTTACCGAGCATTAAAATTGGCTACGATAAATGCGGCTATGCCTGCTCAGATCATGCCTCATGGAATGCACAGGGCTATTTTGCCTCCATGCCTTTTGAATCCTCATTTACCCAAGACAACCCTTATATCCATACGGCCAACGACACCTACGCCAATAGTGGCAATCAAGCCCAGCATGCCCTGAAGTTCTCTAAAATGGCGCTGGCCTTTATGGTGGAATTAGGCAGCGACGGTCCCGCAGGCCCTGGCCCTGTTGATAAAGTAGAAAACTTTTCCGGTAAACTGGCTTTAAGTCAAAAACAAAGCTTTGGCCCGTTTAAAGTTGGGGCAGGAGGGAGTATTAGTGCGGTGTTGAGTGGCACAGGCGATGCAGATTTGTATTTACGCAAAGGCAGCGCACCCACAACAACCGTATTTGATTGCAAGTCAGATGGTCCGAATAGCACGGAGAAGTGCGAGCTGAGCCTAGCGGCAAATGGCGATGTATATCTGCTGCTTAATGGCTATTCAGCAGCAGATTACATCTTGAAAGTAACGTACCGGCCGCAATAGCCATCGGGTAGACGGTGTGGAGTTAAGGTTGAAATAAAGAATGTCTCGGTTTTATGGTTGTAAAAAATGCGGCCTAGTCGGCCGCATTTTTCATTGGATCGGCAGTAGGCACTGCCTTATTTCTGAAGTGTTTATATGCTTTGGAAATATTTTGTAAGCGGTTTCTGGTTTAAATCGCTTGCTCATTAATCTCACCCGTGCGAATCCGTACTACGTATTCAACAGGGGTGACGAAGATTTTGCCGTCGCCAATTTTGCCGGTGTTGGCCGCTTTGATAATGGCTTCGATGGCGGTTTCTACCTTGCTGTCTTCAAGCACTACTTCGATCTTGGCCTTGGGCAAAAAATCGACCACATATTCAGCGCCACGGTAAAGCTCGGTATGGCCTTTTTGGCGGCCAAAGCCTTTGACTTCGGTGACGGTTAGGCCAGAAATACCCAGCTCTGATAAAGCTTCGCGAACTTCGTCGAGCTTAAATGGTTTGATGATTGCTTCGATTTTTTTCATTATTTTTCCTTGCCAATTTGTAAGTCGCTATAGGCGATTTGCTGGAGTATAGGGTGGTAGCTTAGCTGCCTAGCTTGAGTTCACGCTGATCGCCGTTTAACGGCATGCGATCGAGTAGTGGGGCAAAGAGGCTTTCTTTGTCGCTGGCAGCTTTTAGTAGGAGTGAGCCTTGGGGGCCACGCTTAGGATCGATTTTTCCTTGGCCATTAATCACCAATAGCGCGCTGCCTTGCGGCGCGATGCGCCAATCTAAATTGGGTTGCAGCTTGATCAGATAGCTGCCAAAAGGGTTGGCTTGCGGCGTGACGAGCGAGCTAGCGTTTTGCCAAAGTAGCGATATTTCACTGGATTGCTTGGCGCTGATGGTCAGTGCTTCAAGTTCTAATTGCCCGCTAAGCTGAAACGGGCTGAGTTTTTTATCTAAAGCAAATAAGGGTGCAGCAGGTAGGGTGAGTTTAATCGCCTCTAGCCGATTGCCGCCTACCCCAAGCGCTAAGCGCGCCTGACCTGCTTGTTGACCATAGCGGGTTTCTAGTTGCCAAACCAATTGCCCTGCGAACAGCCGTATGGGTTGCCATTGCCAGCGCACTTCATCTAGAAGCTGCTGCCCATTGATGCCAAGCGGGGTGAGCCGCCCCGACCAAATGGTGCCGCTCACTCCGCCTAATTGCACCGGCGCGGGAACAAATTTCAAAATAAATGAGGCAGGAAATTGCAGAATCAAAAATAAGATCAGCAGCGGGATAAGGAATTTACTACGGTGGACTATAAATTGTTTCATTGGCGTTCTACCAAAGCCGTAAGGTGAACGAGGCTGTTATGCCCCGCTCCGCTGATGTGCAAACCCGTTTTGCTGCTCAGGGCGGCGTCGGCTAATTGACTCATTGGCGTTCTACCAAAGCCGTAAGTTGGACTAGGCCGTCGTGTGCCGCTCCGCTGACGTTCAGTGCGCTAATGCGCGAACCTGTTTCGCTGCGCAGGGCGGCAAGTAAAGGTAGGGCGTCGGCAAAGCGGATTTGGGCAATTTTAATTTGCAGTTTGTCGGCAGAGAGCGCCTGAATATCGGCACTCGCGCCTTTCGCATCCAAGCTAGCTTGCACCGCAGCCCGCAAATCACCATTGCGGCTTGGCCCCGCCGGTGTCGCTTTAACTTGGGCGAGTTGCCTTTGTAATTCGGCGAGTTGCAGCTGCATTTGAGGCACTTGCTTGCTTAGCTGGGCGCGAGAATCGCTGATGGGCTGCCAAATACCTGCATAAAGTATGGCAAAAGCAGCAAAAGCCCCGCAAACGCTGAGGTAGAGCTGTTCTCTGGGCTGGCGCTGTTGCCAAAATTCTTTCAATTTATTCATTAGTGTTAGGACTCATTTTACGGCTTGGGGGCGAATCAATACTTTCATATGCCCGGTTGCTGCTGCTTGTGTTTCTGCGGACAGGCCAGCTCCTTTGAGTTGAGCTTGCAAGCTGCTGGCTTGGGAGTCAGGCATTTGCATACTGAGCAAGCCATTGGCGTATTCCAATTGCTCTAATTGCAGGCCATTGCCCGCAATATTGGCGACTTGCAGGAGTAAATCTAGGCTGTCGCCATTGCTTGAGGAGCGCAGGCCGCCTCGTTCGCGTAGCTTGCTTTGCAATTGTAAGACAGGGTCAAAGACCGGTTCGCCAGGAAAGGCTGCAGCATAGGTTTGGCGCATTTCGCGTTGCAAAGCTTGCTTGGTGCTGCGTAATTGCCACCAATCTCCCACTTGCCCGAGCAAGACCACCGCAAAAATAGCACTTAATAGTAGTGCGGGTGTTTGCAGTGTTTTCCAGTCGATAGACCATTGCTGGCTGCGCTGCGCAAAATCACCCTGGAGCAAATTGGTGCCAGGCTCGGTGTTTTGAATTAAATTGGCCAAGATTAAATCTTCACGTGGCGCATCGCCAATCAATGAGTCAAGAATATGGGCGTCTTCAAACTGGCTATATTGCCCCTCAGGTGTCCGCACAAGGCAGGTTTGCTGGTCTTTGGCGACACACCAGTCACTGCCATCAGGTAAAAAGTCGTACAAACTCCAGACGGCTGCGGGGGTGATTTGGTGTTCAGTCAGTAGGCGCAGGCAATGTTCTAGCCATTTACGCTCTACGGCAATAATTTTGCTGCTGTTATCTTTAAGGCCAAAATGAAGCATAGCCGCAGGGCTGAGCAGGCGATCCTCTAATAAATGCGGCAGCAGCTTCTGCCGCCTTGCCATGGATTGCCTTGGTAGCTCCGCAATATAAATATTAGAGCGTGCCGCAGGGACGATAAGCTCGATGCGCTGTGCACGAGGGAGTTCGCTTAATATTGCGGAGCCAGATTTTTGCTCAGCAAACCAGCGGACTTCTGTCGTAGCAAGATCACCAGCAGGAAGGATGCGTAGGAGTGTATATATAGGATCGTTCACGGGCGGAGTGACGTTAGAGTGGTTGGGGTAAAAATCTGTGCGGAGTATGACATAAACTTTTTGTGGGCTGTGTAGATTGCGATTGTCTTACTGATATATTAAACAAAATCGTGTTTATGATGCGGCTTTGTAAAAGTATTTCAAAATAATTTAAAAAAACGCTTGGCAAGGTGGAGTTCTTCACATAGAATGCGGGTCTTCCTTCGGTGCACAAGCAAACGCAGCGAAGTGAAGTGGGGGGTTGGCGGAATTGGTAGACGCACTGGATTTAGGTTCCAGCGCCGTAAGGTGTAAGAGTTCGAGTCTCTTATCCCCCACCAAATATTCTGAAAAAAGCCGCAAGAGTCATGCTCTTGCGGCTTTTTTCATGCCTGCTATTTTTGTGGGTGTGTTTTTCGTGGCTTGAAGAGGGTGATTGTGTGTGGCTTGTTTTTTTATGCTTTGCCATTACTATTTTGCCCTGCTCGCGCCTGATGGTGGCTGTGTTTGGGTCGCTTCTGTCGCTGGTTAATAATTCTGTTTGGATTTGCGCCCTGTTGTGCGCTAAACTTACCGACTTTGTTGGCAAGTCGTACTGGGCGCTTGTGCTTGTTAGATCTTTCGTAGGTCTGCCAAGCAGGTCATACTGACCTTGCCTGTTGATGAGCTGGCTTTATCCCCTATTTATTAAGATGCGTGTACGCGCGTTGATCCCCCATAGGAATGGTTTGAAATGCAAGTACAACTAGAAACCCTGAATCAACTCGAGCGTCGCCTGTCTATTTCCGTGCCTCGGGAAGAAATTACCGAACAAGTTAACGCGCGTTTAAAGCACGTTGCAAAAACAGCAAAAATTGCTGGTTTCCGTCCAGGTAAGGCTCCGATGAAAATCGTTGCACAAAACTACGGCTTCCGCATCCAAGAAGAAGTATTGGGTGAAACGGTTGAAGTGAGTTTTGGTCAGGCTGTACACGAGCAAAAGCTGCGCGTAGCAGGCTACCCACGTTTCGAGCCAAAAGATGCGGCGGAAGAAACAGGCGATTTCCAATTCTCGGCTACCTTTGAAGTGTACCCAGAAGTGGTGATCGGCGATTTGGCTGCGGCTCAAATTGAAAAACCAGTGTTGGATTTGTCCGATGCTGAAGTAGAAAAAACAGTTGATATCCTGCGTCGTCAACGTACTCGCTTTGAGCGTGTAGAGCGTGAAGCAGCAGATGGCGATCGCGTGATTGTTGATTTCAAAGGCTCGATCGACGGCGTATTGTTTGATGGTGGCTCTGCTGAGAACCACGCTTTCTTGCTGGGCAAGGGTCAAATGTTGCCAGGTTTTGAAGCCGGTGTGATTGGCATGAAAGAAGACGAAACCAAATCGGTGAGCGTTGAATTCCCTGCTGATTACCATGGTGCAGATGTTGCAGGCAAAACTGCAGTATTCGAAATCACAGTTAAAAACGTTGCTGCTGCAATCTTGCCAGAAGTTGATGCAGATTTCGCAAAAAGCCTCGGTATTGTTGATGGCGATGTAGAGAAAATGCGCGCTGAAGTACGTGGCAATCTGGAACGCGAAGTACGTTTCCGCCTGAAAGCCCGTGCTAAAGAAAACGTGATGACTGCGCTGATCGCTGCTGCGCCGACTGATTTGCCTAAGGCTTTAGTGCAATTAGAAATCGGTCGTTTGGCTGAAGGTGCACTAGCAGACTTGAAAGCACGCGGTATCGACCCAAAGTATGTTCCGTTCTCGCCAGAAATGTTTGAAGCGCAAGCACAGCGCCGTGTTCACCTTGGTTTAGCTTTGGCTGAATTGGTGAAAGGCAATGCATTAGAAGCTAAGCTAGAACAAGTGAAAGCGGTTGTTGAAGACTTGGCGCAGAATTACGAAGATCCAAGCGAAGTTGTAGCTTGGTACTTTGAAGATCGTGAGCGTTTGGCGGGTCCAGAATCAATGGCATTGGAAGACAATGTGGTTGAGTTTGTATTGGCTAAGGCACAAGTAACTGAAAAAGGCATGTCCTTTGAAGAGCTGATGGGCCAACAAGGCTAATCATTCTCAGTTAGGTGCTACGATAAAGTGTCATTAAGGTGGCACTTTATCGTTTGAATGACCATATGGGTTCTATTGATGTGTTTGCCAAAATACGCAGTCAATTGAGCCTTTATTTCTGAGAGAAAAAGATGTCGAGACAAGAATTTGATCCGCAAAACCTTGGGTATATCCCTATGGTCGTTGAACAAAGCGGTCGTGGCGAGCGTTCTTATGATATCTACTCGCGCCTCTTAAAAGAGCGTGTAATTTTCTTGGTCGGCCCAGTAAACGATCAAAGCGCAAATCTGATTGTTGCGCAGATGTTGTTTTTGGAATCCGAAAATCCAGATAAAGATATTCATCTGTATATCAACTCCCCAGGTGGCTCGGTAACGGCTGGTCTGGCGATTTACGACACAATGAATTTTATCAAGCCTGATGTATCGACCATGTGCGTAGGGATGGCCGCCAGTATGGGTGCGTTCTTATTGTCCAGCGGTGCTAAGGGTAAGCGCTTTGCCTTGCCTAATTCACGCATTATGATTCACCAGCCATTGATTGGCGGTTTATCGGGGCAGGCTTCTGATGTTGAAATTCATGCCCGTGAATTGATCAAAACTAAACGCTCCCTGAATGAAATGTTGGCCAAGCATACTGGCCAAAGCATCGAAACGGTTGAGCATGATACTGATCGCGATAACTTTATGAGTGCTGCAGAATCAAAAGATTACGGTCTGATTGATGAAGTCTTGCAGTCTCGTAGCGTGCCAACAGCTAAATAAGCGGGCTTGAGTCGTGACAATGCCGCCAGCGTGCCTGGCGGTTTTTTATTCTAGTGGCCTGTCGGTTTGTGGTTTTAAATGAGACAGGCTGCAATGGCCCGTTTTTTGGGGTGTAGGTTAGGCAATGTCAGAAAAACTCCTTTATTGTTCTTTTTGCGGTAAGAGCCAGCACGAAGTGGTTAAGCTGATTGCTGGCCCGCAAGTCTTTATCTGCAACGAATGTATTGAGCTTTGTCGCGATGTATTGAAAGACGAAGCCGCTGCGGTCATTGGCGAAACTGCGCAGGCAACAGATGGCAAGCGTGTACCTACGCCGATGGAAATTCGGACCACGCTCGATTCTTATGTAATCGGGCAAGAGCGCGCTAAAAAGATTTTGGCCGTGGCGGTTTACAACCATTACAAACGTCTGACTAGCAATAAGTCGAGCGATAATGATGTGGAATTAGCCAAGTCCAATATTCTCCTGATTGGGCCAACAGGCTCAGGCAAGACTTTGCTTGCGCAAACCATGGCTAAGCTGCTGGATGTGCCGTTTGTGATTGCGGATGCCACCACGCTAACCGAAGCCGGTTATGTGGGTGAGGACGTTGAGCACATTATTGCTAAGCTCTTGGCGCAGTGCGATTACGATGTAGAAAAAGCCCAGCGCGGCATTATCTATATCGATGAAATCGATAAAATTGCCCGCAAATCTGAAAACCCTTCGATTACCCGTGATGTGTCCGGTGAAGGTGTACAGCAGGCGCTCTTGAAGCTGGTAGAGGGTACCGTTGCCTCTGTGCCGCCGCAAGGGGGTCGTAAGCACCCAAATCAAGATATGCCGCAGGTCGATACCACTAATATCTTATTTATTTGTGGTGGTGCATTTGAAGGTTTGGACAAGATTATTCGTAATCGCTCGGTGAAAAGCGGCATTGGTTTTGGTGCCGAAGTAATGAGTAAAGACGAAAACACCAGTGTGGGCAAAATGTTACACACGGTTGAGCCGGACGATTTAATCCGTTTTGGTTTGATTCCAGAATTTGTTGGTCGCTTGCCAGTTACAGCTACTCTTGAAGAGCTGGATGAAGCCGCGCTGGTGTCTATCCTTACTGAGCCAAAAAACGCACTGATCAAGCAATATCAGAAATTGTTCTCGCTAGAGGGCGTTGAGCTGGAGGTGGGTAAAGAGGCTTTGGCTTCGATTGCACATAAGGCGATGGAACGTAAGATTGGCGCGCGTGGTTTGCGCTCGATTGTTGAGTCATCACTCTTAGATATCATGTACGAGCTGCCTTCCTTAAAAGGGGTTTCTCGTGTGGTGGTGGATGAGGATGTGATTAAAAATGCGACAGCGCCAACGATTGTGTATGCGGATTCTGTTGTAGCGGATTGATTTTAAATGACGTCTGCATGCCTTGTGTGCAGGCGTTACTTAAAAAGATTAAAAAATATGAAAGACCTTGCAGGGGATTTTAATAAAGCGGCGCAGATTACCACGCTCCGCCATAATTAAAATCCCCTGTAAAACAATTGGCTAGGCAATCTACTGGAATATTCAGCTTAGATTGTGTTCTTGGGCATTGTATTTCCTTGCCCGCGCCCCCATGATTTGGGGGGTAAATCCATCCTCGAGGACCCTTGTTAATGTCCCAAACTATTGCGTTTGCTGACGATGTCCATTTGCCGCTATTGCCGCTACGAGATGTGGTGGTATTTCCGCATATGGTTATCCCGCTTTTTGTGGGTCGCCCAAAGTCGATTCGCGCGCTAGAAGCCGCGATGGAAGATGGCCGCCATATCTTGTTGGTTGCGCAAAAGAACGCCCAGAAAGATGAGCCAGGCTTGGCTGACATTTATCCAGTAGGTACGATTGCCAGTATCTTACAGATGCTGAAGCTTCCAGATGGCACGGTAAAAGTGTTGGTGGAAGGGGGCCAGCGAGCTGAAGTCACAGATATCGATGAAGAGGCGGGCTTTTATAGTGCCATCGCACATCCGGTTGATGTAAGCGGTGAGCAGGGGCATGAAGTAGAAGCCATGCGCCGCGCTTTGCTGACTCAATTTGATCAGTTTGTTAAGCTTAATAAAAAAATCCCACCTGAAATTCTGACTTCCCTTGCAGGGATCGAAGATGCTCATCGCTTGGCCGATACCATTGCTGCGCACCTGCCTCTAAAGCTGGAGCAAAAGCAAGAGATCTTAGAAATGTTTGATCTGCGCCGCCGCATGGAACAGCTGTTAAAGCAGCTGGAATCCGAGTTGGATATCTTGCAGGTTGAAAAGCGCATTCGCGGCCGCGTGAAGCGCCAAATGGAAAAAAGCCAGCGCGAGTATTATCTGAATGAGCAGGTTAAGGCGATTCAGAAAGAGCTGGGCGAGTTAGATGAAAACGCCGATATTGACGAGCTTGATAAAAAAATCAAGAACGCCGGCATGAGTAAAGAAGCCCGTGATAAAGCAGAATCCGAGCTTAAAAAATTACGCATGATGTCGCCGATGTCCGCTGAAGCGACCGTGGTGCGTAATTACATCGATACGCTGCTTGATCTACCGTGGAAAAAGAAAACCAAAATCAGCAAGGAATTGCCTGCCGCTGAATTGGTGCTCGATACCGATCATTACGGCCTAGAAAAGGTGAAAGAGCGCATTGTTGAGTACCTCGCGGTACAAAGCCGTGTTGAAAAGCTTAAAGCGCCGATTCTGTGCCTTGTAGGGCCACCTGGCGTAGGTAAAACCTCCTTGGGCGAATCGATTGCACGCGCAACCAATCGCAAGTTTGTGCGCATGGCCTTAGGTGGTGTGCGTGATGAATCTGAAATTCGTGGGCATCGCCGCACCTATATCGGCTCAATGCCGGGCAAGATTTTGCAATCGATGACTAAAATTGGCGTGAAAAATCCGCTATTTTTACTCGATGAAGTCGATAAGATGGGCGCGGATTTCCGTGGCGTTCCCTCTTCGGCCTTGTTGGAAGTCTTAGATCCAGAACAAAACCATGCATTTAGCGATCACTATCTAGAAGTCGATTTTGATTTGTCGGATGTGATGTTTGTTGCAACGGCTAATTCTTTGAATATTCCTCCGGCATTGTTGGATCGGATGGAAGTGATTCGTTTGTCTGGCTATACCGAAGACGAAAAAGTAAATATTGCGCTTAAATACCTCGTGCCAAAGCAAATTAAGGCCAATGGGGTGCAAGAGGGTGAGTTGCTGATTTCCGACACTGCGGTGCGTGATGTGGTGCGTTATTACACACGTGAGGCGGGTGTGCGTAGCTTGGATCGAGAAATCGCTAGGATTTGCCGTAAGGTAGTGAAAAGCCTTTTGATGAAACCAAGTGATAAAAAGATCACGGTGACCCCTAAGAACTTGGAAAAATATCTCGGCGTACATCGTTTTGACTACGGTATGGCCGAGCAAACCAATCAAGTTGGGCAGGTAACCGGCCTTGCATGGACCGAAGTGGGCGGCGAATTGCTCACCATCGAAGCGGTAAAATTCCCAGGCAAGGGGAAAATGATTCAAACCGGTAAGCTCGGTGATGTGATGCAAGAATCTATTCAAGCGGCCTTGTCGGTTGTGCGTAGTCGTGCAAAAGCGTTGGGAATTGACCCTGATTTTTATCAGAAAATTGATATGCACATTCACTTTCCTGAAGGCGCCACGCCAAAAGATGGCCCTTCAGCAGGGATTGGTATTGCGACCGCAATGGTGTCGGTATTGTCGGGTATTCCCGTTCGTTGCGATGTTGCAATGACAGGGGAGATCACGCTACGCGGTGAAGTGTTGCCAATTGGTGGTTTAAAGGAGAAACTGCTTGCTGCTCACCGCGGTGGCATTAAGCAGGTATTGATTCCCGAGGGCAATGTTAAGGATCTTGCAGAGATTCCTGACAATGTGAAGCGTGGACTTACCATTCATCCGGTTAAGTGGATCGACCAGGTGCTGGGGTTTGCCTTAGAGCGTTTGCCGGAGGTTTTGCCGGAAGAAATTGTGGGTGTTGAGCCTGTTCTGCCGCAAGCTGGGGCAGAAGTATCTGGGCAGCTTACAAAACATTAGTTGACACAAGATTTTGTGGCTTGCTATAAAGCTGTAGTCAATAGTTAATCGTATCAATCCAATCAGAATTGTAAGGGGACGTAAGTGAATAAATCGGAACTCATCAACGCCATCGCAGAATCCGCTGGTCTCTCCAAGGCTGATGCAGGTAAAGCTCTGGATGCAACAGTAGAAGCCGTTACTAACGCACTGAAGGGCGGCGACGAAGTAACGCTGGTCGGCTTTGGCTCTTTCTATGTGTCTGAGCGTGCTGAGCGCAGTGGCCGTAATCCACGCACTGGTGAGACTATTGCGATTGCAGCAGCGAAACAGCCTAAATTTAGGGCTGGCAAATCACTGAAAGATGCAGTACAATAATCAACTTACTTTGCTGACTAAATCTTTTTTGGTGCGGTAATGTGGATGTTAGGTAATTAACTTGGTTTGCTAGAGTTGTTGCCTAACACGTAACACAGCCGTTTTGCAGTAGCATAACGGCTGGTGCTATGGGAATAGAAAGGGTGATTAGCTCAGTTGGTAGAGCGTCTGCCTTACACGCAGAATGTCGGCGGTTCGACCCCGTCATCACCCACCACTTACTGTGTAAGAAATAGTTGCAATGAGGAGTGGTAGTTCAGTTGGTTAGAATACCGGCCTGTCACGCCGGGGGTCGCGGGTTCGAGTCCCGTCCGCTCCGCCAATAAAGATTAAAACAAAAAGCCAAACAGAAATGTTTGGCTTTTTGTTTGTCTATTGCCTGCCGGAGGGAGACAGGCAGGCGTCAATCTGGCATCATATGCCGCGAATCACTTGCGGAGTTGACTGTCTCATGTTTTCCTTTGTTGAAAAGAACAAAACCGCCGTTCAGGTGGTCCTTGGCCTGGTATCTTTAGGGTTGGTTGTTGGTGTGGGTTTAACCGGCTATAGCGCGATGGAAGATGGCGAAGCGTATCTGGCCAAGGTTGGCCAAACACGCATTACACCTCGTGAGCTTGCCGAAGCCATTGGTAATCGCCCTGTCCCGAATGAAATGAAGCCGATGGTGCTCGAGCAGCTGGTTAAAAAGCAGCTCTTGCTAGAGCAGGCAGGCCTGCTGCATCTCAAGGTATCTGATGATCAGATTCGCGATGCCATTGCTGCCATTCCTGATTTTCAAGAAAACGGCAAATTTAGCCCACAGCGTTATAAAGAATTGTTAGCCGCGCAGCAAATGACGCCGCTGACTTTTCAGCAGCGTGTGCGTGATGATTTAGCCAGTAGTCACTTGTTGGCTGGTTTTTCGAGCAGTATTCAATCGAGTGCGATGACTGAATACATGGCCAAGCTATTAGGTGAAAAAAGAGATGTAGCGATGCTGCAAATCTCACCTGCTGGATTTATGTCGCAAGTGAGCGTGAGCGATAGCGACGTTAAAAAATATTACGATAGCCACACCGCTGAGTTTAAATTGCCAGAAATGGTCAAGCTAGAATATGTTGCGTTTTCGCAGCAGGACTTAGCCAAGACGATTTCTGTTAGCTCAAGCGACGTGCAAAAGTATTTTGAAGCACACAAAGCGCAATTAACGGGTGAAGAGCGTAAAGCCAGCCATATTTTAATTGCTGTGCCTAAAGATGCAAAACCTGAAGCCAAAAAGGCCGCTCAAGCTAAAGCAGATGCCATTTTGTTGGCGCTTAAAGCCAATCCTGCTCAGTTTGCTGAAATAGCAAAAAAAGAATCGCAAGATCCAGGTTCGGCAGCAAATGGCGGTGATTTGGGCTTTTTTGCTCATGGCGCAATGGTGAAGCCTTTTGATGATGCTGCGTTTAAGCTGAAGAAAGGCGAGATTAGCGGCGTAGTAGTGAGTGATTTTGGTTTGCACATTATTCGTCTTGACGATATCCGTAGCAAAACCTTTGCTGAAGTTCAGCCTGAAGTTGAGCAAAAACTAAAGCTTGAAAAAGTAAGCCAAGGCTTTCAGGCACAAGCTGATAAATTTAACGAGTTGGTTTATCAGCAAGCAGACAGTTTAAAGCCAGCAGCAGAGGCGTTTAAACTGGCTGTGCAGCAAAGTGGCTGGATGACCCGCGCTAAGGCAAGCGAGGAGCTGCTGAATAGCGACAAGCTGCGTGATGCGGCCTTTAGCGATGATGTGTTAAAGAAAAAACACAACTCAGAGGCCATTGAAGTGGCCGCAGGTACTTTGGTATCGGTACGAGTGATTGAAGCTAAGCCTGCTCAAGCGCAAAAGCTAGAGGTGGTGAGTGCGGAGATTGTGAACAAGCTTAAGCAAGAAAAAGCACTTAAGCTGGCGGTTGAAGAAGGCACTAAAAAACTTGCTGAGCTTAAAAAGGGTGGGGCAGATAGCTTGCCTTGGTCGCCTGCACAAGCAATGTTGCGCATGGGGCAATCCGCAGTACCTGCCGCACAGCTTAAGGAAATATTTGCAGCATCTGCGGCAAAGCTCCCTGCCTATGTAGGCGCGGAAGTGAAAGGCCAAGGGTTTGCCATATTTAAAGTGGTGCAAACCACCGCTGCTCCGGCGATGAATGCTGAATTGAGCCGCCAGTTGAGTGACAATATGGCGCAGATGTATGGTCAGGTTGAAGTGGCTAGTTATTTACAAGCGCTTAAATCGCAAATTAAGGTGGATTACAAACTGAAGGCAAGCTCTGTAGAGTAATGCTTTAGCCTCAGCAGCCTGTCGGACTTAAGGCTGATCTACTGCGGAAAAGCCGAATTTGGCCATATTTCACGCATTTTCTCGTTGAATAGCTGGCTATTCGCCTCGAAAATGCATGAAATCTGTCTCAAACCGGACTTTTCCTCGCTACGATCGCTTAAGCCCGACAGGCAGCCAAAAAATGGCAAGGACTTGTGCCTTGCCATTTTTTTTGTAAGAGGATTGTATTTTCTTACTGATATGCCGATATTAAGAATAAGCAGGCTGGTTTCTGCTGTATACCCGAGGAGATATTGCCATGATGACCGTATTCAATATGGATGACGGAAGCACTGAGCTAGAAAACGTGGACATCCTCGCTACCCGTGAAGACATCCTTCGCCCTTTTGAAGTGCCCAGCTTGCAATTGCTGAGCGTTGCAGAATCAGAAACTACTCGCTTGCAAGTGCGTCATCGACACTCGGTTTCGACGCTCGGTTGATATGCCATGAAGGGGGGCGCTTGCCTAAATAGGCGGCGACTCCTTCACGGGCTTCTTCGTGCGTTCTGATGTGGGCGATGCGGTGTGCGGTATCAGAAATCATTGCATCGTCGATCGGGCGATGCACCACGGATGTAATCAGTCTTTTTGCGGCAGTTAAGGCATGAGGGCTATTTTGTAGTAACTCGTTTATCCATGTTTGCACCTGCTGATCAATGGCTGCGGCGCCTTCTTTGACTTCATGTATTAAACCTAATTGCAGTGCGGTATGGCTATCAAACCGCTCTGCCGTCAACATATAGCGCCTTGCCGCGCTGATCCCAATTTTACTAATGATATAAGGGCCAATGACGGCAGGAATGAGGCCGAGGCGTACTTCATTGATCCGAAACCAAGTATCAGAACTGGCTACGGCCAAATCACAGCAAGCAATTAATCCTACTCCTCCTCCAAATGCTGGCCCTTGAATACGGGCAATGGTAGGGACGGATAGTCGCTCTAATGTTTGCATCAGCCTAGCTAGCTTGAGTGCGTCTTCAAAATTGCGATGTTGGTCAAATTGAGTGGCATGATGCATCCAACTTAAATCTGCGCCTGCACTAAATGTGCTCCCTTCGGCGGCGAGCACCACAACCCGTAAATTTGAGTTTTGGCCAAATGCAGTAAGCGTGGCGGTGAGCTCTGCGATCAGCATGTCATCAAAGGCATTACACAGCTCGGGTCGGTTGAGTGTAATTGTGGCAATGCCATGGCTAAAGTGTGTGTGTATCGTATCGCTCATACTTGCACCTTGATTTAACTTACATTGATTTGATCTTGATCGTATGTAAAGAAACTGCGGTATTGTGCTTGCGGGCAGGAGCTTAGGGTTTTAAGCGAGTCAGTTTAGTAAAGCACTGCGCCATGTGTTAGAGTGCGCGCCACTCTGGGTAGACAGGAGGTAGTGGAAGTATTGACTTCATTATTGCTTTGGATTAGGCAAGCTTGTAGTAATGTTTGATCTTGGCTGAGCCGTAATGAAGCACTTTTTTTCTGCCTGTTGTGGGTATGTAGAGGTAAGCTGTATGGTCGGAAAAAGATAGTTTAAGGATAGAAATGCGTGTAGGACGGGTCAAATCCGTCGAGATGGTTACAGTTGGGGGTTTGGTTTTTATTTATGTTTATCTTGATGTGGTTATAAATAAAAACCAAATTTATCGTTGGGTACTACGTTTGATTTATAGATGCGATGCGAATTACTTACTGGTTTTGCCTGCTCAGTGTTTTTGCTTTGCCCGCTAGGGCTGAGCGTGTTCTGATTCCTGGGGCAGAGATCACTCTATCCGCGAAGTATCTGCCGCCGCCTTTTCCTGAGGCGGGTCCTGCTGCGGCGGTTTTATTGCTTCATGGTTGTAATGGGGTCGGCCAGACGACGGGGTTGAATCCGCGCCCCGATAAGATGGCGAGTCTTTTGCAAGAAAAAGGCTATGCAGTATTGATGCTCGATAGTTTTAGCGGGCGAGATCTACAAGAGATTTGCTCTGTGCCGCTGAGTAAACGCACTCTTAGCCCAAGAATGCGTGCAGAAGATGCTCGCCATGCTTTGGATTGGCTGAAAACACGTAAAGAAATTGATGGGGACCGCTTAGGGGTTATTGGCTGGTCACATGGGGCGACTTCTATTTTGGCGCTCTTGGGGCAAAAGCAACCCTCGGTGCGGGTAGCGGTAGGGTTCTTTCCTTCTTGTAGCTCCTACCTGCTGCGAGATAAGTTTCAAGTGACTGCGCCACTATTATTATTGGTGGGAGAGGATGATGATTGGACGCCTGCAGAGCCTTGTCGTGCCCTCGTTGCCAAGTCTGATCAGCCGACTTTTCGCTTGGTTACTTATCCTGAAACATTTCATGACTTTGATAACGCAAGCTTGAAAGCGGACGACAAAAAGCGTTTGGTTTTGGGTGGAACGAGTGTTTCTGTCGGATTTAATCCAGAGGCCAGCTCAGATGCTTACCGGCGTACTTTTAAGTGGCTCTCTCCTTGGCTCGATTTAAATCGCATGCCTGTCGTTTCACCTTCCTATCGCCATAGTGGCGCGGGGCTAGGGAAGACGATAGGGCCTTAGTAGCGCTAGGTATTTCTTCTTTTTTAAAAAACACTGCGTGGGCTTATCGATCGCTAGGCTTGTTGGCGGTGCTACGGAGTGCGGGTATTTTTTGTGACGGATTAAATTGTTGATTTCATGTTTTGCTTTATATTGATGGTGCTTTTATTGAAGCAAATAAAATACATTGTCATTTTGTTTGAAATTCAATCCCTTAACACGCAATAAATGCAGAGGTTTTATATGAGCTATTACATTGAAGATTTGCAGGTAAATTTGACTGCTGAATATCGCAAAACACTCACAGAAACTGATGTCATCTTGTTTGCCGGAATATCTGGCGATAATAATCCCATGCATATTGATGAAGAATATGCCGCCAATACTCGTTTTGGTGGGCGTATTGCACATGGGATGTTAAGTGCTAGCCTTATTTCGACGGTGATCGGCACGCGTCTGCCGGGGCCGGGTGCGATTTATATGGGGCAAAATTTAAAGTTTCTAAAGCCGGTAAAAATTGGCGATACCGTGACTGCTTTAGTCACCGTGTTAGAAGTATTACAAGATAAGCAACGTGTTCGCCTACAAACAGAATGCTGGGTAAAAGGCGAAAAAGTGATTGATGGTGATGCCTTGGTTTGGGTGCCTCGCCGCCCAGCGTAATGATCGGCTTTTAATGATGACCTATTAAGGAGTTTTTCTATGCAAGCAAACCTTGCCACCTTGCTGGCAACTATCCCTGAAATTAGCCTTTGTTCATCGGTCGATCTATACGGTGGTGAAGAGCCAGGCTTGCCACTGCTGCAAATTAAGAGTGAGCTAGGCTCGGCCACACTCGCTTTGCAAGGTGCGCACTTGGTGTCTTTTGTGCCACAAGGTGGGCGTGAGCTGCTGTGGTTGTCACCTAAGGCGCTTTTTGTTAAAACGAAGGCGATTCGGGGTGGGATTCCGCTCTGCATGCCGTGGTTTGGTCGCCATCCTGATGGCTTGCCTGCGCATGGCTTTGCTCGCTCATTAAATTGGGATGTTTGCGAAGTAGAAATCTTAAATGATGGGGCGATCAAGGTTGTGCTGGAGCTGCATGATACGGCGGAAACACAAGCGCTTTGGCCCCATGCATTTGAATTTCGTTTAGAAATTACGGTCGGGCGCGAGCTGACTGTCAAAGTGACGGCAGAAAATCGTAGTGCCATTGCCGCGCCATTCTCCCAAGCCTTCCATAGCTATTTGGCTGTACCCGATGTGCGCGACGTACAGATTACCGGCTTAGATGGCTGCAATTATGTAGACACCTTGCTAGAAGGCCGTCCGCAGCTATTGCAATCGGGCAATTTGCAAGTGCAGGCCATGACGGATCGTGTCTATTTGGGCGTTCCTAGTGAGCAGTGTGTGAAGCATGCTGCGGGGCAAATTAAAATTGTCAGCGATACCCATTGCGCAATTGTTTGGAATCCATGGGAAGGCGCGGCCAATGTGGCCGATATTGGCCAAGACAATCACCTAGGTTTTATTTGTGTAGAGCGGGGCGATGTATTGGGTAACGCGGTGCCGATTGCACCCGGCGAGTCTTACCAAGCCAGCATGAGTTTGTCCGAGTAATCGTTGTTTTTGCCTGAGTTACACCGATGCAATACCGTGATTTACGTGATTTTATTGAGCAGCTAGAAAAGCGTGGTGAGTTAAAACGGGTGAAAGTGCCTGTCTCGCCCTACCTTGAAATGACCGAAATCTGCGATCGCACCCTGCGCGCAGCAGGGCCGGCGATTTTATTCGAGAATGTGCCCGGTCATACGATGCCGGTGCTGGCTAACCTGTTTGGCACGCCAACAAGGGTTGCTAATGGCATGGGCGCGGCTGAAATTAGCGCGCTGCGCGAAATTGGCAAGACGCTGGCGTATTTAAAAGAGCCAGAGCCGCCCAAAGGCTTGCGGGATGCTTGGGATAAATTGCCGTTACTCAAGCAAATCTTGAATATGGCACCCAAAGAAGTCAAAAACGGCCCCTGCCAAGAAGTAGTCTGGGAGGGCGAGGCGGTTGATCTAGCGCGTATTCCGATACAACACTGCTGGCCAGAAGACGCAGCCCCGTTGATTACTTGGGGTTTGGTAGTGACCCGTGGCCCAAATAAAAAGCGCCAAAATTTAGGGATTTATCGCCAGCAGGTGATTAGCCGCGATCAGGTGATTATGCGTTGGCTGGCGCATCGTGGCGGTGCTCTGGATTTTAGAGAGCACGCGTTGCAAAACCCAGGACAGCCTTTTCCGATTGCCGTGGTTTTGGGTTGCGATCCAGCCACGATTCTTGGGGCCGTCACTCCTGTTCCCGATACCCTTTCTGAGTATCAATTTGCAGGCTTACTGCGCGGCTCAAAAACCGAGCTGGTCAAGTGTTTAGGTTCCGATCTGCAAGTGCCAGCACGGGCCGAGATCATCCTTGAAGGTCATATTCAGCCTGCTGAGAAAGGCTTCAGCGGCGTGAGTGAGGCAGGGGTTCCGCTGAAAGAAGTGGGCGGTTATCTGTATGCGCTGGAAGGCCCATATGGGGATCACACCGGTTATTACAACGAAAAAGACTGGTTCCCAGTGTTTACGCTGGAGCGCATCACCACGCGTAAAGATCCGATTTACCACAGCACCTATACCGGCAAGCCGCCAGACGAGCCTGCGGTGCTGGGCGTGGCTTTAAACGAAGTGTTTGTGCCTATTTTGCAAAAGCAATTTAGCGAAATCGTCGATTTCTATTTGCCGCCAGAAGGCTGCAGCTATCGGATGGCGATTGTTTCCATCAAAAAATCCTATCCTGGCCATGCCAAGCGGGTGATGTTTGGTGTGTGGTCATTTTTGCGGCAGTTTATGTACACCAAATTTATTGTGGTGGTGGACGACGACATTGATATTCGTGACTGGAAAGAAGTCATCTGGGCGATTACTACCCGTATGGATCCGGTAAGAGACACCACTTTGGTAGAAAGCACGCCGATTGATTATCTGGATTTTGCCTCACCGATTAGCGGCTTAGGCGGCAAGATGGGTTTGGATGCCACAAATAAATGGCCTGGAGAAACCAGCCGTGAATGGGGTACAACTATCAAAATGGATGATGCAGTCAAAGCGCGAGTAGATGCTATTTGGCCTGATTTGGGGCTATAACATCATTAAGAAGCTATTTTTTATGTGTCATGCTTGTTTATAAGAAATTGATTAAAGGATCACCATGCTGCCAACGCCTTCTCGTGAATTTCAGTTTACGGAGCAAGACTTCGAAAAGGTGCGTAAGTTAATTTATAACTACGCGGGCATTGCGCTCTCTCCTGCTAAACAAGATATGGTTTATGGCCGCTTAGCTAAGCGTTTACGCGCTTTGGGCTTGCAGTCATTTAATGACTATTTACAGCTGCTCGAAAAAGGCAATAGCAAAGAGTTTGAATTGTTTACTAATTCACTCACGACTAATCTAACCTCGTTTTTTCGTGAAGCGCATCATTTCCCTATTCTGGCCGAGCATTTACTGGCACATCGTAGTGCGGGGGCGCTGCATGTTTGGTCGTCAGCCTCAAGTACTGGGGAAGAGCCTTACAGTATTGCCATGACGGCCTGCGAAGCCTTTGATAGCATGCGCCCACCCGTTAAGGTCACGGCCACTGATTTAGATACCAATGTATTGGAAACAGGCCGCATTGGTATTTATGCAGGGGAAGAAGTCGAGCGCATGGGGCCGCAAAGGGTGAAGCGTTTCTTTGATAAGCTGGCCGATGGGCGCTATCAAGCCAAGCAAGAATTACGCGATATGATTACATTTAAACGGCTTAATTTAGTTGAAGCCACATGGGCAATTCGTGGTCCATTTGATGTGGTTTTTTGCCGCAATGTAATGATTTATTTTGATAAGCCCACCCAGCTTAAAATCCTAGAGCGTTTTGCTCCGCAAATGAAATCATCAGGTTTATTAGTGGTTGGCCATTCGGAAAACCTTTACCACGCAGTGCAGTTATTTAAATTGCGTGGCAAAACGGTGTATGAATTAGCTTAAACCGATGCTTTAAAAGAAAGGCCCGCATGTGAGTGCGGGCTTTTTTGGGTTGATGGCTTATGAAAATAGCATTTCTTTGCTGAGCTTTTGCGATAGAGCCTCACCTTTTATTTGGCGAACTAACTCGAAAGCAAATGCGGCAGCCGTGCCGGGGCCGCGTGAGGTGGTGATTAGACCATCTACTACTACGTTTTTCAGTACGATATTTGCCCCGGCCTCAAGCAAAGCTGCTTCGCAGCCGGGGTAGCAAATGGCATTGATTCCCTTGAGTAGATTGGCTTTGGCCAGCACCATAGGTGCGGCGCAAATAGCGGCGATAGGTTTACCTTCCGCAAGGTGCTGTTGCAAGCGAAGGTGCAAATCGGTGCAAGCCAGCATGGCCTGAGTGCCATGCCCGCCGCCGGGCAGTACCAGCATGTGTGCATGGTGATCTGCGCTGCTCATGGCAAGATCCGCCTTGATGGTGATTTGATGCGCTCCTGTTACGGCTAACTTGCTATCAATCGAGATCAGGCGAGTGCTAATATCGGCGCGGCGTAAAATATCGAGCACCGTGACTAATTCTATTTCTTCAAAACCTGTTGCCAAAAAGAGATCGACTTGATTCATTTTGCTGCCTTTTAAATTAATGGAGCGCGAATATATGTTGCCACGGACTCTGCCACAGATTGTGTTTTTAGATAGAGACTCTTTGCCGCTTACTCTACTCCCCTTAAAAGCGCCGTATCAATGGCAGGAATATGCCAATACTACCGATGATGAGGTGGCCGATCGCCTATTTAATGCAGATATTGCCATTAGCAATAAAGTGCCGATTACGGCCGCCACCATCGCGGCTTGTCCAAATCTCAAACTGATTGCGGTAGCTGCAACCGGTTATAACCAAATAGATTTAGCCGCCTGCAAGGCGCGGGGGATTCGCGTTTGTAATATTCGTGATTACGCCCTAGCCGGTGTGCCTGAGCATGCCCTGATGCTGATGCTGGCTTTGCGTCGACAGCTACTTGTTTATCGAGCCGATGTGGAGGCGGGCAAATGGCAGCAGGCTGCAAGCTTCTGCCATTTTTCTGCGCCGATTCATGATTTAGCAGGCAGTACCTTGACTTTAATTGGTTCAGGCGCGCTAGGGCAGGCGATGGCGAACTTGGCTCGCGCCTTAGGGATGACGGTGCTCTTTGCAGAAAAGAAACACGCCAAGGAAGTGCGGCAGGGTTTTGTTGATTTTAATGAGGCGCTGTCCCGTGCTGATGTGTTGAGTTTGCATTGTCCGTTTAATGAGCAAACTAGCAATCTCATTGGCGAAGCAGAATTAGCCTTGATGAAAAAAGATGCGGTGTTGATTAATACGGCAAGAGGCGGCTTAGTCGATGAAGCGGCTTTATTACATGCTTTGCAGACGGGGCAATTAGGCGGGGCAGGGCTAGATGTTTTAATCACCGAGCCGCCTAAAAATGGCAATGCCTTATTGAATATCAGCCTGCCTAATTTAATCATTACCCCGCATATTGCATGGGCAGGCCAATTTACCATGCAGCAATTAGCGGATCAGCTGATTCATAATATTGATGCGTTTTTAGCGGGCGAGGCTAGAAATGTATTGGTTTGATGAAAATAATTTTGATTATATTTGTGACGGTGTTTTTTTTGATTCGGTGATGATTCGAGCGCGGGCAGTACAAATTGTAGGGCGTTTCGTGCTTGTCCCCACTCAAAACGGATCACCCTACAATGGAGATAATAGATTATTCATCCTTCCATGCAGATTAAACGTATGCAATATGCTGCAGTTTTTAGCTACGGGAGCTGCCAGTTTGTGATCCATTCCAATGTTTTCTCGGCCGGTATCGGCCTACTAATAAAATAGCCTTGAGCAATATCGCAGCCTAAGGCAGATAGCTGCTCCCAATCGGCGGCGGTTTCAACGCCCTCGGCCACTACTTTTAGATTGAGGTGCTGGCTCATGGAAATGGCGGAAGTTAAAATAGCTAGTTTTTTGGGGCTATGGGCTGCGTCGTGAACGAATTCTTTATCGATTTTAATTTCGGTAAATGGGCAGCGAGAAAGTTGCTTCATTGAAGAATACCCCGTGCCGTAATCATCCATTGCTAAACCAAACCCTTTGAGCCGCAACCGCGCTAAAGCACCTAAAAAAGTGGCTAAATTAGACATTAAAGTGGTTTCTGTAACCTCAATGATAATAAATTTACTTTCAACTCCTTTTGCTTCGACAATGGCCTGCATTTTATCCACAAGCTCAGGATGGTCTAGTAAGGGGACGGGCAAGTTAATAGAGCAATGAATCCCCTCTACTGTGGCTTGCAGGGTTTTTACCATATCGCAAGCGGAGCTCAATAAAGCATAAAAAAAGCGCAGCGCCAAATCGCCTTGCTCTACATGATGAATAAATGCAATGGGCGGCAAAACGCCGTGCGTTGGGTGCAACCAGCGTGCGAGGGCCTCAACGCCCACTATTTTTCTATCGACAATGGTGACTTTGGGTTGGAAATAAAGGATCAGCTCTTGTGCGTCCATCGCTAAAGCAACGTCGTCAACGCTAAATTCAAACTGTGGCCAAGCGGTGCCAATGGCATGCAAATCTGGGTCGGATTTTTCTAATAGAGCGCTAATGCTTTCTATGGTGAGCGGCTTGGGCATTACGGCGAGTAATTCTAGATTAGAGGCGTCAGCAATTCCCTGCACGGTGTCGAGCACATCGCGTGGCACGCCGCTCATGACCGAAATAAAATAATGCTTGGGCGCCTTGGCAAGACAGCCGAGTAGTTCAATGCCATCCATGCCTGGCATGCTTAGATCGGTAAGGATAAAGTCAACTTGTTCTAGTGTTTGCAATATTCTGAGTGCTCCATTGCCATCTTCTGCCTCATAAACGTTGGCAAAGCCAAGGTCTTTGAGGTATTCAACGGCCACAAAGCGATGGCTAGGCGAATCGTCGACAACGAGGGCAATCCGGCCACGCCATTTATCCAAGTGAGGCATGATGAGCACTATCCCTTCATGGTTGCGAGTGTATTGGCGATATGAGTGAGGGAATGAACCTCGCTAATGCCGCCGTGGGCAATGGCTTCTTTGGGCATGCCAAAGACAACACAGCTCTCTTCATCTTGAGCGAGGGTACGCGCCCCCGCATCGTGCATTTCGCGGATGCCTCGCGCCCCATCGTCGCCCATGCCCGTCATGATCACCCCCAATGCATTGCCGCCCGCGCTGATCGCTACCGAGCGAAATAGCACGTCAACCGATGGCTTATGCCGTGAAACCAGCGGCCCATCTTTGACCTCGGCAATGTATTGAGCGCCACTGCGTTTTACCAATAAATGCCGCCCACCGGGCGCAATCAGCACAACGCCAGGAATCAAACGATCACCATCTTTGGCTTCAAGCACTTCCACTTTGGAAAGGCGATTTAAGCGCTCAGCAAAAGCGGTCGTAAATTTCTCCGGCATATGCTGAACCACCACCACGGCGGGGCAATTGACTTGCAATTGTGGCAGCAAAAACTCGAGCGCCTGCGTGCCCCCTGTCGATGTGCCTATGGCAATCAGCCGGTCTGTGGTGCGAAACATCGCTTTGCCAGAAGGCGCTTCCAGCATGGCATCTGCGGTGAGTTTGGGGGCGGGCGATAGGTGATCATGCTGACTAGCGTGTTTGTTCGCGTGAGGGGGGGGGCTTGGGTTGCTTTGGGTGGGGCTGGTTGCGGGCCTAGGCTTAATCGCCCCCATTCTGGCCATCGCCGCAGCTCTCACTTCTTGGATTAGATCATTGCCCGCCCCTTCTAAAAAAGCCTTGAGGTTGACGGTGGGCTTGGTCACGATGGATATCGCGCCCGCCGACATGGCGTCGATGGTGATGTCCGCGCCTTTTTCGGTGAGCGAAGAGCAAATCACTACGGGCGTGGGGCGCTCGGCCATGATTCTGCGTAGAAAAGTCAGTCCATCCATGCGCGGCATTTCAATGTCCAGCACAATCACATCTGGCCACTGAATTTTCATTCTTTGCATGGCAAAGATAGGGTCGGGCACGGCGGCCAGCACTTTGATATCCGTGGTAGAGCTAAGTACTTGCGTTACGATTTCTCTTACCACGGCAGAGTCATCAACAATCAGCACATTAATTCCCATATCGTTCCCTGTTTATGCGGTGGTTTTCTTTACGCGATAACGAGATGGCGCTTCCATCGTGAGCGGCAATTCTTTATTGCGTATCGATTCGGCATGGCTAATTAATAAATGCCCCCCTTCGGCGATCTTGCTGCAGACATTGCTCAATGCGGCTTGCTTGGTGTCTTCATTAAAATAAATAAGTACATTGCGTAAAAAAACAATATCAAACTCACATTGATTAAAGTTTTTCGGCTGCAATAAATTCAAATTAAAAAAATTGATGCGACGGGTAAGCTCTGGCACAACACGTATTTGCCCTGCGTATTCATCGCGGCCGCGCAAAAAATATTTTTGCCATAAATGCGGCGGGGTTTTCTTGACCCGCTCTACAGGGTAAACCGCTCGTTTGGCGATGGCGGTCACTCGCGTATTGATATCCGATGCATAAAGTGACCAATTGCCGTCTATGCCTAAGGTTTCTGCCAAAACAATGGCAATCGTATAAGCTTCTTCGCCGGTAGAGCAAGCCGCAGACCAGAGTTTGATGTGGCCGTGTTTTTGTTTTTCTAATTCTAATAAATGGTATTGCAGCCAAGAAAAATGCTCGGGCTCACGGTAAAAATAAGTCTCGTTGGTTGAAAGCAGATTAATGGCTTTTTGCCGCTCTGCAGCGTTATCGGTTTGCTTGAGTATTCTCCAGTAGCTACTAAAGTCGTCTAATCCCAATTCACGCAGGCGTGTGGATAATCTGGATTGAATTAGCGCCCGTTTGCTGGGCGGCATATCAATGCCTGCTTCGGTGAAAATAAAAGAACGAAACTGCTCAAACTCCATCGGACTCAGAATGGGGCCGGTTTCTGGTAAGTCAAATGGGTTTTGAGGTTCCCTCTTGGGCATCAAGCCACCTCGGCATCATCAGCAAAATGCATTTGCATCACGGTTTCAGACATGGCGTTAAGCTCGGCGACGGACAAAGCCCGTTGTACATTGAGCAAAATAGCGAAGCGTTCCTTGATGGTGGCAATACCTTGAATAAAATCGCCACTGATACTGGCTCCAAAGTTGGGCGAAGGGTCAATCTCGCTCATTGGAATCTCCAGCACCTCGCACACCGCGTCGAGCAGCACGCCCACATCGCTGTAGCCACTTTCTACCCCCGGTAAGGAGAGAATTGCAACGCAGGTGGTGGGTTTTAGCTGGGTTTGCTCTCGTCCAAAGCGTACCGACAAATCAATCACCGGTACCACTGAACCTCGTAGATTAATAATGCCGCGCACAAAGCTGGGCATCATGGGCACATGGGTGATCCCCTCAAACTCGATGATTTCACGGATGAAATTAATTTGTATGCCAAAGAGATCCTCGCCCAAGATAAAAGTGACGCAATGAAACTTGTTATCGTGCTTGATGGCGATGGGATCAAGACGCTCTTTCATGGTCTTGCTCCTTAAAATTTACTGAATTTGTCGTTATCCACATCGTCTTCAAACTCTTCATCGTATTGAGCGACGGAGGGCGCGGAAAAAGCGACTTTGCGTGCTTGAGGGCGCTGCGGTGCGGATTTGCGACCTCTCGTGGTGCCGCGCAAATTAAATTGCTGCATCAGCGCTTGCAACTGCATGGCCGTTGCGCTGAGCTCTTCTGAGGTGGAGCTCAGCTGCTCGGCGGAGGCTGCTGAGGATTGCATTCCCCCATTGATTTGCGTAACCGCGCTATTGATTTGCTCGATACCGGTGCGCTGCTCGCGGGATGCGGCAGAAATCTCTTGCACCAGCGTGGCGGTTTGGTCGATGCCGGGCAGCATTTCATGCAGTAAAACCCCCGCCCGCTCGGCGACGCCGACCGATCGGCTGGCTAAATCGCCAATTTCCTTGGCCGCCACTTGCGATCGCTCGGCCAATTTTCGTACTTCCACGGCCACGGTGGCAAAGCCCTTGCCGTGCTCGCCGGCCCTTGCCGCTTCAATCGCCGCGTTGATGGCGAGCAAGTCGGTTTTATTGGCAATATCGTTGATCACCGTGATGCGTGAGGCGATTTCCTTCATGGCGTGCACCATATCGCCGACGGCTTTGCCGCCTTCGGTGGCGCTGCCTGCCGATTTAGAAGCAATGCTCTCGGTAACCCGCGCATTGTCGGCGTTTTGGTTAATGGTTGAGGCCATTTCTTCAACCGAAGCGCTGGTTTGCTCTACGCTGGCCGCCAGCTCAGATGACGTTTGCGATAGCGAATTAGCCGTGGCAGAAACTTGCTCTGATGCGCCGCTAATGGCGCTGGCCATGGTGCCGACTTCGGTAAGGGTGTCAGATAGTTTATGCGACATGCCCTTGATCGACGCCAGCAAGCTGGTGTCGTCGCCACTGCGCAGGCGAATCGGCACGGCTAAATCGCCATCGGCTACGCGGCCTACTACTTCCATGGCATAGGATGGATCGCCGCCCAGTTGGCGCAGGATGCTGCGGGTGACCAAAAAAGCCAAAAAGATGCCCAGCACTATGGCCGTGGCCGATAGCAAGCTAATTTCTTTGACTGTGCTGGCATAGGCGGCTTTGCTCTCTTCAAGCGCGTCATCGGCTAGTTTGGAGTTGATGTTGACTAGCTCGGTGAGAATATCATCGGCCTTATTAAAGGCAGGGGCGGTTTGTTTGGCGAGGATTTCTAAAGCAATTTTATTTTCTTTGCCATCGCCCTTGTCGGCGTAGGAATGTTTCATCACTTCCTTGGCATACTCTTTATACGGCGGCCAAGCGGCGTCAAAACGTTTCAGCGCGTCAGTTTCGGGCGGGGTGAGATCGGTTTTTCGGTATTTATCGAGCAATAGCCCCATGTCTTTTTCATATTGATCCATCCTCTTTTCGGCGGCGTCCATTTGGGGGCGCTCGGTTTCCGCAATGTAGCGCAGCAGATCGCGGTTATGGTAGATGGCCTGCATATTGGCATTGGCGACATCTTTAATTGGCACGAGCTGATTAGCATGCATATTGCTAACCAGATCATTGGTTTTGCTGGTCGATGAATAGCCGAGCAAGGCCACTAAAAACAGCATTAGCAGCACAATCAAAAAGGAAAGAATAAGTTTGCTGCGTACTTGCCAGCTATGAAACCAGTTCATGGTGATCTCCAGACGTCATTAAGCGATGGGGTGTTGTTTTTCTTTGGCGATGGCTTCGGTATGTTGACGAATCATTCTTCGTTCACGCCGCCAAGCATGTTGTATAAGTTGCGGAATATCGAGCACCAGCGCCGGTTTGCCATTGCCCAAAATGGTGGAGCCACTGATGCCACGTAGCGATTTAAAAATATCCCCTAAGGGCTTGATCACGGCTTGTAATTCGCCGATCAGGCGGTCTACCACGATGCCCGCACGGTTTTCGCCGTAATGAACAATGACGATGAATTCCGGCTGCGTTTTGATAGGCAAGTCAAATAGCTCGCGTAGCGAAATAAACGGCAGCCAATCGCCGCGCAAATTTACTTGGCGGGTGTTGTGGTTCATGGTTTCTGGCGGCATGTCGACGCATTCGATCATCATATCCAGCGGCATCACGAGGGCAGAGTCGCCCACCTCAACATGAAAGCCATCGATAATCGCCAGCGTGAGCGGCAGTCGCAGTCGGAAGGTGGAGCCTTCGCCGGGGCGGGAGTAAATCTCAATTTCGCCACGCAAAGATTCAATATTGCGTTTCACCACATCCATGCCCACGCCGCGCCCAGAAATATCGCTGACGGTATCGGCGGTGGAAAAGCCCGGTAGAAAAATAAGTTGTAGGGTTTCTTGATCGCTGAGCTGCCGATCTTCGCTGATTAGCCCGCGTTCAATCGCTTTTGCCAGTACTCTTTCACGGTTGATCCCCGCGCCATCGTCTTTGATTTCGACCACCACCGAGCCTGCATCGTGATAGGCATTGAGCGTGACTGTGCCGACTTCGGGCTTATTGGCGGCAAGGCGCTGCTCTGCGGATTCTAAGCCATGATCTACGGCATTGCGAATAATGTGCATCAGTGGATCGGTCAGCTTCTCGACCATGGATTTATCCACTTCGGTTTCTGCGCCCTTAATCTCAAGATGAATGTTTTTATTGAGCTGCTTGGAAACCTCTCTCACCATGCGCGGAAAGCGGCTGAAGATCTCGTCGACCGGCACCATGCGTAAGGTGAGCGCGTCGTCGCGTATGCTTTCTACTAAGGCGTTGATAATCGCCACCGATTCAATCAGCTCGGCGTCGCCGCGGTGCTGGGCGATCAGCTTGGTGCCTGAGGAGGCGATGACCAATTCGCCCACGCGATTAATCAGCCGGTCGAGTTTGGCGGTTTCAATGCGGATTGATTGGTTTTCGGCGCGAACCATTTTAGGCTTGCCGGTGCTGGCGGGCGCCGCGTCGGGCGCGTCGGCTACGCTGGCATTATTGATGGGGCTCGAGCTTGATTCTGTTGTAGAGAATTGGCCGTTTTCGACTTGAATCGCCTCGTCCCGTGTCAGGATATGGTGCTTGCACCAGCGCTCCAGTTGCTCGGGTATTTCTTCGTTGCGTTGCTCGCAAAGCTGCTGGGCGAGGGCGCGAAAAGTAGCTAATGAGGAATGAGGGGGCAGAATGCCGATTAGGCTATCATCTTTAACAAAATCAAAGGTGCCACTGATTTTGTCGTAGCTGGCATCGGACTCCATGCTGATTTCAAAGCCCATAAAGCATTCGGTCGGGTCGAACGTTCTAATAAGGGGCCAGTCGCGCCACACCATATCAATATTTTTGATGCTGCCTATGCCTTGCAAATAGCGCAAAAAAGACAGTGGATCAAAGCCGTCCCGAAAGGTGTTGGGATGAAAGCGTAGCGATAAGTGCCAGAGCGATGTGGCGGAAAGGGGAGAGGTATCGGCGCTTGTATCTACATCTGCTGCGGTATCTGGAGCAGCGGCTACGGCTACTTGGTCGGTTTGATATTGCTCTAGGTTTGCGAGTAAGGGGATGCCTTCGGGTAAGTCGACCAAGCCTTGTAGCTCGCTGGCAGCGCTGGTAAGAAGTAGCCGCCTGAGGTGATCGTTGCTGGCTAATAAAAGATTAACTAGCTCGTCGGTGAAAGGGAGTTGATTGCTGCGTAGTCGCTCTAGTACATTTTCGACCACATGGGCAAATTTGACCAAGGCTTCAAGCCCAAAGATGCCAGCCGATCCTTTGATCGTATGGGCAGTGCGAAAAATTAAATTATAGGTTTCTGTGCCGGGTGGATAGGTGTCTGGGTCGAGAAGGGCTGTTTCGAATGCGTCACAGAGCTCGTAAGCTTCTTCAAAGAAAATCAACCTAGCTTTGCTGAGGTCCATCTTAGTGCCCCTTGCTTGGATGCACGGCGGTAATGCCTAGGCACTGCATGGTGTGCTCAATGACCAGATTGTTGGCAAGAAGGGTGATTCTTTTGCCTGCTCGCTGTGCTTCAATTTGTAGAATGGCCAGCAATTGTGCACCACAGCCATCAAGCTCACTGAGCTCAGAAAGATCAAGGATGACTTCTTTGTGGTTAAGTAAGCTGAGTAACTCATCCTGAGATTTTTCTACATTAAAGATAGTGAGCTCTCCTTGTAGGCGAGCCTCTGTATGGTCATCTTTATGCTCCAGCAGCAGCGGCATGGTTTTCTCGCTTAGGGTTGAACTAGTTTAGATACCGCATCGAGTAATTTTGCAGGGTCGAAAGGTTTGATAATCCAAGCTTTTGCGCCTGCTTCTTTGCCTTGCTGCTTCTTATCGTCAGCGGATTCAGTCGTGAGCATGATGACGGGGATATAACGCAGAGCCGCGTGCTCTTTTAGTTTTTTGAGAAAAGTGATGCCGTCCATGCCTGGCATGTTTAGGTCGGAAATAATGAGGTTAAATCGCTGCCCGCTTAGTTTTGTTAAACCTTCTGCGCCATCTTTGGCTTCAACGACGTCGTAGCCCGCACCGCCAAGGGCGATTGAAACGGTTGCTCGCATGCTGGCCGAGTCATCGAGAATCAGAATCGTTTTTTTTGCCATGATGTAGTTTGCCGTAGTGAATTTGGGTTGGAAAAATCTTTGCTTACTGTGTTCTGTAGTAATAAGGGCTAGGTAGTGTTTGTTTGCTAGTAAGTATTTGCTTTAGTTAGGTTTGGCATGTTTCCTGCAGGTGTCAATTAATATAAATTTGGAGTCAGAATGCGGCGTATGGAGTGCCGTAGTTTGTGTTGGGTGGTGTATCTCATTGAGTGATTATGAACGGGCTTAAAAAAACTCAGTATCACCTGCAATGGTGCTGCTGTGCTTGATTGCGCCGCCGTGAAGGGCTGCTTGTTCTTTGGTGGAGTAGCTGCTACTTAGCCGTGTGAGCCAATCTTGTGATGAGACTGTGGGCGTTGGTACATCGCTGGGCGTGTGCAATAGGTCGCTTAAGTGGTCTTCCATACGGCTGAGATCTTGCTCAACGTGCGACATAATCTGACAAACTCTATCCTGAAACTGTAATTCAACTAAGGTTTGGAACAGCTCTTGTTCAACTTTATTGCCCTGAGCTTGCAAGTTGCTATTGATTTGCGACATTTGTTGTGTGGTGCTGGTGAAATCATTGAGCGAGGCATTCAGTAAGGCCAATGCGGCTGCGGTCCTTTCTGTTTCGGTAGCACTCATGGTGGTGGCTTTTTTACCCGCATCTCGTAATGCGTGGTCAATAGAGGCCACTTTCACCGACATTTGCTTACCCGTTTCTGCTGAGAGCGTAGAGAGCTTGCGGACTTCATCGGCCACAACGGCAAACCCTCTGCCTGACTCGCCTGCGCGGGCGGCTTCAATGGCTGCATTAAGCGCCAGTAAATTGGTTTGATTGGCAATATCTGCCACGCCCTTGGCCATTGAATCTAGCTCAGTGGAGAAGCTGGCTAGGCTGGTGACTTGATCGATCAGCTCTCTGCGATGAATGCCTGTTTGAGCCAGAATGTCGGCAAGACTGGCAGTGCGCTCGAGTACGCTATCAATAAGATGACTAAGTAGAGGCTGCTTGTTGTTGCCTAGCTCTGATTCTCCGCGTGAATCCCTGATGGTGGCTTGCAGGTCAACGGCCATATCACGCAAGGTGATGCCGAGTTGATTGCCTGCCTCTTCGGATTGCCTGCGCGCAAGTTCGATGTTGCCTCGCCAAATGGGTAGCACCGCTGTTAAGAGGGGAGGGAGCGTGGCATAAGGCGCTGACGAGTCGTGATGGCTGATGGGGTTTTCGATTATTTCAGTGGCTTGTGCGTAAGCTAAGCGCATCAATAAAAAACCAAGCGGCAAATAGAGCGCCGCGAGCCAAGTTAGATTGAATAAGCCTGCGCATGCAATAGCCAGCGTGGCACAGAGCAGATTTACCCCATGCCATAAATATCCCCGTGAAAGCATGATGAAATGCCTTTGGTGAGTTTCTGTCTTGAAAATGAAGTATAGCTGGGGATATAGGGAATACAAAAAACGAGTGGCTTACGCGGGGATGGCTGGAGGGGGGGTAAAGGCTGGATGCGCTTCAAATTAGGCTTTCGTCATGATGCCCGCTCTTATTTGCAAGCATTGCATCATTTGTAGGGTGTGCAAGTCGTTTTTCTTGCGCACCGCTCTTTGCGCTCCGACTGCGTCGTTGTACACCCTACGAAATGCAGATTCATCCTAAAACAAAAGCTAGTTGATAGATTTGGGGTGAAACCCGCCGCTTTGTCGTGTTACAGCCATAAAGGCGAATTTCTCCCTTATCACCCCTTTGGATCTGAGACCTAAACCGCTTGTGTGAGCAAATCCCTGGCTTCTAGTAAGGATCCCAGAATCGGGATGTTTAGCGCTAAAGAGTGGACGGACGCTGGGCGCAGGTCGGGGATCATAATGATTTTGCAGCCCGCTTGATGTGCAGCTTGCACGCCAAAATCAGAATCCTCTAGCACGATGCAAGATTCGGGCGGCAGATTAAATGTTGCGGCCGCTTTTTGATAGATTTCGGGTGCGGGCTTGGGGTGCGTGACTTCATCGCCGCAAATCGCAAACTCAAAGCGTGGCCAAATTCCTGCCGCGCGCAAATGGTGCTCGGCAACGCTGCGGCGGGTAGAGGTGCAAACAGCCTTGGGAATATGGTGGGCTTCTAGCCAATCTAGGATGTCGATCAGACCAGGACGATGCGCGATGGGCTCTTGGGTGCGCTCCGTGTAAAGGGTGTTGCAAGCAGCACGTAATTCTGCAATGGGGGCGTGGCTGCCTAAGTGTTCTTGTAGATAAACATCTGTTTTACCGGAGTACATACCGATCATGCCAATAATTAAGGCACGCGGCATATCCACACCCAGTGAGGCGGCGGCAGCGGCCCAGCATTCAATACCGATGCTTTCTGTGTCTAGCATCAGCCCGTCCATATCAAACAAGGCAGCCTGAGGTTTGGATGTGAGATACATGAGCTAGCCCCGTTGCAGAAAAGGGCTCCATTTTACGCCACAGAGCAAGTTGCAGGGCTGTGTATTATTACGGCGACATTTGAAAACTAGTATGATGCGCCTGTTGTGTATGTAAGCGTTTTAAATGGGAGTTGTAAAGGTGAAAGAAATAAATTGCCACTGTGAGAGCGGCCAGCTCTATGCCAAGTGTTGTGGCCCTTTTCATCAAGGTGCCGCCGCAGAGACGGCCGAGCAATTAATGCGCTCACGCTATAGCGCGTTTGTTTTAAATTTGCATGATTACCTATTGAAAACATGGCACGTATCCACTCGCCCAGCCACGCTTGCTGATGATGAGCCGGTTCGCTGGCTGGGGTTGAAAATTAAAGACGCGCAGTCGGGTGCGTTACACGCCGAAGTTGAGTTTATTGCCCGCTATAAGATTGCGGGTAAGGCTTGGAAATTACATGAAAGAAGTCGTTTTGTTTTTGAAGGCGGATGTTGGTATTACGTCGATGGCGATATTTTAGACAGCTAAGTGCTGATGCAAAAATTCCCCAGCGTCGTTATGCCTTCTTGCCGTATTACACATACTGTCTGTGTCGGCATGCCTAGCTGGAAAACTTTTGCATTGGCACTTAAAGCAAGCAATCTGTTGCATTGATGAGCGGAAAGCCTAGGGGTTTTCCGCTATTTTTACGTCTTGGCTTGACACGGACGTTAACTTCTTATAATTTCAAACGGTCGTTTGAAATTGTTCTAAATCAACTACACCAGCAGGAGTCGTACCGTGGTCGAATCGGTTAAGGCGCAAGACACAGCAAATCGCATTTTAGATGCAGCTGAGCCTCTTTTTGTAGAACACGGCTTTGATGCCACGTCCATGCGCATGATTACGCAATCGGCCCGAGTCAATATTGCGGCGGTTAATTACTACTACCATTCTAAAGATGGCCTATTTCGTGCGGTATTTGAACGCCGCGCTGAGCCATTTGCCCGATTATTATTAGGCAAGCTCGAGGAATTAGAACAAAACGTTGCAAAGCCAACTGCAGATCAAGTTGCAGAAGCCTTTGTAATGGCTTCTTTAGAAATGGGAAGAAATCCAGAATACGGCGGTTTGTTGTTTGTTCGCTTGCTTGCCCGCACCTTTGTTGAGCCGCATCCGGAATTAAAAGCAACCATGCCACAACGATATGGTGAATTAACTCGGCGATATTTAGCGGCATTAGGGCGAGCTTTGCCACATTTGTCTGAATTAGAAGTGCAATGGCGTTTTCATTTTTTATCCAGTGCTATGTTTAATGCATTCGCTGGTAATAATGTTTTACGTTTATTTACCGAAAGCTCACTCGTCAATGCTCGGGACCCTGCATTGGTGGTTCGTATGTTAATGCCTTTTATCAGTGCTGGCTTGAATGCGCCAGCGTCCCAATAATTGGAGACGGTCATGACTAACGTATTGCTGCATATATTGCCTATTTTTGGCGCGTTTTTGCTGCTCGCCTATTGGCGTGCTCCGCTTTGGCTTAGCTCCTTGCTGCTTTTAGTGGCAACGGCAGTTGGGGTTAAAACCTCGGCGATGCCTGTCGGTATTTTGATTGGGGTGGCTGTGCTGCTGGTGCTGATTAATATCAAGCCCATTCGCCGCGCCATTTTAACCGGCCCTATTTTTAATGTGTTCCGCAAGATCACCCCAGCCATGTCGCAAACCGAGCAAGAAGCGGTTGATGCCGGCACGGTATGGTGGGATCGCGATTTGTTCTCGGGCAAGCCTGATTTCGATCGCCTGCATGCGATTCCGCAAGCGACTTTAACCCCAGAAGAACAAGCCTTTTTAGACGGCCCAACCGAGCAACTTTGCGCGATGTTAGATGATTGGAAAATCTCTACCCAGCATAAAGATCTGCCACCTGAAGCTTGGCAGTTTATTAAAGACCAAGGCTTCTTGGGCATGATCATCAAGAAGAAGTACGGCGGTAAAGAATTCAGCAATACTGCTCACGCCCGTGTGGTCACCAAGATCGCTACGCGTTCGGGTTCGGCGGCTGTTTCGGTGATGGTGCCTAACTCACTCGGACCCGGCGAGCTATTGCAGCACTATGGTACGGACGAGCAAAAGAATTACTACCTGCCACGCTTGGCTAAAGGGATTGATATTCCTTGCTTTGCGCTGACCAGCCCAGATGCCGGTTCTGACGCAGGGGGTATTCCTGACTTTGGTCATGTGTGTCGCGGTAGTTACACCGATCCACGTACCGGTGTGCATCACGAAAATGTTTTGGGCGTTCGCCTGACTTGGGAAAAGCGGTATATCACGCTAGGCCCTATCGCTACCGTGCTCGGTATGGCGTTCAAGCTTTACGATCCTGAGCATTTACTCAGTGATAAAGAAGATATTGGTATCACTTGTGCGCTGATTCCTACGGCTCACGAAGGCGTACATATTGGTCGCCGCCATTATCCTGGTACGGCTGTATTCCAAAACGGCCCGAACTGGGGTAAGGATGTGTTTATCCCGCTGGATTGGGTGATTGGCGGTAAGGAATACGTGGGCCAAGGCTGGCGCATGCTGGTTGAATGTTTGTCGGTAGGTCGTTGTATTTCTCTGCCAGCGATGTCGGTAGCGTCAGGTATGGTGTCGTCTTACACCACCGGTGCTTACTCGCGGATTCGTAATCAGTTTGGTTTGTCGATTGGTCGCTTTGAAGGTGTGGATGAAGCACTGGGCCGTATCGGTGGGATGACTTACCAGATGGATGCTGCACAGCGCTTAGCTTTGGCAGGTCTTGATATGGGCGAAAAGCCTTCGGTATTGTCAGGCATCTTGAAGTATCACAACACCGAGCGTATGCGTAAGGTGATTAACGATGCAATGGATGTACACGGCGGTAAAGCGGTATGTACAGGCCCACGTAACTATCTGGCCGGTGCTTATGGTGCCATCCCTGTGGCGATTACGGTTGAAGGCGCGAATATTCTGACGCGCAGCATGATTATCTTTGGTCAGGGCGCAATCCGTTGCCATCCTTTTGTACTGACTGAATTACGTGCTGCAATGAATAAAGATTTAGCTGCTTTTGATACTGCAGTGATTGGCCATATCGGCTTTGCAATATCGAATGCGGTGCGTGCTTTTGTAATGGGTTTGACCGGCGCTAAATTGGTCGGCTCGCCAAAATCTGGTGCAATGGCCCAGCGTTATCGCAATGTGGTTCGTTTCTCTTCAGCTTTTGCTTTCCTCGCTGATATGGGTATGGCTTCCCTTGGCGGTAGCTTGAAGTTCCGTGAAAAACTATCTGCTCGCTTGGGCGATATGTTGTCGGGTCTTTATATTGCGACGGCAGCACTGAAGAAATTTAACGACGATGGCGCACCGAAAGAAGACTTGCCACTTGTGGCTTGGGCTGTTGATTCGGCGCTTTACGATTGCCAGGTGGCCATGGATGGCTTTATGGCGAATCACCCAAGCCGTGTGCTGGCCTTGCTGATGCGCGTGCTGGTGTTTCCGCTGGGCTTAAGCTTAAAAGCGGCGACAGATAGCGATGGCACCCAGATTGCGCGTCTGTTAATGGAGCCATCGGTTGCCCGCGATCGCCTGACTCAATACATGTATCGCTCTAAAGACGAAAATGATCCTGTTGGTGTATTAGAGCATGCCCTGAAAGCGGTAATTGAAACTGAAGCGTTGGAAGGTAAGCTGCGCAACGCGCATCGCAAAGGCACTTTAAAGAGCATTACCGCGGCCGAGCGCTTGGTTGAGGCACAGAGTGCAGGCTTGATCTCTGCTGCTGAATTTGCTGCGGTAGAGCGGGCGCGTCGCTTACGTCGTGAAGTGATTATGGTGGATGATTTTGACGCCACACTCACATTCTCTGACGATAACGCCATTCACCGCGACATTATCAGCGAGCCAAAAGCAGTAGCGGCTAAAACCGCTAGTCAAGAAAGTGTAAAAATAGCAACAGAAACACGTCCAGTGTCATAAAAAGGAGGGGGATTTCGCCTTCTGCGGAAATCCCCAATGCGCTAAAACAGTTGTTTGAATATAAATAAGCTTGCACTAATTTAAAGACCTAAATCAAAGAACCCCTTAGTACAAAGGTTATAAATAGCCCATTGTACTTTTTATAAGGTGACGATTAGATTACTTGGGGTTTGTTACAGATTGATTGTTTAGGTTTAAACCACAGGCCTTAGGCCACAGTCGGAGATAAACGATGTCTGGAATTATTCGTATGGCAATTCGTACTTTAGGTGTGGCAAGCTTATTTTTAGCCGGTAATGCCCTTGCTTCTGGTTATCACTTTGGTGTGCAAAGTGTCAGCTCGCAAGGGGTTGCTAATTCAAACGCGGCGGAGGCAGAAGACGCTTCTGTCTTGTTTTACAACCCTGCAGGCATGACTAATTTACGCGGCACTAATATATCGGGTGCTTTGATCGTAGTAGACCCACACATTAGCTTCTCTAATCTTAATGCGAGCAATAGCCGTAAAAAACCAGTGACAGGCAATGATGGTGGATCACCTACAGCCCCTGTGTTTGTTCCGCAAAGCTATATCACCCATCAAGTGAATGAGCAGCTGTTTGTGGGCTTGGCCATGTTTGTGCCGTTTGGCGACAAAACCAATTTTGATGATAAATGGATTGGTCGTTACAACGGCACCGATCTTGAATTAATGACTTTGGCTCTAAACCCTTCGGTAGCCTACAAAATCAATGAGCAGTTTTCTGTAGGGGTAGGTGTTACCGCCCAATATATGAAGGCACGCTTTAAGAAGATGATTGATTTGGGTGGTAAAGCGACTGTGGGCGGTAATCCTTCTTCAGCCTTGGATGGCTCGATGGATTACGAAGGGGATAACTGGGCTTATGGCTTTAATTTGGGTGTCACTTGGAAAGTAGATGATAGCCTGCGCTTTGGTGCTGCTTATCGTTCTAGCTTAAGCCATAGCTTGCAAGGTGATACTAAATTTACTGTACCTAGCGTATTTCCACCGGGTGTTGCTATTGGTGCAAAGCTGCTTAATTCAAATGGTACGGTTGATTTAGATACGCCAGATTCATTCGCAATTAACTTCTATAAAAAATTAGATCATCAATTCGCATTGACGGGTGATTGGACGCATACTTGGCATTCAAAGTTTCAAGATTTAATTTTGAAAACAGATGCAGGATTTAATGCGGATATCGCGCAAAAATGGCGTGATACTGATCGCTTCTCGATGGGGCTGAGCTATCAATACAATGATCCTTTGAAGTTGCGTGTGGGTTTGGCTTATGATCAATCTCCGGCAGATGCCGCTGAATATCGTATTGCTAACTTGCCAGACAGCGATCGTTATTGGTTCTCAACAGGGTTTAACTACGCAATCGATAAAAATATGTCGGTTGATGTGGCTTATACCTACGTTAAATTTAAAGATTCAAGTATGGCAAATATAGACAGCAGTAATAGCGTAAAAACAAATGCTGATGTTTCTGCCTATGCCAATGTATTTGGCGCGCAATTGAATTACCGCTTCTAACTTTTTGTTTATCCCTCCCCTTTGCGGGGGAGGTTTCGTTTGACTCTGGGCGGCTCTCGCCGCTCTTCCTTTCCTTTTAGCGAGGCTAAACATGGCCAATACCGTGCATATCCGTCAGGTTGCCGTTCTCGGCGCGGGCGTTATGGGAGCGCAAATTGCTGCCCATCTTGCCAATGCGGGAATTAAAACCGTTTTATTTGACTTACCGGCTCCAGCCAAAGAAGGCGATGCAAATAGCATTGCAACAAAGGCAATTGCCAATCTAAAAAAAATGAAACCGTCGCCATTAGCGTCAGCGATGCGTGCGGATCATATTGAGCCAGCGAATTATGGTTCTGATTTAGAAAAATTAAAAGATTGCGATTTAATTATTGAGGCCATTGCTGAACGCCTTGATTGGAAACTCGATCTTTATGCCAAGATTGCTCCTTTTGTAGCGCCACACGCTATTCTGGCTTCTAATACTTCCGGCCTATCGATTAATTCCTTGGCGGGTGGTGTGCCTGAGCAATTACGCAGCCGTTTCTGCGGTATCCATTTCTTTAATCCACCACGTTATATGTATCTGGTTGAGTTGATTGCCGATTCCCAGACTGACCCTGCGATGATGGACGCGCTGGAAAGCTTCCTTGCTACCCGCATGGGCAAGGGCGTAGTACGCGCTAAAGACACGCCTAACTTTGTTGCCAACCGCATTGGTGTGTTCTCCATGCTGGCAACGATTTATCACGCCGAACGCCTCGGCATCCGTTTTGATGTGGTTGATGATCTGACTGGCCCGCGCTTGGGTCGTCCGAAATCAGCGACTTTCCGCACTGCCGACGTAGTGGGTTTGGATACCTTTGCTCATGTAGTTAAAACCATGACCGAGCAATTGGCGTCAGACCCTTGGCACAAATACTTTACTGTTCCGGCTTGGATGCAAAAGCTGATTGAAAACGGCGCTTTGGGCCAAAAAACCAAAGCGGGCGTATTCAAGAAAGTAGGCCGTGATGTATTGATGCTTGATCCTAGCACTGGCGAATATATTGCCGGCGGCCAGAAGGGTAGCGATGAAGTTAAAGCGCTGCTGAAAATCACTGATCCGGCCGCACGCTTTAAAGCACTGCGCGAATCGGCTCACCCAGAAGCGCAATTTCTCTGGGCCTGCATGCGCGATGTATGGCATTACATCAGCTATCACCTCGATACGATCGCAGACAATGCACGCGATGTGGATTTTGCGATTCGCTGGGGTTTTGGCTGGAATCAAGGCCCGTTTGAGCAGTGGCAAGCCGCTGGCTGGAAGGATATCGCAGCAGCGATTGCTGCTGATTCAGCAGCAGGCCAGGCAATGAGCGATGTGGCTCTGCCAGCTTGGGTGGCTTCGCGTGATGCAGTGCACACGCCAGAAGGCTCGTTCAGCGCGGCAGACAATGCCCTGAAACAACGCTCCAACTTGCCGGTTTATCAGCGTCAGCTTTATCCGCCAACCGTGGTCGGTGATGCAGCACCCGTGTATGGCGAAACGATTTTTGAAAATGACGGCGTTCGCCTCTGGGTGCAGCCGGGTGAAGATGTTGCCGTATTAAGCTTTAAAACCAAAGCGCATTGCATAGGCCCAGATGTACTGGCAGGTGTAAATCAGGCGATTACCATTGCGGAAGAACGCTTTGCGGGGCTGGTGGTATGGCATCCGGAAGCGCCGTTCTCGGTTGGGGCAGATCTGGTGAGTATGGGCCCAGCCTTTATGACGGGTGACTTTGCTTCGATCGAAAACATGGTGGCCGAATTCCAAAAAGCCAGCATGCGCATTAAATATGCAGCTGTGCCGGTGGTTGGCGCGGCTCAGGGCTATGCCTTTGGTGGTGGTTGCGAATTCCTAATGCACTGCTCACGCGTTGTGGCCAGCCTTGAAACCTATATCGGCTTAGTTGAAGTCGGCGTGGGCCTCTTGCCGGCTGGTGGCGGTTGTAAAGAATTTGCACTACGCGCTTCGCAAGAAGCGAAGGGCGATATCGTTGGCGCACTGAAAGATTACTACCTGTCGGTAGCGATGGCGAAAGTGGGTACGAGTGCAGAAGAAGGCCAGCAAATCGGCTATCTGCGCAGCTCCGACATTATTGTGTTTAACCCGAATGAATTGCTCTACGTGGCCAAAGCGCAAGTACGCGCCATGAGCGAATCAGGCTACAAAGCACCGGTGAAGCCAAAAGCATTTGCTGTAGCGGGCCGCGCAGGCGCTGCCACCATCAAAGGCCAGTTGATCAATATGCTGGAAGGCGGCTTTATCTCTAAGCATGACTACCTGATTGCCGGCCATATCGCCGAAATCATGACCGGTGGTGATGTAGATGCTGGCACGTTGGTGGATGAAGAATGGATCTTGAAGCTGGAACGTGAGCGCTTTATGAAGCTGCTCAAAACTGGCAAAACGCAAGAGCGCATCATGTATATGCTGGAAAACAACAAGCCGCTGCGTAACTAATTGATATCTAAAACTGCAACACCCAAATCTTGAACCACAGAGGACACAGAGAACACAGAGTTTCACGGAGAAGAGCATGCTTGTTTCCACTTATAAATCTGTTTGCGGATATATGGTTTTGTTTGATTTTCTCCTTTTCCTCCGTGTTCTCCGTGTTGAAGTTTTATGGTTTTTAGATTTGGGATGTTGTGGCGATCTAATACTTTAGGAGCTCAAAATGAGCAGACAGATTCAAGAAGCTTATATCGTTGCTGCGACTCGCAGCCCGGTTGGTAAAGCACCGCGCGGTATGCTGCGCAATGTTCGCCCGGATGATTTGCTGGCCCATGTATTAAAAAGTGCGCTGGCGCAAGTGCCTCAGCTTGATCCTAAGCTAATCGAAGACGTGATTGTGGGTTGCGCCATGCCAGAAGCCGAGCAGGGGATGAATATTGCTCGTATGGCGGTGCTGCTGGCGGGTTTGCCGGATACGGTAGGTGGTGTAACCATCAATCGTTTCTGCTCCTCAGGCGTGAATGCCATTGCTATGGCGGCGGATAAAATCCGTTTGGGCGAAGCCGATGTGATGATTGCGGCGGGTACAGAAAGCATGTCGCAAGTGCCAATGATGGGAAATAAAATCTCCCTGAATCCTGAGATTTTCACTAAAAACGAAAACCTCGGTATTGCCTTCGGTATGGGCCTGACGGCAGAAAAAGTAGCCGAGCAGTGGAATGTTTCCCGTGAAGACCAAGACGCATTTGCGGTGGAGTCTAACCGCCGTGCGCTGCATGCGATTGCCACTGGCGAATTCAAAGACGAAATCAGCCCGCTAGAAGTATTTGCACGCACGCCAAATTTGGCGACTGGCGAAGTTGAAGTCACGAGCAAGATTTGTGATACCGACGAAGGCCCGCGTGCTGGCACTACCATGGAAGGCCTGGCTAAGCTCAAAACCGTATTCGCGGCTAAAGGCTCAGTGACTGCGGGTAATAGCTCGCAAATGTCTGATGGTGCAGGTGCGGTGATTTTGGTTTCCGAGCGCATTCTGAAGCAATTTAACCTTGTGCCTTTGGCGCGTTATGTGACCTTTGCAGTAAAAGGCGTTCCGGCACATATCATGGGTATTGGCCCGAAAGAAGCGATTCCGGCTGCGCTGAAGTTAGCTGGCCTGACGCTGGATGATTTGGGTTGGATTGAGCTGAACGAAGCCTTTGCTGCGCAAGCACTAGCTGTGGCGCGTGATCTTAATCTGGATATGAGCAAGGTTAATCCACTGGGCGGCGCGATTGCTTTAGGCCACCCACTGGGAGCAACCGGCGCGATTCGCGCGGCCACCATCGTGCACGGTATGCGTCGTCACGGTATGGCTGGCAAATACGGCATGATTTCAATGTGTATTGGCACGGGCATGGGCGCGGCAGGGATTATTCAATCTTTGTAAGGCTTTATTCACAGATCAAGGCTTTTGCCCACGGATTCAAATCCGTGGGTTTTTTTTCAAGGAAATGAAAAAATGAAAAAATTACTGATAGGTGCTTCCTTTGTGCTGGCAGCACAAAGCAGTATGGCGCTGGAAGTGGCTGGGGTGAATTTAGCTGATCGCGCTGAGTTGTCCAGCCAGTCTTTGGCACTCAACGGTGCAGGGGTGCGTAAAAAAGTATTCTTTGATGTGTATCTGGCTGCACTTTACCTGCCGGTAAAAAGCCAGGATGCCAGTGCCGTGGTGAGTTCGCCTGTGCCACGCCGTATGGAGCTGCGCATGCTGCGTGAAGTTTCGGCTGCAACCATGCATGAAGGTTTCGTGGATGGCTTAAAGGCCAATCAAAGCGAAGCCACACTGACCGCCTTAGCGCCTAAAATTGCTGAGTTAGAGCAAATCTTCAAGCAGGTAAAGACTGCGGCTAAGGGGGATGTGATTGTGCTCGACTTTATGCCTGGCCAAGGTACACGCGTTACGGTGCGTGGCAAAACCTATGCGACGATTGCTGGCGATGATTTTGCGGCGGCCATGTTGTCGATCTGGCTAGGAAAAGCGCCGGTGAACGATTCATTGAAGGCGGCTTTGCTAGGTAAGTGATTTACATCACACTGCTTGAGCTGAATTAATTCTGCATGTAAATGGAGGCACTACACAGAGGCGCGCGCTGCCGCCACTGTGTAGTGCCTCCATTTTGTTTGATATGAGCGGCGTCCCTGCTGCCAACCCTTCTATTTTTCCTTCTGTGTATGGCTGTAGTCTGGGCTAGCGCTCATTCGCGCCTAGTCAATTTTTTTGGTTTGATGCTCGCAAAACAGAGTTTGGATTGTCGTCATATTTTTATGTAGTTAAATTACATATAAATATTGTCTATAATCTATTTTATTACATCGTATGTTGTTGTATATGTTCATTAATCTTGCTGTTAATGTAGTTGTAACTCGATATTTGTGTGAGTATATAGGTAGTTTTACTACAAAAATACTTGCATTCGCTCTGTAGTCTTGTTAAAGTAGCGTCATTGCTTGATTGGGAACAGATTTCTGCCCCAAGCACTTTAAGGAGCTGCAAATGCGTACCTTGCAAATTATTTTTAAGAACATCGAGTCTGCCCAAAACCTATTGTTGAAGTCCCAAGGTTTTATCGCTACTCGTTGATCTAGCGGTTTTGTTGTAGTTGTTGGTAAGTGTGGTAGTGGTAAGTTGTTGTGTGTGTAGTATGTTTTGACTCTTCATCTGGTCTTCTTTGTTACCCGGCTCTGTGTTCTGCGTCTTTCGATGCGTGCATAGACCGGGTTCTTTTTTGTCTGTCTAAGCGCCATGCGGTAAAGTAGCGGCCTTGTCTCTTATTAAAATCCTCCTCATGATTGTTCGGTCATTTTTCGTCTTTGTTTTGGCACTCCCTGTGCTGGCTCTTGCTGATGAGCTGCCTGCTATTGATGTAGAGCAAAACGCCTATTTTCCCTATGTTTTAGAGATTGATGCGCTCGATGATTTATTCGATCTTCTCGATAAGCATCTGGATTTGTCGCGCATGGAAACTGAGAAAAGGATGACGAAAGAGCAGCTTGGCAGGCTGATGGATAATGCGCCTGAAGCGGTGAGCAGTTTGTTATCGACTGAGGGGTATTTTTCGCCCACGGTAAAAATCAAGCTCGATGAATCCACTGTCCCCGCCCTTGTTTCTTTAAAAGTGGATGCGGGACAGCCGACTTTGGTTCGCAGTGTGGATGTAAATTACCTTGGCGATATTGTTCCAGATGAAGTGCGAATGAAGCGTTTAGAAGAGCGCCAAGAGCAAACGTGGCCCTTGCCTAAAGGTAGCGTGTTTCGCCAAAGTGCTTGGGATAGTGCGAAGCGTGGCGCGGTAAATACATTACTTAATCGCCGTTATCCGGCAGCTAAATTAGTGCATGCCGAAGCCAATGTTAATCCTGAAGCCCACACGGTTGATTTGACGGTGGATGTGGATAGCGGGCCTGCCTATTTTTATGGTCCGCTTAGTATTACTGGCTTATCGCGCTACCCTGAAAAATTGATCCTCAATAATGTGCAGTTTCGTGAGGGCGCTGAATATCGTCGGAATGATTTATTAGATTTACAAACTGATTTACAGAATTTACCTCATTTTTCTTTGGTTTTAGTCGATGTCGATTTGCCGGCCGATCCCCCTTTTATTGCGCCTGTGAAAGTCACCGTGCAAGAAGCACCATTAAGCAAAATCAGTACGGGGTTGGGCTTTAGCACCAATACCGGTATGCGCGGCTCTTTTGATTATCGCTATCTTAATTTAATGGATAGGGCTTGGGTGCTCGATACCGGCCTGCGCCTACAGCAAAAAGAGCAGGCCGTTAGCGCAGGGATTACCTTTCCTCGCTTTGCTTCGGGCTATGAGCACCGAGTTTATGCCAGCTATGTGAATGAAAATATTCAGGGCTTAGATACCAGTACATGGAAAGCGGGTGTGTCCCGCAGTAGTACCGAGAAATACATTGATCGATTAATGGCGATTGAATACCAAATGGAGCGACGCGCGCTCAATGATGGCACGGTGTTTGATCCGCAGTCCTTAACCGCCAAATATCAATGGGTGCGCCGCGATGTCGATCGCATCCGCAATCCTCGTTCAGGCAATGTGATTACCGTAGAGGGCGGTGGGGCACTTAAAGGGCTGTTGTCGGATGAAAGCTTTGTGCGCCTTTATGGGCGCGGTGTGCAGTTTTGGCCTGTTGGAGAGAAAAGTGTGGTGGTGGCTCGTTTAGAGCTGGGTGACACCTTCACGAAAGACCCCTTGCGTGTGCCGACGGATTGGTTGTTTCGAACCGGTGGCTCGTCCTCGGTGCGGGGTTACGATTATCAAAGCTTGGGCTTGAGTGTCGGTGGATCGACCATTCCTGGTCGAGTAATGGCGGTGAGCTCCTTAGAGTTTCAGACGCCTGTGTATAAAGATTGGCTGGGCGCTGTGTTTGTTGATCACGGCGGCGTTGGTGATCAGTGGAAGGATTGGCGGGGTTCAACTGGGGTAGGTGTGGGTACGCGCTGGGTAAGCCCTGTTGGAGTTATCGGATTAGATGTGGCAAGAGGTGTTGAAGAGAATCAATTCCGTGTGCATTTTTCCATGGGAGTGACATTCTAAAATGCAAACAAATCCACCTACTACGCCTGATACGCCAGCGGCTGAGCCTGCTGCAAAGCCAAAATACTCACGACTTCGCCGCTGGATTGGCGGGCTGCTGCTTTTATTAGTTATTCCTATTTTATTGCTGACGAGTGCACTGGCCTTTTTTGATTCACAAATGGGGCGAGACTGGTTGGTGAAGCAAGTCAACCACAGTGGCGTAGCAAAGCTGCACGCGATTGACGGCTCTTTATGGTCGGACTTCGCCCTGCGTGGTCTGGTCGTCAATACCGCCGATATCAAAATAGCTATCGATAAAGTAAGTCTCGCATGGAGTCCGTACAGCCTTTTGGCAAGGGATTTGTCGTTCGAGGAATTAAGCATTGGGCATTTAGAAATCGACATTAAACCCAGTCCTCCGGATAAAGCGCCATCGCCTCCGCCAACGAGTATTACTTTGCCGATTGGCCTGCATATCGATCGTGCTCAGATTGCTCGTCTGAGTATCAAGGACTCACCCGATATTGATGCAATTCGCTTTAAATTGGCGAGTAATGGTCGCTTTCATCAGCTTACTTTGGATCAGCTAAGGCTGAAATTGCCGCAGGTGGACGCCAATTTAAAAGGCCATCTAGCGCTTGTAGGGACGCAGCCCTTTGTGACGTCTGGTCAGCTCGCCTTGTCGGGTAAGGTTGAGAATCAACCTTTGCAATCACAAATTAAGCTCGATGGTGAGTTGCGAAAATTGCAATTAAACGGCGATATTAAAAGCAATCAGCTCAAGGCCATGATCAATGCAAGGCTCGACGTATTTGCGCCCTACACCTACCAATTGCTTAATGAGGGCCAAATCAAACTGCAGCAGCTTAATCCTGCTGTGCTGATGCCCAGCTTGCCTAAGGCGCTGCTGGATGTGTCTTTGTCAGTGATCCCGCTTGGGGAAAATGCCGCCAGTGGCTCGTTAGAAATCCATAATGCTATGCCCTTAACGGTGGATCAGGGCGGGCTGCCATTTACGCAAATCAGTAGCAAATTGGCTTATTTAAAAGAAGCGGTGACGCTGCAATCGATGTCGCTTGATTTGCTCGGGCAGGGGCAGATTAAAGGCGCGGGTAAGTTAGATAAAGGCCAGCTTAAATTACAACTCGATTTGGCTAAGATTGACCCCGCGAAATTATTCGCCCGCCAGCCACCTGCATCTCTAGGTGGAACGATTGCGCTGAAAGGCCCGTGGTTAGCGCCTGATGTCTTGGCTAAATTAGCCGATGCGCAGCGCAATGTATCGCTCGATCTAGATATGGGTTGGTTAAATCCTAAGCATGAGCGCCGTATTGCTCTGCGCCAGGCTCGATTATCTCGGGCAAATAGCCGTGTGTCTTTGCAGGGGGAATTGGGTCTGCTGGATGCAAAGGGCGTGGCTAAACATGATTTTAAATTGGTAGGTGAATTTGCAGGGCTTAATCCTGCTGAATTTGTAGCTAGCCCTAAAGGCTCGCTGACTGGGCAGTTTAAAGTAGCAGGGGCTTTACAGCCGGCATTTAAAGCCAGTGTGGATTACAGCCTGAGCGATAGCCGTTTTAACGGTGAAGTGCTCAGTGGTAAGGGCCAGCTTAATGTAGAAGAAACCCGTGTTTCTAATGCTGATTTATGGTTGGCGCTGGGTGCTAATCGCATTGATGCTCAGGGTGCTTTGGGGCTTGTTAATGATGTTTTAAAACTTAAAATTAGCTTGCCGCAGCTTCAACAATTTGGCCCTAGCTTTGCGGGAAAAATGAGCGGTGATGCGCAATTAAAAGGTGCCATGCTCAGCCCGCAAATTGCGACGCAGTTGGCAGTAGCAGGCTTGAAAACGCCGTTTGGGGTGTCGGTGAATCAAGCCGTTTTAGAAGCCGAATTGCAGTCTGATTTAAAAGGCCCCATGCACATCCGCGCAGATGTTAATGATGCCAAAGCCGCTGGGGTGCAGATACAAAACCTCAACTTTAAGGTTGATGGTAGTCGTGCCAAGCATAGTGCCAGCTTGCAGCTTAAGGGCAAGCAAGATGAGCGCTTGATTGATGTGTCATCACGCCTTGAGGGTGGCTTAAACGAGCAATGGGTTTGGCATGGCAATGTGCTGGGTTTACAGGTGAATCAGCCCGTGGCGCTGAATTTGGCCGCAGCGACCCCTTTAGAGGTGGGGGCTGATTTACTGCGTATGGGCGATGCCCGTTTGCTGATGGGCGACACGCGCTTGCATATTCAGCGGCTCGTGTGGCAAGACGGCCATTTAGATACGGCTGGCGAATTAGAACAGCTATCTGTAGGCCAATGGCTGCCCTTACTGGGGCAAAAAGAGCTAAGCGGTAATTTGATGTTAGGTGGACGCTGGGCACTGAAATCGGCGGGTGTTTTGGATGGGCAGGTAGAAATCCATCGGCAATCGGGTGATTTGAAATATGTGACGCAAAACTCAGCGGCGCAAAAATTTGATTTGCAAGATTTGAAGTTGCAAATCAATGCCAAACAATCCGCGCTGGATTTTGCTGGCAATCTCAGTTCGGGGCGCTTTGGGCAGATGCAAGCCAACGGTAGCGGCTTGTGGGATGCCATTAATTGGTGTTTGGCCGAACACGCGCCGGTGGATGTCTTTGTTAAAGGTGATTTGCCAAAGTTGGCGATGTTGGGCCCCTTGCTTGGGCCAGATTTAACGCTGGCAGGCAATGGGCGCTTTGAAGTTCGCCACTCTGGCTTGTTAAAAGAGAATAATTGGACTGGCTTTGTGTATGGCGATGGCTTAGAGGTGCGAGATGCTGCTACCGGCTTGGCCTTGCAAGAAGGCAAGGTCAGGATGAGCTTGGATAAGCGGCTGATTAATTTGCAGCAGTTCCAGTTTAAAGGTGGGCAGGGCACTTTGGATGCGAAGGGAACATTTGATTTGGCTGGCCCTAGCCCCAGTGCCAGTGCTCAAGTCACGGCGAATAAGCTGACTTTAATCAGCAAGGCCGATATGCTTGTGGTGATGTCAGGGCAGGGCAAGATCACACTTAAAGATAAGGCATTGAGTGTCAGTGGGCAGCTCAAGGCCGATGAAGGCGATATTCGTTTTCAATCGAACGATGTGCCGCGCTTATCCGATGATGTGGTGGTTAAGGGCCGAGAAAAAGTAGCTGCGGAAGCTGGGCCTAAGCTGAGCTTGCAAATGGATATTGACCTAGGTAATAACTTTCGCTTTAGAGCCTATGGCCTGGATGCTCGCTTGATGGGGCTGCTGCGTTTGCGCACTCAGGCAAACCAATCGCCTACCGCACATGGCGTGGTGCAAGTGGCAGAAAACACGGGTAATCAGCGTAGCACTTATAGTGCTTATGGGCAAAAGCTGGATATTGAGCGCGGTGTTTTAGCTTTTCAAGGACCGATTGATAATCCAAGCTTAGATATTTTAGCCATGCGTCGAGGCCAGCAGGTAGAGGCCGGAGTGCAAGTCTCAGGCACTGTATTACGGCCTAAGGTGCTGTTGTATTCTGAGCCTGGTGTGCCCGATAGTGAGAAGCTCAGCTGGCTCTTATTTGGGCATGGCTCTGACAGCATGGAAAAATCAGATAGTGCCTTGATGCTGCAAGTGGCCAATGCACTACTGAGCTCGGATGATGGTAGCCCAGGCTTTACCGAAGGGGTTTTGGGTAAAGTAGGCTTGGACGATGTCGGTTTTAGTAGCCAAAAAGAGAAAGACGGCACCTCGACTCAAGTGGTTTCGGTTGGTAAGCAGCTAGGTAAAAATGTCCGAGTTTCACTCGAAAAGAGCATCAATGGCTTGCGTGATGCGGTAAAGTTTACTTGGCAGCTGTCTAAGGGATGGTCCTTGGTGTCTCGCATTGGCACGGATGAAACCACGGGGGATGCGTACTACACCTTTGCTTTTGATTAAGCCTAAAAATGCCGCCTATAAATGGCGGCATTTTTTGCATGTGAGCGATGGCGCTTAAAAAGATTTATTTTGCTGAATCGTTAGGTATTCCTGACTGCCCTTGATGTTTTCTACAATGGCTTCTCTTTCCATTCCCTTGCTTAATTGCGCTTTGTAGTGATCCATGCCGCCGCTATCTGGCTTTCGTTTGAGTAATTGCATAAAGGCCGCAAATAGAAAAGCATCATCGTCTTCGATATCAATTAGCCCATCGTGTAAGGGCACACTTGTTTTGATTGCTTTAACGTTAAATAGCCAATTATCAACGGAATCTAAGCTTTTAATCGCAAAGCCTGCTTCAAGCAAGGCGCTTTTGATGGTGATTTCGGTAAAGCCAATAAAATGAAAGTCACCGTTATAACATTGTGTGCCAAATAGGCAGCGAAGTAGTTCTTCATGCTTGGCGAGGGTTTGATTTTCTGGTTTTTTTAATAAATTTAATAAGCCAATGACATTGGGTATTTGCAATTCCAGTATGCCACCTTGAGTTAAAAGCCGATTCCATTCTCTTAAGGTGGTGCTGGTTTTTAGTCGGGGAATATGCTCGAGTATATCGTTGGCAAGAATATATTCGTAATAAGCTGAGGGTAGACATTTAAGGTGGGTGCAGTTGGCCACCAAATCAGGCTGATGATATTCATTTAAATCAATATTTAAAAAGCCATTTTTTAAATCATAACCACAGCCGATATTTATTTTCTTTGGATAGTTTTGATATTCAAAATCCATATTGCCCCCTTGGTGCTGCAGCAAAAAAATGACGCGTGACGATGGCAGAGCCCTTGAGCTGGCTCTGTCATCGCCTGAGTATAGGAAAGCGCAAGCCATGATCCAAGCTTGTTTTTGCTGCGGTGCAATACTTAGGGCTTGAGAATCAGGCTTAAATCATCTCGATCAGCAATGGCATCATTAAATACCGCAAGTAAGGCGGCATAATCATCTTTGCCTAATGCCGTTTTTGCCTCGGTGCTGTCTTGCCAAGTAATCTGAATTGGCCCTTCTAAATTAGCGCTGAGTTCATCATAAAGCGCGTCAAGATTGTTAATAAAATCACTAGAAAAATCCAATTGCTCAGCCAATTGCTGGTAAGCATCGTTGAGCGTACGAATATGCTTGAGTACCACTTTCTGAGTTATTGACATGATGACACCTCGGTAAAGGTTTGGTAGTGATCGACAGTAATAAAGCGTGGGCCGTTCTTGCTAAAAACTATACGTTTCGCGCCGCGCTTGCCACCTTGGTAATCTAAGTCGGCCTCTTGGTACTGGCCACGCTGCAGGCGGTTTTCACGGTTGCCAAAGCGATCGCCGCCAATTGATTTGCCCGGCAGGCTCTGCCAAAGGCTGCTACCAGGCCGCCATCCTGCTGCCTGCGCCTCGCGCTTGGTGACAAATTTGCTAGGTAGGCGGTTTTGTTGATTGAGGCTGTTGAGAATTTCTACTAGTTCGCTGGCTTGGACGCTGGGGCGCAGTTGACGGTTTAAACTTTCTACCACGCTTTGGCAAGATGCCGCTTGAGCCCATCCGCTAGCAAGCAGAATCAGGGCGAGGAGTGATCGGTGCATGGAGATTCCTTCTTTATTTGAATGTAATATTTAAATTTAAACTACATCGGCATAAGTCTTGCTTACGCAGTTGTGGCAAAAGGCCTTCTATGCTAGTTTCGAGGGCCCTGACATTTTTGATGATCGCCATGGCTCAGACACTTTATGACAAACTTTGGCATTCCCACGTCGTTCGCACCGAAGACGATGGCACCTGCCTTATTTATATTGATCGTCACCTAGTGCATGAAGTGACCAGCCCGCAAGCCTTTGAAGGCTTGAAGTTAGCGGGTAGATCGCTATGGCGCAAGTCTTCGATTGTGTCGACTGCCGATCATAATACGCCAACTGATCATTGGGATATGGGCATTCAAGACCCTATTTCCCGTCTGCAAGTAGAAACGCTGGACGCCAATATCAAAGAATTTGGCGCGCTGGCTTACTATCCATTTAAAGATCAAAAGCAAGGCATTGTGCACGTGGTTGGTCCAGAAGTAGGCGCAACCTTGCCCGGTATGACGGTTGTTTGTGGCGATAGTCACACTTCGACACACGGTGCTTTTGCCGCCCTTGCGCATGGCATTGGCACGTCTGAAGTAGAGCACGTCATGGCCACGCAAACGCTGGTTGCCAAAAAATCTAAAGCGATGTTAATCCGTGTGGATGGCGTGTTGGGCCGTGGTGTAACGGCCAAAGACGTGGCGCTGGCGATTATTGGCGAGGTCGGCACCGCTGGCGGCACAGGCTACGCGATTGAGTTTGGCGGTGAGGCGATTCGATCCTTATCGGTTGAAGGGCGGATGACGCTGTGCAATATGGCGATTGAGGCGGGCGCACGCGCTGGCATGATCGCGGTGGATCATAAAACCATCGAATACCTGAAAGGTCGACCTTATTCTCCGAATGCCAGCCAGTGGGATGCCGCTGTGGCGCATTGGAAAACACTGGTCTCTGATGAAGGCGCGGTATTTGATGCGCTGGTGACGCTGAATGCGGCCGAGATTGAGCCTCAGCTCACTTGGGGTACTTCGCCAGAGCAAGTATTAGGCATCTCTGGCGCTGTGCCAGACCCAGCTGCCGAGGCCGACTTAGTCAAGCGCGGTAGCTATGAGCGCGCGCTGCAATATATGGGCCTAACCGCCAACACGCCGCTGACTGATATTCAAATCGATAAAGTGTTTATCGGCTCCTGTACCAACTCCCGTATCGAAGATTTGCGCGCAGCAGCAGGCATTGCTAAGGGTAAAACTAAGGCGGCCAATGTGAAGCTGGTGCTGGTGGTGCCAGGCTCCGGCCTTGTGAAGGCGCAGGCTGAGGCGGAGGGTTTAGACAAAATATTTATCGCGGCAGGGTTCGAGTGGCGTGAGCCGGGCTGCTCCATGTGCTTAGCGATGAATGCGGATCGCTTAGAGCCGGGCGAGCGTTGTGCTTCCACCAGTAATCGTAATTTTGAAGGCCGCCAAGGCCAAGGCGGGCGCACCCATTTGCTCAGCCCAGAAATGGCGGCAGCAGCGGCGATTGCGGGCCACTTTGTTGATGTGCGCCAGTTTGCTTAAGGAGAGTGAAGTGAAACGAATCGCAACAGTTATCGTGATGTTTCTGATGCTTGGGCTAACGGCGTGTAATACCGTATCAGGCATGGGCAAAGATATTAAAAAAGGTGGCGAAGCCATCGAAAAGGCAGCCAATAAATGAAAGCATTTACTCAATTAAATGGTTTGGTATGTCCGTTGGATCGCGCCAATGTGGATACCGACGCCATTATTCCTAAGCAGTTTTTAAAGTCGATTAAGCGCGCTGGGTTTGGTCCGAATTTATTTGATGAATGGCGTTATCTGGATCACGGCGAGCCAGGGATGGATAATAGCCAGCGCCAGCCAAACCCTGACTTCGTGCTGAACTTTCCGCGCTATCAAGGCGCAGAGGTGTTGTTGGCTAGGGATAATTTTGGCTGTGGCTCAAGCCGCGAACATGCGCCGTGGGCGATCGATGATTATGGCTTTCGCGTGGTGATTGCCCCTAGCTTTGCCGATATTTTCTTTAATAACTGCTACAAAAATGGTTTGCTGCCGATTGTTTTGGATAGCGCCATTGTTGAACAGCTGTTTGCAGAAAGCGTGGCCGCAGAAGGTTATCGTCTGAATGTAGATTTACTTGCTCAAACGGTAACGACGCCATCAGGCCAAGTATTTGGTTTTGACATTACCGGCCATCGCAAACATTGCTTGTTAAATGGTTTAGATGAAATTGGTTTGACTCTGAATCACGCAGAAGAGATTAAGGCCTTTGAAGCGCAGCGAAAAATTGCGCAACCTTGGTTATTTTCCTGATTTTTTACGCCTAGCGTGCTTTGCATCAACAAACTGTTATGAGTCGCGTATAGTATCTAGGTTGTTTTACTTATTCCGGAATTCATACAATCATGATTTTACATAAATTTAAAGATCAAAATGAGCTGAATCGCGTTGGTGCTGATTTATTGCTATCTATCGTCCGCTCCAAGCCTAATGCTATTTTGGGCATGGCAACAGGCAGTACACCCGTCGGTATTTATCAGGAAATAGTAAAGACTTACCAGAAAGGCTTGGTGAGTTTTAAAGAAGTCACCACCTTTAATCTGGATGAATACGCTGGTTTGCCCGTTTCTCATCCGGAATCGTATCGCAGCTTTATGCAAAGCCATTTGTTTAATCATATCGACATTAAGCCAGAAAATACCTATGTGCCTAATGGCAATGCGGATGATTTAGATGAAGAAGGCCGTCGTTATGACGAGCTGATTTATCAAAAAGGCTTGGTTGATATGCAGATTTTGGGTATTGGCCATAATGGGCATATTGGTTTTAATGAGCCAGATGAAGCGTTATCTCGCTTTACCCATAAAGTGACTTTAAAGCCAGAAACGCGTGAAGCGAATAAACGCTTTTTTAATAGCATTGATGAAGTGCCAACCCATGCATTAACGATGGGCATGGGTTCAATCTTGCATGCCAAGTCTATTCTATTGGTAGTTAAAGGCGCAGAAAAAGCAGAAATCCTTGATCGCACATTAAATGGCCCAATCACGACTCAAGTGCCAGCATCATTCTTGCAAACACATCCACGTGTGATTGTACTGACTGATTGCGATGTAGATTACAAGCGCTCGCATTCTTAATAGCGGCCTTCTATTTAGAAGGTGGTAGGTACAAAAACACCGTGGGAGCAATCCTGCGGTGTTTTTTTTGATTTAATAAATAGAGCGAAGAGTAAATAATGCGGATTGTTTCTTGTACTTATGCACTGCATGCTGAGCAGATTCTCTTTATATTCAACGAGGCTATTGCAAGCTCAACAGCGCTTTATGATTACACTCCTCGGCCCTTAGCGAGTATGGTGGATTGGTTCGCTGATAAAGAAGCCCATCATTTGCCAGTGATAGGGATTGAGAATGAGGCCGGTGTTTTATTAGGCTTTGCATCTTATGGCGCATTTCGTGTGCGTCCTGCCTATAAATACTCCATTGAACATTCGATTTATATCCATCCTGATTATCGTGGGCAAGGTTTGGGTAAACAATTATTGCTACTTATTATTGAAAAAGCCCAAGAGCAGGGCTATCACACCTTAATTGGTGGAATTGATGCAGAAAATACCGCCAGCATTGCCCTGCATCAGCAGCTGGGTTTTAATCATGCGGGCACCATTAAGCAAGCAGGATTTAAATTTGGTCGTTGGCTGGATTTAGTGTTTTATCAATTGATTCTAGCGACTCCGCAAAACCCGGTGGATGGCTAATTAAAAGTACTTGGGATAAGTTCGAAATAGCATCTCGTATGACTTATCAAATCGTCATCCCCGAATGGTTTTATCGGGGATCCAGTAGCGCCGCTGGATTCCCGCTCAAGGCACGCGGGAATGACGACGTTTCGTCGCGGGAAGTGAATATGTGCCAAGCCATAAAGGATTTAGATTGAAGAAGATAATATTGCTGAGTATTTTAGTTTTAAGCGCGTGTAGCTCTACGCCAACGCGGCCTAAAGTGGCTTATTCGGCCTCTAAATCCTTGAGTAATATTCAAGCCGATGGTGCTGGGCGCGAAGTCGTGATGTATGCGCTAGGTTTGCTGGATGTGAGCTATCAATTTGGTGGCAACAACCCCGAAGCGGGCTTGGATTGCAGTGGGATGGTGAGTTTTGTATTTAAAAACGCCGTGGGCGCGGTGCTGCCGCATAATGCCGCGCAAATTGCCAGCCTAGCTCGCCCCGTGGCCACCGATCAACTGCAGGCAGGGGATCTGGTGTTTTTTAATACACTAGGTCGCTCGTTCTCGCATATGGGGATTTATTTGGGCGATGGGCGCTTTATTCATGCGCCTTCGTCTAAGGGAAAGGTCAGGGTGGAGTCGATGTCCAGCCCCTATTTTGCGCAACGCTTTGAAGGCGGGCGTAGTTTGCTTGCGCAAAACCCTTGAGTGTTTAAGCTAGGCTTAGGCCAGATCGCGTCGCTGCCCTTGTGGGAGCGAGGTCAATTTGCCATCGGGGGCGTAAAGAGGGCTGTTATGGCTAGCATCTAAAACTTGCTGCATAAAGCCATTGATTAGCTGCTGACGAACTTCAATTAATTTGCCGTTGCTGTTATTGAATGCGGCGGCTTGGCGGGTATTTTCTAATAATAAATGCCACGCTGTTAAAGCGCTGGGGTGCTGCTCCATAAACCAAGTATCAATATCGCTCTGAGGGTTAATGCCTTGCGCGCTAAAGTATTGGCTAAGTGCTTGCCCTGCTTGCTCTGCTTCAAATGCAGCGGATTGTTTTTTTGTAGTCAGCAGCAGTAAGGAATCGAGTTGATTGGATACCAAAAAGCTTTGTTCTTCTTGCAGCAGGCCCAGTAGCGTATGCATGCTGCTGCTTGCTTGTTGAAGCAGCCCATCTAAAGGCTCGATCGTTGTCATTTTACTTGCCTAGAAGTTCTTGCGCGCTCTGAATAATTTTGCCAGCAATGGCGTCAGTACGCACCGTGAAGCGGCCTTCGCTGATAGCTTTTTTGAGCGATTCAACACGCTCTGCATCAAATGTAGGCTTGCTGCTTTGCTCGATTTGGTTGAGTTTAGCTGCCAGCGGATTGATGGTGACGCTGTCTGAGCTGCTGCGTTCAGTGTTGGCTGAATTATTGGGGGCTACGCGGTCATTGCTGCGGGTGAGTGCAGGATTGAGAGGTTTTGATTGGTCGATTTTCATGGTATGTCATCCTTCGTCACTGGCCAGTGTGACTTGCTAATTCAGTCATTATGCCAAGTATCGACGCAATTCGTGAAAACTTTAGCACATCTTTTGTATATAAGGTGGCTCTAATGTGTTTTTATTGTATTGCTTTGTTTTTATTTCACGATTGAACATGCTTAGGGCATTATATGCCACCGATTGCTTAAACTAATTCCTGTGTGTCATTTATTAAAATGGATGGCGCACCCATAACGGGGCTATTGAATGAAACAAAAGTTTGCTTTAACTCTTATTGCTGCAACTTTAGCGTTTGGCGCACAGGCTGCAAGCTATTCTGGGCTGGATGCTGGGCGTTTTGATCCAAGCGTTCGAGTACAAGATGATTTATATCATGCGGTAAATGGTCATTGGTTGAAAAATACTGAAATCCCTAGCGATAAGCCTTCGCATGGTGCGTTTCTTATTTTAAGAGATCTCTCTGAAGCACAAGTTCGCTCTATTGTTGAAACGGCTGCAAGCCAAAATGGCGCGCCAGGCACAGCACTTAAAAAAGTCGGTGATTTATACCAAAGCTATATGAATGAAGCCTTGGTAGAGCAGCGTGGCTTAGCGCCTTTGCAAGCAAATTTTACCGCCATTGCCGCTATTGATGATCAGAAAGCATTAGCTGGGCAATTGGCTCAGCTGAGTAAAGCAGGCCTCTATGCGCCTTTAGGTATTTATGTTGGGCAAGATGAAAAAAACTCAACGGCATATATTGTAAATGTGCATCAATCGGGCCTAAGCTTGCCTGATCGCGATTATTATTTAAAATCGGACGAGAAATTCCTTGCTGCACGTAAAGCCTTAAGCACTTATTTTGAAAGTCTATTAAAATTATCTGGTGAAACACAGGTCGATGTTGCGTCTTTATTGGCACTGGAAACCGAGCTGGCGCAAGCGCAATGGACCAAGGTAGATAATCGCAATCCGCAAAAAACCTATAATAAAAAGTCATTAGCTGAATTAAAAAAACTAGCCCCAGATTTTGCATGGGATGAATATTGGCAAGCAATGGGCATCGCCAATCAATCTGGGCCAGTTATCGTTTCTCAGCCTAGTTATATTAAAGCAATGAGTGAAACACTCGCAAAAACGCCATTAGCCACGGTAAAAGTATGGCTTAAATTTAAAGTATTAGATCAATACGCCAATGCCTTGCCCAAAGCCTATGCCGATCTAGCTTTTGACTTTCATGGTAAAGCCCTCTCTGGCGTGCCAGAGCAAAAGCCGCGTTGGAAAAAAGCCATTGCCGCCACAAGTAGTAGCTTAGGTGAAGCGGTAGGCGAATTATATGTTGCCAAGCATTTTACGCCAGCAGCAAAAGCTAAAATGGATGTGATGGTCAATAATCTATTGGCATCTTATCGTAGCTCGATTAAAGATTTAACTTGGATGAGTGCGGCAACCAAGCTAAAAGCGCAAGAAAAATTATCTAAATTTACCGTAAAAATTGGCTATCCAGATCAGTGGATTGATTACAGCGCATTAGAAATTAAAGCGGATGATTTATTGGGTAATTTACAACGTGCCCAGTTGTTTTCTAGCGCGCGTGAGCTGAATAAACTAGGTAAACCCATTGATCGTAAAGAATGGGGAATGACACCACAAACCGTCAATGCCTATTACAACCCCAGCATGAATGAAATTGTTTTCCCTGCCGCTATTTTGCAAGCACCATTTTTTGATCCAAATGCAGATGATGCGGTGAATTACGGCGCAATTGGCGGCGTCATTGGCCATGAAATATCACATGGCTTTGATGATCAAGGTAGCCAATATGATGGCGATGGCAATTTAAAAAATTGGTGGGGCAAGCAAGATGACAAAGCATTTAAAGCACTCACCAGCAAATTAGTCGCCCAATACGATGCCTACGAGCCTATTCCTGGCAAGCATGTAAATGGCCAACTCACTTTGGGTGAGAATATCGCCGATTTATCGGGCCTAGCGGTGGCGCATAAAGCCTATCTATTGTCATTAGGCGGCAAGCCCGCAGCCAAAATAGACGGGCGCACCGGCGAGCAGCGCTTTTTCCTAGGCTGGAGCCAAGTATGGGCCAGCAAAATGCGCGAACCCATGACCCTACAAATGCTGCTAACCGACCCCCACAGCCCCGGCCAATTCCGCGCCAATGGCGCAGCGGTGAATAGCGATGCTTTTTATAAAGCTTTTAACGTAAAAGAAGGCGACGCGATGTATAAGCCGAGCAAAGAGCGCATCCGTATCTGGTAAGAGTATCAAGTCCCGCCTGATTGTAGACTCGTTTTTTAAATAATTCGGGTTTGGCTTTTTGCCATTTTTTCATTGCTTGAATGGGTGTTTCATGACCCAATGCTTTCTGGGGAATATGCTGGTTGTAGATCTTCAAATAATTGCTTAACGTGCCTTTTAGTTCGGCAGCAGAGGCGAAGCGTGTTTGTTGCACCACTTCGCTAATGCGACCATTAAATCGCTCTACCATACCGTTGGTTTGCGGGTGGCGTGGCGGAATTAAGCGATGGTCTATTTTTAGGCGCGTGCACTCACGATCAAATACATGATTACCACTGGGAACCTTGCTTTTACTGGTAAACCGGTCGGTAAATTGTGTGCCATTGTCGGTCAAAATTGTTTTGATATGCATTGGGCAAACACGATAAACGGCACGCA